>JAFQTN010000017.1 GCA_017409025.1 Bacilli bacterium | reverse complement strand
TATGGAGATGGAATAGCAAGAAAAAATACACAAATATTAAACAAATCAGACTATTTTTTCAGCAAATTATCAAAAAAATAATTTATAGCAAAGAAAAAGCAATATATTTTTTCAAATATATCACTTTGTCAACAATCTGATAAGACCTTAACAGGTCTTATTTTTTTAACTCTATACTTACCCTTTTGATACTTTGATATATTTTATTAATATTTATATTTATTAATGATTTTAATTCTTTATATACTTTGTTTATATTATCTTCTTCTTTTTTAAATATATCATAATAGATATATTTTAATAAATATTCATCTTGATTTATATCTATTTTAGAGAAATATTTTTGTAAAAATTTTCTTTTTTCTAAATAAAGTCTGCTATATGATATGTGTGGCTTAGTGATATTTTTTTTATATTTTAAAGGTAAAGTTTTAATTGTTTCTTTTTCTTCTAGTACTTCGTCTGCTTCTTCAAATAATAAACTACTCTTTTTTATTATTCTTCCTTCTTTATCTAATAGTAGACCTAAAACCTCTCTTCCATTTGTAACTAAAAACATTTTTATTGAATGAGGTAGTTCTTCTCTATCTAAAATAACTTCATTATATTTTAAATCTAAATAATTATTGTCATTTACTAAATAAACTGGTATTTTCTTTATGTTTATTACTTTATCGGTATTTTTCCATTCAAAGAAATCATAATATTCGTTTTGAAAATTTAATACTATATCATAAATATAATCCATATCGTTTATCTCCTTTTATATACATAGATAAGTTTAATATAATAAATCCTATGACAGTAAAATAACATTCTATTCTTCTAGATATAAAATTGACATAATAAGAAAAATTATACCCTATACTTAATATATTTAAATATAAAATTATATATACAAATCCTATGGTCATTAAGCCAAAACCAAGTAAAAAGAAAAAAATACGGGACATTAATATCACCTATAACAGTGTATTCTTTTATCCCATATTTTATTATTCTAAATATTTTTTATCATCTAATCTGACATCATTTATTGCTTCAAATTTTTTGGTTATTTTATCAGATGTAATATTTAAGTTTTCTACATCTTTATTTACTGTTTCAATACTTCTAGATAATTTATCCCATCTTTCTTTATATCTTTGGAATTCTATTCCTAATTTAGTTAATTCTTCATGAACTACTTTAGCATATTTGTCTCTTTCCATATTTTTTAGAATTACTTGAATTGTTGTGAATGTTGAAATTAGTGTTGTTGGAGATGTAATCCATACATTTTTTTTGTAAGCATATTCTACTAAATCATTATGATATGCATTTATTTCTGCAAATATGGCTTCAGCAGGCAAAAACATTATAGCTTGATTAGAAGTTATACCTGGTATAATATATTTACTACTTATTGCATCTATATGTTTTTTTACGTCAATTTTGAATTGTTTTTCATATGTAAGTCTTTCGGATTGTCTAATATTTTTATCTACCATTAATTGGTAATTTTCTAGTGGAAACTTAGAATCTATTGCAATTGTTCCTAGTGGTTCTGGTGCAAATATTACAGCATCAGCAATTGTAGTATTAGGTAGTGTATGTTGTAGTCTATATATTTTTTCATTATTTTCTCCAAATACACTTACTAAAATATGTTTTAGATTTACTTCTCCAAAAATACCTCTACTCTTTTTGTCTGTTAGAATACTTTGTAATGATATGATATCTCCAGATAAGTTTTCTATTTTCTTTTGGGCTTCATCTATTTTTGATAGTCTTTCTAAGACATTAGTGAATGTTTTATTTGTTTTACTAAAGTTTTCATCTAATCTTTCATTTACTTTATCATTTATTAGTATCAATCTTTTTTCTATTTTATCTTCTAATTTGTCAAAATCATCTGTTAAACTTTTAGATAAGTCATTTCTAAATGTAGACAATTCTTTTACTGTATTTAGTTCTAATTTCCCCAATTTTTCTATTAAATTATTATTTCCTTTAGATAGTAATATTATTACTAGGATTATTAAGATTATTAATAGTCCAATTATTATGTATTCTATCATTTTATCACCTATTTATATTATATCTTATTTGATTATATTTTGAAAGTCTAAATATCCTTCTTTGACATAAAATGTATTGTATCCGAATAAATTTAGTCTATTACTTATTTCTTTACTTTGCTTTCCATAGTCACAATATAAATAATAAGTTTCTAATTTATTTAGATATATTGAGTAATTTGATAATAAACTATAATATGGAACATTAATAGATCCTTTGAGATTTCCCATAGTATAAGAATATTTATCTCTAATATCAATTATTTTAGGATTAGATAATTTGAGTAATTCATAAATACTTATTCCATTCATAAAATCACCTAACATATTATATAGATATTTAGTTATGATGATAATTACTTAAATCTAAGTAATTATAATTAATAAGTATTTATTTTTTTATTAATATAAAAGAACTTCATTAAATTTGAACTTGAACTGAACCCCAAAAGTTGGACAGTTTATAAATAGTTTCTAATTAGAGGATTGTAACCTGTAATTTACAGGTGACAGTCCTTTTAATTTTACCTTAATTCTATCATAATTATAATAATAAATATAGTCGTCTATTGCT
>JAFQTN010000015.1 GCA_017409025.1 Bacilli bacterium | reverse complement strand
TTGAGGATTTAATCCCAAATAATTTGAATGATCGCATTATCTTGTTTTCAGAGAACTTGGAAAAATAATAAAGAAAAAATATATTGGTGAAAATAGCTAGGTGGCTCACCTGTACCCATACCGAACACAGAAGTTAAGCACCTAAACGCCGACGATAGTGAAAGCGAAAATAGGAAATTGCCAATATTTTTTTTATGCTTTTTTTTACATAAAAATAATACGAAAAGTGTATAATTAAATAGATATTAGAGAAAAATTGATTTATATATGTTATAATGATAATGAGGTGAATTATGAAAGTTGTAATTAGTGCCGGTGGCACTGGCGGACATATATATCCAGCAATTGCCATAATTAATAAAATTAAAGAAGAAGAAGCAAAGAGTGATATTTTATATATAGGAACATCTGATAGAATGGAAAAAGATCTAATACCTGAATTAGGTATTAAGTATAAAGAAATAAACGTTAGTGGTTTAAAAAGAAAACTAACTCTTGAAAATTTTAAAGTTTTATATCAATTCTTAAAAGCAAGAATTGAATGTAAAAAAATAATAAAAGAATTTAATCCCGATGTTGTAATTGGTGCGGGTGGATATGTTACAGGACCAGTTATTTGGGCAGCAAAAAAATTAGGTAAAAAGACATTTATTCATGAACAAAATTCTGTTGTAGGTTTGTCTAATAAATACTTAACTAAATATGCTGATAAAATAGGCGTATCGTTTTCATCAACACTATCAGCTTTTCCTAAAGAAAAAGTTGTTCTAACAGGAAATCCATGTAGTGAAAAAGCGTTAAATATGAAAAAAGCTAATAAAGAAGATTATGGCTTAGATAAAAATAAAAAACTTGTACTAATTGTTATGGGAAGTCTTGGCAGTAAAACTGTAAATGATAAAATAGTATCTTTTTTAAATAACTTTAAAAATAAAGATTATCAAGTTTTATTTGTTACAGGAAATTCCTACTATGAAAAAGTAAAAAAAATGAAAGTACCGGAAAATGTAATAATAAAACCATTTATATATGAATTACCATCTTTAATGAAAGTAACTGACTTAATTATTACAAGAGCGGGAGCATCTACGATGAGTGAAATTTTAGTATTAAATATTCCGTCAATATTTATACCTAGTCCATACGTAACTAATAATCATCAATATAAAAATGCAATGGACTTAGTAAACAAAAATGCTGGTTTAATACTAGAAGAAAAAGATTTAACTAAAGATAATTTAATAAACCTAATAGATAAAACACTATCTAACAAAGAACAATATAATAATATCAAAAAGAATTTAAAAGAACTTGGTATTAAAGATAGTAGTTCAAGAATCTATGAAGTTCTAAAGGAAATGATAATGGATGATAAAAAATTTTTTTGATAGTTTAAATGTCTCATACAAAGAAGATATATCTCTAAAAAATTATAATACATATAGAGTAAATACTATTTGTAAGTTTTTAGTATTTCCCAAAACAATTGAAGAACTAAAATTAGTTTTAGATTATTTAAGGGAAAATAATATCAAATATTATATACTAGGTAATGGATCTAATGTTATATTATCAATGGACTATTATGATGGCGTAATGATTAAATTAGATAATTTTAATTCTGTAATATATAAAGATAATTTAGTTACAGCCGGTGCTGGATACTCATTAATTAAATTATCTCTAGATACTATAGAAAAAGGATTTTCTGGGATGGAGTTTTCTGCTGGAATTCCTGGAGCCGTAGGTGCCTCTGTTGCTATGAATGCCGGAGCATATAATAGTGATATATCAGAAATCCTAAAAGAAGTAACAGTACTAACACCAGATAATGAAGTAAAAATTATGAAAAATAGTGAACTTGAGTATGCATATCGTAGTTCATTCTTAAAAAGAAACAAAAAATATATCGTATTAGATGCAACATTTGAATTGCAAAAAGGAAATTCAGAAGAAATGAAGGAATTGGTTGAAGAAAGAAAACAAAAAAGAATTGCTTCTCAACCATTAGATATGCCAAATGCTGGAAGTGTATTCAGAAATCCTGAAGGTGGATATGCAGGAGCATTAATAGAAGAAGCTAATTTAAAAGGATATAATATAAATGGTGCAGAAGTATCAACTAAACACGCAAACTTTATTGTAAACAAAAATGGCGCTACAGGAAAAGATATTATATCATTAATAGAAAAAATACAAAAAGAAATAAAAGAAAAATACAATATAGAATTAAAATTAGAACAAATTATTGTTAGGTAGGTGTGATTTTATGTCTGCTAAAAAAGTTAAAGTAAAAGTCAAAAAAAGAAGATTAAAAACTAAAAATATAATTATTACCTTAATTATTTTAACACTATTGGTATTAACTATTATTGATATAGCTAAATTACCAGTTAAAAATATATATATTCAAGGGAACAATATATTAGACGACAAAACTATAATATCTTTAGCAGATTTAGAAGGATATCCACCATATATAAATACATATTTTACTAATATTAAAAAGAAACTATTGAAAAATGACTATATTAAAAATGTAAATATAAAAAGAACTTTATCAAGAAAAATATATCTTGAAATAGAAGAATATAATCCAATATGTATATATAAAGATAAATTGGTTCTTTCATCAACAAAATCTGTTGATAACACCTATAATATTAACTATATTCCATATGTAATCAACAATATTGATGATATATTTGATAAATTTATTACAAAATTCAGTCAAATTGATAAAGATATTCTTTTAAAAATATCACATATAGAATATACACCAAATGAAGTAGATAAAGAAAGATTCTTACTATATATGGTTGATTCTAATTATGTATATATTACCTTATCTAAAATAGATAAAATAAATAAATATAATTCTATTATTCAAAAATTAGAAAATAAAAAAGGAATCATATATCTAGATTCTGGTGATTACGTAGAAATTAAAGGTTGACATAATTAAGCACTTATAATATAATTATCTTAGACAAATAGGTAGGTGGCTTATGAGATTAAAATTAAATAATAAAGGTCAAACATTGGTAGAATACGTATTAATAATATCCCTTATAACAGTAGTAGCAATAGCAGCCGTAAAAATACTAGGAGGTTATTTAAAAGATAAAATAACTGAAGTAGGTTGTGAAATAGCAGGTAAATCCTATGTAGAAGGAGAATCAGCAGGAGAAGGATACTGTGAAGGAGAAGAAAGTAAGTTGTTAGATTAAGACCATTAGGTCTTTTTTTTGCTAAAAGAATTTTTTTACTTGCTAACATAGAAAACATAACACTTGAAAAAAACAACTATTTAGTATATTATACTTGTAACATAAAAACTTTTTTAAATACTAATTTAATGGAAGTGATTACGATGTTTTATTATGATGAAAATTCTAATTTTGTAAGAGTACCACCAATCAAAACTATAAATAATAAACAATATTACTATGATGAAAATAGGAAAATTATACAAATATATGTGGCAGAAAAAATAAGTACTCCATTTAATTCACATGAAGTATACAGAACAGCTGATAATAAATGTTTAAAGAAGTTTAGATTACGAGGAAGTATTCCAGATCTATATCTTCAAAAAATGATTCAAAGCATGAATCTTCCAAATTATTATAAAGTAGATAAAAATTTTTTTGATGAAGAAGGAAATTACAGATCAATTTTGATGCCCTTCTATGAATCCAGCCCAGAAGATATATTATTAAAATTCTCTGACTATTTAACTGATAATTTTACTTCTATTTTTAGTTCGTTTATTAGATTAGCTGATGAAAAAATTAGAACAAATGATGCCAATTTAGAAAATACTATATTTATGGAAGATAAGATTATTATTATAGATACGGACAAATATTCCGTTAGTTCAGAAGAAGAAAAAGAAGAAGTTAGGTACTATAATTTAGAAGAAGCCCAGGATATATTATACCAAGCATTAGCTAAAGCCGCATTAAATCATCCCGAATTGTGCAATTCAGAATTCATAGAATGGTATAAGCAAGAAGAACCAAAGGAAATCTGTCGTAAACTAACTAGATATAAATACCCAATAGATTATTTAAGAAGAAAAATATAGTATCGAAATAGACATAACTTCAAATATTCAATTATTATTGATAATTTAAATTCACCATAGTATAATTAAATAAAGGAAGTGAAGATGTGTTTTATGTATGGCTCGCAATAGCTATTATCTTAGCTATATTAGAAATGTCTACAGTAAGTCTAGTAAGCATATGGTATATTATCAGTAGTATTATTGCAATGCTCACATCACTATTTACAGATAATGTAGTCATTCAAGTGGCAATCTTTGTGTTAGCTGGAACATTATTACTA
Source organism: Bacilli bacterium (assembly GCA_017409025.1). Taxonomy (GTDB): domain Bacteria; phylum Bacillota_I; class Bacilli_A; order RF39; family UBA660; genus RUG705. Next base: position 39,689 of record JAFQTN010000015.1, on the reverse strand, counting down.
ATATTAACAAAAGATGCCATAAAGAAAATACTACCAGAGAAGACAAAAACTAATATTGACAGAATTATTGGAATGGAAGGAATTGTTACTGAGAAAATAACAAAAAAGAAACCTGGTGAAGTAAAAGTTGACGGAAAACGTTGGACAGCAGTTGCTGATGAAAACATTCCTGAAGATTCAATAGTTGAAATATTAGAAATTAATAGCACAAAATTGAAAGTAAAAAGAATGGAGGAGTAATTTATGGATATTTTATTAGCTATTATTGTTATCGTACTAGTAGTGGTAATTCCTAGTATAAAAATAGTACCACAAGCAAAAAGTTATGTTATAGAAAGATTAGGTTCATATTATAAAACTTGGGGAAATGGATTACACTTTAAAGTCCCATTTATAGATAGAATTGCAAATGTTACCTCAATGAAAGAAATCGTAAAAGATTTTGCACCACAACCAGTGATTACATCCGATAACGTAACAATGCAAATTGATACAGTAGTATATTTTCAAATAACTAATCCTAACCTATATACATATGGTGTTGAAAATCCAATAAGTGCCATAGAAAATTTAACAGCAACGACATTGAGAAATATAATTGGTGAATTAGAATTAGACCAAACATTAACTTCAAGAGATATTATAAATACAAAAATGAGAGCTATCCTAGACGAAGCAACAGATCCTTGGGGAATTAAAGTAAATAGAGTGGAAGTAAAAAATATTTTGCCACCAAGAGATATTCAAGAAGCTATGGAAAAACAAATGAGAGCAGAACGTGAAAGACGTGAAAAAATCCTTCAAGCAGAAGGAGAAAAGAAATCTAGTATTCTTATTGCTGAAGGTGAAAAAGAATCAGCAATCTTAAGAGCAGAAGCTCATAGAGAATCTAAAATAAGAATGGCTGAAGGTGAAGCAGAAGCGTTATTAAAAATAAAACAAGCAGAAGCAGAAGGTATCAAATTATTAAAAGAAGCTAAAGCGGATACATCAGTTCTAACTTTGAAAAGCTATGAAGCATTATCAAAAGTAGCTGAAGGTTCTGCTACCAAAATTATTATCCCATCTAATATGGAAGGAATTGCTACATTTGGAACAGTTCTAAACGAAATGTTAGATAAGAAAGATAGTAAAAAATAAAATAATCAAACTATAGTAAAATATGTAAAAATATATTACATAAATTCTATAGTTTTTTTCATATTTTAAATTTATATGAATAAAATTTTATGAATTTAGCAATTTAAGTATTGACATTGCTAAAAAATAATCATATAATTAATTTAGCAATTAGGAAGCAGCATTGCTAGGGAAGTGATACCGTGATAACAAATAGACAAAAAGAAATATTAAAGTTTATTGTTGAAGAGTATGTAAAAACCGTAAAACCGGTAAGTTCAAATGTTATATGTAAACATTTAAATTGTTCAAGTGCTACAGTTAGAAATGAAATGGTAGTTCTTGAAGATTTAGGTTATTTAGAAAAAAATCACTTTGCATCAGGACGTCAACCAAGTGAAGAAGGTTATAAATATTATGTAGAAAACCTAATGACACCAAAAGATTTAACTGGTGAGGATATGTTGAAATTACAAACAATATTTCATAATCAATCATTACAACTTGGAGATGTAATTGAAAAAAGTATTGAACTAATCGCAGAAATTACAAACTATACTTCTGTAGTTCTAGGTAAATCATCAAGTACTAACAAGTTAAAAAAAGTTGAAGTTATTCCACTAGATAACTATAAAATATTAACAATGTTAATTACTGATCAAGGATATGTCGAATATAAAAATTTATATTTACCAGAAACAGATATTGAAGAAGTTACAAAAACTGTTAACTTAATAAATAAAATGATCGTAGGAACTCCAATTAATGAAATAAGTGAAAAATTAGAATACGATGTAAAACCAATAATAGGACAATATGTTAAACAACATGAAGTATTGTATAATGCTTTCTACGATGCATTTTCTAATTTTACAAATAAAGCTAGTGATGTTCACTTTGCTGGAAAAAATAATTTCTTAAAACAACCAGAATTCAGTAATATAGAAAAAGTAAAAGAAATTTTACATAAGTTTGATGAAATAGAAACAATTAATGATTTGGATGAAGAAGAAAATGATATAAAAATTCATATTGGTAAAGATTCAGAATTATCTGAAGATGTTTCTGTAATTAAAACTAAATATAACTATAATGGTGAAGAAGGAACAATTGCTATAATTGGACCAAAAAGAATGGAATATGAAAGAGTAGTTAATCTATTAAATTATATAAAAGATAATATTGATGGAAAAGATAGTTAAAGAAATGAGGTAAAAATGAGTAAAAAAGATAAACACTGTAACTGTGAAAACAAAGAAAAAGAAATTCATGAAGAGTGCACTTGTGGGTCTGATTGTTGCTGTAGCGAAGAAGAAAATACTTGTAGTGAAGAAAATTGTAAATGTAATAACAAAGAAGAATTACAATTACAAAGAATTAAAGATTTAGAAGATGCTCTATTAAGAAGTCAAGCAGAATTATTAAACTATAAAAAAAGAAAAGATGAAGAAACATCTAGAATCTTAAAATATGCAGAAACAGAAATTTTAGAAGGCTTCCTTCCAATTCTAGACAACTTTGAAAGAGCTATAAGCATGGATGACAATAACTTTGGAGATGAAACATCAAAATTTCTAGAAGGCTTTCGTATGGTATATAACCAAACAAGAAGCCTGTTAGAAAAATTTGAAGTTAAAGAAATTGAATGTCTTGGAAAAGAATTTGATCCAGCAGTATCCCAAGCAGTAGTCGTAGAAAAAGATGAAAATAAAGAGTCTGGTGTAGTTCTTGAAGTATTCCAAAAAGGATATATGTATAAAGATAGAATACTAAGACTTGCAATGGTGAAGGTAAATGAATAAAGATAGTATTAAAGAAATTTTATATATATTAATTGCTATTCTATTAAGTATAGTTGCTGTTAAATTTGTTATATGGTTACTACCTTTAATATTAATAGCTCTATGTAGCTACTATATATATAAATCAATTAAAAAGAATAGATCAAATGAAAATAAACCTAAAAAGAAAAAGAAAACCGTCAAAATTATTGAGATGGTTGAAGATGATGAATAAATATAAATAAAAGGAGAATGATAAATATGAGTAAAATAATAGGAATAGATTTAGGAACAACTAATAGTTGTGTATCAGTTTTTGAAGGTGGCGAAGCAAAAGTTATTACAAATCCAGAAGGACTTCGTACTACACCTTCCGTAGTAGCTTTTAAAAAAGGAGAAATAATAGTTGGTCAAAAAGCCAAAAACCAAATGGTAACTAACAAAGATACAATTTCTTCAATTAAAAGAAAAATGGGAACAAACGATAAAGTACATGCAAATGATAAAGATTACACTCCAGAAGAAATTTCAGCAATGATTCTAGGAGATTTAAAGAAAACAGCTGAAGAATATCTTGGAGAAAAAGTAACAAGAGCCGTTATAACAGTACCAGCATATTTTAATGACTCAGAACGTCAAGCAACTAAAAATGCAGGTAAAATTGCAGGGTTAGAAGTAGAAAGAATAATCAACGAACCAACTGCAGCTGCACTAGCTTACGGATTAGACAAACAAGAAAAAACTCAAACAGTTTTAGTATATGACCTAGGTGGAGGAACGTTTGACGTATCAATCCTTGAATTAGGTGATGGTGTATTTGAAGTTAAATCAACTAGTGGAAATAATAAACTTGGTGGAGACGACTTTGACGAAAGAATTATGGATTGGATGGTTAAAGAATTCAAAAAAGAATCTGGCGTAGATTTATCATCTGATAAAATGGCTATGCAAAGAGTAAAAGATGCTGCCGAAAAAGCGAAAAAAGATTTAAGTGGAATGTCTTCAACAGAAATTTCTTTACCATTTATATCTCAAGGAGAAGATGGACCAATCCATTTAAATATGAATTTAACTAAAGCTAAATTTGAAGATTTAATTAGTGATTTAGTAGAATCAACATTAGAACCTGTAAGAAAGGCAATGAAAGATGCTAAATTATCTAAAAATGATATTGATAAAGTCTTATTAGTAGGAGGTTCTACTAGAATACCTTGTGTACAAGAACTAGTTAAGAAAGAATTAGGAAAAGAACCATCTAAAGAAGTTAACCCAGACGAAGTAGTAGCAATGGGAGCAGCTATTCAAGGTGGAGTATTAACTGGTGACGTTAATGATATCGTATTGCTAGACGTAACACCATTATCATTAGGTATTGAAACATTAGGTGGAGTTATGACTGTTCTAATTCCAAGAAATACAACAATACCAACAAGTAAGAGCCAAGTATTCTCAACTGCAGCCGATAATCAGCCAGCCGTTGATATTCACGTATTGCAAGGTGAAAGAAGTATGGCAGGAGACAATAAAACTTTAGGAAATTTCCAATTAACAAACATTCCACCAGCACCACGTGGAGTACCACAAATCGAAGTTACCTTTGATATTGATGCAAACGGAATAGTTAATGTTAAAGCAAAAGATTTAGGTACAAATAAAGAACAATCAATTACAATTACAGCAACTAATACTTTAACAGATGAAGAAATTGATAAAATGATGAAAGAAGCTGAAGCTCACAAAGAAGAAGACAACAAGAAAAAAGAAGCAGCAGATACTAAAAATGAAGCTGAACAAGTAATCTTTATGACAGAAAAAGCTCTAAAAGATTTAGGAGATAAAGTTGATAAAAAGGATAAATTGGAGGCTGAAGAATTAATAGAAAAAACTAAGAAAGCTTTAGAAGGTGAAGATTTAGAAGAAATCAAGAAAGCTAAAGACAATCTTTTGACAAAAGCAAATGAATTAGCAACAAAAGTTTATGAAGAAGCAGCTAAAAATAATCAACCAGAAACTGAAGAAAAAGAAGAAAAAGATTCTAAAAATAAAGATGATGATGTCGTAGATGCAGAATACGAAGAAAAATAAAAAGTAAAGTTCTAGATCCCTAGAACTTCTTACTTGTTAAAGGAGAGGTAAAAATGAATAAAAGAGATTATTATGAAGTTCTTGGTGTTGATAAAAATGCCTCTGAATCAGACATCAAAAGCGCTTTTAGAAAATTAGCTAAAAAGTATCACCCAGACGTTTCAAAAGAAGAAAATGCTGAAGAATTATTTAAAGAAGCTCAAGAAGCATATGCTGTGCTATCAGATCCAGAAAAAAGAAAGAAATATGATCAATTTGGTCATAATGCATTTAATACAAGTGGTGGTGGCTTTTCAGGTTTTGAAGGATTTGATTTTGGAAGCATGTCAGATATATTTGAAGACTTATTCGGGGGTATGGGATTTTCAACAGGAAGAAGTAGAGGAAGAAGTGCTAATGCCCCAAGAAAAGGAAATGATATCTTATATCGCCTAACCATTGACTTTGAAGAAGCTGTATATGGTACTAAGAAAGATATCAAAATAGATGTTGAAGAAAATTGTCCCGAATGTGATGGAAAGGGAGGATTTAATTCTAAAAATTGTTCAGAATGCCATGGTAGTGGAACTGTCACATCAGAACAAAGAACAATGTTTGGAAGTTTCTTAACAAAAACAACATGTCCATATTGTCACGGAACTGGTATAACATATGAGAAAAAATGTTCTGACTGCGGAGGATTAGGAAAAGTAAATAACAAAAAGACAATTACAATTACTATCCCAGCTGGAATTGATAATGAAAATCGTCTAAGAGTAGCGGGTAAAGGTGCTACAGGATCAAATGGTGGACCTAATGGGGATTTATATATAGAATTTACAATCCGTGACCATGAATTATATGAAAGAGATGAAGATGATATTTATATAGAATTACCATTAACAATAACTGAAGCTGTTCTTGGAACTAAAAAAGAAGTTCCAACATTATATGGTAATGTTGATTTAACCATTCCAGCAGGAACTCAAAGTGGCGATAAAATGAGACTTCGTGGAAAAGGTGTTGAAAACGTAAATAGCAAAAGAAAAGGCGATATGTATGTTATCACCAAAGTTGTTATTCCAGAAAAATTAACAAGAGAACAAAAGAAATTATTTGAAGAATTAAGTAAAACATCACTAGATAATAGCAAAGAGTTTAAAATATATAAAAATTGCATCAAATAGATGCTTTTTTTCTTTTCTTTTGGTATAATTTAATCAAATATTGTCGATTTAGGTGGTAGTATGCAAAGATACTTTGTTAAAGAAAAAAATAATAATCAGTTTACATTAAGTAATAATGATGTTCATCATATAAAAAAGGTAATGCGTTATAAAGAAAATGATAAAATAGAAATTGTTTATGAAGAGAAAGTGTATTTATGTAATATAGATGATATCGATTCACTAAAACTAAGTATTGTTGATTCTTATGAAGAAGATAGAGAATTAGATATTAATTTAACTATAGCCATAGCTTTAGTTCAAGAACAAAAATTTGATTTAATACTTCAAAAACTAACAGAATTAGGAGTAACATCAATTATTCCCTTAAAAACAGAAAGAAGTATTGTTAAAATAGATAAGACAAAAGAAGATAAAAAAATGTTAAGATGGGAAACAATCTGCAAAGAAGCAAGCGAACAATCCCATAGAGTAACTATACCTAAAATTCATAATATTAAAACTATGAAAGAGTTAATTGATGATAAGAAAGAATTAAATTTGATTTGCTCATTAAATGATAATACCAAACCATTAGAAAGTTATTTAAATAATGAAATTAAAGACATTCTATTCGTAATTGGTCCAGAGGGTGGATTTACAAAAAATGAAGAAGACTTTTTAATCCAAAATGGTTTTTCATCCACTACATTAGGAAAAAGAGTTTTAAGGGTAGAAACAGCAGCAATATATGTTGCTAGCATTATTAACTACATATATAAAGGGTGATAACATGGAATTTATAATAGATTTTTACAAGGAATTAGATACACTTAATTTAATCATTTTTTGGGGAATTATAATAGTAATAATTTTACTTCTTATATTTTCTATGATTCTAATAAATAAAAATAATAAACTAAAAAAAATGGTAGAAAAACAAAATGATAACGAAGAGGAACTACCTATTATAAAACAAGAAGAAATAACTATTGAAAATAATGTTCAAGAAAAAGAAAATATAATTGAAGAAGTAACAATTAACGAAGAAGAAAAAAATATGCAAGATGATATCGTTGAGTATAGAAGAAATTTATTTGAGCAATCTAACAATAATAAAAATATTGAAATCCAAGAAACAAAAGAAATAGAAATTCCAAAAACTCCATATCAAAAAAATGTTTTAAGAGAAATGTCATTAAGCCAAACTTCTCCTATAGGAATTAACAGAGATGTAAGTAGTAATAATAAAAAAATGGAAATAGCAAAAGATTTAGACGAATCCCTAAATAAGGAAGAAATTGAAGAAAAAATTAATATTAGTGAAAAACAAATAAATGATGAAATAAAAAAGAAATTAAATAATATGGAAATGGTATCACTTAGAAAAACAGAAATCAATTTAAATCAAAATAACCAAGATATTACAGAAGACTACTATTTATCAATAAAAGAACCAGAATTAAATAATCTAGTTTCTGTAGACGATGAAACATTAAAAAATGAAAAAATTACTGATAATTATAAAACTCAAAGTAAAAGTGAACAATATTTAGAAGAAGTATCTAGAAAATTAGCTGAAGCAGAAATACCAGATGAGATAGAAAGAACAAATTATGAGTTAAAACAAGAAGAAGATGCAATTATAAGTTATAAAGAATTAATGGCAAAAAAAGATACCATTGAAACGATTGATGAAGAAGATGCAATAATCAGTATTGAAGAATTAATGAATAGAAATAATAAAAAAGAAGAACGAGAAGAAGTTTCTAAATTATATAATTTGACCGAAGAAGAAGAAAATGATAAATTTATAAAAGAACTAAAACAATTCAGAAATGATTTATAGTTTATGAATTTTAACTTTATTGAAAAATATAACAAAAAACAAAGAGGGATAACCTCTTTTTTCAATTGCATTTTATATATAATTAGTGTATAATTTCCTTAGAGGTGTTAGACATGATAGATATCAATATAATAAGAACAAATAGAGAATTAGTAGAAAAAAATTTAAAGAATAAATATCAAGAAAATAAATTGCCCGTACTAGATGAAATATTAGAACTAGACAAGCAAGTAAGAGAACTAAAAATTAACGGAGATAATTTAAGACAAGAAAGAAATAAAACATCAGATGAAATAGGATTATTATATCGTGAAAAGAAAACAGAAGAAGCTAACGAGAAAAAAGAAAGAGTTAGAGAAATTAACACAGAATTAATAAGTATTGAAAAACAAGAAGAAGAATTATCAGCAAAATTAAAAGAATTAATGATGACAATTCCCCAAATAATTGATGATACAGTTCCTATTGGTAAAGATGATACAGAAAATGTTGAAATAGAAAAATACGGAGAACCACTTGTTCCAAACTTTGAAATTCCATATCATGCAGATATTTTAGAAAGTATAAGTGGATTAGACAAGGATGCATCAGGAAGAACATCAGGTAATGGATTTTACTATTTAATGGGCGATGCTGCAAGATTAAGTTCTGCGATGTTATCCTATGCAAGAGACTTTATGATAGATAAAGGATTCACCTATTGCATCCCACCATTTATGATAAGAAGTAATGTAGTAAGCGGCGTTATGTCTTTTGCAGAAATGGAAAATATGATGTACAAAATAGAAGGTGAAGATTTATTCTTAATCGGAACTAGTGAACATTCAATGATAGGTAAATTTAAAGATCAAATTATCAAAGAATCAAGTTTACCAATAACAATGACTTCATATTCACCATGCTTTAGAAAAGAAGTGGGAGCACACGGAATTGAAGAAAGAGGAATATATAGGGTACACCAATTTGAAAAACAAGAAATGATTGTTATATGTAAACATGAAGAAGCAATGGAATGGTACAATAAAATGTGGTCATATACAGTAGAACTTTTTAGAAGTATGGATATTCCTGTAAGAACGTTAGAATGCTGCTCTGGAGATTTAGCTGATTTAAAAGTAAAATCTTGTGATATCGAAGCATGGTCACCAAGACAACAAAAATACTTTGAAGTAGGATCTTGTTCAACTTTAGGGGATGCCCAAGCAAGAAGATTAGGTATAAGGACTAAAGGCGAAAATGGTACATATTACGTAGATACATTAAATAATACTGTTTTAGCCAATACAAGAGCACTAATTGCATTAATAGAAAATAATTATAATGAAGATGGAAGTATTAATATTCCAGAAGTATTAAGACCATATATGGGTGGAAAAGAAAAAATAATTCCAAACAAAAGGTAGGTGAATAATGAAAAATTTAAAAGTAGTTTTCATGGGGACACCTACTTTTTCTGTTCCTGTGCTAGAAAAATTAATTAAAGAAACTAACGTCATTTTAGTGGTTTCACAACCAGATAGAGAAAAAGATAGAAAAGGAAATATTTTACCAACTCCAACAAAAAAATTAGCACTAGATAATAATATTGAAGTATATCAACCAACAAAGATAAAAGAAGAATATGAAAAAATAATTAAATTAAATCCAGACATTATTATTACATGCGCTTATGGCCAAATAATTCCAGAAGTAATTCTTAACCAACCAAAACATGGATGTATTAATGTACATGGTTCACTTCTTCCCAAACTAAGAGGAGGAGCACCTATCCATCATGCAATTATTAATGGAGATAAAGTAACAGGTATAACTATTATGTATATGGATAAATTAATGGATTCTGGAGATATTATCAGTCAAGAAAAATTAGAAATACTAGATAATGATAATTTAGATACAGTATATGAAAAAATGTCTCATTTAGGTGCAAGCTTATTAATTAAAACACTGCCAAGTATTATAAACGGAACGAATCAAAGAATAAAGCAACAAGAAAGTGATGTAACATTTGGTTATAATATTACAAAAGAAGAAGAAAAAATAGATTTTACAAAAAACAGCAAAGACATTCATAACCATATTAGAGGTTTAAGTTCTAATCCAGGAGCTTATTGTCTTTTTGAGGATAAAAGATTAAAAATATATAAAAGTGAATTGACTAAAGAATTATCTTCATCAAATCCAGGAACAATTATCAAAATAGATAAAACAGGTATATATGTAAATACGAAAGATTATATAATAAAATTAATAGATATAAAATTAGAAGGTAAAAAAAGATGCTTAGTTAAAGATTTTATCAATGGTATAAAGATAGAAGAATATCTTGGAAAGGCATTGAGGTAATGAAAGATTTTGTAGAAAAATGGAAAACTGATTCTAAATTTAAAGCAAAAGTACAATTAGGGTTATATACTTTATTTGTAGTATTCGTAGCTGTTTTAGCCTTTTCAAGTAATTCTAATACACCAAAAGAAGAATTAGAGAATGAATATAACCAAAATAATAATGAAACTTTAAACGATGAAGTATCCATAAAAACACCGGAAGAATATAAGTATACAATAAATGTAACAATAAATGATAATAATTATAAATATGAAGGAAATAAACAAAAAGAAAAAGAAACTATTATAAAAACATTTGGTGATATAACAACAAATTATATATATGAAAAAGATAACTATTATAAAGAAGAAAATGAAGTATATATAATAACAGAAAAAGAAGATGTCTATGAACCAATAAACTATAATTACATAGAAATAAATACTATAAATGAGTATTTATCCAGATCAATAAAAGAAAATGATAAACATATAGTATACCTAAAAGATATAATACTTGGTAATGATAGTGAAGAATATATTACTATCACCATTAATGAAAATAATATTAATAATCAAAATAAAATTAATATTGATTACACCCCATTAATGAAACTTTTTAATAATGATACAGAAAGATATATAGTAAATATAGAAATAGAATAGAAAGGAAAAAGATAAATATGACAAAGGAAAAGAAAACAAATTCAAATGTAGGATTAATAGCATTACTAGTTTGTGGATTAATAGCAGTGGCACTAATAATTGGATGTGTATTTTTCCCAGACGAAATATTTGGAATGTTTACAAAATAGAGTATAAATAATACTCTTTTTTTAGTATAATGTATAGATTTTATCAAAAAATACAAAAAATGTAAAAAACATATTGACATAAGAAAAAAAATATTATACAATATAATTGCTTAGATAGAGGATATCTAAATATATTAATTATATGTGTATGCAAAAACATACGTCATAGTTATAGCTTGGTTTAATATTTTTTAATACTTATTAAAGAAGCTATATTATGATAATATAATTGATATAAGTTAGATATTCTAGCATGAATTCTCCTAAAAAGTAGGAGTCTTATCTGCACTAAGTATATACAATTGTTATTGAGAAAGAAAACTCAAAAGATAAGAGACTCAACTAAACACTGATAATGTTTAGCCAAAAATGTTAAATTCTTTTGATGATATGTATCTTGTATTACTAGATAATTATTAATCGCTGAGTTAGAATTATTTGTTAATTCTGCCGAAGATTTTAAGTAATCTTTAATTATCATAGCATATGATTTATATATAAAAAAGAGTTATAACGATGAAGTCATTCATAAAACTCGGATCAAATTGTTTTATCAGAACAATTGATTTTTGTTTTCTATGAAACCAAATAAGTGCAGTAATACCTTTATTGACACTTATTTTATTTTTATATATAATTAGTTTAGGTGATAGAGTGAAAAAAACTATAAAAGATTATGAATATCAAGGAAAAAGAGTAATCTTAAGATGTGATTTAAATGTCCCAATAGAAAATGGTATAATAACAGATAATACAAGAATAAAAGAAAGTTTAGAAACAATAAATTATTTAATTGATAATAATGCTAAAGTGATAATTTTATCCCATTTAGGAAAAATAAAAACAGAAGAAGATAAAAAAGATAATACTTTGTATCCAGTATACTTAGAATTAAAAAAAATACTAGATACAAATGTATATTTTAGTGAAGAAACAAGTGGTAAATCACTAGAAGATAAAATATCTAATTTAAAAGAAGGAGAAGTTCTGATAATAGAAAATACTAGATATGAAGATATTGAAGGTAAAAAAGAAAGCAGTTGTGATGAAACTCTTAGTACATATTGGGCATCCCTTGGGGATGTTTATATAAATGATGCCTATGGTACATCTCATAGATCTCATGCTTCAAATGTTGGAATTTCTAAATTATTACCAAATGGAATTGGCTTCCTTATGGAAAAAGAAACGACAAAATTGGATGAAATAATGAATGAAAATACACATCCGTTTATCGTAATAATGGGTGGAAAAAAGATAAGCGATAAAACATTAGTAATAGAAAATTTAATAGATAAATGTGATAAAATTTTAATAGGTGGAGGAATGTGTTTTACATTCTTAAAATCAATGGATATAAATATTGGGTCATCCATCGTAGATGATGATAATATTGAATTTTGTAAAAAAATATTAAATGAATATAAAGATAAAATAATATTACCGGTAGATATCGTTACCAGTAATAACGAAATAAAAAATATAAATAATATCTCAAAAAATGATGTTGGATATGATATTGGACCAAAAACTATAGAATTATTTACTAAAATTCTAAAAGAAGCTAAAAGAGTGGTTATTAACGGGCCAATGGGTGTTTTTGAAAAAGAAGGTTTCTCTAAAGGTACTGATGCAATATATAAATGTATAAAAGAAAATAATATAAAAACATTAGTAGGCGGTGGAGATTCAGCCGCATCTGTAAATCTACTAGGATATAAAGATGCATTCTTCCATATATCAACAGGTGGCGGAGCTACATTAGAATATCTAAGTGGAAAATCACTACCCGGAATAGATATCATTGAAGATAAATAATTATATAAAAATATTAAGAATTAGCGAGAAGTAGTAAAAATACTTCTCGTTTTCTATAAAAGGACATTATTCGACATTGTGTAGTACTATAATATAATTACAAAGAAAGAAGGAATAAAAATGGAAAAAATAAGAGTTTTAATGATTGATGATAATACTAATTTAGTAGAAATGGTAAAAGAATATTTCGCTAATCACAACAAAATAGAAGTAACACTTACATGTGAAGACGGGGAAGTTGGGTTAAATACAATAATAAATAAATCTTCTGAATATGATATTATATTATTAGATTTAGTAATGCCAAATAAAGATGGTTTGTACGTTTTAGAAGAATTAAGCAAAAGGGGAATAGAAAAAAATATTATTGTTCAAACATCCTATAATGAACCAAAAGTAATTAGAAAAGTAAGTGAATATGGTGTAAATTATTATATTTTAAAACCATTCGATTTAACAGATTTAGAAAATAGAATATTGGATATATTTAATACTTTAAATAATAAAACAATAAATCTATATCATAGTAACATTCAAATATCAATAACCAAAATGTTGCACGAGTTAGGTATGCCATCGCATATAAAGGGCTACCAATACATTCGTGAAGGTATTAGTATGATTTATGAAAACCCAAATATAATAGGTGGAATAACTAAAGAATTATATCCAGATCTAGCTATGAAATTTGATACTACAGTATCAAGAGTAGAAAGAGCCATAAGACACGCAATAGAAGTAAGTTGGAATAGAGGTAATTGGGAATACATGGAAGAAATATTTGGACATAGCGTAGATATTGATAAAGCAAAACCAACAAATAGTGAATTTATCGTAACTGTCGCAGATAAATTAAGATTAGAAATAGCTAAACAACCTGTTTAATAAAAAGAATCTCTAGTATAAATAAACGACTAGAGTTTTTTTATAAAAAAAATAGAGTTTAAAATTAAACTCTACTATAGTATTCAACTATTAATGACTCATTAATTTCAGCATTAAGTTCGCTTCTTTGTGGATATCTAACATAAGTTGCTTGTTTCTTCTTATCATCATAGTTAACATATTCAACTCTAGACTTAACATTAGCCAAAGCAATTTCAATTCCTTTATGGTCGTTAGAATTTTCACAAAGACCAACAACATCTCCAGGTTTAACTCTGTATGAAGGAATATCAACTTTTTTACCATTTACAGTAATGTGTCCATGATTAACAAGTTGTCTTGAAGCCCTTCTTGTATTTCCAAAACCAATTCTATAAACAATATTATCTAATCTACTTTCTAATAAGATTAATAAGTTTTCACCATGAACACCTTTCATCTTACCAGATTCATTAACTAATCTTGCAAATTGTTTTTCAGAAATACCATACATAAATCTAACTTTTTGCTTTTCATTTAATTGAACTGCATAGTTAGATGGTTTTCTTTTTCTATCCTTTCCATGTTGTCCTGGACCATAAGGTCTTTTTAAATCTTTACCATTTTCAAGTATTGAGAATCCAACTCTTCTAGCTTGTTTATTGTTTGGGCCTGTATATCTTGCCATTTTTATTTTCCTCCTTTTTTCTTTTGGAGATACCTATCTATTTATAGGGTGTTTTTATCGCTTTTCGCTTATGCAGCCTATAAGTTACTAGTACATAACACATTATAAAAAATAGGTATTGCTGCCAAATTCATAAATATTATATACTTTATGATACTTCATGTCAAGAAAAACTTGAAGTTAATTATGTAAAATAATGTTATCTATTATTAAAGTATTTAAAAAAGAAAAAAATATGATATAATATAATTAGAAAGGATTTGATGTGAATGAAATACAATATACGTGGTGACAAACTAGAAGTTACAGACGCAATTAACAACTATGTTGAATCTAAACTTGATAGACTTAATAAGTATTTTAAAGAAGATGATATACTTGCTAATGTCTTGCTAAGAGTAAGGGGGACAAGTCAAATAATTGAAGTTACTATACCAACTGACAAATTTATTCTAAGAAGTGAAGAAGAAGACAAAGATTTATATGCAGCGATTGATTTAGTAACTGATAAATTAGAAAGACAAATTAGAAAAAACAAAACAAGACTAAACAAACAAAATAATGATAACAAATTTAAGGAATTTAATTTTGACTATGAAATACCAGTTGAAGAAGAAACAACAGAAGAAGAAGTAATCGTTAAAAGAAAAAATATAGAAATGAAACCAATGGACGAAGAAGAAGCAATTTTACAAATGAATTTATTAGGACATGAATTCTTTGTCTATAAAGACATACATACCAATAAAGTATGTGTTCTATATAAAAGAAAAGACGGAAACTACGGTTTAATAAAAACAAACTAAAATTTATTTGAAATTAATGTAAATATATTAATATAGCATAATATAGTATTTGTTAAGATAATTATATTATGCTATTTTTATTGTATAATTTCGTCAATTAATGTATAATAATAAAAAATAGCAAATGGGGTGTAGAATGTATTTTAACAAAGAAAAGAATAATACTAATATTGATCCTGAGTTTGAAGAAAAAACAATTTTATCAAATATCATACAATTAGTAAATAATTATAAGTTTATTATTATTGCAATATTAGTAGTAATTATTATATCAATAATAATTATTCTTTTCCCAAATAAAAAATTAATAACATATATAGATATATTGGGAGAAGAAAACATCACAATTTATCAAGGGACCGATTATATAGAACAAGGTTACAAAGCGTATAATTCAAATGGTGAAGACTTGACATCTGAAATTGATATTAAATCTACATTAAATATTAATGAAGTTGGCGAATATGAAATAACCTATAGTATAGGAGATGTCACTAAAACTAGGAAAGTAACCGTAATAGCAAAAAAACAAGAATATACATACATATATTTAACACCAGTCAACAATGATGTAAATATTTACTTAAAAGTAGGCGAAAAATACAATGAACCTGGATATCAAGTATTTAATAGTGAAGGTAAAAATTTAAATAGTAACGTAAATATAACAGGTAGTGTTGATACATCTAAAAAAGGAAACTATAAATTAATATATTCAGTAACAGATGATAACAACGTAACGGTAACCGCTTCTAGGACAGTCATTGTTATAGATACTGACATAAACTTGTCATTAGCAAATAATTCTTATACTAATGGTAATGTAAAAATAAATGTTGTAGTTATAGATAACTATTTTGACTATATAATACTTCCAGATAATACTAAGGTTACAACAAATACTTATTCATATACAGTAAGTGAAAATGGCAAATATACTTTTACCACGTATAACAAGAAGGGATTAAAAAAACAAGCGAGTATTGAAGTAAAAAATATTGATAGAACAGCCCCTAATGGCACATGTGCAATTGATATAAATGGAACAGGAAGTACTATAATTATAAGTGCCTCAGACAACTCAGGCATAAAAAAATATATATATAATGGAAAAGAATATACATCAAATAAAATATCTTTGGCATCATTCGTAGAAAATGCAAGAATAACTATATATGATAAGGCAGACAATAAAAAAGAAATTACTTGTAAAGTTACTTCAAGTGTATATATTAGCGACATATCAAATGATGGGGTAATTGTTACTGTAAAATCTACAAAAATAAACAATAATATTACAGGATATTATTTTAGTTATACAAACCAAAGACCAAATAAAACTACTGGCGGATATATATCAACATCGAAAGAAAGTGTTGATGTTGTAAGATTACCCGGAACAACCTACGTTTGGGTAGAAGACCAATATGGAAATATTAAAGGCCCTAAAAAGATAACTTTAACCAATAATGTATTATTTACTACAACAGGAAATGGATATAAATTGCTAGAAGGAACAAGTTTATCTACATATTTAAGTAATAAAGGATGGTCACTTGAAGGGTTAAATAATTTGATTGCTAGATCGGTAAGAGCGGCAGGATTGTATACAAAAGAATCAGCTGCAACCTCAGCTGTAGCCTTAGAAACAGTTTTAGCACAAAAATATAAAATAAAACTTCCTTATTGGTGGAGTGGAAAATCATGGAAAATCGGAGCAAACAGTACTTGGGGTACTAGAAAATTAAAAAATGGTAATGGAAAAACGTACTACTATTATGGATTAGACTGTTCAGGTTTTACAACCTGGGCATATGTAAATGCCGGATACAAAATTGGAAGTGGTGTATATCCAGCATATTTCTGGAGTTGGTGGAAATCTGAATCGTTAGCATTTAAAAAAGAAAATGGCGAAGTAGGAGACTTTATTACAATTAGTAAAGATAGTGGTAATCACATAAAACTAATAGTAGGTAAAACGGATAAAGCGTTTATAACAGCAGAAGCAAAAGGTAAAAATGAAGGAATGGTTATAAGTCTTCATTACTATAATAAACCTAATGGTTATAAAATTCAAAAAGGTGAACTTATGATGAAGGCATATTCTAAAATTGATGCATCTAACTATCCATCAGGTTTTTAAAAAGCAGTTAGTTAACTGCTTTTTTCATACCAAAAATAAACAAATAATAAAAGTAATAATGGCGGATAAAATTATTTGATATATTCTTCCAACAAAAAAATAACGATATTTGATTTTAGTACCAGTAATTTGTCCCATAACCTGCATATGAACAGAGAAACCACCAAAAGCTAAAAAACAACTAGCAATAACTGCTTTGTATATGATAGATAAATTCATATTGCTAAGTGCCTCAATTCCTATTGTTATTTCTAAAAGACCTTTAACAATCATCGAATTATAAATATTAAAATTAAAAGTATTATTAATAATTGAAGATAAAAGCATAAATATTGTAACTATCCCACATATTAAAAGTATCGTATCAATAGATTTCTTAATAGCGTTAACAAAAATATTACCAAAGTTTATTTTGTTATCCTCACTAACAGTAATACTATTCATATGAGAAAAATATTTTCTAAACATAATTCCTAGTATAAAATTACTAAGATAATGTGATATAAGCAAAATAATTCCTATTCTCTTATTTTTAAAAAAGAATGTTCCAACTGTAGTCAAAATAAATAAAGGATTAGCAAAATGAGAAAATATTAAAATATGATTAGCTTCATCTAAAGTAATTAAACCTTTATCATATAAAATTCTTGTATTTCTAGCATTACTAGGAAATCCTGATATAATACTAAGGATTAATATGGTAATCATATTATCAGTAATATTAAATAAATATTTACATATTTTTTTAAATGTTTTGGGAATATAATAAGTAAAGTTATAATTTATTAAAATATCTGATATAATAAAAAAAGGAAATAAAGTAGGAATTAAATTCTTAACCCAAAGGTTTAAAGCATAACTAACTGAGTTATATACTAACACTTTTTTTATCATAATCTGATATAAAATAAATAAAGTGATAACAATTACAATAATATCAAATATTTTTCTTTTCATAATAAACTATATGAATAAATTAGAAATAAAATTATATAAAATAAATAGGTGATCACATGAAAAAATTCTTAAAAGAAAACTTAAAACAAATAATAATTATATTATTATTAATAATTGTTGTAAATATAGAATTACCATACTATATTGAAGCTCCTGGAGGAACAATTAATCTAACCCAAAGAATAAATGAAGATTATAATAAAGAAGATGGCAGCTTAAATATGCTATATGTAACAGGTTATAGGGGAAATGTTGTAACACTACTATTAGGATGGGTATTTGACACGTGGGATATTCAAAAAATAAGTGATCAACAAGTATCAAATGAAACTCAAACTGAAATTCATACAAGAAATAAAGTAATGTTAGATAATTCTATTCAAAATGCCACTTTTGTAGCTTATAATTACGCTAACATTCCAATTAATATTAAAAATAAGAAAAATATAGTTATTGCTACTACTAAAGAAAATAGTATTGAAATTGGAGATATAATTATTTCCGCAGATAATAAAGAAATAGAAAGTATCACTGACTTAAAAGAATTAGTATCAGCAAAGAATGTAGGAGATACTATTAATTTACTAATAGAAAGAAATAGTAAAGAAAAAAATATTAATGTAACTATTAGTGAAGATAAAATAATAGGAATTGCAACTATTACCAACTATGATTATGAATTACCAAATGATTTAGATATTAATTTTAAAAGTAGTGAAGGTGGTTCGTCAGGCGGCTTAGTCCTTGCACTAGGAATATATAGTGAAATAACTAATACAGATATCTTAAAAGGAAGAAATATAGCGGGAACAGGTACAATTGATATTGAGGGTAATATTGGCCAAATTGATGGTATTAAATATAAAATAGCCGGAGCAGTCAAAGATAAAATGGATCTAGTTCTAGTATCACCATATAACTATGAAGAAGCAAAAAAAGTAATTAAAGAAAATAATTATGATATAGAATTAGTAAAAGTAAAAACGTTTAAAGAAGCTATTGAATATCTAACTAAATAGCTTTTTTCATATTTTGAAATTTAATACATATAATTTACCATGAAAAAGATAAATGAAGAAAAATTAATAAAATACCTACGAAGTTTAATATTAAGAAGTTTAACAGTAATAGTATTATTTCTAATTTTAGCTATATTATCTAAAAGTAGTGAACAATATAAAGATACTATAGTAACTAATCTCTACGAAAAACACATATCTTTTACAACATTTAAAAACCTATATACTAAATATCTAGGTGGAATTGTTCCTTTAGATAAAGTAACTCCTAATGTAAATCCAGTATTTAATGAAGAATTAGAATATACAAATGAATCTATATATCATGATGGAGTAAGACTAGAAGTAACATCTAATTATTTAGTCCCAATTATTGAAGAAGGTATGGTCGTATATATAGGCGAGAAAGAAAATTATGGAAATGTAGTAATAATTGAAGGGATAGATGGAATAGATATCTGGTATGGAAATATGGAAACAACTACTATAGAATTATATGATTATGTAGAGAAAGGTAATTATCTAGGACAAATCACGGATAATACACTATATTTAGTATATGAAAAAGAAGGAAAATTTCTAGATTATAAAGAATATTTAAAATGAAAATAGAATTTCATTACACATATATATTAATAGCCTTAGGATTTATCCTGACGGGCTATTTTCATAATCTAATAATTTTTACAAGCATAATTATTATCCATGAAGTAGGGCATTATACCATAGCTAAATTAAATAAATTAAACGTAGAAAAAATAACTATCTATCCATATGGTGGATTAGTAAAAATGAACAATTTAATAAATACAAGTATCAATAAAGAATTACTCGTAGCAATATCGGGTATTATCTTTCAAACCATATATTATTCAATAATTGTATTATTATATAATCAAGGAATCATAAGAGATTATATCTTTAATTTATTCACTATGTATAATAATTCTATTCTTATCTTTAATATTCTTCCGATTCATCCATTAGATGGATCAAAAATATTAAATCTATTATTATCAAAAGTAATTCCCTATAATAAAGCAAATAAATTAAATATTATTATATCCATAATAACTCTAATAATTGTCCTTTATATAAACTATTATAATTTCAACTATACAACACTATTAATAATTGGAGTGATTCTAGACAACACTATAAAATACTACAAAGAAATGAAATATATCTTCAATAAATTCTTACTAGAAAGATATATTTATAAAATAACCTATAATAAAACAAAAAAAATAAATAAAATAGGGAATATGTATAAAGATAAATACCATATAATAAAAGAAAATAATACTTATATAACAGAAAAACAAGCATTATCCCATAAATTTGGAAGAAAAACATAAAAAATATTTGACTAAACAAGTATATTATGCTAAAATTATAACTGTTTACAAGACCTCGAGTTGATTACTCAACCGCACAGAAATAGGTAAAAAGTGATTAAAATCCACCATAATGGCGAGTCTTAAACAATAAAATAAGGAGGTAAAAAAATGAAAGCTATAATCGAAACAGGCGGAAAACAATATTATGTAGCTGAAGGTGACATCATCTATGTTGAAAAATTAGATGTTGAAGCAGGAAAGAAAGTTGTTTTCGATAAAGTTTTAATGGCAAATGGCGTAACTGGTAATCCTTATGTAAAAGGAGCAACAGTTGAAGGAGAAGTTCTAAAACAAGGAAAAGGTAAGAAAATTACAATCTTTACTTACGTTCCTAATAAGAAATCTACTAGAAAGAAACAAGGACATCGTCAACCATATACAAAGATTGAAATTAAAAAAATTAAGTAAGGTGCTTTTATGATAAAAGTAAAAGTAACAAAAGAAAATATTTCTATTCTAGGTCATGCTAATTATGATGATTATGGAAAAGATATAGTATGTGCATCAGCAAGCAGTATTATTATTTGTTCTGTCGAAGCAATATCAAAATTTGATATAAATGCTATAGATATAAATGAAGAAACAAACAAATTAGAAATAAAAATAAATAAACAAGATGAAATAACATTAAAATTAATAGATAATATGTTAACTTGTTTAAAAGAACTAGAAAAGAAATATCCAAAGAATATTAAAATTATTGATAGGGAGGAATAAAATATGTTAAAGTTCTTAGAATTTAATATACAATTATTTGCTCATAAAAAAGGACAATCTTCAACAAGTAATGGTAGAGATTCTGCTGGTAGAAGATTAGGAGCAAAAGCTGCTGATGGTGAATTAATTAACGCAGGTTCAATAATTTATCGTCAAAGAGGAACTAAAATTCATCCTGGAAACAACGTAGGAAGAGGAACAGATGATACTCTATATGCTACTATTTCAGGATATGTAAAATATGAACGTGTTGGAAGAGACAAAAAACAAGTAAGCGTTTATACTACAAAATAAAAAATTAAAATCAAAATATCATATTTGTCTTGAAAAATGAATATAAATGTGATATTATTGATTTTGTGATGGACCCTTAGCTCAGTTGGTTAGAGCATCCGGCTCATAACCGGGCGGTCGTAGGTTCGAGTCCTACAGGGTCCACCATTTTAATTTGCGGGTGTGGCGGAATTGGCAGACGCGCTAGACTTAGGATCTAGTGGTATATCCGTGGGGGTTCAAGTCCCTTCACCCGCACCATATTTAAATGTAGGACCAAATATGGTCTTTTTTTGTTGCCACCCGGTAAAATAAGTATCTTACATAAAACTATAATCATCATAAAATATAGAAAGGGTCCAATACAAAATATCCATATAATAACTATTAACGATCATTTACTAAATTGCGATAATAATATATAATTAAATTGATTAAGGAGAGTAAATATGAAAGTAATATTTGGAACTACTAATGAAAGAAAAGTTGAAGACTTAAGAAATCAAAGTATGAGTTTAGGAATAGATTTAGAAATTATAGGAATGAATGATATAGGATGGGATTTAGGTGAAATAGAAGAAACAGGTACAACAATTGAGGAAAATTCACTAATTAAAGCTAATGCTATTCGCAATTTTTGTTTAGAAAATAATATAGAATATCCAATCATAACAGATGATGCCGGACTATTTTGCGAATCACTAAATGGGAAACCAGGAATATTTACAGGTAGATATGCAGATGAAGAAATAAAAGAAAATCCAGAACTTCCTAAATATCAATGTGTAATTAAATTATTAAACGATATGAAGGGAATAGTTAATAGAAAAGCAACATATAGATGTGCAGTAACATGTATGTTTCCCGATGGATCATATTTTCAAGAAATAGGTGAAAGTGCTGGAACAATAGCAGAAGATATAATTGGAGAATTAAAAAAACCCTATTTTTATTCTATATTTATATTAGATGGCTACAATAAAGCATTTAGTGATTTATCAGTTCCAGAATTAAAAGAAACATACAGATTTAGAGCAAATAAAAAAGTATTAACAAGATTGAATACAAAGAAAAAGGATTAATAAAAGGTGCCGAGCTAATCGTTAAGTTTCTCGGTATTTTTAAATAGTAAAATCAAAAAATGATATTATAATATGATATGATATAATTTATAAAGAAAAGAGGTATTATATGGAAATATATGAAAATAACTTTTTAATATTAATGTATAATAAAAAAGATTCTAATATAAAAGAAATAATAAAAACAATTAACGATAGAATAATAGAAATTGCTAATTTTTTTGGCATTACTCAAATAAAAGATAAAATTAAAATTAAAATA
Organism: Bacilli bacterium; assembly: GCA_017409025.1. GTDB lineage: Bacteria > Bacillota_I > Bacilli_A > RF39 > UBA660 > RUG705. The sequence continues at coordinate 16,539 of JAFQTN010000015.1, read as the reverse complement.
TATTATTCACAGGAAGAATTTCAAAAATATTTAATCCCTTTTTTATATGATGGAAAATACTACGATTGGATGATAGCTTCTACTCATGATGGGAACATTAATATTTTATCTCTAGACAATTGCAGACAAACAAATAGTCATAAGGATATGAATAAAAAAGAATATATAGATATAATAATTCATGAATTTGTTCATAAGTTTCATCAATTAGTAAAAGGAGATAATAAAACAGAAAATGCATGGTTCCACGAGGCATTAGCTACAAATTTATCAAATGAATATTATGATGTAATACCAATTAGCTGTACTTTGGATGAATTAAAACAAGATTATAATTCAGTTGATAATCGCTATGATATATCTTACACGATAGGCAAATATTTACTTGAGAATTATCCACATAATCTAATTTTATCTATGTGTAAAGATGAAAAAATATTAGAAGAACAAGCAAAAAAAATATTTGAAGAAGCTAAATTATATTCCCAAGAATACTTGGCGGATAAGAGCAGTAGTTCAAATCGTAAAATTTGAAATAAAGGAAGGTATGTAAGATGGCTGAATACAAAGAACATAAACATTTAGGAGTATACGGATTAATAATTAAAGATAATAAAATTCTTTTAATAAAAAAAGTAACTGGTCCATATGATGGAAAATTAGATTTGCCTGGTGGAACAATAGAGTATTGTGAAAAACCAGAAGACACATTAAAAAGAGAATTAATGGAAGAAGTTGGAATAGAAATTAAAGACTATGAGATTTATGATGCCGATTCAGTAACTGTTGAATGGGCTTATCAAGGTATTCCAACTAGAACACATCATATAGGAATATTTTATATTATAAAAGAATTTACTAATGAAATTAGAAAAGATATAAAAATTGATTCTCAAAATGATGATTCCTTAGGAGCAGAATTCTATGATATAAAAAATTTAACTAAAGACATGCTATCTAATATTGCAATTCTTGAATTAGAAAAACTAGGATATAAATTATATTAATGACTGATTATAAATAGCTAAGAAAAAAATAAAAGATATGATATAATTAAATAGAGGTGACTAATATGAAAGTATACAATAAATTAGTAAGAGATAATATTGAAGATATTATGTTAGGTAAAGGATTAAAACCTGTTACTAGAATATTATCTGATGAAGAATATTTAAAAGAACTAAATAAAAAATTATTGGAAGAAGTAAACGAATATTTAGAAAGTGAAGAACCAGAAGAAATTGCAGATATTGAGGAAGTCATTTTAGCTATTTTAAAAACTAAAGGACTATCAAGAGATGATATTGAAAAAATAAGAAAAGATAAATCTTCTAAAAGAGGAGCATTTGACAAGAAACTTTTCTTAGAAAGAGAAGATTAAAATATTTAACTAGACTATTTACAAAATTTATTTGTAAATAGTCTTTTTTCTTGTAAATTGTTAAATAAAAAAAGTAATTTAAAAAGATTTTACGAATAATACTATTGAGGAGGAAATAAAAAAGAATATAAAATTAATTTATATTCTTTACTTAGGTATACCATAAATTTTCTTTTCAGTATCATAAAATAATTTTATCTCTAATGGATTATAAGTCAAATATCCAAAAATAATATATAACAGTATTATAATCCCAATCCCTATAATATTTGAATATTTAATTTCCCTATAATTCATTATATAGTAACTAATTATTTCCATAATTATGAAAACAATAAATAATAATATTATAGCTACAATAGCACTATGACCAAATATATAATCTATAGGTAAATATATCATTAAATAAATAATAATTCCTAAAACTATAGAAATAGCATAAGATAGTAATAAATTATTAAAAGATATGTTTTTCTTTCTATAAAGAATATATTCAAATAAACTAAAAATCAATACTGGAGTAGCCATTAATTTCATATGTTCCCATATACTTTCATTAACAGGAAATAATATACTAAAAATACTGTTTGGCATCCATTCGTATATAAAATGACTTATAAATGCCAATACAAATATTATAAATATACCAATTATTTTTATCCTCTTCATATTAAATATTATGCCATAAAAAAATAAATATATTCTAAATTAAAAAATAAGGAGGTTATTGATGGTAGATAAAAATTTTAAAAATATCATTCTAAACATTAAAGAAGAAATAAAAACTACACAAGTAAAAACTATGCTTGAAGTTAATAAAAATTTAATAATGCTATATTTTAGGTTAGGGAAAATAATTTATGAAAATAAAAAATATGGAAATAATTTTATTAAAACTGTATCAACAGAATTAAAATTAGAATTTCCGAATATAAAAGGATTCCTGAAAGAAATTTAAGAAGTATGAAACTATTCTATGAAGAATATAAAGATAATGAAATTTGGCAACAGCTTGTTGCCAAATTACCATGGGGACACAATTTACTTCTAATAGAAAAAATTAAAGATAAAAATATTAGAAAAATATATGCTGAAGCAACTATTGAAAATGGTTGGAGTAGAAATGTTTTAGCTATTCAAATAGAAAATAATTATCACTTAAGAATTGGTAATAGTACTAATAATTTTAATGATGTCCTACCAAACTATAGTAGTGATTTAGTAAATAATACTATAAAAGATCCATATATATTTGATTTTATTACTCTAAAAGAAAATTATAAAGAAAAAGAATTAGAAAATTTAATGATTATAAGAATAAGAGATGTTTTACTAGAACTTGGAAATGGTTTCAGTTTTGTTGGTAATCAGTATAAGATTGAAGTAGGGAATACTGATTACTTCATTGATTTGTTGTTTTATCATTTAAAGTTAAAATGCTATATAGTAGTAGAATTAAAAGCTAGTAAATTTATTCCCGAATACATAGGTAAAATGAATTTTTATTTATCAGCAGTGGATGATTTAATAAAAAGTAAAGAAGATAATCCATCTATAGGACTAATATTGTGTAAAGAAAAAGATAGATTTTCAGTAGATTATACTCTAAAAGATATTAATAAACCAATAGGAGTTAGTTCGTATGAAATATCTAAATTCATCCCTAAAGAAATTTTAGAATCTTTACCAACAGAAGAAGAATTAAATCTACATATAGATACTTATGAATAAACATTATATAAAGCGAATAATTTATGATATAATAACCATAGGAGGTATCAAATGAGAGAAATAGTAATAGGAAAGAAATATAGACACTTTAAAGGAAAGGACTATAAAGTAATAGATATAGTTTATGATTCAGAATCAAATAATGATGATGAATATAAGAAAGTAGTAGTATATCAAGCTCTATATGGAGATAATTTAAAATGGGCAAGACCATATGATATGTTTAATTCAGAAGTAGATCACAAAAAATACCCTGATGTAGAACAAAAATATAGATTTGAAGAGATCGATTAATGATAAAATTCTAGCATTTGCTAGTTTTTTTATAGTTTTTATGATATAATTTCACTGGTGCAAAAAATGTTAGAAGATTTAAATAAAAAGTATGATAAATTACAAAAAGTATATGGAGATCCTAATTTAGATTCAATATATAATGGTGGATGTATTAATAATCCGGATATCTGTTTCGTCTTTATGAATCCAACAGCTAAAAATATTGCAGCATCTAAAGCTTGGCATGGATTAAAATCTCCATGGTTAGGAACTAAAAATATATGGGATTTATTCTATGAAGTAAATTTATTAGATGAAACTATATATCAAGAAATAAAAAATAAAAAGTCAAAAGAGTGGACTGAAGAATTTGCTAACAAAGTATATGATAATGTAAAAAAACATAAATGCTTTATTACTAACTTAGGTAAGTGTACACAGATAGATGCCAGACCATTACCAGATAGTGTTTATCAAAAATATTTAAAATTATTATATAAAGAAATAACTATTATAAAACCAAAAGTAATAATTTTATTTGGTAATCAAGTCAGTAGTATAGTCCTAAAACAAAAAATAATGGTATCTACATCAAGAAAGAAACTATATAAAAAGAAAATAAATAAAGAAGAATATAAATTTTATTCAGTATATTATCCAGTAGGTAATGGAAGATTTAATATAGATAAATCTATTGAAGATATTAAATGGATAATAGAAAATGAAAATATAAAGAAAGTAGGTGTTTAATATGTTTATAGATGAAGTAGTAATGGAAGTTGAAGCTGGACGTGGTGGAGACGGATGTATGGCTTTCTTAAGAGAAAAATTTGTTCCTATGGGTGGACCTAACGGAGGTAACGGTGGTAAAGGAGCAGATATTATCTTTAAAGCTGATGAAGGATTAAAAACTTTAATAGATTTAAGATATATGAAAAATATTAAAGGAGCATCTGGTCAAAACGGAGAAGGTAAAAATAAAAATGGTAGTTATGCCGAAAATAAAACAATCAAAGTTCCTGTAGGTACAACTATTAAAGATTTTGATACTAATCTAGTTATAGCAGATTTAACTAAACATAATGAAGAAGTAATTGTTGCATACGGAGGAAAAGGTGGAAGAGGTAATGTTACTCTCGCTACTAGAAGTAATCCATGCCCATCATTTGCTGAACGAGGAGAACCTGGAGAAGTTAGAAAAATCAAAGTAGAACTAAGAATGTTAGCAGATGTTGGTCTAGTAGGAATGCCAAGTGTAGGTAAATCAACACTATTATCTATGGTTACTAATGCAAATCCTAAAATAGCAGCTTATCATTTTACTACACTATCTCCAAACTTAGGTGTAGTATCTACTAAAGATAATAACTTTGTTATAGCTGACTTGCCAGGATTAATTGAAGGAGCATCTGAAGGTAGTGGATTAGGACATAAATTTTTAAAACATATAGAAAGAACAAAAATAATTGCTCATGTAATTGATATGTCTGCATCTGAGGGTAGAGACCCGTATGAAGACTATCTAATAATCAGAAGAGAATTAGAAACATTTAGCCCCAAATTATTAAATAAACCAGAAATAATTATTGCTAATAAAATGGATATATCTACATCAGTTGAAAATTTAAATGAATTTAAAAAGAAAATAGATAAAGATATATATGAGATATCAGCAATTAATAATCAGAATTTGGATTCATTAATATCATCGTTATCAGAATTAGTAAAAAATACTAAAGAAGAAATTCTATACGATGAATCAGTTCAAGAAAAACATGTCTTGTACAAATTCAAGAAAGAAAAACCATTTACAATTATTAAAGAAGGTAATACTTTTATAATTAAGGGAGAACCAGTTGAAAAAATATTTAAAATGATTAACTTTAACACCGAAGAAGCAATTTCTAGATTTGCTAAAAAACTAAGAAATATGGGCGTAGATGAAGAATTAGAAAAAATGGGAGTCAAAGAAGGAGATATTATCAGGATTTTAGACTACGAATTTGAATACACTAAGTAAAATGAACTGTAAATTATTGACATAAATAAATTTTTGTTATATCATAAAATTATATAAAAAAGGAGGAAACATTATGAATTTTTTAGCAGTTGATTGTGGAAGTTTATGGCCATTAATAAGTCTTATTAAAAATGGAATTATTCCATTAATCCAAGTAGGTATTCCAATTATCTTAATAGTATTAGGAATGTTAGATTTAGGCAAGGCTGTTGTTGCATCAAAAGAAGATGAAATCAAAAATGCACAAAAAATGTTGATTAAAAGAGCCATCTATGCCGTTGCAATCTTCTTTGTAGTATTAATAGTTCAATTAGTATTTGGATTATTAAGTAGTGCTGGAGATGATTACGGAGATCAAGGAAACAATTGGATGGATTGCTGGAACTATAAAAAATAATAAAATAAAACAGAAAAAGTATATCTTTTTCTGTTTTTTTATGATATAATACACTCGTGAATTGCGACTTATTTTAAGGAGAGATATTATGAAGTGTAAAAAATATAGTTATTTAATAATTACGATATTAATTTTATTAATTGGAATAAACAATGTTAATGCTGAAGAAAAAAAATATTGTTACTATATGTCATCAGATGGAAATTATAAAGTTTCATTAAAAATACAATGGGGTTATGATTCTCCAGGGTGGCATGGACTTAATGATTTTACTAAAGTATCAATTGATAAACTTGGTGAAAAAAATTACATGGCCAACAATGAATCAATTTTAAATTGGTGGTCAAATTGGAGAAGTAAATGTGTAAAAGGTGGCAACGTTTGCTTTGATGATTATTATAATAATTCATCTGAAGCAAATAAATTTAATAATGGAGCTTGTCCTAAATACGTAGTCTTTCAACATTGTTCTATGTATGCAGTGTGGGCTACAGATAGTAAATCTATTGCTGAAAAAGCAGTTAAAGAAATTAAAAATCACGATTGTACTGGGTTTTATGCTTCGAATCAAAATGCATCAGGTGGGACACTAACTTCCGAGGAATACTATGCAGAATTTGTAGCTGAAGGTATAGTAGAATTTGATCCTAATAAAGGGGTAACATGTGCAGATTACGAAAGTATGTTTGGAGATCCTAAAGACGATGGCGAAAAATATGATCCAGATGGAAATAAGAGTGCAAGTGTTAGATATATGATAAATACAGCATTGCAATATGTAAGAATAATTGTCCCTATATTGGTAATCTTAATGGGAACAATTGATTTTGCTAAAGCAGTAATAGCTGGTAAAGAAGATAATATGAAAAAAGCTCAAACAGATTTTATAAAAAGAGTTTTAATAGGTGTTGCAATATTTTTTGTGCCACTATTAGTAGATGTTGTAATGGAACTTGCAGAATATGTGTGGGAAGGTAAAGATTTCCACCATTGCGGTTTATAATCCTAAAACAAAGGAGGTAAAAAAATGCTATTATTAAAAATGTCATTTTGGGAAAAAGCCATCAGAGGATTAATGGCTATGATATGTCAATTATTATATCCACTTATTGGCTGGTTATATGATTTGTTTATAAACATATCTAAACTTAATATTTTAAGTTCAGAAGAAGTCAGACCAATATATCAAAGAGTAACTTTGATATTGACTATTGTTATGGTATTTTATGTAACATTTGAGTTTGTAAAATTTGTTGTACAACCTGAAGGAATCACAGATAAAGAAAAAGGTGTAGGTAATATAGTCTACAAAATGATCCTAGTGGTGGTACTTATTGCTTTTGTTCCAACAATATTTACTGCGGCATTTGATTTACAAAATGCAATAGTAAAACAAGGGATAATAGGAAAAATAATAATTGGTAATACGGAAACAGACCCATCTAAATTTGGAAAAACATTTTCTGCTAATGTATTTGGAATGTTTTATAGTGTAGATGAAGAATACAAAGAAAAAGATTGTGATGGTATTAAGTGTGGAACATTAGTTTCAATGAATACAGGTAGTTTAGCCAATTATGGAGAATTAACATATTTGACAAAAGGATTAGAAGAAGTAATTCCAACAGATACGCAAGTTGACGGTGAAACGGCTGAAATGCCATTGATAAATTTTAATGGTTTTCTTGCTGTAATTGTTGGTGGATTTATTGCTTACATTTTAGCAATGTACTGCATAGATGTAGGTGTGAGATGGGCACAATTAGTATTTTTACAAATTGTTGCTCCAATTCCAATTATTGGATATTTATCACCTAAAAAAGACGGAATATTTCAAAAATGGACTAAACAATGCTTTACAACCTATTTAGATTTGTTTATTAGAATCGCAATTATATATTTTATATTATTGATTTGTAGCATGTTGTTAGAAGCACGTGCAAATCCACTAAATGGTGGTTTCTTATCAGATATAGGAGTAGATCCGAGTAGTACGATGGGAATATTTATGTATATAGTATTAGTGTTAGGTGTTATGATGTTTGCTAAAAAAGCACCAGAATTATTAAAGGAATTATTCCCAAAAATGGGTGCAGCATCAGGAAACTTTGGCTTAAAAGCTTCCGACAGAGGTGTAGGATTAAAAGACTTACAAAAGGCAGGTCGTGTATTTGGAAGAGTGGCTGGAGCAGTAGGCGGAGCAGCAATTGGAGCTGGTGCGGGTTTAGCAACTGGTATTGGTCAAGGGTTAAGAAAGAGACACTCTGCTCAAACAAAAGGTGGCAAAGCTTTAGCTGGAACTCTAGGAGCAACTTGGGGTGCACTTAGAGGAGTTGTAGGTGGAGCAACAAGAGGAATATATCAAGGAAGTAAAAAAGGGAATATGTTAAAAAATATAGGAACTGGATATAAAAATCAAGTGGAATCAAACAAAAAATACGGAAATAGAGCAGAAAATGGTTATGGCTTAGGTGACCAAATCGGAGATAAATTAAAAAGTTCTTTTGGTGCTAGAAGTAGAGTAGAAGTTTTAGAGGATAGCAAAGCGCCTATAAAAAGACAACAAGATGTATATGAAAAAGTAAGAAAAGCTAATAATGATATGACAGCAGAAGCAGAAAGCCAGGTTAAAAAAGGAAAAGGAAGATATTCTGGTGAATTAGCAGCAGCTGAAAAAAGATTACAAAACTTAAATGAAAGTCAAACTTTACGTGAAGATACAAAAACTACAATAAAGACAAGCCAAGAATATACTGAAGCAGTCTCAAAAATAAGTAAGATAGACGAAAATGGTAAAGCTAAAACTGCTGAACAAATACGTGCAGAAGCAGAAAGCATCTTAGAAACTATGACTGATACAAAAATTGCTAGTCAATTAGCAGCAGCACAAAAAGCAGTTAAAAGTGCTAAAGATAAGGCTGTATTTGACTTTATCACAAATGGTGAATGGAATGGTACAGAATATAGCGGTCAAAATGCTAAAATTCAAAGCATCAGAAGTGTGTTAGATACAGAAATTACAGAATACAACAAAAATAATGCTCATCACCAAGTTGATGAAACAACAATTAGAGCCGCAATGAAAGATGGAGAATTGTTTGATGCATTAATCAAAGGACAAAGAAAAGAAAGAAAAGACGAAAATGGCAATACTATTGTTATTGATTACACTGAATCAGGAATCAATAATAAAATTGATGAAAATCAAAATAAACTTACAACAATTACGCAAAAACAAGATGCTATTAAAAGAGAAACTGAAGGTAGCGGAATTAATGAAGGTAAAAAATAGAAAGAATAAAGGAAGTGTGATATTTAGTGTATAATGGATATCTAATACCTGCTAATACAAAAAAATCCATCTTAATATTTGGAATGTTAAGACCGATAGACGCTTTCATACTAGGTGGTGGAATCTTAATATCAGTTGGATTATTATTTATATTTAGTGATGCAGGAACACTATTGTTATTAGTATCATGTATACCAATGATACTTGCATTAATACTTGTATTACCAATCCCCAATTATCATAATACATTGGTGGTAATACAAAGTGTTTTAAGGTATTATAATGAAAGAAGAAACTATATTTGGAAGGGTTGGTGTGTATACGATGAGTTCAAAGACAGTAAGTAGTTCAAAATATACTGAAGACTGGGTTCCAGTAAAAAATATTTCTAATGGAATGATTGAACTAGATAATAAATTTAAAGTAACTGGAGTAAAGATAAGACCTAGGAATATCTTTATCCTAGATCAACTAACTCAAGATAATGTTATCGCCGCATTGAAAACATTTTATGATACAATTGATTTTGAGTTTTGGTTAATATCTGCAGATAGACCAGTTGATATTTCTGGATATCTTGCAAACCTACAAGTTTTATATAATCAAACAACAGATGCTAGGATAATAAAATTAATAAATCAAGATATTGAGAAAGCAAATATGTTTATGAGAGATAACGTAACGGATACAGAATACTATATACTATTCAAAGATAAGAACGTTGATATGCTTCAAAAAAGAATTAGAAGTGTTATATTAGGACTATCAAATTGTGGATTAGATTCAGTGCAAGTTTCAAATGCAGACTTAAGAATTATATTAGATAATTTCTTAAATGGTGGAATGACTACAGAAAATAAGGTGGTGATGCCAAGTGAGTTTTAAATCGCAAATTGCTCCTAAAGGACTGCAGTTTAATACATCAAATTTTCGTATTAGTGATAAGTATGCAACGATATTAACAGTTATATCGTACCCAAGGTATATTGGGCCAGGATATTTATCAAACATCACGAACATATCCGGAGTAAAATTAGTTATTAAACATATACCAGTACCATTTTCAATTCTAACGAAAATGTTAAACAAGGAATTAGCTGATTTAAGAGCTAGATATCAACATGAAAGAGATAATACTATCCTAGAAAGAATAAGACAAGATATGGATTCATTAGAAAGTTTTATTCAACAATTTACAGCATCTCAATCTAGAACATTTGACTTTCAACTGCATTTAATGATAACAGCAGATACACAAGAAGAGTTAGAAAATAAAAGAGTAAATTTAAAAACTTATTTAGATTCCATGGAAATAATTGCAGTACCATTAAAGTTTGAACAAGAAAGAGTATTAAAATCGATAATACCAATTTTTGATAAACAACCTATAGAAGATAGAATAGGAACAATTATGCCATCTCCTACAATGGCTGCAATGTACCCATTTATCTTTGACAGCATTAAAGATGAAGGATTGAGCACATTACTAGGTGTTGAATTTTCAGGTGGTGTTGTATTATTTAACCAATTCCTATATCAAATTAAGAAAGAAAACAATAGAAATAATGCCAACATGATAATTCTTGGTGCATCAGGTTCAGGTAAATCGACAGCAGCAAAATTGATGTTAAGAAGTCATATTAGAAATGGCTATCAATTAGTATGTGTAGACCCTGAAGGAGAACTTACAGAAATGACAAATAACTTAGGTGGTGAAGTCATTGATTTAGGTAAGGGCGGAGATTATGGAATGATAAATCCATTAGAAATAGTAATGGATATAGATTCAGAAGAAGCAGCAAATAATGGCGCCGGGTATACAGTTTTGACCAAAACATTGCAAACGCTAAAAGCTTTTATGAAATATTATGCACCAAATATAGAAGAAGATGTTCTAACTTTATTTGGAGAAATAGTTTTAGAAACATATGCTCGATTCGGAATTGCATACAATACAAATTTTGCTCATTATACATCTAAAGATTTTCCAATTATGCAGGATGTATATGTAACAATAACTAGTAAACTAACATCGATGACTGAAAAGACTCACGAAAGAGATGTTTTAGAGAGACTAGAATTAAAAATAAGACCATTAGTAAAAGAACTACAATACTATTTTAACGGTAAAACAACTATTGATACAAGTAATGATTATTTAGTTTTCAATATTAAGGAAATAATGAATTCTGATGCTAATGTAAGAAATGCATTATTATTTAATGTGTTAAAATACGCATGGAGTTTATGTTTAAATCCAGCAGTAAATACTGTTTTATCTGTAGATGAAGCCCACGTATTATTAGGTTCTCAAAATGAACTTGGGGCAGAATTTTTAGCCCAAGTCCAAAGAAGGGCGAGAAAATACAATACAGGAACGATTATCATAACTCAGCAACCATCAGACTTTGTTGCAAGTAATATGATAATGCATGGAAAGGCCATATTTGATAATGCTTCATATTACCTAGTAATGGGACTACGTAAACAAGCGGCAGAGGATTTATCAATGCTAATAGATTTAAATGATAATGAGAAGGAAAGTATAAAAAGATATAATCAAGGAGAAGCACTATTTGTTTGTGGTAATAGAAGAATGCAAATAGATGTAACCTTAACAGAGAATGAATTGGATTCATTTGGAACAGGCGGAGGACTATAAAAATATTTAGAAGGTGGTAAAAATGGGAAAGAAAGTAGATTTAAATAAACCAATAAATAATGGAAATACAAAGAATAACAACCATGCAAACCACCATATTAATAATTTTACTCAAAATTCATCCTCTAACACAGTTGAGAAAAAAAATTCTTCAAATGTAATAAAAAAGACTGCAGCAGAAGCAGCGATGCGGTCTATTGGAGTACCTAAGGAAACAGCGAAAAAAATAGCAAATGATGAAAAATTATTAGATCAAGCAACAGGAAAAGGTATTATCAAAATGCCGTTTCCTTTACGGCTATTTCTGCCAATTTTAGCGTTTATTCCACTAATATTTCTAATGTTTTTTGTGGTATTGGCATATGATGAAGATGACAGCGGAAATGGAATTGGAGGTTCATTTGCATACGGAAAAACATGTACAACTGTGACAGTAACCGATAGTGGATGTGATAGTAATGCAAAAAATTGTACAAACAAATATGACGGAGAGGTAGAATTAGAAGAGTATGTTGCAGGAGTAGTAGCAGCCGAAGTAGGTGGAGCAAATAATCTAGAATACTATAAAGTAGCTGCCATAACAGCTAGAACCTATTTTCTATCCCACACAAGTGATAGCTGCACAATCGAAGGAAATACAACCGCCCAATCATATAAGGATGTCGATGACAGTAGTAATGCCGCATTGATAAGACAAGCAGTAGAAGAAACAAAAGGCTTAGTTTTAATTAAGAATGAAAAATTGTCTAAAACAAATTATGCTTCAGCTTGTGTAGTAAATGCAGATGAAAATTACTATTATGTAAGATATGGAACAAGCAGTTTAGGAAAAGCAAATTTTCAAAAAATACCAAAAGAATGGGACTCTGATTCATCACATGCGTATAGTGGATATTTAAAGTCATGGTATTCAAAAGTAGATCAAAATGACACTGATTATGAAAATAAAAAATGTCCAAGCAACCACGATTATGGAATGAGCCAATTAGGAGCACTTTATTTAATAACAGGCGAAAACTATAGTTATGATGAGGTATTAGAGTACTATTATGGTGCAGAAATAAAGAAAAATGAAATGCAACATATTGGTGCAGAAGGTTTCATTAATCCTACAAGACGGCTTAGATGCACCAGTGCATATGGTTATAGAATTCATCCAAAAAAACAAATAAGAAAATTCCATAGTGGACTAGATATTGGTATTTCAGGTGGAGAACCAATATACGCAGCTAAAGATGGTACGATAACTTATGTAAGAAAAAATATAACTGCTATCAACGATTGTGATTATGGATACGGAAATTATATCACAATAGACCATGGAGATGGAACATCAACACGTTATGCACACATAAAATATGGAACGATACCTGACTCTATTGTTGTAGGAGCCAATGTTTCTCAAGGGGAACAAATTGGTCAAGTCGGATCAACTGGATGTTCAACCGGAAATCACTTACACTACGAGGTTATGGTAAACGGTTCAAATGTTGATCCAGCAGATTACTTAGATTTAACTGGAGCAAGCGGAACTTGTAAAAGATAAAAAGGTGAAACTATGAAAAAAGTAAAAATTCTATTTTGGGTAATTTTGGTTCTTATAACTTGTACAGGATGTAGTGTAGAATATAATATAAATATTACAAAAAACAATATAGAAGAAGTAATAAATGTCACAGATTACATAACATCAAACAGAACAAAATCAGATATATTAAATCACTATAATATGTGGTATCCTACTTTTGTAAATTTTATTGAAGAAGGAGAAAGTATTGAAATTGAAGATTTTACTGAAAAAGTAGATGGTATAAAATATCACGATAAAACTATTAAAGAATTTAGTAACGGATATAATTATACATATAAATATACATATTCAAAAGATGAATATTATGATTCATATGTATTGGCTAGTATTTTTCCAGAAACCACTGTTCATGAAGAAATTGATAAACTAGTAATAAGAACAAGTAAAGAAAATTTTCTATGTAGTTATGAATATTTTGATTCCGCCAAAATTAATATAACAATCGATCCAGAAATATATGAGTTAAATTATACTAATACTTCAAGTATAAATAATAATACATATACATGGATTTTAAATCGAAACAATTGTTCAGATGGAGAAATTATTTTAACACTAAATAAAATAATAGATAATGACAATGATATACTAAATCCAAACAAGAAAAATGAAAATAATGAAGAAAGTATTATATCAAAATATGCGTTACATATATTTTGTGGAATATTAATATTAATAATATTAGTTGTATATATATTGTTTAAAAAAATTAAAAACAAAAACACTAATTCTATAGATGATTAATTATCATCTTTTTTCTTGATACTTTTAATTGTATGTGCTATAATTTTAAATGAGATGAGAGGTGTATATTTATATGAAATTTAGAGCAGAACCCAAAGATTTAATAATATTAGGAATTTTCTGTATATTTCTATTATATATATGTTGCATAGGCGTATTAAATGCATCATATCTAGCAACAGAAGGAAGGTTTTATGGACTATTACCATTCGAAGCTTTCACAGGTAAATATATAGGAACAACTTTAGTATTATTCGTTTTAGCACTATTAGGAATATTTGCAGCAGTAAACTCTTACATATTTGAAAGAGAATCAGGTTTTGGTTTCGGTATCGGAACAAATGAAAATGGTTATGCAAGATGGGCACGTAAAGGAGAAGTAAAAAGACAATTAAAACAAGTAGACCCTAAAGCTTATACAGCAGATGCCGCAGGTTTAGTAGTAATAAATAATGGTAAAAAATTATGGGTAGATAACGGAGAGGCTCACAACATCGTAATAGGTGCTACAGGTAGTGGTAAAACACAAGCAGTAGTATTTCCATTAGTACAAAGTTTAGCTAAAAAAGGTGAATCAATGATTATCACCGACCCTAAGGGTGAAATTTATGAACAAACAGCTACAATGCTAAGAGAACGTGGGTATAATATTGTACTATTAAATTTCCGTAGTCCACAAAATGGTAACGCATGGAACCCAATGTCACTACCTTATAAATTATATAAAGAAGGAAATACTGACAAAGCAATCGAATTATTGGAAGACTTAGCTTTAAATATCCTATATGAAGAAAAAAATGGAAATGCAGACCCTTTCTGGGAAAAATCGGCTGCTGACTATTTTACAGGATTAGCACTAGGTTTATTTGAAGATGCAACAGAAGAACAAATAAACTTAAATAGTATGAACTTAATGTCAAGTTTAGGTGAAGAAAGATTTGGCGGACCGAATAATAATTATATAAAAGAATATTTTAATGCCAAAGATCCTTCAAGACCAGCATATGTAAATGCATCAGGAACAGTATTTAGTGCTGAAGATACTAAACAAGGTGTTTTATCAACGTTTAAACAAAAAGTAAAATTATTTTCCTCACGTGATAACTTATCATCAATGCTAAGTTATAGTGACTTTGAGATGAAAGAAATTGGAAGACAAAAAACAGCTGTTTTCATGATTGTACAAGATGAAAAGAAAACATTACATCCACTAGCTACAATATTCATCAAACAATGTTATGAAACACTAATTGATGTTGCTCAAGCATCGGGTGGAAAATTACCATATAGAACAAACTTTATTCTAGATGAGTTTGCTAACATGCCACCATTAAAAGACGTAACAACAATGGTAACAGCAGCACGTTCAAGATTAATAAGATTTACGTTTATCATTCAAAACTATGCGCAATTAACGCAAGTTTATGGTAAAGAAAATGCAGAAACAATAAAAGGTAACTGTAACATTACATATTTAATAAGTAGTGAATTATCTGCTCTTGAAGAATTAAGTAAACTATGTGGAGATAAAATAATAAAAGTAGGAAAAGATAAAAAAGAAGAAACCAGACCATTAGTAACAGTAAGCGATTTACAAAGATTACAACAATATGAAACTATTTCTCTAAGATTAAGAACAATGCCATTTAAAACAAAACTAGTTCCTAACTGGAAAATGGATTGGGGTAGAACCTATGAAAAAGCAACATATCCTACAAAAGAAAAAAGAGAAGTTCAATTGTTTGATATAAGAGAATTTGTAAAAGAACAAAAAAAGAAAAAAATGTCTGAAATGATGGGTCAAAATGGTGGAGAAAATAAACCTATGGATAATCCTATGTTTGGATCAAATCCTTTATTCGGATCAAATCCAATTGGTGGAGTAAATCCATTTGGAATGCCACCAGTTACAAATTCAAGTGGTAGTTCTAATGGTGGATTTAATGTTGATGATTTAGTTAAAAGAATAGATGCTAAAATTGCTGAATTAGAAGAAGAAGAAAGAAAAGAAAAAGAAGAACAGGAAAAAAGAAATACATCAACAATTTCTGTTGATACATCTACACCAAACGTATCACAAACATCAGTTACTGTGACACAACCAATTGATGTAGAACCAACAACTGAAGTACCAAAGATTAACGAACCGGTATATACAGAAACCCAACCTATACAAAACAATAATACTGCAGTTAATTTAGATACAATATCTGAACCAACAACTGCAAAGATTCATGAAGAACCAGATGATGATAAGTTCTTCGATGACTTCTTCTCAGATGAATAAAAAAATAGAACTTCAAGTGATATGAACCCCGTTTCTTGGACATAGAAACGAGGTTTTTATATGTCAAAATTAAGTTATGAAGATAAAATAGAAATTTATAATGAAAGAAAAAACGGAAAAACATTTAGTTATTTATCCACTAAATATAATATCAGAAT
>JAFQTN010000014.1 GCA_017409025.1 Bacilli bacterium | reverse complement strand
GCAATTCTTTTATATTCAATTATTACTTTAGGTTTATAGTAACCTTCCATTAATATTACATATATTCTTTTAGCTAAATCATCATTATAATTTAATAATACTTGATAATTACCTTTAATTAATTCTTTAGCATCTTCTTTTTTTATAATTAAAGATTCTTTCAGTTGATGATAATCATATTTAGCTTTTAATTCTAATTTAATTAAATCTCCTTTTGGATCATATATTCTAAGTCTTATTTTCTTTCTATTCATCTCTCCGTTTAGTTTTTCATAATAATCATTATCATCAACTGAATCAAAATATAAACTTCTTATCATATAACCATTATAATCTCTATCGATATCTAATAATTTATTTAACTTACTTCTTAAAGATAACATTTCTTCATATGGTATTACAAACTTATACTCATGTCTAAATGTTTTAAGTACACTCATGATATATCACCCAGACTCTCATGACTAACTGTATTATTCTCATATCCTGGAGTTGACTTTGTAAAATAATACCATTTGTTATCTTTCTTACCATAACTAATATTATCATCTAAAGTAACTACTTCCACTTTATCAATTATTTTTTTACCATTAGATAAAATGATATATTTATCCATATCAGACAATTTAAAATTAGCTGTTATTTGGTTATTTATAAACTTACTAGTATCACCTAGATATACGAGTAAATAACTTTTCTTTTTAATAGTTATATTAGGTAATTTATATTTATTTATATTATCGATATCATCTGATAAATATATATTATTTAACTCTATATCTTTATTAGAATTATTATATAGTTCAATAAAATCATTATAATTACCTAATTCATCATAACTATTTCTTTGATTGTGAGACATATATTCATTTATATAAATATCTTTATTAGATAGTTTAAGATACTTCATTTTACTATCATTTTTGTTCCCAGGAGATGGATTATTTAGATATGTATATTTTCTAGATACATAACCATAAGCAGTATCATTTGCCAAAGCAGGATAAGTAAATTTATTAATTATATTATTTGTTTTATCAGACAGTGTAATAGTCTCTCCTTTACTACTTAATTTAAAATTAGTATGACATATTTTATTATCTATATCACAAGTATCTTTTCCTGATGCATATATAATTAAATATTCATTTGGTTCTATTGTTATATTAGGGAATGTCCATTTCTTAGTTTCAAATTCACTATCTGATAAGTGATAGCCATCTAGATTGATACTATAATTATAGTTATTGTATATTTCTATATAATCACTAAAATCACTATAATTATCTTTATGGGTATACGTATTATTTACCATTATTTCATTTATATATAGTTTACTAGATATTACATACGAATTATCCAGATTAGGAAATATTAATATTAATAATGTAATAACTACAAAAAGAATAATTATTATCAAGTATTCATTAGTTTTTAAAATATTTTTGATATTCTTCATTAGTTAATCCCAATCCTTCTTTAATAGTATTTAAAGCTATTTGATGTCTTTCTTTTAATTGCTTTTTTAAATAATTAATATTACTATACCATTCATCCATATTATCTAGAGTATAAGAACTTACTCTGATACTTTCATTATACCATCTATCAATGTGATATGGCATTTCGCTCTTTATTTCATTAACCATTCTATCTAATATTTGATTCATTCTATCAGGTTTAAAAGTATTATTTAAGTGATATGCAAATGTTTTTATATATAAACTCCTAAATTTAGGATTTTTAATCAATCTATTCATAAGAGTAGTATTAAAATAATAACTATTCCCATGAGCATAAGGTTCAAAAGGTAACTTCCAATTAATTGTTCTATATGAATATGAGAATAACGTTTGATCTAAATCAAACAAAATCCATCTCCATTTACCATTTTCAGGTTTAAAGAATTTTATATTCATTGGATCAAATTGACCATAATATGTTTCTACCACCCAGTAATTAGCTAACTCTTGTAAATCCACCTGACTATCCAAATATTCATACGCTTCATCAGTAGTTATATCATTGTTTTTAACATAATTTAATAATTTATTGTATTCATCTATTGTTCCTGATTTAACATCACTATTCTTTTCGATAAAATCAAACTCAGATTCATCTAATCCATAATGTCTTTCTACATATGAAGTATCAGTTTTCTCTCTTATATTATATAATCCATAATATTCGCCATTTATATATACTACAACAGGACGATAATCTTGTTTGTCAATATCCATTTGCCCATCAAGAGTTTCTTGTAAGAAAGCATCCTTAATTTTTAATTTACCAAAATCTTGTCCACCAGAACGAAGTATAAATTTAGAAAAAGTATTTATATTATCTTCAAAAAATGGATAAGTTATTTCTTGTATTCCATATTTTTTTCTTAAATAGATTGCTACACTCTTCTGAGCCTCACCTCTTGACCATCCGCCAAAAATTTTCATGCCACCATTAAAGTTTAATGCTAATTGTCCTTCTTCATAAAATTCAAAAGTTATTGGTACCTCTACATCCTTCCAAAAATTTGCCCCTTGATATGGATAATATGAACTTGCATTATAGCCAGTTGTAAATATTCCATCATTACCAAACAAATAACTATTATTAGTAGATATCGATATTACTGGTAAATCATGTTGTCTTCCAACTAAATATGTCCTAGACTCTATATCCGATTCTATATATCCATCTTTATATGATATTGCTTTTATAACAGTATTTTTATTTATAGTTATATCTCCATCATACTTTTTAGAATTCTTATTAGGAATAGAACCATCTAAAGTATAATATATCGTACTATTATCACCAACAGTAAGGCTTACTTTAATTCCTTTTTCTACATATACATCATTATTTGAAAATACTGGTATCTGAGAAAAACCTTTATAATATACTTTACTATTATTAGAACCTATAGTCACTTTTTTATAAATAACTTCTTCTAACTCTTCATTTCTACCTTTACTAATATTTTCATTTAGTTTTCCTACATCAAATTTATCTATTAATTTATTATTTTTATATAAATATAATATCTCATTACTATTATTTATTTTAAAACCTAAATATATTTTATTATTTGTAATACTTGGAGTATCACTTCCATATAAAACTAAATATGAATTAGCCTTAATTTTTATATTTTTAAATTCATATTTAATTCCACTTTTATCTTGAATATAATAATTAGATAAATCTATATCTTTATCAGTTAAATTTTTAAGTTCAATAGCTTCAGGTGACTTAATTGTTACTTCATTAATAATTACATCTATAGTATCATCAAAATTTAACTCTATATCTTCATTTGTCTTATAAGGAGTACCTATAGTTAATTTATAATTATTATCTATTAAACTATAGGATATATCTTCAGTTAATTCTGGATATTTAACCTTACTTATCACTTTGCCCTTATTATTAAGAAGAGATAATGTTTCTCCTTTACTACCTAATTTAAAGTTAGTATGACACTCTCTTATAGTTAAATCACACATATCTTTTTCTGATGCATATATAACTAAATATTCTTTAGGTTTAATTATGATATTAGGAAACATCCATTTTTTATCACTAGTTACTTCATCTGATAAAAAATACCCCTTTAAATTTATTTCATAATCATAACCATTATATATTTCTATATAGTCACTATATTCATTATAAGAATCTTTAATAGTGTTTTTATTAATAGCCATAATTTCATTTATATATAATTTACTATCTGTAGTTGATGTAATATTAAAACGCCTAGTATTTATTAACAATACAAATAATATTAGTAATATAAAAAGTAATACTATTATAAAATTGGTCTTTATCTTTCTTTTTGACATATAATCACCATTACTACTTTCATACATTAATATTATATAATTGTTTTAATAAATTTTCAAGATTATAAAAATTTATCCTATAAAAATTATATTAAAAATAGAAAATTTATTCTTCCTATTTCTATCACATTTTTATATAACAAATTATACTAATTCATAAACTCTTGAAATTATTCTATCATCTGAACAATATTTAATTACATATTTATTATCTTGTTTACATATGATTAAACCTATTGTTTTATTCTGATTAAAATTCTTTAGATTTTCATCTATATAATTCATATATACTTGAATTTGTCCAATATGTTCTTTCTTAAGTTCCGTTATTTTAAGTTCAATAACTACATAACAATTAAACTCAATATTAAATAATAATAAATCTATATAATTAAATGTATTATCTAATAAAATTTTATATTCACTACCAACAAAACAAAAAGAATTTCCTAATTCTTTCATAAATGATTCTATATCTTCAAGAATTAATTTTTGTAAAAACTTTTCAGATATAATTTCATGGTTGTTATTATTTTTAATTAATATCGGATTTTTTACAAAATCTACTACATTTGATTTTGATTTTTTAATTAAATTGTTTTTAGTATTTTCTGGTAATCTTTCATATTCTTGTTTTTTATTATTTCCTGTAATTGTCTTTTGGAAAGATTTCTTTTGGATATTTGATTCATATAATAATTGATTTTATTTACATCTTTTAATGGTAATAAAATTAAACAATGACTCCAACTTAATTGTGGCACCAGTGGCGCCACTTTTTGATCAGAAAACACTAAATAAAATTTTCTAATTTTAAATAATGTACTTTTATCATACTTTTTTCCAACCTCAATTATTAATTTTTTTGAAAATTTTTCTATTATATTTTCCCCGTACTGATTACCTGCTTTTGAAAGTAATTTGCCAACATTGTAATATTTATTTAATTCATATTTATTTTTAGAATAATCTTTTATTTTTTTGTTAATTTCATTTGATATTAACTCTTGTTTTATCTCATTATAATAATCCATATTTTCCTTTCTTTAAACTATATTACTATTTTAAATATAAAAGTTAGACACTATAATTATAACAAGCATTTTATTTATGTCAATTTAATTAATTTTTAGTTAATTAAATAAATTTTAATAAAAACACTAGGAAGTTTAATCCTTCCTAGTTTTCTGCTTCTTCTAACATATTTGTAATAAATATTCCATATCCTTTTTCTGGAGAATCTACTAAAACGAAATTTACTGCTCCGATGATATTTTCTCCTTGAACAATTGGACTACCGCTCATTCCTTGAACAATACCACCAGTTTTTTCTAATAGGCGTTCATCAGTTACTTCAAATAATATATTTTTTGAATTGGAGTTTTCATTAATTCTTATGATGTTTATATCAAATTCTTCTACTTTGTTTTCAGTTATAACTGTTAATATTTTAGCTTTACCTTGCTTAATTTCATTAGGAGTTGCGACTTTATATAGTTTGGAATTAGGAAGTGATGATGTGTATGTGCCAAATATTCCTGAAGATGTATTTTCAGATACTTTACCATAGATAGAAGAAGAGTCGCTACGAGCATTTTTTTCACCAGGATCACCATTACTGCTTTTTGTGATACTTGTAACTGTTGAAGAGAAGATTGTTCCATTTTTTGAATCAAATTTGCTTTTAGTAGACTTTTCTATAATCTCATGTCCTAGAGCACCGAATGTATTATTATTTGCAACGTCAACAAAAGTTAATGTTGCTACTCCTCGTATCATATCTCTTACATATAATCCAGTCTTATATTCACCATTTTCTTTATATAGAGTTATTTGTTCAGTATATTCTTTTTTTCCTCTTATATAAGTTACTTCTACTTCATCTTCATTTATTTCATTAATGATTTTTTGCATTTCCTCTATAGAAGTTACTTTTTCATTATTAATCTTAGTTATTTTATCACCAATTTTTAAATCAGTATCTACTAGTACATTATAATTTTTAATTTTATAAGAACCCACAACTAAAACATAGTCTGATTTTAACTCTATACCGATGTTTTGCCCACTTGCCATAATATAATCTGAATAAGCAAAAACAGATATTGGAATAAATAAATAGATAGTCAGCAGAGATAAAATAAATTTCTTCATAGTCTTTCATCTCCTTTAAGACTACATTATTAAATTTAACAAAAAACAACTAAATATGATGAGTAAAATTTGGTTTATTAACTACATATTAATAATATCTTTTGTTTTTTAGTTTTCATAATAATTTAATAGTAAAATTTGGTTTTTTAAATTGTAAAATAAACAAATGTTTGTTATAATATTTTTAATATTACTGGAGGTAACAAATGAACGAGATTAAAGAAATAGAACATATCGAAAATATAATTTACGAAATAAGAGGAAAGCAAGTAATGTTTGATTGTGATTTAGCAAGATTATACCAATGTAAAAATGGAACCAAAGAAATAAATCAAGCCGTGAAAAATAATATAGAAAAATTCCCAGAAAGATTTTCTTGGAGACTTACAGAAGAAGATGTTAAATTTTTGCGGTCAAAAAAATTGACCACAACTTTTAGCAACAAATCTAGAAGTACACCTAGAGTATTTACAGAACAAGGAGTCGCTATGCTTGCTACCATTATAAAATCTAAAATAGCCACAGAAATAAGCATTAACATAATGGATGCATTTGTAGCTATGAAAAAATATATTTCATCCGATTTATTAGAACAAAAATATATTAATAATCAGGTATTAAAAAACACCGAAGATATAAAAATACTACAAGAATCTTTTAACAAAATCAAAGATACAGATGGATTATTTTTCAAAGATCAAATATATGATTCTTATTCACTTTTATTAGATATTTTTAATATGGCCGAAAAATAAATAATTATAATTGATAATTACTTAGACAAAAGTTTACTTGATATACTTAGAAAAATTAATAAAAAAATTGTAGTTATTACAAATAAATATAATAATGACGATTACAGCAAATATAAATCACAATATAAAAATATAACTTTAAAAATTAATAACAATATCCACGATAGATTTATTATAATAGATAGAGCCATTTTATACCATTGTGGTGCTTCCTTAAAAGATTTAGGTAAAAAATGTTTGCCATAAGCAAAATAAATAAGCAAGATTGGATAAATGAATTAATAAATGAATTAAATATTTAAAAATAATTAATAAAATGCATATTATTAATTAGGTGATTAATATGTTATATCCATTAATTCTTACTTTTTTAGCTGGATTAGCTACTCTAATTGGAGTAATCCCTATATTTATTAAAATTAAAAACAAAGATAAAATTATAGCTTCAGCATGTGCTTTCGCTTCAGGTGTTATGATATGTATTTCTATTTTTGATTTAATTCCTGAATCATTAAGATATTTAAGTAGTAATTTTAATCCTTTTTGGATTATTAGTTTATGTTTTATATTTATTGTTATTGGAATAATCCTTTCTATGATATTAGATCATTATATAGATAGAATTAGCAATAGTGGTTCTTTATTTAAAGTAGGAATATTATCAATGATAGCAATTATTTTACACAATGTACCAGAAGGAATAGTAACTTTTATCGTAAGTAATAAAAATATTATGTTAGGAATTTCTATATGTATTGCGATAGCACTTCATAATATACCAGAAGGAATTAGTATAGCAATTCCTATATATTATTCAACTAAAAGTAAAAAGAAAGCTATTCTTTATACATTCTTAGCAGGATTATCTGAACCACTTGGAGCTATCTTAACGGGACTATTCTTAGTTAATTATGTTAATGATATAGTATTAGGGTTATTGTTTGCTTTTATTGCTGGTGTTATGATACAGATATCTAGTGGTAAATTATTGCCAACTGGAAATGGTTATGACAAAAAGATGACTATAATATTCTTTATCGTAGGTTTCATAGTAATGTTATTTAGTTTACAATTAGAAAATATTCTTGGTTAATCTTCAACTAATGAACCTAATTTTTTAAAAAGATATTTAATGGCTTTTCTAGCTAATTTATTGGAATTATCACTTATGTTATATACTAAATTAGTAAAGGCATTAGAATAATCAATTTCTTCTTTATCTAGATATTCTTTTAAATCAATATCTTTATTATTTTTTATATCTTCTTCAAATTCTTTTATCTTTTCATTAGTTATTATGGTCCTTTGTTGCATTGTATATTCATAATAACCAGATTCAGAAATTAAATATGATGATATAAAAACAATAATAATTATTATTATAATTAATTTAGATATTTTTTTATTCATCACTTACTATCTCCAATATAAATACTTAAAATATCACTAATAGCATTTATAGTATTTAACACTTCATCAATATTATTATCTACTCCACCTACTTCAATTAACATAGCATTTTCTGATATGTCTTGATTATAAATACCATTTACATTTTTCCCTTCTTTTTTTAATACTCCTCTACTTAATCCTTTATAATGTTTTTCAAATAAAGAATTTATTTTATTAGCTAAATCTAAATTTTTTTGATAATTTTTATGTTCTAGACCCACAACAAATAAGATTCTAGCATATGATTTATCACCAATTGTTACAGTACTTAATTTTTTATTAACTGAATCTCTATGAATATCAATATAATATTTTAATGATTTATAAGTATTTTGTTTATCTAACATAAATATTCTACTAGCTTTATAAGAACCAGAATAATCCCAATTATTAAGTTCTAAAAACTCTGTTAAATTGGTATCTTCAACTACCGTAGATATTCCTTTTTCATTTAATTTTTCTTTTAACAAATAACTTGCCATTAATACATTTGGTGTTATTCCATATATTTCTAAATTAGAATTATCATAATTTTCTAATTGATGAGAATTATAAATATATACTACTGGATTATCAATATCTACTTTATTAGGATCAGACATATAATAACTTACTTCTTTTAATTTATCTAAATTACTATATTCATTTGTTTCTTCTAATTCGTTATTATAACCTAATATACTTTCATTAAATAATGTCTCTGGATTAGTAAAATCTATTTTCAATAAATATGACATCGTATTATTAATTATTGTTGGAAACTTATACTCATTTGTAAAATTTGAATTACCATTATTTAATAAGAAATTAATAAATTTCTCATTAGAAATATTTTTATTATTTTTAAATGAATTATAAAATGTATATGAAAATATAAAATAAATAAATATTATTAGAAATAAATATTTAAATTTTTTCTTTTTCTTTTTATTATTTTTTAATTTCATATGAGACATAGTATCACCTACTATAAGTATATACTTTTAGTAGTGAGATATTTGTCGATGCAAAGAATTATTAATAGCACTTGCTATTAAATTACTTAATTTATCTATTAAGAAATCTATTTCTGATGGAGTTACAATTAAATCTAAATCTATATCTGTTAATACTTCATTTATTAAAGATCTTTTCTCAGTATCATCTAAAGATCCAAATAACCCAAGTAAAGTATTTTCTTCTTCTTCGGTTAATTTTTTATCTTTAATTTTATTCTTATATGATTTAGACTTAAAAAACGTTAATTTATTTAATTCTTCATTATCTTTAATATAAGAAATATGTTTAAATAAATATTTAATCGTATCATATACAATAGTCGTAGAAGTTACTACTGTAGGAACTCCAATAGCTATAACAGGTATACCTATAGTATTTTTACTTATTTCTTTTCTATTATTACCTATTCCACTACCAGGATGAATTCCCGTATCTGTTATTTGAATTGTTTTATTAATTCTATCTATTGATAGACTAGCAAGTGCGTCTATAACAATTACAAATTTTGGTTTTTCTTCTTTAATAATCGCTTTAATTATATTTGATGATTCTAATCCAGTATTAGCCATTACTCCAGGTGTAAACGATGATACCATCCTAATACCTTCTTCTACATTACCAAATTTAAATAAATGTTTAGTAATAAGAATATCATTTATTACTTTTACACCTAAACTATCAGGTGTTGATTTAATATTACCAAGTCCCACAATTAAACATTCATCTTCTTCAGATATATTATTTTGAACTAATATTTTACCTAGAACCTTTTCTAATACTTTTCCAACTTTTTCTCTTGATTCAAAATTAGTTATATCTTCAAATGAAATTGTAACATAATTACCATCTTTATATGATGATGTTATCTCAATACCATCTATTGTTTCTTTTTTATGATTTGCTTCATTATTTTCAATAATTAAATCTGTTCTTAATTTAAACTTACCTAAATCAATATTTCCCAAATTTATCACCTATTTATATTTTTTACAAAAATAGTTAATTTTATTTGCTTTTTTAAATGTTTTTTGGTAAAATTGTAATTAGTTATCGGAAGGAGATGAAGAAAAAATGGCAAATGTTAAAAATGCAAAGAAAAAAATCAAACAAATCGAAAAAGTTACAAAGGCTCACGAACAATTAAAGTCTACTGTTAAAAATGCTATCAGAAGAACTGATAAAGCAGTATTAGCAGGTAATAAAGAAGATGCAGAAAAAAATCTAAAATTAGCTATTAAAAGTTTAGATAATGCTAAATCTAAAGGCTTAGTACATAGAAACAAAGTTGATAGAGAAAAATCAAGATTAACTTTAAAAGTAAATAAAATGGAAAGTAAATAATAATATTTACTTTTTTTGTTATTAAGATTTTAAAAACGTATTAGTTTTATCTAACACGTTTTTTTCTTACTCTTAAATAATTCTTTCTTTTTTGTGAATAGTCATATATGTAAGGAAAATTATCTTGTTCTTTAAAATCATTAATTTCTTTTACTTGCAATTCCCATTCTATCATTTCTTCATCACTATATTGTTCAATTACTTCTTTCACTATCTTTGCCGCATCATAAGTAACTTCTTGAGAGATTTTATTATTTGATAAATTTATTATATAATGACCATATTCAGTTAAAAATTCTTTATAAATAGTTTCAAATTCTGAAAAATGTGAAGATTCTTTTTTCTCTTTATATTCCACCCCTTTAAATATTTTCTCATATTTTTGTAAAAATTCTTTCCATTTATTATAATCTAATCTATATAGTATTTTCATAATTTCTCTACAAATATCTTCATAAGCATATATTATTTTTTCCAAATCATTAATTTTTAAATTTATTTCCTTTATTTTTCTTTTAAGATAAAAATTAATCTTATGATTATATTCATCAAAATCATGAAAATCCAAAAGAAAATCTTCTTTTTTCAAAACCTCTAAATTTTCTAATTCCTTTGTTCTATCAAATGTCATATTAGCATGATTATATAAATCTAATTCTATATCATTATCCCATGTAGAATCCACCACATAAATACCATGAATATTATATTTATCATCATCTATTTTTACAACATTTCTTTGATGACCCCCACATATGTAAAATACACCATCTTCAGTATCATAATATTCTTTTACAACAGCAGATAAAGTCATACAAGGAATAGATACTTTATCTAATAAAGTTTCCAACAAATGAGAAAAACCAACACATACAATATAATCTCCTTTTAAAATATATCTTAAATATCTTGATTCAGATGAATTTATAGGATCTTCATTATAAACATTATATTGTTTCACTATATTGTATACTGCCAAATATTTTTCATAGGGAGATAAACTAGAATTTCTAATTGGAAATATTAATTCTTCTAATACTTTTTCTTCTTCTAAATATTTTTCTTTTGTATATCTATATAAATCATTAAAAATAGTTAAATTAATATTAGATGAGTGTTCTAAAATAGTGCTTTTTCTAAAATATTCTCTATTATTGACTTCTATTTCTATATTGTACTTTCTATTATGTGTTTCTAATATTTTAAATATTTCTAATATTTTCTTATAAGATTCCGGTTCATCAGTATTAGAACACGTAAATTTTAAATGAAATTTTATTTTAGCATCAGACGGCAATAAATAAAAATAACTTACTCTCTCATGTGAAATATTATCATATACATGTAATTCTTTTTTATTTTGAAATTCGTTTTTATAATAAACTTTCAAAAATTTATTATATTCTCTTTGTTCCATTGATTTTTTAATTTCCGAAGAAGTTTTTTTTATAAAATTTACCATTTTCTTTAATATTGATATCATATTACTATTAGACATAAAAATCCCCTTGGCAGTATATTATATCACATAATTAAAAAAATATTAGAATTTATCTAATATTTAAGAATTAATAATATTATTTATAACATAATTAGCACAAAGTATTCCTGCAGTAGCCGGTACAAATACTAGTGTTGTTAGTCCTTCTTTTTGTAATGGTTCTTCAGTAGATGATACGACCATTATTTTTTTATTTGTTTTTAAATCATTTACATATTTTCTTAGTATCTTAGCCAACGGATCATAAGAAGTTTTTCTAATATCTATAATCTCTAATTTAGTAGGATCCATTTTATTAGCAGTCCCCATTGAAGATATTAATTTAACATTCTTATCTATAGAATAATCTATTAATAATTTCTTAGTATCTACACTATCACAACAATCAATAATATAATCTATTTGATAATTATCAAGTATATTACTATTAGTTCTATCTAAGAATAATTTATGAATAATTACATTACAACTAGGATTTATTTCAAAGATTCTTTTTTTAAATTCTTCTACTTTATCATTACCTATATTCTTAGATGTAGATATAATTTGTCTATTCAAATTAGTAATATCTATCGTATCGTGATCTATTAAAATAAGATTATGAACACCCGTTCTCACTAACGCTTCAGTAGCATAACCGCCTACTCCACCTAATCCTACAATTAAGACTGTCTTTTCTTTTATTTTTTCAAAGTTTTCTTCTCCTACTAAAGAAATAGTTCTTTCAAACATAAAAACCTCCATATATAATTAAAGAGATAATATAAAATTATCTCTTTTTGCCTAAATGTTACCCAAAGAACCGATACTAAGTAGATAAAACCCGCGCGTTAACACACAGGTGGGTAATCACCATTTTGTAATCAGGATTCTTAATAAAATGATTAAGCATTCAACACATACAAAATTTTAGACTCCCTAAATATATCTTTGTCGGTTTTAAATTATAGCTGTCGCATCCTTCAGGTATTTTAATTATATCATATCTATAGTCGAAATCAATAGTTTTAACAAAACTTTACATTATTTTGTTTCTTCTATACATCTATGTAACTCAGCAGTAAATTTATCTTGTAATTCCTTAAGTCTTTCCTCTGTTGTTGCTTCAAAACGCATAGTAATATTTGGCCCAGTATTTGATGCTCTTACTAGAGCAAAACCATCATCAAATTTAGCTTTTACTCCATCTATTGTTAAGAAATTATATTTTTTGCTTAAACAATATTGTTTCATTTTTTCAATTACTTCAAATTTTATTTTATCTTCAACACGAATTTTTAATTCTTCAGTAGAGTAATATTTATTTATTCCATCTAACATACTACTTAGCGGTTTATCAGTATGAGATAATAGTTCAATTAAACGCATTCCAGCATATATCCCATCATCATATCCTGGAAATTTATCTCTAAAGTAAACGTGGCCTGATAATTCACCTCCAAGAGGAGTTTCATGTTCAGCAGTTGCAGCTCTTGTATATGAATTACCTGTTCTATATTCAATTGGTGTTATTCCTAATTTTAGAAGTTCATCCTCTAATGCTTTAGTACATTTAACATCAAATAAAGCTTTTTTATTTTCTACTTTATTATATAAATATCTCCACATGATAATCATAAATTTATCAGTTTCAATCATATTACCATTGTTATCAATAAATCCTACTCTATCACCATCACCATCATACCCGATACCTAAATCAGCATTAACTTCTAAAACTTTTTCTTTTAATTTAGTTAAATTATCATATACACATGGATCAGGATGGTGATTAGGAAATGTTCCATCTGATACGTTAAATAATGGTATAGATTCAACATTTAAGTTAGCAAAAATTTGATCAGCAATAACACTAGTTGTACCATTTCCACAATCATATACTACCTTTATAGGTCTATCCCCTAATTCAATTTTATTTAATATTAAATCTATATATGGTTTTGTAATATCTACTTCTTTTACAGTACCTTCACCAGTTGCAAATTCTCCTTTTGTAATAATTTCATATATTTCTTTAACAGCTGCTCCATATGCATTATGAATCCCATTATAAGAAAATTTAAAACCATTATATTCCTTAGGATTATGAGATGCTGTTATCATCATACTAGCATTTGTTCCATAATAATTAGCTGCAAAATAACACATTGGTGTAGTAGCTAATCCCATTCTTAAAACATCTATTCCAGTTTCTAATAAACCTTTTACTAAATTTTCTTCTAATATAGGTGATGACAATCTATTATCATAAGCTACTACTGTTTCTTTCTTGTTTAATTCTCTTAATTTTGTACCATACGCTTTTCCAATCAAATATGCAGTACCCTCATCTAATTCTTGTCCATAAACTCCTCTTATATCATATTCTCTAAATATTTCTTTTTTTAATTCCATATTTTTCCTTTCTTTTATCCCTTTGGATAATATAAATCATAATTTTCTTTTATTTTTTCAATACCTACATTAGTATATATACCAGTAGTAGATATATTTTCATGTCCTAACATTAGTTGAATACTTCTTAAATCCGCTCCATTATTAAGTAAATGAGTTGCAAACGAATGTCTTAACATATGTGGTGTTATATTTTCCTTAATACCTTTTATATCAGCTTGTTTCTTTAACATTTTGAAAAATCCCTGTCTTGTTAATTTCTTACCATGATTATTTAAAAACAAATTATCACACAACGTTCTTTTTGTAAGAACATGTCTATATTCTTCTAAATATATTTTTAAATATTTAATGGCAGTATCACCAATAGGTACTATTCTTTCCTTATTACCCTTTCCAAAACATCTAACTATCTTTTGGTCTAAGTCAATATTTTGATATGTTAAATTTATTAATTCACTAACACGAAGACCAGTAGCATACATTAATTCTAACATAGCTTTATTTCTATAATCAAATGGTGTATCTAAATCTATATCCAATAATTTATCTACTTCATCAATACTTAATACATG
Organism: Bacilli bacterium; assembly: GCA_017409025.1. Taxonomy (GTDB): domain Bacteria; phylum Bacillota_I; class Bacilli_A; order RF39; family UBA660; genus RUG705. Next base: position 96,458 of record JAFQTN010000014.1, on the reverse strand, counting down.
AGGTAATTTTTTATAAAATCTAGGTCTTTCAATATTTAAATTTATTTCATATATAGATTCTTCAGATAAGTAATTATAGAAAGCTTTAATTGAAGATATTTTCCTAACTACTGAATAAATACTATAAGAATTATCTGATAAATATTTTAAATAATTATATATATCTTTATTATCAGTCTTATTATACTCTTTATTAATATATTCTAAATATTTATATATATCTAATATATATGAATTAATCGTAGTATCAACATTTAAAAACTTAACAGTTATTAAATATGTCTGATAACTAGATAATATTTCTTTATTTTTATCAGATAGTTTTAATTTATTTATATCTATCATACTTTCCTACCTTCTATCAATATAATTATATTACTTATTTTTTTAATAGTCAAGTTTAATTAAACAAATGTTTGTATGCGTACCTTGACTTTTAAATAATAAAGTTATATAATACTTATAATTATTTTGAGGAAGAATACATATGACTAAAAACAAAAAAGATGTTTTTATTAATTATTGGAAATTTTTAAACATTCCTATGAATTCACCTATTTCTATAATTTGTGAGGCATTTTATTCAAAATGGGATGAATTTATGGCATTGTTTGTAAGTGACCATAAATCAAATACATACTATATAAATAATTTATTAACTTTAATAGATGCTTTTTTAACATTAACTGACCCATACAAAAGATTTTTACATAATTGTGAAATTGATGGTGATGATCCAGATGATATATTAAAGTATGATTTTGAAGAAATTGAATACGAAAAAAATAACTATGATGATTTCTTATTGGAAGAAGACGGAATCAATCTGCTTTTCAAAATACACATTTGGCTAACTCATTATATTGCAATTTGCACATACCATGAAAAATTAAAAACTTCATCACTAGAAATTGCCGATGAAATGCAAAATAGACTAGCAAGTGATTTTATGATTGAATTTTATCATTTGGCAGATGAACTAGAATGGCACAAAAAACAAAGCAAAAGAAGAATAAGATTAAATTTTTAAAGTATCTTTATAGATACTTTTTTTCTTTTTCATAAAAGATTTAATAAAAAAAGAATTACCCTTTAATTTGAGTAATATCTTCTTCTATTTCTGCATAAACTCTATTTCTTTCTGGCGTTTGACCAATCATTTCATCAATAATTACTAAATCAATTAGCAATAAACTGTCAACTTTCTTTAATTCAGTTTCATTAAAGACTGGATTACTAATGCTTTCAGAAGATACATCAGTAGCCTTATATACGCTTCCCTTTTCTGTTAAAAGATATAGATTATATGTATCAGATGGTTGATTATAATAACCTGTTATACTTTTTATTTCTACTATATTAATTTCTTTATTATTCCCATTAATATTAAGAACACCATCTTCTATTTTAAAAATATTATTATTTACTTTAAGAATATCTGATGCTCTTCCTATATCGTTTATTGTTACCGTTTCACTAGTAAAATCTTCAAGTAGTTTTTCCTTGATTTCTTCTTCAGTTAATAATGTATTATTTTCTCTATTTCTAATAAAAATTACTAATACTAATAATATAGTTATAATTAAAATAAATATTAAATTCTTTTTCATTTTACTTCTCTCCTTTATTTAAGTTTAATACTTATAATTATTAATTACAACTAAATATATTTTGATTTACTAAATTTACATTTTATTGTAAAATATGGATATAGGTGATATATATGGAAGAATTATTATCAATTAAAATGAGACCTAATAAATTGAGTGATGTAATTGGCCAAAGCCATCTAATCGGAGAAAACAAAATTCTAAGTAATTTAATTAACAATAAGAAATTATTTTCAATGATATTATATGGTAAACCTGGCATTGGTAAAACTTCAATCGCAATGGCTATAGTTAATGAACTAGGTGTTAGATATAGAATGTTAAATGCTGTTATTAATAATAAAAAAGATTTTGATACAGTAGTTAATGAAGCTAAGATGTATAATGGTTTAGTTTTAATTATGGATGAAATTCACAGAATGAATAAAGATAAACAAGACCTATTACTTCCAGTACTTGAAAGTGGTCTTATTACTTTAATCGGTATGACTACATCTAATCCATATCATAGTATTAATCCTGCCATCAGAAGTAGATGTCAATTATTTAAATTAGAAGAATTATCTGATGATGATATAAAATTAGCCATCGATAGAGCTAGTAATAGTGAATATTTAGAAGGTATTATTATTGATGATGATGCATATGACTATATTGTTGGTATGGCTAAAAACGATTTAAGATATGCCTACAATTTACTTGAAGTAGCTTACTTTGCTAGTAGTGATAAACATATTACCGTCGATAGTCTTATCAATATCTGCAATAAACCTAATATATTTCATGATAAAGATCAAGATGGTTATTATGACTTGCTTAGTGCTTTTCAAAAATCTATTCGTGGTAGTGATGTTCATGCCGCATTATACTATTTAGCTAGACTAATCGAAGGAGATGAACTTGATTCAATTTGTAGAAGAATGGCTGTTATAGTATATGAAGACATTGGTCTTGCCAATCCTTCACTTGGTCCTAAAGTAATGGCAGCAATCAATAGTGCACTAATGTTAGGTTTTCCTGAAGCAAGAATTCCTCTATCAGCAGTAGTCATAGAAATGGCTTTATCCCCTAAATCCAATAGTGCGGAAGCAGCCATTGATAGAGCCTTAGATATTATTAGTAAAACTAATAGTGGAAATGTTCCAAATCATATAAAAAATGGAAACCCGGAATATAAGTATCCACATGACTATAAAAATAGTTATGTAAAACAGCAATATTTACCAGACAATGTTAAAAATGTTAAAATTTATTACCCTAAAAAAAATAAAAATGAAAAACTTCTTAAAGAAGTTATGGATAAACTTTCTGAATACTAAAAAAACCACACTATTGTGGTTTTCTTTTTCTTGCATATGTACTGTCTATTTCCATAGTTTTTTCATGTTGTAAAATTAAAGAAACAATATTATGAAATCCCTCATAACCAATTTTACTTGTTAAAATCATTTCTACCAAATTATCTAAATTTGAAGTAATCAAACTTTTATCCAAATTTAAAATAGAAATTAACTTTTCAAAAAATAAAGTATCATTTTCTTGTTTTTTACTAAGTATATATTCTTTAACCAATAAAGGATTTTCTATATATTTCTTTGCTTCATCAAATAATATTCCACCCTCTACCAATCTTAATTCAGAATCATTCATATATACTATTGCTAATTGTCCCTCATGACAAGACCAAGGTATTATTTTGTAAGAATCTAAATCTAATTTCAACTGACTTTCACCACTAAATTGAGTAGTAAATTTATCTATTTCCTCTAACGTACATTCATGTTTTTGAGGAGAAAATGGATATAATTTTTGAAAACTATTAGTTTTTTTTATATTCAACCCTACATATTCACTATTATCTGCTGATGTTGCTACGGCAAAATAGTATGCCATATTATCGCCTCCGTCTTATAATATTAACACAATAACAAAAATAAAGCAAGTCATTTGCTTTATTTATACATTAAAAGTGCTGAAAAACAATATATTTGTTCTTCTCCATATAAAGAGGCAGCAACTGAAAATTTAATATCAATAATTTCTACTTGTTTTTCTTTTACAAAATTATTAATTGCCTCTTCTAAATCTTTTTCATGAGATTCATCAAATATTTTAATTTTCATCTAATCACCAAATTTATTATATTTGATAATTATTAATTATTTTGTCAATTCTTCTTCTATTCTTAATAATTGATTATATTTACATACTCTATCTGTTCTAGACATTGAACCTGTCTTAATTTGTCCTAAATTAAGTCCTACGGCTAAATCCGCTATTGTGGTATCTTCAGTCTCACCACTTCTATGTGAAATAATTGTTTTATAGTTATGTTTTTTAGCTAATTCAATTGTTTTTAATGTTTCAGTATATGTTCCTATTTGATTTAATTTCAGTAATATTGCATTACCAGCCCCATTATCAATTCCCTTTTGTAAGCATTCAATATTGGTTACAAACAAATCATCTCCAACTAATTGAACTCTATCTCCTAGTTTTTCTGTTATTAATTTAAATCCTTCCCAATCATTTTCATCTACTGGATCTTCAATCGAAATAATTGGATATTTATTAACTAATTCAATATAAAATTCTATAAGTTCTAGAGTTGTTAATTCCTTACCATCTACCTTATATTTACCATTATCATAAAATTCCGAAGCCGCAACATCTATACCGATAAAAACATCAATTCCAGGTTTATATCCTGCTTTTACAATAGCCTCAATTATTACTTTAAATCCTTCCTCATTACTTTGTAAATCTGGAGCAAACCCACCTTCATCTCCTACATTAGTATTATATCCTTTTTCTTTTAATACTTTTTTTAATGTATGAAATATTTCTGCCCCCACTCTAATTCTTTCTTTAATCGTAGTTTTTTTAGGAATAATCATAAATTCCTGAAAATCTAGATGATTATCTGCATGTGCACCACCATTTATAATATTCATCATAGGACTTGGCAAAGTATAAAAATCTCCAACATATTTATATAATGGTACTTTCGCTTCATTAGCTGATGCTTTTAAAACAGCCAAGGATACCCCTAACATAGCATTAGCCCCTAACTTACTTTTATTTTTAGTACCATCTAATTGAATCATAGTATTATCTATTAATTCTTGCTCTTTAGCATCTAATCCAATTAATCTATTTCTTATAATATTATTTACATTATCTACTGCTTTAGTTACCCCTTTTCCAAGAAATCTTTCTTCTTTATCACGAAGTTCTAAAGCCTCTCTTTCCCCAGTAGATGCCCCCGAAGGAACTGCTGCTCTTCCTATAACACCACTAACTAACTCTACATCTACTTCTACCGTTGGATTCCCTCTTGAATCTAGTATTTCTCTTGCATGTACGTTTTTAATTTTACTCATAATATCTTCCTTTCTTATTTGTAATTATTATTTTATTTATATCAGTATTATATACAAAATTTAACTTACTTAATATTTTTGAACTGGTAAGACCTAATTTAGTAATACCGCCAGTTATAATAAGTGTTATTTTCTTATTTAATAAAATATTTTCTATTCTTCCTCTAGCTATTGATGGAAACAATCTTTTATTTGGACTAATCAAACCAGCATTTTTATTAAATAATTTATTTAACATTTTAGGTACCATACCACTATGCATATGTCCTGATAATAATAAATCATATTCTTTTAAAATAATTAATACCTCTTTATCCGTTAATCTTATTGGCGAATGAATTAAACTAATTTTAGGTATAGATATAGGCAAATTAGTAGTTAACTTTTTATATTTCTTTATATGATCCATTAACATTTCCTTAGACTCATTCTTACTCATATTGTAATAATAACTAGTAGGTAAAGTAAAACCAGATATATATATTAATTCATCCATATATGATTCATTATTTAATACATAAATATTTTTTAAATCATTTAAATTCTTAAAGAATTTATAATCTTCATCTCTAAATACATCATGATTTCCTAAAGAAATTATAACTTTAGAAAACTTTGCTAATTCAGTTAAGAATATTAATAATCTTTTTATATTTATTTTATCTTTAGATACAGTTGGATTATCAAGTATATCTCCAGTTATTAAAATATAGTCAGGATTATTTTTATGTATCTCTTCTTTAATTAAATTTAACCTACTATCTTTAGTATATTTATTAAAATGTATATCACCAATATGTATTATTACTATATCATTATTTATTTTACTATTATAAATAATATCTTTATGTACTTCTATCTTATTCATTATTTAAACTACCAAACCTTCTATCTCTTTTAGTATACTCAATTAAAGCTTTATCATATTCATATTCATTAAAATCTGGAAAATAACAATTTGGAAAATATAGTTCTGCATATGATAATTGCCATAACATAAAATTGCTAATTCTAAGTTCACCACTAGTTCTTATCATTAAATCTATATCTTCTAAATCTTGATATAGATATTTTTGAAATATATCTTCAGTAATATTATTTTCATTATTTTCTATAATTTTATTTACAGCATCTACTATTTCACATCTTCCACCATAATTAAGACATATATTTAGTACTCCTTTGGTATTATTTTTAGTAGTTTCTGTCATATTATCCATAGCATCTACAACATCTTTACGTAAGTTATCTTTTTTACCTGAAAATACTACTTTTACATTTTCTTTTTGAAAATAACCAGTATCATTATTAAATCCTTGAATAAATAAATTCATTAAATAATCTACTTCTTCATGTGGCCTTTTAAAGTTTTCTGTTGAGAAAGCAAAAACACTTAAAACTTTTGTTCCTTTACTAAAAATATATTTACTAATTTTCTTTAAATTTTTATAACCCTCTTTATGTCCTTCAGTTCTTTTTTTTCCTTTATCTTTAGCCCATCTTCCATTACCATCTAATATAATAGCTACATGATTAGGTATTTTTAATATTTGTTTATCCATACCATTACTCCTTAAGTTAATTATATTATATTTAGTTTTTAGTATCAAGAAATTAAAAAAAATATTATTTTTTATCTCTTTTTTATTGCTAAAATGTAAATTAAAAATGTAAAATAATAGATTTTTTATAAAAATATTATATAATAAAATAAAGGAGTGATATTATGTGCGGAATTGTCGGATATATAGGTAAAAAGAAAGCTTTACCTATATTAATAAATTCTTTAAAAACATTAGAATATAGAGGATATGATTCTTCTGGTATTGCATATATGATTAATAACGAAATAAAAATTGTTAAAGATGTAGGAAAAATAAATGTTTTAGAAAATAAAATTAATTTGGAAGTCAATACATATATGGGTATAGGTCATACTAGATGGGCTACTCATGGTGGCGTTACTATTAATAACTCACATCCTCATCGTGTTGGGAATATTACTTTAGTTCATAACGGAATTATTGAAAATTACCTTGAATTAAAAAACAAATTAATTGATTTAGATTATAAATTTATTGGTGAAACAGATAGTGAAGTATTATGTGCTCTTATCGACTATTATTATAATAAAACTGAAAATATAATTCATACAATAGAAAAAGTTATTAAAGAAATAAAAGGAAGTTATGCCACAGCTATTATCGTAGATGATGATTATGATAATATATATGTTATTAGAAAAGATAGTCCATTAATCATTGGCATAGGAAATGATGAGAATTTTATTGCTTCAGATGTACCTGCTATTTTAGGATATACTAATAAGTATATACTATTAAATGATTATGATATTGCTAAGATTTCTAACAAAGAAATTACTGTATATAATAATGGTAGTATTGTAAAAAAAGACATAAATGAATTTGAATATGAGAATGATGTTGTATCTAAACAAGGATATAATCATTATATGTTAAAAGAAATTCATGAAGTATCTAGTCTTGTTAGAAATAATTTAGTAGATAATTTAAGAAATATACCTGACATAAAAAAATATAAAAATATTTATATTGTCGCTTGCGGTAGTGCTTATCATGCTGGACTTATTGGTAAAAATATGCTTGAAGAATTAATTAATAAACCAGTTTATGTAGAAATTGCTTCTGAATTCAGATATAAAAAATTATTCTTAGATAAAGAAGATTTAGTAATAATAATATCCCAATCCGGAGAAACCGCTGATACACTAGCCTCTTTAAGAGTAGCAAAAGAATACGGAACTACTACTTTAGGAATAGTTAATGTATTTGGTAGTTCTATTGCAAGAGAAGCTTCGATAGTAGTTTATACTAATGCATTAATTGAAATTGCAGTTGCTACAACTAAAGCTTTTGTAATGCAATTATACACTTTAGGTTTAATAGCAATTAAAAATAGTAATATTAGATATAGTGATGTTATTAGTAATTATAGATTACTTGCAAATCAAGTTGATTCTATACTTGAAAATAATATTTATAAAGAAGTTGCTAAATTAATATATAAAGAAAAAGACATCTTCTTCCTAGGTAGAGGAATAGATTATTATATTGCTATGGAAGGTAACTTAAAATTAAAAGAAATTGCTTATATTCATAGTGAATCCTATCCTGCTGGAGAATTAAAACATGGTACTATTGCATTAATTGAAAAAGATACCCCAGTAATATCAGTCATTACTAATAATATTATTAAAGATAAAATATTAAGTAATATTAAAGAAGTAATATCTAGAGGAGCCAAATCAATTATAGTAGCAACAGACGATATCAAAATAGATAAATCTTATTACGATATATTAATACAAGTACCTACTAATATAGATGTATTAAAACCTATACTTGCAATTATCCCACTACAATTACTTGCTTACGAAGTAGCATTACTTAATAACTGTGATATTGATAAACCAAGAAATTTAGCAAAATCTGTTACTGTAGAATAAAAATTAAAAACTAAATACACTTATTTGTATTCAGTTTTTTCTAATATATTTAAATTATCTAATTCTAAAATATTTTTAGTTTGTTTTATGGTAATAGAACTATTTTTACTAAAATAGATTGTTATATTACTAGTATTATCTTCTTTTAATAATGGTAATATTGGGTCACTCATATCTAATAAATCTATCTTGTTATTAAAATATTTATTAATATGTTTTTTAATAATAGGATAATGCGTACATCCTAGTACTAAGATATCTATTTTATTTTTATATTTACTTAAGTAAGTATCTAAAATATTATCTATATCTGATAAATTATTATTTTCTATCATAGGAACTAATTTAGGTGTTTTAATTTGATATACATTTTTTATTAATTTTTTTTTAAATATATCACTATCTATAGTTCTCTCAGTAGCTATTATACCTACATTAGAATAATTACTATTATTTAAATAATTAATCGTAGGAGTTATGATATCATATATTGGAATATCATATCTATTCTTTAAATACTCTAAGCAATTAGAAGATACTGTACCACAAGCAATAATTATAATATCTACTTGTTTAGTTAAAAGAAATTCTATATCATTACTTGCTAAACCAATTAATTCTTCCTTACTCTTACTACCATATGGTAAATTTAGAGTATCCCCGTAATATATATATTCATTATTTGGATAATGTTTATATAAGTTTTTTAAAACAGTTAATCCACCAAGACCAGAATCAAATACTCCAATTCTCATAATTACCTCCTTGCTGACTAATTAATTTTTACATATTTTAATAAAATAGTCAAATATTTTTTTAGAATTAATATCAATATTATATAAATTTTCTGGATGCCATTGAACACCTAGATAGAATTTTTTGCTCGAATCTTCAATAGCTTCGATAATCTCTTTATTCTTAGCACTTATCAATCTATTAGTATTTATAATAACAGACTTATGTCTTGAATTAACTAATATTTTATCTTTCTTTATTATTTTATATAATAAAGAATTTTTATTAATATTAATTTCATGAAGACTATTAATATGATGGTTAGGAATATCAATTAAATTATTTTTATAAAACATTTCTTGCATACCTAGACATATTCCTAATACAGGAATATTTTTTTCTTTTAATATTTTTAATGTTTTTAAATTATGTTTATCAATATCATCTCCACCTTGTAATATAAATCCATTACATATATCTAAGTATTTATATATATCTTCTTTAGAAGGTATACCTATTGGTATACCTTTACTCTTTATAACTGATGAAATAATATCATCATATACTATATTTATTTTTTTATTAGTTTTAGAATAATAATTTCTTGAAATTATACCAATTATTGGTTTCATTTAATCACCAATATATTATATGTATTATTTAGTTTTTAATATTCTAGTAGTATTCATTATAGTTAATAAAGTAAGTCCAGTATCAGCAAATACTGCTTGCCACATTGATGAAATACCTAAAGCACTTAATAATAATACTAATAATTTAATACCAATTGCAAATATTAGATTTTGTTTAATTATTTTATTAGTTTTTTTAGAAATATTTATGGCTTCAATTATTTTATTTAGCTCATCCTTCATAATAACGATATCAGATGATTCAATTGCTGAATCACTACCTACTCCACCCATAGATATACCAATATCTGCTAAAGCAAGTGATGGAGCATCATTTATTCCATCCCCCACAAAGGCTACCAAACCATGCTTATTAACTAAAGTATCTTCTAATAATTTATATTTATCTTGTGGTAATAGTTCATAATAAACTTCATCAATTCCTAATTTATTAGCAACATTAGTAGCTATTTCTTTATCATCACCGGTATACATCTTTGTTTTAATACCTAATCTTTTTAATTTATTAATAGTACTTTTTGCATCTTTTCTAATTTGATCTGATAATTCTAATTTAGCAATATTCTTATTATTAATATTTATATAAATTAACCCATCATTTTCTTTATTTTTGCAAAATAAAGATGACCCTATTTTTATTTTATTATTATTAATTTCATATGATATTCCTCTACCTGATACTTCCATAAAATTAATAACTTTCTTAGCTTTTACATTATTAAAAATACTAACAATAGATTTAGCAATTGGATGATTAGATAAACTTTCACCTGATACTAAAAAAGTTAATATTTCTTCTTTAGTATAGTTATCATCTATAATATCTAATTTATAATCTAGAAATTTACCAGTAGTAAGAGTTCCTGTTTTATCAAAGATTATTTCTTTAATTCTACTAATCGAATCTAAGTAATCACTTCCTTTTATAAGAATTCCCTTTTTAGAAGAAGCCCCAATACCAGAAAAATAACTAAGTGGTACCGAAATAGCTATAGCACAAGGACATGATATTACTAAAAATACTAATGCTCTATATATAGAATCAGTAAAAGATATATTAAATAGTAATGGAAATGATAAAGCTACGATAATGGCTAATATTAATACTATTGGAGTATAATATTTAGCCACTTTTGTTACCATTGTTTCTATTTTAGCTTTTCTATCAGTAGCAGTTTCTGTTAAAGATAAAATTTTAGATACAGTACTTGATTCATAAGTATTAGTTACTTTTATTTCTAATAATCCTTTAGTATTAATTGAACCAGATAATACAATATCATCAATATTTACTTCTTTTAACCTACTCTCACCAGTTAAAGCTTGCATATTTAATTTAGCAGATCCTTTTAAAACTATTCCATCCAAAGGAACTCTCTCTCCTTCTAAAATAACTATTATATCTCCTACACATACCATTTCAGGAGATACTTTATTCAATTCATTATCTACTTTTAAATTAGCATATTCTGGCTTAATATCCATTAATTCTGTTATTGATTTACGAGAATTATTTACAGCAATAAATTCTAATAATTTACCTATTTCATACAAAGTAATTACCATTAATCCTTCAGTTATATTATTTGTAAAATATGCCCCAATACAAGAAATAGTTACTAGTAGATTCTCATCTAACGTACGAGACTTTAATAATAATCTAATAGCAGTATAAGCTGTTTTAGATAAAAGAATAATATAACCCAAAATAATTAATATATTAGAAATAGTATTTTTAAATACAAATATCCCTAAAATAGAAACGATTATCCCTAAAACTAATCTTAATATTTTAATTTTAATAGTATATGAATTATCTATCTTATCTTTTAAATCTGATATTTTAACATTTGGTTCTATATCTTTAATAATCAAAGATATAAACTCTTTTATATTACCCTCTTTATTAGTTTCAATAGTTAATTCTAATTTAGAAAAATTAACTTTAGCTGATATTATATCTTTTTCTTGATTTAATTTACATTCTATTTTATTTGCACAATTTGGGCAATCTAAATTATTTAATTTATATTTATACTTCATTTATATGTTCACATCCTAACTCAAATATTTCTTTTACGTGATCATCTGCTAATGAATAGTAGATTAAATTAGCATCTTTTCTATATTTTACTAATTTAGATGATTTTAAGATTCTTAATTGATGCGATACAGCTGATTGGCTAACATTAATTTTTTTAGATATATCACTAACACATAATTCTTCATAAAGTAATACATTTATTATTTTTATTCTAGTTGAATCTCCAAATATTTTAAATAATTCAGATAAATCTATTACTTTTACTTCATTTAATAAATCCATTTTTTATATCCTCCTATATGAATGTATGTTCATACATTTAAATTATATTCCTATAATTATTAGAAGTCAATATTTTATTATCAACTAAAAAGATAGCCTAAGCTATCTTAATATTCTTCTTAAATTACCCTCTTCATCATATCTTACACTGCTGTACTGATATATTTCTTTAATATAATCTAATAAATAATCTGGATTAATATTATCTTTAGATTCATCAAAAACATATGATAATGCATATAATAATTCTAAATTCGCTCCTTTAGATTCTAAATAATTTAAATATTTATCTAGTTTTTCTGGAGACCATCTAGTAAAAGGAGAACCATACATAAAGTTTAGTATCATTATTATGTAACTATATAAATCAATATTTTTGTCTGGTATATATTCAGTACTATTTTCACATACTTGAATACATTTTTTATATTTTTGATCTAATCTTTTAATTTTTGGTAGACTTGTCGGATACATACCACATATTGGAATATTGTCGCCTATCCTACAAGAGTCTAAGTCTATTCCATATACTATATCATTAAGTGTTACTAAAAAATTATTTTCATGAATATCATTATAATAGAAATTTGCTAGATGAGGATATTTTCTTCTTAATTCCCCCATTTGTCTTAACAGTGTTCCTACTTGTTTAAAATATGATATTTTTGTTTCTAATGTAATATTTGGATCAATTACTGCACGACTTAATTCTATTCCTTTTATCTTATTTGCTACGTATGCTCTTTGCTCTGTATCAATAGTAACTGGTTCACATGGATAAGCTATATTTAACTTTCCAAAATAATCTTTATTTTCTAATAATAATTCTATTGTATGTTTTTTTATTTCTAAATATTTTGGTATTGTTGGTACTGGTTCAATTACTTTAATTATTTTCTTTTTATCTTTAGGATTAGGAAAAATATAACCTTCATTTGTTCTAATACCTTTTTTTCTATATTTTTCATATTCTTTTTGTGTTAATTCAATCATATAATCACCTTTGTTTTAATATTCTTGATAAGTGCCCTGATTTATCATAATTGATATTAGCATATTCATATATATCTTTTATATAATCTAATAGATAGTCTGGATTTATATTTGGTTTTGAATCATCATAAATACTTTCTAAACTATATAGAAAATCTAGATTAGCACCATAAAATTCTAAAAAATCTAGGTAATCAAAAAGTAAATCTGGAGTTAAATTGTCAATATAATCACCATACATAAAATTTATTATCATTCTGATATAACAGTATAAATCTAAATTTTCATCTGGTATTACATCTGTTGCACTTTCTGTAACTATATCACAAAATTGGTATTTTCTACTTCCTTGTGGAACTAAATCATATAATTCTCCGGCATAATAACCTGATGTTGGAGTGTTATCTTCGATGCTAAATGAATCAGGATCTATCCCATATAAAATATCATTTTTATCTATAATAAAATTACCCTCATGAATATCTACATAAAATAGATTTTTTAGTGGTGTTTTGTTTCTTATTTCACCCATAGTTCTTAAAATACCACCAATTTGTTTAAAATAACCTATTTTAGTATCTAATGAAATATTAGGATCTTCTAAGACATCTTCTAATAATCTACCATTTATTTTTCTAGTTTGATAGCCCATTTCTATATCATCTATTGCTACTATTTCTTCTGGGATAGCTACTTTTAATCTACTTAATATATCTCTATGTTTTAATAACAAACTAATTGTATACATTTTAATAGAAAAATAATCTGGTTCACGAGATATTTTTTTAATTATTTTAATTAGTTTTCTTTTATTTTTTGGATTTAAAAAAATATGTGCTTCATTTGAATTAATACTATTCTTTAGTGAATTTTGATATTCTTCTTTAGTTAGATTAATCATTTTATTCCCCCTATTTTTACTTACTGAAGAATTCTTGGATGATTACTCGGTGCAAATCTTAATTTTATTAATTCTTTATGATATTCTATAAATTTCATAACTAAAATACTAATTTTTTGATCTACTTCCATCCCTACTTCATCAACTAAAGATTCATAACCTTCAAAACCACGATATTTATGTAGTAATCCAATTAAAATTTCATTCGGTAACACTTGATAATTTTGTTCTATAAATTGTTCTAATATATTATAATCAAAAAACAATGAAAATAATTCTTTGTTATCTTTATAATTTTGATATATAAATTCATTAATTTCCTCTACAAAATATTCAGTTACATTTCTATATCTTAACACTAATAATATTTCTAATAAAAATAATGTTAAACGTTTATTTCTTATCTCTTCCATACTATCATCCTATACTTAAAAAGTATTACCAATGGTAATACTTATATTATTTTTCTATCATGTTTAATAAATTTATTTTAAAAATATCTTTATCTGCATGAGTTTTAGATACCATTACCCCTTTATACGTAGTTAATTCTTTTTGATGCCCTTCAGTTAAAATATCATCTGGTGTTAAATTATCTAACATTACTATTCTTTGATTTTTATACACTGAATAATGTAATAATATTTCACCATGTACTTTATTAAACATACTATCAGTAGGTAATTTTAATTCATATTTACTAATATTTTCTTTTTCATTAAAAGAAACTTCTACTCCTAAAAACTTACCATCTCTAAGTGATGGATAAAAATCGAAAATTAATTTTTTATAAGCTAACATATTATATTTTTTAATAGCTCTTTCTTTTTTACGAAATTCATTTTCATTTAAATATTCAATAACATAGTTATTATTCATATTTTAGCCCCTGTAATTATCCTTTTTATTTATCTTCTTTTTTTCTAGTTTTCTTTTTAGGAGTATTTTTCTTACTTGTTTTCTTATTTGAATCTTTTTTTGGTGATACATAAGTAGGTTCATTATTTAAACTAATTACCGCTTTATACATATTTAATAAATTAATTAATTCTCTTCTTCCTTTAGATTTTTTATCCAAAAGTTTATCCATAAAATCCATATCAAGAATTTCTGAACTTTTTCCAGATTCCATAAGTTTTGTTTTATCAGATAGCATTTTTTTAGTATCATTACTTAGATATTTAGTTATATTTTCATCAGTTCTCATTGATTCTTCAATAGCTTTTCTATTTTTTTTGTAGTCTTTAACAATATGAACGAAATTCATAAAATTTATTTTTTTAGTTCTTATTATTAACATACCTAATCCTGCTAATCCTGCTGTTAATAATGGTATTGCTTTTATAATTATTGCTAGTGTTACTTCGAATGTTGGTATCATTAAAAATGCTACTGTGGCAATTCCTAAACTTCCCCAGATTACTGCTGCTAATTTGTTTGCTATAGGTGTTAGATTATTTTGAATTTCTTCTTCATTATCAGTAATAATTTGATATTGTGTATCTAATTTATCATTACATTTTTCAATAACCTCTCCGGTTAAATCATATGTAAGTGGTTTATTTTTGGTATTCGAATCTGTTTGTATTTCAACCTTTTCCCCATTTACCTTAAAATTTTTCATAAAATTTTGAATATACTTTGCGTATTTTCCATCCATTTTTTATATCCCCTTTCAATGTCGGGTTAATATAATAGCATAAATGCTATATTTTGTCAACATTTTTTACCTAAAAAGCAAACTATTGTTCAAAATTAAAAAACTACATTTAAGTAGTTTTTTATCTTCTTTTTTTATTTTTATTAACTTTAACTAACGTCCCCATTCCTATCATTATTCCGACTGCAACAATTAAATCTACATATAAATTACTACCATATTTTTCAATAAAACTCTTTTGATCGTTAGTTTCTTCGATTAATTTTAGTATTCTCTCAGGAGTAGGAGTCATAAGATTATCTACATCTGACATTGCTGTCATACCTGTAGCATATGGATCATTTTTATAATTAAAACCAATATTAAAATGCTTTAATAATAATTCAGATACAAACGGTAATTGATTAATGTTAGCAGTATCAACATAATAATACTTTCCCTCAATACACACCATATTCCATGCATGATCCAAATCTTTTACAACAGTAGTATCAATACCTGCTTTTTGGCACAATGCATCAGTTAAAACAGCAAAATTAATACATACACCTTCTCCTTCTAATGCATATTTTAAAGGATTCAAGTTATATTTAGTTGTCACTTCAACATCAGATGCACCTTTTAAATCATATTTTAAATTATTCATAACATATAACGTTATTTTATTTAACTTTTCTTCATCAGTCATATCATCAGTAATTATAGATTTAACAATATCTTCTACTTTTTTATTTAATTCTACATGTTCCTGTGTTAAATTGTGTTTTATACCATTAGCATTTAAATAATCTATTAACTCTTGATCTACCCCTGTTTGACTAATACTTAGTTCAAATTCTTTTAAATTTTTAAATTCTTTAATAAATTCATAATTACTAATCCCATGACAATTAGAAATATAAAGTGATTCTAAATATGGACATGTTGAAGGCAAATTACTTAAATCTGTTACATATGTATCTTCTTCTAAATAAAGAGTAAAAACACTATCTGGTAATTGATTTACAAAATCATTATCTATCGGAGCATAAGATATTTGTAAATTTTCTATACCTTTAGCTGACGGTAATTCTCCTTGATAATACAATTGCATTATTTGTTTATTTCTTTCTTGACTAGATTTCATTACTTTTTCATTTTGAGATTGACACCCAGACATCACAAATAAAGTACCAACAACTAAGAAAATAGCCCCTATCTTAATCCCAATTCTTTTAACTTCACTATTTTTTGTACTTTTAGTAACAAAACTTTGATGTGAAGAATCCATTTTAATTTTCATGATTATTCTCCTTTAATGCTCTTTCTAAAACACATTCTAATATTGTTAATTCTTCTTTACTTAAATTACTATCTATTTCAAATAAATTACCATTTTTAACATATTTCGCTGCATAACATTCATCTATGGAATCAATATCTTTATATAAGATATAATTAGTTTGTTTCTTATCATCTGAATAAACCAACACTACTTCCATATCTTTTATTGTTCCATCAGCTAATTTGATTGTTATAATATCTTTCTCCATATAATCCTCCATATTTTACTTATTTATAGTATATTATATATTTTTTTAATAATCAATATTTTAACTTCAAATGACATTTTTTCTGTAAATTAAATAAATTTATGTTATAATTAATTTGTGACGTCCTCATAGCTCAGCTGGATAGAGCACCGCCCTCCTAAGGCGGGGGTCGGAGGTTCAAATCCTCTTGAGGACGCCATTTAGTTATTAACACCAATATGGTGTTTTTTTATTATTAAAATCTATTTATACTATTATTTTTTTATTTACTATGATATAATATCTATATAATAAAGAGGTGTAGCTATGGGAGAAGAATATATTAAACTAAGTACAGAACAATATACTATATATAAAAATAATGGATATTATTTATGTATATCTGATTTACAACAAGATAGTTATGATCTTATTATAGGATTCTCAGATAAAGATATAAGTACTCTCTCCAAAGAAGAAATTATAAACGAAATAAGAAAGATTGGTGATTTAATTAATTCACTTAATCAAAAAGGAATTTACGTATTACCTATTATTTCTCCCTATGAATTAGAACAAGCGGCACTAGAAAACGATGATAGATTATTTAATCAAATTATGGTAACTAAAATAAAGCCAATAACTAGAGATATTTATGAAAGATTATCTAGACAAAACAAAAATCTTGAAGCAGTAATTAAAATGATTAAGCAAACAGATGCAGATAGAAAATTTATTGATTGGTTAGATATGAAATTAATGACTACAAGTTTTGATTATATTGATGATATAGAATATAAAAAATTAAAAGAAGCGTTAAAAGAAAAAGAAGTTAATGAAACTTATATTCAAACAGCATCACAGTATAGTTTCCAAGGAATACCCCCAATTGATAGAACCTATGAAAATCAAACAAAAAATAACAGATTAGTTAAAAGACTAGTTAAACCTAACACCCCTACATCTCCTGGATTTAGCAACATCAGCTTTATCACTATAACTCTTACAATAGCATTAATCCTAGGAATTGGAATTAGTTATTTGATAATAAAATAAGAATTCGTTATTAAAGCGAATTCTTTTATATTAATATATTAAGTAGTATTAATGTTATTAATACTAATATAATACTTATAGATAATATTAAATAGTAGTATTTTTTATCATATTTTAATTTAAAACTAATTCTATTAATTATTTTAGTTAATAAAATTGGGCCTAATATTAATGATATAACCACTGATAAATCTGGCACTACAAATCTTAATACACTTGTTAATATTCCTAATATAATTCCATATATAATTTGTCCTTCGCCAGTAGTCGGTGTATTAGTATAATCTGTTAAACAAAAAACACTTAAAAATAATATATTTCCTGTTGTTAACTGTAAGAATAAATACCATATATTCATATTATTAAAAAGTCCAAATAATAACATTATTATAAAGAAAGTTAAAATATAAGAAAATACTATATTATATTTAATAGATTTTTTATTAAACAAATAAATAAATGCTATAACAGATAATATTGGACTTAAATATATATTATTTAAACCAAATAAATAATCAACTATTCCACCATGTGGAGTAACCATTAATTCATAAGTGCCAACATATGATAGTTCTTTCAAATTAGTAAGTGGTGTATTTAAATCATTAGTATAATAAGAATATAACAATATTACTAACATTCCATATAAAGTACTAGATATATTAATATCTCTAAAAATATTTTTTATAATAACAGTAACAAGTGAACTAATTATAATTAAAAATATATTACTATTTATAGAAAACAAACCAAGAATAATAGATATAGTTAAAATTTGATCATGCAGAAATACTTTACTTATGTTATATTCTTTTTTTATTAAATTAAATATATATTGAGTTAATATTGATATTAGTAGTGATATAAATATAGATTTGAAGAGATTTAATACATATATATTTGATCCCCATATTAGATTATAAAATACAATTAATAATAAAAATGGAATTAAACAATATAAATATCTATTAAATATTTTTGAAGTACTATTATTTGATTTAATAAATACTTTATTCTCTTTTTTAAACTCTCTCATTATTTCTCCTTCATAGATTCTAATATTTCTCTTACTTCTATTTTAGATGGACAAACATATGAACATAATCCGCATCCAATACATTTATCAATTCTTAATTTTTTTGTTCTATCATTACTATCTATAATCATTACTGGCATTAGTCCTACCGGACATACTTCACTACATTTACCACATTTAATACATTTTTCACTCTTTTGATTAGTTTCTTCTAATACTAAAATAGTATTTAAATCCCTAGTTATTATTAATTCATCGGTAGGAATAGATTTTCCCATCATAGCTCCACCTGCAACTAAAACCGGATTATTAATTTTAGAATATCCATCTGTTTTTAACATCAACTCACTAAAATTAGTACCTATTTTTACTTTATAGTTAGCAGGCTTTCTAACTCCAGCCCCAGCAATAGTGACAATTTTTTCAGTACTTGGTCTATTATATTTTAAAAGTTCATAAATAGAATATATAGTAGATACATTATTTACTATTACTCCTACTTCACTAGGATTATTTTCATAATTAAGATTAGTAATCTCATTTACTAAATATCTCTCCCATCCACTAGGATATGCATCAATTATAGGATATATCTTAATATTTGGATAAGTATTTATATGTTTTAAAAATTTCTTTATGATAACACTATTATTTTCATTAATAGCAATATATGCTTTATCTATATCCATTATTTCTGTTATAGCATCTATACATTCTAATATTTCTTCTGCATAGTTATACATTAAAGCATTATCCGATGAAGAATATATTTCAGATTCAATCCCATTTACTATTAAATAATTTATCTTATTATTAGTAGAATATTTTATAAATGTTGGGTAGTCTCCCCCTCCCATTCCTGTTATTCCACTATTTTGAAGCATATAAAGAAAACATTCTTTACTATATTTAGTAATATCTTTTTTCTTTCCTAGTTTATTTCTATATTTCTCTTTAAAATCATTTTCTATTACCAAACAATCTACTAAATGACCATTAGATATATATTTCTTCTCTATTCCTACAATAGTTCCACTAACACTAGATTTTAATGCAAAATCAGTAGTTACATTAATTCCAAGTGTATCATCTATACATACATAGTCCCCTACTTTTACCGTAGGTTTATAAACATATCCTAATTTACTTTTCAAAGGAATATATATTATCTGAATTTTTACATCATCTATTATTTTTTTACTAGGACTTATTTTTTTATCTTCAATACTTACCATAACTATTCTCCTTAATATATTAACATAATTGTACTAAATTTATCTAAAAAAGTCTATTCAAATAAAGAAAAAAGTAAATTTGTTATTTACAAACTTACTCCTTAATTATTCCATAACATATTCAATTCTTTTAACCTTAGATAAATCTGTTTCTGATGTAACACTTATATATGTAGAACCATTTGACTTTAATGTCGTATTATTTAATACTACTATCTCTATCTCTTCACTATCTAAATAGAATTTTACATATAATTTATTTATCTTTATATCTACATTAGTATTATTTGAAACCATTGCTCTATATGTAGATATACCATCCCTAGTTAATAATGAAACATCAGTTATATTTAAATTATTAACTTCCTTATCTTTTAAAATATCTTTATTTTCTACTAAATCTATCCCATCAATAGTAAATGGTTCTTCCTTGTCTTTACTTGTCAATAGTAGTATAGACATAATAATTGATATAATTATTACAATAACCGATATTATTAATATTATTTTTTTCTTCTTTTCCATATTCTCTCCTTACTTCCCAATTATTAAAATCTTTCTTATCTTAATATATATTATATCACAATTTAATGTATTAAAAAAGAATATTTAACCCAAAAATTAAAAGGCCAAAATTGACCTTTATTTTATGATTCCTTTAATTCTATTTTATATGGATCATCTATTTTACCAGTACCACCAGTTATTAATACATCTGGATTTAGATATACCACAGGTCTGATAGATAAATATGAAAGAGTATTATACACAGTTATATCACCAGCTTCATTTATTATAAGAGCTTGATAAGCTTCCGAATCACTTATCAACCATTCTTTTTTTCCAGAATATAACCAATTGTTATTAATACAACTGCTATATGATGTTAACAATGTATCGCCACATATCTTTTGTGATGCAGCAAAGCCATAATCACTTGGGCTTAACAAACCTACATAATTTCTATAAAAATTGCTTTTATCAAATTTTGAACTTTCATTTATATAAGTATCTTTTGTATTCGAAATATTACTCAAACCTAATCCTTCCCACGTTGGATGTTCAATTAACATCCTAGATTCATCGCTTATCCCTTCAGTTGAATAATCAATAACACCAGATGAACTACTACGATAATAAGCGTATAACCCCCCATTTATATGACTAAATTCCCAATCAGTTATTATATCATCACCACCATAAGAAACAGAATTAGAAAGGAATTCACTTCTTATTATTTTCGGATAATATTTTCCTGTTTCCAAACCAATAACACTTCCATGTTCCAAACCAATTATTCGCCACATTTCATCATTAAAAATTATATAATTATCAACATCTTTACCTTCATATCTGTATGTATGTAAACCCGTTTTTTTTGATTTTTCAATTCTAAATTTTCCATAAGTCGCGCCGGTCGTTACTTCACAACCAGAAAAAGAAAGTTCAATCGTATCTTCAGGAGTTAAATAGAACGTAGTACTTCCAGCACCACTCCCTAATACTGGGTCATAGTAATAAATATTTCTTCCATTTATTATTATCGTTTCAAAATAATCATCACTTTCCAAAACAACACGATAATATCCAGCTTCTTTAGGAATTAATGTCATTTCTCCACTTCCACATTTCCATAACTCCCCTACTTCATAACACAATACATTTACAGAAAACCATCCATCTAATTCATCTTCTATCACAGTACCAGAACCTATATTCATTGTATTCCAATATGTTGAATTAGCCGGAATTATTTCATAATCCACTGAAGCACTTGTAATTTCACGATATACATTATTACTGCCAAGTTCTGCTAAAGATATTATTTTATTACTTAGTGTTTCAGGTGTAGTTTCAGTACACTCACCTCCTAGTGAAAGATCGAATGTAGCATCTTGAGTTTCATTATTTGTTTCTTCTGAATCTAACCATATATATAAATAATATGTTTTAGGTGTTAAGTCCGTTTTTATAAATTCTACATTATTTAATAAAAGTGCTTGACTACCTGTTGTTAATTCAGCAAAGTTTCCACTAGCAATATATCCTTCTTCCGTTGCAATACAACCACTAATTGAAGAAGATGATATTGCATATCTTAAATTTTTATTATTAGCTAGTGTCGGATCTATAGAATTTACTTTTAACCATATGTCCATTCCTAGAGTCATATCATTTCTTTCTATATCTGCTGAAAGAGTTATAGTTCTTTTAAGTACATGTGGACTAGTAGCACAATTTTTTTCATATATTGGTATTAATTCTACTATTTCATTACTTATACCTTCTCCACCATCTGCATAACATGAGAAGTCTTTAGTTATTGTAAAAGCTAATCCAGTATTTGTAGTTGAATCCCATACCCAATATGCGAGTGTTCCTCCCATTAATGTAAATATTATAGTAAATATACTTAATATTGTTATTATTCTTTTATTTTTATCATTCATCTTATCACACCACTCTATTATATATATTGATTATACCGCTAAAATAAAAAATATTTAGGATGTCAAGAGAAAATAAAAAATACTAAACACATATATATGTATTTAGCATTTTTTTTACTTTAAAAAATTTAATAATTCTTCTTCAGTCATCGTATATTGCATACCTTCAGTCATATCTTTTATCGTATAACTATTATTCTCTATTTCATTACTTCCTACGACTATAACATATTTAATATTTTCTTTATTAGCAAATTCAAAACATTTCTTAACTTTTCTTTTATTTAATTCTACTAAAACATTTAAATTGTTCTTTCTTAATTTATCTGCTAAATTTAAACATTCAGTTTCAGTATCCATTGGTACAATATAAATATCTACTAGATTAGTATCATCTAATTCTTCTTTTAATATAGTATATATTGGTTCTAATCCGAAAGAAAGTCCCACTGCCGGATAAGTATTTCCATCACTAATAAAATCAGTAATAATTTTATTATATCTTCCTCCACCACCAAGTGAACACGTTAATCTTTCTTCTATATCATAAAATTCAAATACAGTACCAGTATAGATACTTAATCCTCTAGCTAAAGTTGGTGTAAATTTAGTTTTATTTTTAATATTTAGTTTTTCTAATTTATCATTTAACTCATTTATTTCAGATAATGCTTCAGTAAATAAAGTATCTGAAATACTTAAACTATTATAGTAATTAATATCTTTAGTAAATATATCTAATAATTTGTATACAGTATTTTCATCAATATTAATCTTATTAAATTCTTTAACTAATTCTTCTTTAGATAATTTTTCTAATTTATCTATAGTACCAATAACTAAATCTATCTTTTCTTCTTCTATTCCAATATATTTAATTAAACTAGACATTAACTTGCGATTATTCCACTTAATAACAATATTTATTCCTAATTTCTGGAAAGCATTTAATACCAATAAGATTTGTTCTATTTCAATATCTCTTCCATCTATTCCCACAACATCTATATCACACTGATAAAATTCACGACATCTTCCTAATTTAACAGGACCATTTCTAAATACTTTCCCTATTTCATATCTACGAAATGGTAATCTTAAATCTTTTTCATTAGATATAACTTTACAAAAAGGAATAGTTAAATCGTATCTAAGCCCTAAATTTCTATTTCCTTGATCTTTTAGAGTATATATTTCATTTAATATTTCTGCTCCATCTTGATATTTATATGCTAAAATATCATAATTATATAAAATAGATGAATCTAATGGAGAATATCCATAATTCTCAAAAGTACTTCTTAATATGTTTATTATTTTATTTCTTATTATTTGTTCTTTTCCATAAAAATCAGATACACCTTTTAAATTTTGAGTATTAATTATTTTCATACTTATTACCTCTTTCACAATGAAATTATACTATAAAATTAAATAAATATCAAATATTAGAAAATAGAAAAAGTGATGCGTGGTTTAAACATCACTTTTTGATGTGTTAATATTATTAACACATATATCAGCTATGCTTATGTATGGTATACATATTTATCTCGTATATGTAAGTGATTACTAGATATATCGCATAGTTGATACCACTACTAAATGTTTGTAAGTTTTTCTTTAATTAAAGAACTTACTTCTGCCATATTGGCCTTGCCTTTTACTTTAGGAGTTACTTCTTTCATTATTAACCCCATATCCTTTGAACTAGTAGGTTTTATTAAAGATATTGCTTCATCAATAATTTTAATTACTTCTTCCAAAGATAATTGTTCCGGCATATATTTATTTAATATTTCGATTTCTTTTTTATTTTGTTCTACTAAATCTAATCTATTAGCTTTAGCAAATTCTTCGATAGAATCATTTCTAATTTTTATTTGTTTAGAAAGAACAGATATAATCTCATCATCAGTTAATTCTTTCTTTTTATTGATTGATTCTAGTTGAATAGCTCCTTTAGCCATTCTAATTACTCCAAGTGTAAAACTATCTTTATTTTTCATACTAGTAATCATATCTTTATTTAATAGTTCTAATAAAGTCATATTAACACCTCTTAGTATTTATTTTTATTGTTTTTTCTTGAATTCATTGTATTGATTTTCTTTTCTTCTCTAAGTCTTACTCCTGGTTTTTTATAACCGTCAGCTCTTTCTCTAGCTTTAGAAAGGGTCCCACTTCTAGCTATTTCAGTTTTAAATTTTCTAATAGCTAATTCTACATTATTATTTTTAACGCTTACTGTCACTTCTATTCCCTCCCTTCAACTCAAGTATGATTATATCAAAGTTTTATATAGAATTCAAGTAAAATAAAACTAAATATAGACAAAATTATCTATATTTAGTGTTTTTACTCATTTCTCTTTGTAAATCCTTTTCTTTAATAGATTCACGTTTATCATAATTTTTCTTACCCTTACATACCCCTAGTAATACCTTAGCTCTACCTTTAACAAAATATATTTTTAAAGGAATTAAAGTATAACCTTCTAAAGTAAGTTTATTATTTAACTTTAGAATTTCTTTTTTATTTAGAAGTAATTTTCTAGTTCTGGTTTCATCATGATTAAAAATATTACCTTTTTCGTATGGAGAAATATGTGTATTTAGTAAATATACTTCATTATTTTTAATAATAGCATAACTATCTTTTATATTACATTTTCCCGCTCTAATAGATTTTATTTCTGTTCCTTTTAATACAATTCCAGCCTCATACGTATCTTCTACAAAGTAGTTAAATGTTGCTTGCCTATTTACTATTTCCATAATTACCTCCCTATTTAGCTAACGGAACTAATTTTATACTTTCGTCATCTGTTTCTATTATACCACTATATTGGTTAAATACATCCTCATAATTTACTAAATATTCTTTTATTTTAGGATTAGAAAATGGTATAACTAAGAAATTAGTATAATTTTTATGATATGTATATATTAAATTATTATTAATATTATTTATTTCTATTTTAGTATCCCCTTCTTTAATCGTCTTTTTAATAGTCATAGAACTCATTAAACCAATATTACATTTATAATTAGAACATGAACTACTAGTTTGCGCTGATATAAAGTTTCCTAGGGAATAGAATACTAGTGTATCGTCAATCCATTCAACAGGTTGTATTACATGAGGATGTGTCCCTATTATAATATCTACATCTAAACCAGCTAAAAACTTAGCAGTTTTTATTTCTAAATCAGTAGGTTTATGAGTATATTCTCTCCCCCAGTGCATAGCCACAATTAGGATATCTACTTTATCTCTCATAGCTAAAATATCCGATTTTACTTTCTCTTTATATCCTTCGTAATTATAAGTATCATTCCATAAATTCACTAAATATTCTTTACCACTAGGAACTGGTATCCCATTAGTTCCATAAGTATAATTTAACATTGCATATGTAATATTATTAACTTCTAAAATTTTGGTTTCTAAGGTTTCTTTTTCTTCATAACTAAGATAACTTCCTACAGCATGAACACCTTCTTGTTTATTCCAATATTCTCTTGATAATTTAACGGCCTTTTCTCCTCTATCTAAAGTATGATTTGTAGCTAAACTTACTAAATTAAATCCGGCATCTATCATCGCATCTCCAAGTTCTTGTGGTGAATTAAAAGAAGGATAACTAGATAATCCAACACTAGTTCCTCCTAAAATTGTTTCTTGATTATAATAAGCTATATCATAGTTTGATACTTCTTCTTTAATTAACTTTAAGTGAGGTTTAAAATCATATCCATCATAATTAGCTAATCTATTCGCATCATTATATAAACTATTATGAACTAAAGCATCTCCTACCATAATTAAACTTGCTTCATATATTTTTTCTTCAGGTGTTTCTATAATATTTAATTCTAAACTATTCCCACTTTCAGATTTAAAATATTGAAATACACTAGTTATTGATATTGGAATTAATATTAATGCTAAAAGAAATAAAAGTATATTATTTTTCTTTAGTTTCTTTCTCCTTTTTTTCAATATTATCACCTTTTACTATTATAAAATCTACTTGAGAAGTCTCTCTTGATGCTTTCACTACTTCTACAGTAACTCTATCACCATAGACAAATTTGTTTTTGTTTTTTCTACCTAACATCGCATTTAATTCTTTACTATATAAGTAATGATCTCCTGGTAATTCTTCAATTCTTACTAATCCTTCAACTGTATTTTCAAGTTCTACAAACACTCCAAATTCACATACACCACTAATTACACCTTCATATATTTCACCAATATGATCTTCCATATATTCGGCTTTTTTCATTTTTTCTACATCTCTTTCACAGTCAATAGCATCTTGTTCTTTTTTAGACGATTGATTAGCTATATCAAATAATTTCTTTTGCCAATAAGATACAGTTTGAGGAGTATTATTTTCAGTATATTCTTTAACTAATCTATGTAATGTTAAATCAGGATATCTTCTTATAGGTGAAGTAAAGTGAGCATATCTCTTATTAGCAATACCAAAATGTCCAATATTGGTATCAGAATATTTTGCTTTAGCCATTGTTTGAATAGCCATAGTATTTAGCATTACTTCATCGTCTTTACCATCAAATAATTTTAGTAATCTTTGATAATCAGTTACTTTAAATTTATTAATATCTGCTTTAACATTATATCCTTTATGATTCAAAAATTTTAAGAATACTTGTAGTTTTTCTTTATTAGGTTTATCATGTACACGATATATCCCTGGTACTTTCATATCTTCAATATATCCAGCTACAGTAACATTCGCAGCAATCATAAAGTTCTCAATTAATTTTTCTCCAGTTCTTTGACTTCTTAATTCTATTTTATATGGATGGCAATTCTCATCTACTAAGATTTTAGCCTCAGGTCTATTAAATTCTAAGTATCCATGACTTACCATTTTCTTTCTTAAGATATTAGATAACTCATTCATTAAATTTAAGTCATTGACATATTCATGATAACCTTCTGGAATATTTCCATTTTCTAATATTTCATTTACACAGTTATAAGTCATTTGCTTTCTACTTCTTATTACTGATTTAAATATCTTATAACTAGTAACATGCCCTTTAGTATTAATATTCATAACACATGATAACGCTAATCTATCTACATTAGGATTAAGTGAACATATTCCATTAGATAACTTATGAGGTAACATTGGAATTACTCTATCTACCAGATATACACTAGTACCCCTATCATAAGCATCTCTATCAATTACCCCATCTTTTTTAACATAATGAGATACATCAGCAATATGAACACCTAATTCATAAGTATCAGGAGATAATTTCTTAATACTAATAGCATCATCTATATCTTTAGTATCATCCCCATCAATAGTAAATATCATTTCATCACGTAAATCTACTCTACCTTCTATATCAGATGGCATTACTTCAGTAGGTAATGTTTCTACTTCATCCATCACTTTATCAGAATAAATAGGATCAAATTCATATTGATACACATACGATAAGATATCAACACCAACATCATTTTTATGACCAATTATTCTTAATACTTCACAAATAAATTCACGGCCTTTAGTTATTGGTCTAATTAATACTTTATGTCCAGGAACAGCACCCTTAAGTTTATCTTCTGGAATTAACATATCAAGGTATCCCTGTCTATCCGGATGTACATAATACATATTATCTTTAAGATATACTTCACCAACCAAAGTAGAATCGTCTCTTTTTAATACTCTTACTACTTTCCCTTCACGAGAATTCTTATTAATTATTTCAATAATTACAATATCATTATTTCTAGCTTCCGCTAAATTAGATCCATGAATATAAATATCATCCTCATTAAAACTTTTATCTAATACTACAAAACCATACCCTTTAGGATTAACTAATAATCTTCCTGTTTTAAAATTAGTATTTTCTATTAGAGTATATCTCTTCTTCTTTTCACTATAATAAATTTTCCCATCTTGACATAACTTCTCTAATACCTTTTCTAATTTAGAATATTCATCTACAGTATCTAAATTTAAATAATCATTTATTTCAATACTAGTTAACGATATATTTTTCTTTTTACTTAATAATTTTAATATTTCTTGTTCCATCCTATTCTATCCTTCCTATAATAAGATTATAACAAATTATTAAATATATGTAAATTAATTAATATATTTATAAAAAAAAACAAACAGTTAAAATTAACTATTTGTTTATAACAATACTACATATACACTATCTAGTAATCAAAATAGAACGGGAAGAGACACCACTAGTAAACCAATTATCAATAACATCATTAGCAACACTAAAAACATCAAACAAATCACTACGAACTAACCATGGAGTATAATAAGTATCATCCCCATAATTATCATCGAAGAAATAATTATCTCCATCAGTAAAATGAAGTGTTTCTGATAATGCATGTCCATAACATATTCCACCATTACATGCAGTTTCCATGCTTTTAGAAGTATATAAATCATAATATTTTATCTCAGGCATTTGTTCAAAATTAGATGACATATTAATGCTATCAATAATCATATTATTATAATTTCCCATTACAATTTCCCAAACCCCAGACATATCAAATATGCCACTTATATTTCCTGTTGTACTTTGTGGATAAGATGATAATTGTCCATATATTTTCGAACAATTGTTTTCTTCATTCACTTCACCACAACCAGTTAGAGAATTAGCAAAATCACGTTCTCCACTTAAATCGCCAACAGTACCATTAGAGATAAGCGCTTTATTTATTCCATACTCAGAACGAGTTAAATATGCAATAGCTCCCCATTCACTATTTTTCGTTAAATGACTATCAACTCTTGAACTTAATCCATAAAAACTATTACCAACAAAATTAACATCTTTTCCAGTTAAAGTTCCGCCAGCATACATTAAAGAAGTACTAAAACTATCTCCAACATTTTTACTATCTAAAAATTGTTTATTAGGTAAAACTAATGGTTGACTACTTGTTCCACTTTCTTTAAATTTTGCAACCCAAATTCCTGACAACATTTCTCCAATATCGGTTACACCATCATTATCATCATCCCACCAAAATGCTGGATGCGTATAATACGTTGTAGTTGCATTTCCTAAATTTCTAGCATCAAATGAATTTTCAAACTCAATATCAATTGAAGTTGCTGTTGAAGATGATATTCTATATTTATACCTAGGAATCCATACATAATATGCTAGTATATCTTCTTCTGCTACTTCTACATTATCAGATAAGTTAGATAAATAATAACTTCTTGAATGTGATTTTGCTACACCAGATGTAGCATTCTCATTTACTAATACCACATTAGCCCATTCTTTATTATTATAATTATACCAACTAGGATCACTAGCAGATACTGTCGTTACTTTTCCATCATTTGCTATTGTTACCGGTATCATACCTTTATCAAGAGCAGGTGGATTACCAGTGTCAATTACATTATACATTGTAATTTCGGTCCATATGTTTGAATCAATAATCTCACCTGATATAGAAGATATCGTATCACCCATATAATCAATCCATATCCATATAGTAAATGTTTGTTCTTCAGTAGTAACTTCAATATTTTCTAATATATTCAATGCATCGCCCGACTCAATTCCTTGAAATATTCCATAGTTTAATACTGAATCAGAAGATAAACCATTATCACAAGTTATAGTATTATCACCTTTTGTAACAATCCAATAAACATCATCTGATGCAGTTATATTACTACCAATAGAATTAATATCCATGTGGATTGTAGCATATAACGGATAATCTTTTACACGGTCTGCTTTCTTAAATGAAATCGTAGTATTTATACTCTCACAAAAAGAATTCGTAGGTTGAAAATCACCAACAAAGTAAGAATCTCCTTCTTTATACATAATATCACTATCTCTTAAACCTGCAACATCAATTACTAAGTTTTTAGCATCACCAATATTAGACCAATACCAATAAGCATATGTTCCACCAGATATCATAAATACCAAGGTTAAAATTGATACTATAAGAAATAGTTTCTTCTTTTTTATATTAGCAAACATTTGATACACCATCCTATTTTATATATTAATTATACTCTTATATTAATTGTGGTGTCAAGAAAAAAGAAAAAATACTAAATATTTACATTTAATTTAGTATTTTCTTACGTGTATATATTCCTATTCTATGCTTATAAAATAGTTTATTTTTTCTTGTTTCATCAATTAATTCCCTTACATATGCTGTTTTATTTTTATTCTTTTCTACTTGATGTAATAACGAATCCCCTTCTTTATACATACCTACTGTATAATAATCTTTTACATATATTAAAGTTATTATTTGAATATCCTCTTCAGAAAGATAGTATTTAGAATAAGCTTCACTTAAATTAATCTTTTCTTCTTTTAGATAATAAGCAAATTCTTCTAATTCTTGATATATATTTTTTTCTTTTCTAGAAGTTATATTTATTGAACTTCTTCTTAACGCATTAGTTACTAACATTTGAAATGTTTCGTCTTCAGGACTAACTTCCGTATTTTTAAATTGTATATTCATTTGTGATAGTAACTCTTCAAAATCATATGCCTCTTCATATATAAGATTAGTTTCTTTGTTTAACCCATTGGCAATTCTTATATATTTAATAGCTTCTTCTAAATTATTAGTATGATAATATGATAATCCTAAATAAGCATATATCGCTGCATTATAACCACCGTATCGAGGATTTTCTAATAAACTTTTAATTATATCTATACATTCTTGATATTGTTTCTTTACATATAATTCTTGATAATCAGGTTGTTGATATAATTTATCATTATTATTTGGATTTAAATATCTTAATACTATATATTTTGGTTCTTCACCAATACTAAAGGCTCTTAATTCTTTAATTGGACTACATTTTATAGTTTTATATATAGTAGTCCTTAAACTATGTGGCATAACCGGATCAAGAATGATTGCTGATATGTTATTTTCTTTCATCTTTGATACTTTAGCTAATAAATAATTTTTGATAAATTGTTTTTCTTCATTTGTTCTATTTTTTGCTTTTTCGATATCTTTTTCTAGACTACCAATAATATTAACTACCTTAGGAGTATATTTTTCTATTATCTTCATATATGTTTCTGCTTCTTCTATTTTATTTGAATTTAGACTTTTATAAAATAATTCTAAAAATGTTGTTATATTATAAACATATTCATGTTGACTAATTTCTGTTAATATTATAATTAAGTTTTGATAATTATTTTCACCATCTTTATAATATATATCAAATAAATTAAGTACTAAATATTCATATTGTTCTTCACCTAATTGTCTTAAATAGTTTTTCGTTTCTGTTATTGCACCTTCTATATTTTGATCTATTAAATTTAAAATAATATTTTCGACATTAGGGTTACGAAGAGAAAATCTAAATACTTCGTTAATTCTTTTACTTTGACTTTCTTTTGATGTAATTTTTATGATTTTGTTTAACATTAAATTTATTATTATATCCTCTACTTTATTACTTGTTTTTAAGCACTGAGAACTAAAACTATAGGCTTTTTCAAAATAATTATTTTCTATCATTGCAAGCATATTTTTTCTACAATTTTCTTTAACAATTGGACTAGGTATTTGATCTTTAGATATTATTTCGATTATTTTGTTTGCTAACAATAAAATTACCTCGTGTTCAAAATCTAAATGAATATATCCTTTTCTTGGCTTTAAAATATCTATTATTTTTTGATAATTTTCTTCTTCTACTAATTGTAAAAGTTTTTTATTAAGTATTTCTTTTACTTTTAAAGACCTCTGCATAAGTTCTTTAATAATTTTTTTCTGATAAGTTGTTAAATACTCATTTTCTTCAATATTCCCAATGATATCTATTACTTTTTCTATATTATAAGCTGTTGAATTTTGTAAATTAATTGAAGTATCATCAAACAATTTTAAATCTCCATATTTCAATGATTTAATAATTTCAATATATTCTTTTTTAACACCAAGATATTTATATGTTAAAAAATATAAATACACATTATTTAGATTTTTTCTTTTATCTGTACTTATTTTAATTATTTTTTCTAATATATTCCATTTTATTTCAGTACTTGTTTTTGTATTAATACTACATAAAAATAAATATTCTAAAACTGTTAAGTTATCGGGATTTTCTTCATGACATTTTAATAATATTTTATATGCTTTATAATATTTTTCTTGATTTATTAAATATATTACATAATTAAATAAATCATCATATGTATCTAATCCATATATTCCTCTTTTTATTCTTTTTATCACATTATTCTCTACTAATTTGCTTATATCACTATAATTTAAACCTAGTTTTAGTAGTTCTTTAGCTGTAATTGTTTCCCTATTTAGATTTTTAGCATAAATGAAATCTAATAATTCATTCGTTATCATATATTCCTCCTAGATTAAATTATAATTTTCTTACTATTGTTTTTATCTTTTACGTGTATATCCATCTTTTTGATTTTGATAAAAGATTTTCTTTTCTCTTACTTCATTTAAAAGTGTAACTACTGGCTGTGATTTATTTTTAGTTTTTTCTACTTCCTGTAATAATTTATCAGCACTTAATGTCATACCCTCCATATAGTAATATTTAGCATAAATTAATTTTATTATCAATACTTGCATTGGTACTAACTCAAACTTTTCTATACCTTCTTCAAAAGTCATATTATTCTCTTTCATATAAGATGCTATTTCTTCTAATTTTTGAATATTAAAATTAATTACTTCATCATCATACTTAGTTAATAATGTATCTATTTTTTGTTTTACACCATCATTAGGTTCTTGTTCTAATAAATCTATTATTTTATCAATACCAAATCTATTTGTTAAAAACTTTTTCTGTAATTGTTTAGAATATCTTAAATATTTTAAAGATTCATCTAATTCATTTAAATGAAGATAACATAAACCTATCATTTCACATATTTTGCTATTTGCTAATTCCATACTAGTTAATAATCTTAAATATATCATAAGAGCAATATTGTATTCTTTACTAAGATATAGTTTTAAGGCATCATCTATTAATTTTCTTTCATTATCTGTTTTTAATTCTTTATTTATACGTCTTATTACTAAATTTTTAGGTTCTTTTACCCCAGCACTACCAACAGACAATTCTTCGATACTACCAGCTAATCTTATTAAAATCTTTCTTCTCTTTTGTGGAATTCCCTTTATAATTTTCATATATTCGTTTCCATCTTTTAAGACATTTAATTCATTCATTAAATATGATAATTCCTCTTTATTATGTTCTAAATCAGATGATATTTTTTCTAACTGTTCTAAAGTCATGTCTTCTTTAAATTCTGGTTGATAATGCTTTATTATATTTAAATATATTTCTGCTATATCTAATTTATTTCTATTTATACTATTATGAAATTGACTATAGAAATATTTCATATCAAATTGATAATTTGAACTATTCATTGAATTTAGAAAAGAAATAGTTTCATGATATGATGAATCATTATTTAATATAGATACTTTAATTAAATTTTCTATTAAATAAAGATAATTTTCTTTATTTATATACTTTAAGTATTCTTTAATTCTATCAGTTGCTTCTTCTATATTTCCTTTTAATAATTCTTCATCAATTTTTTTTAAGATAGTTGTTATTTTCGACTTTTCAGCTTCTATTTTTTGTTTAGCATCTCTTATTATATTATCTATTAATTTATTTATTTCAACTAATAATAAATTTATAACATACTTACTATCTTCATATTTTAATGCTATATCTCTTCTATTAAAAATTAATGCCATCTGAAAGTTATATCCCATTATTGCTTTTTTTATATCATCTGGATTTTGATCTAACACTTTAGGAATTTTATTAGTTTTCATTATCCTTATTATTGATGCTGTTATAGCATAAATATATGCTTCATATAAATTTAATTTTCTTATTCTATTTCGATTTTCTAAATATGATACTAGTTCTTCATACTTTTTATTTTTAGTTAAATATTCAATACGTTTTCTTAAAATAATTTCTTTTTCATTTGCCATTCTTACTAACGTCAGAATTAGTTCTCTTTCTATTCCATTTACAAAATCATCTTTTGAAGTATTTTCAATCATTTCTTTTGTTTGATGAAATTTTGCTCTAAAAATACTCATTCTAATTCTATTTTGCACGCTTATTTCTGTATATCTACAACTATCAGAATTTATAAGTAAATCTTCATATTTAATACTACGTACTCTATTTATATATTCACTTGGCACTTCATCTATAAAACTTAACAAATATAAATATAAATTATTTTCTTTTTTTAATTCTAAATTATCAGTTTGATCTAACAATTTAAATATTTCATATACTTTTTGAATATTATTTTCTAAAAGAAAACTATTTAATAATTCTAGTAATTTTTCCCTTTCTTCCATAAATTCCCCTTAAATTATTTTATTTTTGTCTTTTTTTAGTATGGAATTCTAATCTATCTTTATAAAATCTTTTATTAATCTTTAATTCTTTAATAAATATGATTACTCTTGGTGTCTTATTTTGAATTTTTTCTATTTCTTTTAATTTAGAATCACCTAAAGAATACATTCCATCTACATAATAATCTCTTACATATATTAATCTAATCATTAAGATATCTTCATCAGTTAAATTATAACTATTCTTAGCATCTTCTAAAGATATATTAGTCTCTTTTATAAAGTAAGCAATTTCTTCTAAATCTTTTATTTCCCTAGGTTTATTTTCTTCTTGTTCTATTTCAGTTATCTGAATATTTTCTACTGGTTTTGCTTCTTCAATTGATCCCTCAGCAATAGGTTCTACCTTTTCAGAAACTATTTCATTAACTACTATATCTTCTTTAAATTCATTTTCACTAGAATTTTTCTCAGTAGTCTTATTCAATCTTTCTTTTAACATATTAATTAAAACACTACGATCTTTCTTAGAATCTCCCATCGTTTTACTTAATTCAGTTACAATAGTCAAAAATATAATTGCTTCTTCTATTTTATTTAATTTTAAATAAGATTGTCCAACAATATCAAATACCGGTCTTGGATCTTTTGCACCTAAAGGTTTAAATCCTTTAGATTTTAATAATATATTCCCTATACGAATACATTCTTGATAATTTTTTATTTTTGCATTTATAAATAAATCTTGAAGATATTCTTTATATATTATTTCTTCTTGTTTAATATTTAAAATTCTTACTACAACTGTTTTAGGCTCTTCTCCTATAGTAAACATATCCAAACCATGACTACTACCCAATATTGAATAAATTATTCTCCTCATGTTTACTGATTGATTTTCAAAAATAACTATAGTTTGATTATTACTCTTAGCTTCATGTATTCTTCTTAATACTAATTCATTTAACTCATTAATTTCTTTTTCATCTTGTTCTTTATTTTCTAAAGAAACTACATTTTCAGTTTCCTCATTAGAAATATTATTCTTAGCAATCTCATTTTCTAAAGTATTTTTTAAATTAGCTATAATAACCGTAGATTCTGGATAATATTTAGATATTATTTCAAAATAAATCTTAGCTATTTCTATATTTGATAATTCTTGATAGAATTGTCTAACATAATAAGATACATCAAAATTATATACAGAATTATCTAATTTGCTTAAAACACTTATTGTCTTTAAATAACTACTATCATTGTTTATTATATCTATTTTTACTAATTTCATTATTAGAAATTCATATTCTTCTAATTGTTTTTCTTTTAAATATTTTTTTAATAACCCAGTAAAAATTTCAATATTATTATGTAATAATTCAATAATTAAACTAGATAATGTAACATTCTCATCTTCTATATTTATACTTTCTTCTTTATTTGATTCTATACTTTGTTCTTTTCTTATTTTATTTATAAGTTCATTAACCTTATTTAATAAAATAGTTAATGGATTTACTAGATTAAGATTATATTTTGTTAAATATTCTGTATTCAGTTTATATGCTAATTCAAAATTATTTGTATAAATAGCGCTATGTAAATTATTCGTATTTTGAGTAGTTTGTATAGGTAATTTTTTTGTTTTTAATATACTCAAAATAGTATTTACTACATATAACATATATAAATCCATTTGCTTATTAACAGTAGTTTTACTTGTTAATAATTCCTTAATATCATTAAATCTTTCTTCTTTAGCATATCTAAGTAATAATTCACTATTTTCATTATCTAATTCTATTGCTTCAGATAACAATAATCTTAGTGCTACATCATGTTCATTTAAAATATATTGTTTTGTTTTATTTAATGAATAAATTGCCGGTACGTATTTACCAATAGTTATTCTAAATAACATCGCATTTTCGTCTTCATTACTACTATAATATTTAGTTTTTAAATTAACTTCAGTTAATTTCTTTACTTTATCTTTATATCTTTCTGGAACTACTGTCATAGCACTTAATATATATAAGTATATATCATTATATTTATCATTTTCATTATTTAGATATAATATGTCTAATATCTGGAAAGCCTTTTCATAATTTCTTTTTCTAGTATAAAAAGTTAATAATCTTAAATTATTATATTCATGATTAGGTTCCATTTCATAAACCAATAAATTACCTTTAATTGAATCATAAGGGTTTTCCTTACGAATCTTATTCGCATATTCATATAACGTATCAGTAGATATTAATTCGTATTGACCTATATTTACTCTTCTTAATATATTTTGTTCTAATAATTTATTTATATCATGACTATTTAATCCAAAACTATGTAATACTTTAGTAGTGATTATTCTATCTTTTAATGTGTATTCACAAATCTTATCTAAATGTTCACTAGTTACCATTAGTTTTCTCCTTCATTATTTTCTTTTATTCTTTTCCTTACTTTAATTTCAGTTTTAATTTCTTTATAAGTTTTAATTTTATCAATAAACAGTCTAATTAGTGGTGTTATTTTTTCTTTAGTCTCTATTTCCTCTAGCAACTTATCAGCTAACTCTATATCACCTAGAACATAATAATCTCTTATATACACCAATCTAATCATAATCATTTGTTCTTTTATTATTCCTAATTTTTTACTAGCATCTTCTA
Organism: Bacilli bacterium; assembly: GCA_017409025.1. GTDB lineage: Bacteria > Bacillota_I > Bacilli_A > RF39 > UBA660 > RUG705. The sequence continues at coordinate 58,285 of JAFQTN010000014.1, read as the reverse complement.
AAGAAATATTTTCACTCTTTATATAGTACGCTAATTCTTCAGAAGACATTATTTGCTTATCTAATTCTATTTTCCTCTCTTCTTCATAAGATAATTCAATTTGCTTAATTATCTCATTAATCTTTATTAATAAAATATGTAAAACATCATCTTCTTTATTTGTTCCCAATATAGTATGATGATCATCGTTTATTTCTTGTGCAAGTTTAAAATTATTAGATATTAATGCTTTGTACATATCATATGTAACTATTTCTCTTTTCTCTGGAATCTTTTTAGTTTTTAATATTTCAATGATTGTCCCAGAAACTAATAAAATATAATTTTCTAATTTACTTAATCTTTTAGTATTTGCTCTTTCTAAAAGCATTTTATTAATTACACTATATTGTTCTTCTTGAGCTAATTTTAATAATTTATTTTTATAATTTCTTTCATGTTCAATTACTTTATTTAATAATACTTTTATTAATTCATTTTTAATTGAATATTCTGGTATTTTTTTAGAAATTAAATCATTAACTAATTTACGAGCATATACAAATTTACTTTTAAATATAGCCTCTCTTATTTGATTTTCATCTTTATTACAAGTAGCACTTTCAAATACAATATCTCCATGCATAAAATCTCTTACTCTATCAGAATACTTTTTAATAGGACATAATAAATTTAATAAATATAAATATAAATTATTATCTAAAGTATTCTTAGGAATACTATTATTTTCAATAGTCTCATAAATACGATATGCTCCTTCATAGTTTTCATATATTACTTCTAAAATTAACATTTGAAGATTTATTCTTCTTCCATTTGGCATTAATTTATGACATATTTTAAAACATTTAGTAGCTTCTATATTTTTTCCTTGAATAAGCAATTTTATTCCATATTGATGAAATCTATCTACCTTATATAATTGATACAAATTATCACCAATTAATCTAATAATCCTATTAGAAATTAACAAAGATATATCTTCATTACTAAAACCTTCTTCTATTAAATTCTCATATGTAAGTTCTTTCTTTTCAATAACCATTTGATATAATTTTCCTATTAATTTTTCTTCCATTTTATCACCCTTTTATATATTTTTTCGGAGTGATGTATATTTTATCACATTTTTTAACATTTTAAAACCCCAAACTTAATTGGGGCTATACATTAAATAATTTACTTAATTCTTCCTTAATATCATTATATGAAAATATTAATAAACCAGTTATTGATATTACTGATAATAAACAACATATATATGACATTATATTATTAGTAGTTAATTTTAACCAAACAAATATAATTGGTAAAATCAATAAAAAAATATTCATAATTATTTGACTTGAATACTTTATTGAATAATTCTTTCTAAGTATTAAAGCAACAATAAAATTAAATAATAATTCAAATATACATACTGATGGGATTATATAATTAGTAATTACTGGACTCTTTATCAAAAGATACCATATTATTAATAACACTATTATTGTTAATCCATATTTCCCAAATACCTTATATATATTATGATAATTCTTTAATATTAAAGACATTATTACATAATTAGTTATTAATCCAACTCCTATATATGATGATATTGTTAAATTATTAACTACAAGAAATTCAATAAAAGCAAATATTAAAAATATTGTTATTGACGAAAACAAAACTATTTTCTTTATTAATGAATTTGTTTTATATCTAGCATTCGTAGGAAACATTAAATCATTACATTCACCTATTAATATATTTTGACATAACGGACATATTTTATCATTAATATTAAATTCTATGTTACAACTATTACACTTTTTCATTATCCAACCTCACTTACATTCATTTTTATCTGAATACCCTGTTCTGATAAATAACAACATAAATTCTTAATAATATCATTATTAATATAATTATTTGATATTCCTATACATAATTTATCTTTAAATGTACATGTTGTAAATCGAAAACCATACGTAGATGTTAAAACACTAATAGAATCTATTTTATCTTCTAATTCTTTATCTAATTTAATTATTCCAATATTAGATAAACAAGTTGTACTTTGTTGAGATGCAATTTTATCAGCTATATTTAAAAAGATATTTTTAATATTAATAGGAACAAATCTACAAAACCAATTCTTCTCAAATGAAACCATTAAATTTACTCTCTCAGCTATTTTCTTAGCATTTATTTGTTCTTTAAACTGTAAATTTACTTCTTTTATAATATCTTCTAATGTATCTTCTTTACTCTTAAATTTATAAGAAATCGTAGTTACACCAAAAAAATTCATCGATGAATATGATTTAAAATAAGGTCTTAAATCTACCGGCAAATCTATCTTAATACTTTTATTTAATTCTGATAGTTTTAATTCATCTCTATGTGCATAAATTAATATAGATACTAAAAAAGCTGTTAGAGTTGTTTTATATTTATGTGCTAAACTTAAAACATCCGATACATTCATATATGCTTCTAAATATCTTGTTTGATTACGATATTTTTTTCCCTTATATATATATGTTTCTGTCTTTTTATTTTTAGATAATTTCATTTTCTTATAGTATTTATCAAAACTATCTTCTGCTTTCTCTAATTGACTCTTATTATCCTTACTAGTATCTATTTTAAGATCATATTTAATTGATATATAATTTGTTAATAATAGTTTAAAAAACTCTACACTACCTCTACCATCAGATAATATATGAGATACCTCAAAATTAATTTTTCTTTTATAGTATGAAACCCTATATAAAAAATCATCTGAATTATTATATATTTTAAAACAAATAGGTAAATTTTCTTTTGTTACTTTATTTTTCTTATTCGTCTCATCTAGATAATACCAAAACATTCCCTTTTTTAAATTAACATTAAAATTAGGATATATTTCTATTGTTTTATTTAATGCTAATTGTAATATATTTTCATCAACATTTTCAAATAAATTAACGGAATATCTAAATACTTTAGGTACTTTTGCATTCGCAATAGATGCATAAAATTTACCAACATTATCTAATTTATACCATTTTTTCATTTTTATCCTCCAGAATTATAACATCTCTTACATATATAATAGCATAAACCTATATATTTATAAAGAAAAAGAACTACATTTTTTAGTAGTTCCACTAGTCTATATCTAAACTTCATCTATGATATATGGATTATTTTCTACTTCATCCACTATATCATCTAACTCTAATCCATCATCTATTCTTTTATTTACATAATCTCTTATCTCAAAAACATCATAATTTAAAAAATAAGGATTAGAATCAAACAATAAATTTAAAAGTGTAAATCCATTATCCTTTAAATATTTAATTAATTTAAGTATATCACTAGATTCTCTTTCTAAATATTCTGGATTACTAACAATAATGTTCTTTATATGTCTTTGATCGCAATTAACATATTTAAGTATATCTATCTTTTCTTTCACTAAATCACTAGATATATTAAACAAATTTGAATTTTGTTCTAAAATATTTTTCATATCTTCTTCACTAATACCTAAACTAAATAATTCTTCCACATTTTCACCCACATTTAAATAATATATTATTAATCTAACGTCCTACTTTTAGCTTTTTCTTCATTATAATTATACATTTTAATTAAATCATCATTAGAATAATTATACCTTTTTTTAAATCTTTTTTGATCTTCAAATAACATTCTAAAATTATCTTTATTTATTTCTATCCCTATAGATTTATAAAACATATATCTTGCATATGATAATTCTACACTTTGCATTAAATTTCTTGGATAATCAATAAACAGCCTTTCTAACCCAATTGAATCATAAAATTCTTTCTTTACTTTAATAGCATCAATACTAAGACCAAATATTTGAGGAAATTTTTTAGACATATTAATTACTTCTTGATAAGAATACCCCAAATCCATAATATCGTTTATTCTCTTTTTTATTCTTTCAATAGTATATCCAAATAATTGTGGACATGTACTAGTTATAATTAACAAATCCTTATTAGTATACTCTAATTTTTTCATATCTTTTAATTTCTTTTTCATATTATTAATATTTAAACCTAGTATATTAGGATAAATCTTTATCATTTTTATAACTAATAATCTATTATATCCCAAAGTAATCATATCATCTATTTTCTTACTGATATTTTCGATAGATAAACCAAATATTTCAGGATATTTTGTAGTTATTTTTAATACCTCTTCATATTTAAAACCTAATTCTGTTAATTTAATTAGCATATTTTTAATATTATTAATATTTAACCCAAATACATGTGGACAGGCAGTAGTTATTTTTAATACCGCCTTATTGCTATAACCTATTTTTTTCATATCTTCTATTTTCTTTTCCATATTAGCAATATCTAAACTTAAAATTTGAGGAAATGCTATTATCATTTTTTTAATAGCACTCATTTCATACCCTAATTCTTTTATATTATATATTTTCTTTTCAATAGAAGTATCTAAATATGCCAAAAGTAACGGAAATTCTTTAGTTATTTTAATAGCTTCATTTCTACTTAAACCTAAAGATATAAGCATTTTATAATTTCCTTCAAGTCTCTTAAACAAATTATTTTTAGTATTATTTGCAGCCGTATATTGATTAATTATTTTCTCAATATCACTATCAGTATAACCTAATTCTTTCATTTTTTCTACTAACATACATATCACCTATTTAGTCCTAACTTTAATATCTATTTCTTTATTACCATACTGCTGAATAACTTCCTCATTATCTATTCCAAACATACATTTAAATGCTTTTTGTCCCCAAAATAATAATATATAATTATTCATATCAATATCCATTCCTATTGATTTTAAAAACATGTATCTAGCATAAGTTAATTTTATACCTTGAATAAGTTGTTTAGGATCTACTACAAATAATCTACTTAATCCTATTGAATCATAAAATTCTTTTTTCTCACGAATATTATCTATACTAAATCCATATAATGACGGAAGTGATACAGTCATATTAATTACTTCTTCCTTTGTAAATCCTAAACTAATTAAATCATCAATTCTTTTCACTATACTAGATATACTATAACTAAATATAGCAGGTGAAACTACCGTCATTATAATAACTTGTTTTTTACTATATCCTAATTCTATAAGTTTATTAAATCTTTCTATAATATTATCTATACCATAAGTAAAAAGCTTAGAAAACTTATTATGCATTTTAATAACCTGAGGATAAGTATAACCTAAGTCCATCATATTCTTAATTTTCTCATTTATATATTCTTCAGTTATTACCATAAGATTAGGACACTTTTTACACATCTTAATTGCTTTCTCACGAGTAAATCCAAATTTACAAATAACATCTATACTTTTTGAAGGTTTATTAGAAACCAGTATTATTGGATTTTGATTAATCATTTTAATTAATTCTTTTTGAGAATAACCTAAGGATAATAAATAATTAAATTTATTTTTAAGATTAATAAAACTATATCCCAATATACCAGGATCTGTCTTTATAATGTCTAATGTTTCTTTTCTACTAAAACCTAAATTCATAATTAATAATATTTTATTATTAATAGTTTCCTTCTTTAAATTAAATATTCTCGGAAATGAATATATCATTCTAATAACTTCTTCTTTAGTATAACCAAGTTCATACAGACAATCAAATTTTCTCTTAATAATATCTAAACTACGAGTATATAATGATATACACTCTAAAGATATTTTAATAACCTCTTTATTCGTATAACCTAAACTAATAAAATAAGGAAATATTACTTTTGCCTTTTCATATAATCCATCTATACGATATCTTCTAACATTAACACAATAATTTAATATTTTATCAATTTGCTCTTTCTTATAACCTAAACTATACATATATTCATATAACATCATAACCACCTACTTCTTTATTCTTTTTAGAATTTCTTCTTTATCATATGGGTATAATTCTATTAAATCTTTATTAGTTTTACCATATAATGTTTCAAATCTTTTTTGACCACAAAAAATATCCATATAATTATTACTATCTATTGTTTTACCTATAGACATATAAAACATATATCTTGCATATGATAATTCTACACTTTGCATAAGTAAATTAGCTTTAACTAATATAAAACTAGATATTCCTATAGAATCATAAAATTCTTTCTTAGTAGTAATATTTTCCATTGTTAAACTCCAAATTTGTGGCAGTTTAATTGTTATCTTAATTACCTCTTTATTCGTATAACCTAATCCTATCAAATCATTAAATTTATTTACTATATACTCATTAGATAATGTTAATATTTGAGGAAATCTAGAAATCATATTTAATAAATTAGAAATTTTATATCCTAATCCTTTCATAACCTCTAACTTATTTATAATATTTTCTGTAGACAAACTAAATATTTGAGGACAACTTTTTGTCATTTTAATTATTTCTACTTTTGCATATCCAAGATTCTCTAAAAATAGTATTTTTTGACTTATATTAGTAGCACTATAACCGTATATTTGTGGATGTAATTTACTCATTTTAACTATATCTTCATCACTATATCCATAGTTTTTAAAAAAATCTAACATTTCACCTACCAACTTTGAAACATTACTCTTTCTCAACCTTAAAATAGCATAATTAGTTAAAATCGTATTAATCTGTTCTTCAGTAAAACCTAGTTTTAGCATTTTTTCTACTATCATCCAAACCATCCCCTTAATCGGCTAAATATAATAGCACATTTGTTTGTTTTTGTCAAATTTATATATACATTTAAAAAGAACACCTAAGCGTTCTTTAAAATATCTATTCACTAACTAATATTGATATATCATCTATTAACCAACTTTTTTCTTCTTTAATTACTCTTATCGTAGCCAAAGTATTCTTATTATTACTAGTCCATTTCTCATATATTATAGCATTTATCACATTGTCACTAACATCTAATATATATATTTTAGTATCATCTCCCCTAAAATAATAAGTTTGATAACTTACTAAATTACCTGCTAAATAATATAAATCATTTGTTATTGCAAAATAACTGCCTAAATCACTTATGTATTTATTAAGACCATTTAAAGTAAACAAATTACTAGTAACTTCATCAAAATTAGTTATTTTTTTATAAGTAATATCATTAATTACTATAATGTCATCTTGATCTACTTTAAACTTACTATTAACAACATCATATAGTATTCTAACGTTTTGATATAAATTGTTAACTATCTCAATCTCATCATTATAATTTTTATCATTTTCTGTTATAGCCATATTCTCTTCATTAATTTCTTCATCATGTCTCATATGTTCTAAAAATAATGAAGCAATAAAATAAAAAGCAACAAATAAACCAATAAGTATTATTATTCCATAAAAACTAAGTTTATTTTTCATACACATCACCTATAAATATAATAACATATAAATAGATAAATGTACAATTATCAAATACTTACTTTACACTAATGTTTAGGTTTAAAAATTAATGCTAATATAAATGCACATACTACTGCTACACTAATACCTGCCGAAGTTAAATCAAATATTCCAAGTGCAAGACCCATTATTCCATTTTCTGCCGCCACATCCATTGCTCCATGAATAAGTAAATGTCCAAAAGAAGTAATTGGAATAATTGCTCCAGCACCACAATATAGTACTATCTTATCATAAATACCAGCTAAGTCTAAAAATGCACCAATTACTACAAATAAACTAGTTACATGACCGGGAGTAAGTTTTGTATTATCCAAAATAACTTGACTTATCATACATACAAAACCACAGAATAAAAATGCATATACATATGTCTCCATTATTCACTCACCTCAAATGAAATAGCATGTGCAATTGATGGAATACTATCCTTTTGAAAAGTTCGCGTAGGACTAAATATTGCTCCCGTAGGAACTAATAATATTTTCTTATATTTTCCTCTTTCCATTTCTTTTAATAAGTAAGAACAAAGTACTAAAGCACTTGATGCAGGTCCTGACGCTCCAGCAAAAACATTCTGTTTCTTTATGTCATATAAAATTAAACCACAATCTTCATAATTTTTAGATATATCTATATTCTTAGTTTTTAAATAATCTATTAATATTTCTTTACCATAACAACCTAAATCACCTGTCAATATTAAATCATAATAATTAGGTTTAATATTTAAGTCAACTAAATGTCTTTCTATCGTGTCAGCTGCAGCAATTGCCATAACAGCACCCATATTATTAACATCAGTAACATTCTTATCTTGTACTTTACCACAAGTAGCAGATGTAATTTTAATCTTTCCCTTTTTATTAGTAAGTAACATACATGCAGCCCCCGTAGATGTCCAAGTAGTAGTCTTTTTCTTAGGAGCACCATACTCAGTCGGATTTCTAAATTGTTTTTCTGCCATCATATTATGACTACTAGTACTAACAATAATATTCTTAGCTCTTTTCCCTTCAATTAAATTAGCACCAATTAATAATCCTTCACCAAAAGTAGCACAAGCGCTAAATATTCCTAAAAAAGGAATATCAAAATGTCTTAAAGCATAATCAGATGCTGCAATTTGATTTTCTAAATCACCTGAAATAACATAATCAATATCACTATCTTTATATTCTACTTTATCTATTAAATTCTCTATACTATCAGAAAGCATCTTTTCTTCAGCTTTTTCAAAAGTATCACATCCATAATATAAATCTTTGTCATATACTTTATCAAAATAATCTGCAATTGGACCATCTTTTTCATACACTGATGCTATCGTATAACTATCACCTACATAAACATTATTAAATTTATTAGTCATATTATCCTCCCATCACTAACATTCTAATTAGTCCAAAGATATATACTGATACTATCCCATACAAAATAACTGTCCCAGCTAACTTAAAGATATTAGCACCTATTCCTAATACTAAACCTTCTTTTCTATATTCTAACGCTGCTGCAGTCATCGAATGAGCAAAACCAGTTATAGGAATAATTAATGCACTTTTAAATTTAGAAACACACACATCAAATACCCCAAATGCAGTAAGAACCGAAGCTAATATAATTAAAGTAAGAATAACCACTACTCCAGCTTCTTTTCGAGGTAGATTAAACCATATCATATACCCTCTAAGAAGTAATTCTGATAAACTTCCAAGCATACCACCAGCTATAAAACTAACTATCGCATTTTTTAATCTATCTTCTTTTGGAGAATGTTTATCTACTATATCTAAATATTTATCATCCATAATATCACCAGTAATATTATTAACAAAAAAAAGAAGTATATACTTATGATATATACATTCCTATATTTTAGTTAACCCTTTGTTGAACATTTATAAAATCTATTGATTCACATAAATATACTTGCTATAATCTATACGCAACATTTAATAAGTTGGGTGATTGCCAAATTTCCAAAAGGAAGGAGGCGATATTATGACTAAAAAAGATTTTTTAATCTTTTCCTTAATTATACTTGTCTTCCTATTAGTATTATTACTGTTTATAGTTTTAATATAAAAAGAAAATCACCTAACTCAATCGTATTGAATTAGGTGAACCCAAACAATTGGCAACACTTAACATGCGACTATTAAATGTTCCTTTTTTATTATATGAAGTTTCCTCACTAAATACATAATATCATAAATATTTATTTTTAACAATACATATCATCTATTAATTCTAATTATTGAAGATATATTTATAATAGCTAATATTGCTATAAAATAATCTGTTAAATTCCATAAAATATTAGGACTAATGTATCCAGATATAAAAATTATAACTATTACAAATATTTTAAACATCTTTATTACTTTTTTATTATTAGTAAATATCCTAACATTATTCTCTCCAAAAAAATAACCAGAAATAATCGTTGAAAAAGCAAACATCGTAGTAATAATAGCCAAAATTATTTTACCAAAATTACCAAAATGATAATTAAATGCATACATTACTATTTCTATACCATTAATATTACCAAAATCTACAATATTATAATTACTAGTAACTATTATTAAAAAAGTAATAAAACACACTAAAAAAGTTGTAATATGTATTCCTAATATTTCTAACTTTCCTTGTTTATCTGGATCATTATCACAAGCACTTGCTGATATTGCACTAGTACCTATACCAGATTCACTAATAAAGATTGCTCTTTGCATTCCAACTAAAAATAATGGAATAATACTTTTTATTTTAAATGCATCCCTTACCATTAATTTTAATATATCTAAAATATTGCTACTATTAAACAATACATATAAACCCATTAATAAATAAAATATTAACATAAAAGGAACTAATATACTATCTACTAAAAAGATATTTTTAGATTCTTTTTTTATTATTATAAAAGTAACTAATGATAAAACTATTACTATTAAAGTAATATTAATATCAAAATCACTAATAACACTTACTATGGTATTTGACTGAATAGACAAGAATAATCCACTATATGTAATAATAATAAGGATTCCATATAAAATAGACAAACACTTATTATTTAAACATTTCTTAATATAAAAACTAGGCCCACCTATTAAACTATTTCCTACTTTATCCCTATATTTAATTCCCAATATACATTCTACATAAGTATTAATAGATACTATTAAAGATATTATACACATCCAAAATATGCTACCAATTCCTCCAAAATATAAACAAAGTGCTACTCCAGATAATGAACCCACCCCAATCTTAGCAGCTAAAGACATACTTAAACTAGATAATGGACTTATATTGTTTTTACTCTTAGACTTAATTGCCTTAATAAATTCTTTAATTTTAAACTGAATAAATTTATATTTAAAAGAATATTTGATACCTGAATAAATAATAAGTATACTAGCAATATACCAAGTAATAGATAATAAATCTAAAAAAGAATTATAATCAAATATATTTAATATTATGGCTACTATTATTAATCCAATCATTGTAATAAACATTTTCATATTAAATTATATTCTAACTAGGTGTAAATAATGAATTTTTTTGGAGTTTTAACATATCTTATAATGAATATAAATAAAGGAGTGGATTATATGTGTAATAATAATGAAACAAATACTTGCGAAAACTGCATTGCTGATATCCTAAAAGTAATCTTACTACTTCAACAAAGTGTATGCCAAAATGATACATGCTTACAAACTTGTGATAGAGGTTTCTTAGGACAAAACTGTGCAACATTCTGTAATACTAGACCAGTAACTTTATATACATGTTCTAGTGGTTCTACACCATTAGCTATGCCTATAAGTAGAGATCCTGCAGTAACTGAAACTAGCACTGTATTTAGATTAGAAAAATTAGATGACTGCTGTGCTACTTTTAGAGTATTAGCTCCTAACACAGATACAGCATCAGCATTCCCATACGAAGCAACAAACTCATTCTTTACAATTAATTTAGGATGTGTATGTATAATTAGATGCTTAGACGATACTTTCGTTGACTGTATCTAATATATACACCATATAAGAAAAAAGGTACCTATTCAGATACCTTTTTTTTATTTCTTTCCATTAAACTATAATTATCAATAAATTCTCTCTTATATTCTAAGAATCTATCTTCTTTAATACTCTCTCTTATACCTTCCATAATTCTAATTAAGAATCTTAAATTATGTACTGATAATAATCTTTGACCTAAAGTCTCTTCTGCTACTAATAAATGTCTAATATAAGCCTTCGTATAATTCTTACAACATTCACAATCACAAGATGTATCTACTGGAGTAAAATCTTCCTTATATTTAGAATTCTTTAAATTAATTTTTCCATATTTAGTAAACGCATGTCCATGACGAGCAAGTCTAGTAGGATGTACACAGTCAAACATATCAACTCCACGTTCTACTCCTTCAAATAAATCATATGGATCTCCTACACCCATCAAATATCTTGCTTTATCTTCTGGTAAATATTTAATTGCATAGTCTATCATTTTATACATTGTTTCCTTATCTTCACCAACTGAAGTACCACCAATAGCATACCCGTCAAATCCTAATTTAACAGTCTCTTTAGCACTATATTCACGTAAATCTTTATATTCTCCACCTTGAACTATTCCAAATAAAGACTGTCTAGGATTATTAAATGCATTCTTACTACGTATAGCCCATCTTAAAGTTCTCTCTACACTATTCTTTACATACTCATAACTAGCAGGATAAGGAATACATTCATCAAAACTCATTGCAATATCGCTATCTAATTTATTTTGAATCTGAATAGACTTCTCAGGAGTTAAAAATAACTTTTCACCATTAATATGACTCTTAAATATTACTCCTTCTTCACTAATATCTTTCTTTTTAGCCAAAGAAAATACTTGAAATCCTCCACAATCTGTAAGTATTGGTCCATCATAATTCATAAATTTATGAAGTCCACCAGCTTTATCTATAATATCTTCTCCTGGACGAAGCCATAAATGATAAGTATTAGATAAAATTATTCCAGAACCAATTTCTTTAATTTCCCTATAATCTAATGTCTTAACCGTAGCTTGAGTACCTACCGGCATAAACATTGGAGTCTCATATTTACCATAATTAGTCTCTAATGTACCATATCTAGCATTACAATTCTTATCTTTATGTAATAATTCATATTTAACTTTCATAATTCACCACATTTCTTGCATAGTAATTTTACCAAATAATTTACAAAAAAACAACTTAAAATAAAAAATTCAAGTCAACATAGTTAATAATAAATATTTATCATTATAAAAAACAAAATAATATTTACACAACAATATAATTTAATGAATATATATTTTTTATCTATATTAGTAATCAAATATTTTTAAAACAATAAAAGGAATAAATTTGGATTCATTCCTTTTATAATTACATTAATTCCTAGAAAAAATACTAGATATTATTCTAAAACAACTATTGTTATAATATTCAATAAAGTATGATAAATTAGCAAAATATATACTTAAATAAGATTTAGAAACAATATAACAACATTCAAGTTTATGAACAAATATTCTTATCACTTGTCAAATAATCACCATACAAATAACAATCATTCTCGCTATTATAAAACCAATTAGTTGTTGTAGGATAAACAGATAATTCTGAACATTTACTAAAACTAGTTACTACAACAGCATTGGTATTTGGACTTTTTCTACAATTAAGATTACCAGTGTTGGTTTTAACATACATTTGTAATATTTCTTCACCTGAATCTACAATTTCATCTGCTGAATCCTTGAATTTTTTGTTAATTATATCCCTAGCACCATTATTACTATCTATTAACATAGAAAGTCTATCTTTATATGTAGATAATAACCCTAACATAGAAACTAGTAACATTAAAAATAATATTAATGTCCCATATAATATTGTTGTAATTGCAAATCCCTTATTATTCATATTATCACATCCTAATACATAATTATTTCTTTATCTATATTACTATTTATTATATCACTATTTTTAATATCAGTAACTATTGTCTCTACATTTCCATCTGATATATATCTATTTTTGTCAAGAATTCTTAAAGTCATCTCAATATCAAAATCTACTCCATTATTATCATATGCTCTACATCTTTTTAAAAAAGTTTTATCAAAATCTTTATTAAAAGGACTTATTTCTGGTTCCCATCCAACTCTTAAAGCAGCAACAGTTTCATAATCATTTCCTTCATAACTTCCATTAATAATATATTTATAATTATTATGAGTCTTATTATAAGGACTACCATAAGGTAATGCTACAATTTTAGAATATTTATCTCCTACTATACTTTCTAATTTATTATACATATACCCTACTACTTCTTGAGTTTTATTACTATCTATTTTAGTAAAATCATTATGTCCTTTAGTATGATTACCTACTTCATATCCATTATCTACTAACCATTTAATTATCTTATCATTATATTCTGGTTGATTAAATAATCCATTATTAATAAAGAATATTGCAGTAACATTATAATCAGGATATTTCTTTTTATATTCTTCAAGTATTCCCACCGCACTGTTTTTGTCTATTATTATATTTCCGTCACTATCAAGTCCAGTAACTCTAATATTATTAGCATTACCATCATCAAAAGTAAGTACTATAGGACTCTTCCCATAAGGAGTATTAATATTACCATTAATATAATCAGATAATTTAATCATTCTATACCCCTTTTGATAGTATAGTTCTAAATCACGTCTAAATGATTCACTAGTTCTAGTATACCCATCTTTATCAACATTACCACCTATATAATCAGTTTCACTATCTTTCATATCTTTAATACCATGATACATCATAATAGGTACCTTCCCAAGTTCATTTATCCCATCATTCTTAAGTTTTTCTTTATCTAATTTACCCAAAGATATTACTAAATCAAGCTTATCTCCATCATTAATAACCATATTTTCTAAAATACTCTGACTAATAACTTTACCTTTATCAACGTTATCATTATATTCATAACTAATATTTATTTCTATATCATAATCAGATAATAATTCATAAACATCATCAATATTTTTATTAACTATATCTATCATATATATTTCTTTATTTTTATTAAAAATTAAACTAACTAAAAATATAATAGTAATTATTATAAATAATAATATAACTACTCTATCATATCTAATTCTTCTTTTCCTACTTTTTTTCATTTTACACCTACCTTAATTATATCTCATTACAATTATTTTTACAATAAGTTTTGATTTTATACTGAAAATATGCTATAATGTGTAAGTGTGTTAATTCTTTGAATTTTTATATTATTTTTTATATCGGTTTTTAAATAAATAAAAAGGAGGAAAAATGAAAAACAAAAATACCCAAGTATTCGCTCTAGGTGGCCTAGGCGAAGTTGGTAAAAATATGTATTGTGTTAGACACAATGATGAAATTATTATCGTTGATGCAGGAGTAATGTTTCCTGAAGATGATTTATTAGGAATAGATTATGTTATTCCTGATTATACTTACTTAATTGAAAACGAAAGTAAAATTAAATATTTATTAATAACACATGGCCATGAAGACCATATTGGAGGTATACCATTCTTATTGCAACAAGTAAATATTCCTAAAATATACGCTCCAAATCAAGCTAAAGAATTAATTGAAAAGAAATTAGAAGAAAGAAATATTAAATATAAAAATTTATATGTATATAATGAAAAAACAAATTTAAAAACGAAACACTTTAATATTGAATTTTTTAGAACAACACATTCTATACCAGATTCTCACGGTATAGCTATAAATACACCAAATGGTGTTATTGTCATGACTGGAGACTTTAAATTCGATTTTACTCCAATAGGCCCTATGGCAAATTTACATAAGATGGCTGAAATTGGTAAAAAGGGAGTTAAACTTTTAATGAGTGATTCTACAAATGCCCTATCCGAAGGTGTATCAGTATCTGAATCTAAAGTAGATGAAAACCTTGGAGAAATATTTAATAATAATAAAAATAATCGTATTATATTAGCAACATTTGCATCAAATATATATAGGTTAAAACATATTATTGAAACATGTAAAGAAAACAAAAGAAAAGTAGCCCTATTTGGAAGAAGTATGGATACATCAATAGATATTGCTACTAAATGTGGATATATTAAAGATAAAAATATTATTATTTCAGCTGAAGAAGCAAATCAATTAGATCCAAGCAAAGTATGCCTACTTTGCACAGGAAGCCAAGGAGAACCTTTAGCTGCCCTATCTAGAATAGCAAGCGGATCACATAAACAAATAAAATTAATACCAAATGATATAGTAATATTCTCATCATCTCCAATACCAGGCAATACTTCATCAGTATCTAAAACAATTAATAAACTATATTTAAAAGGTGTTAAAGTATATACTAATAGTCAATATGATATTCACTCATCAGGACATGCTTATCAAGAAGAATTAAAATTAATGTTAAGACTATTTAACCCTGAATACTTTGCTCCATATCATGGAGAATATAGAATGTTAAAAACACATACAGATTTAGCTTGTGAATGTGGTATTCCAAGACAAAAAACATTTATCCTAAATAATGGAGATATCTTAAACATTAATAAAGAAGGAATAAAAAAACAAGGACATATACAAGCCGGAGAAATATATGTAGATGGTTCCAGAATTGGTGATGTATCAAACGTAGTAATAAAAGATAGAACCCTAATGTCAAATAATGGTATTCTTGCTATTATTATAAATATAGATTCTAAAAATAAACAATTACTAAATACTCCATTAGTTACAACTAGAGGATATATCTTAGTAAATGAATCATTAGAACTAATTAAAAACATTGAATTACAATCTAAAAAAATTATAACTAATAAGTTAAAAGAAAAAACAGTAAACTTTAATGATATTAAAAGTGAATTAATAAATGGACTAATGCCAATGTTATCAGAATCTACTGGTAGAGTACCAATAATATTACCTATAATTATGGATATAAAAGATTATAGTCAAACAAAAACTTCTAAACAATCTTAGAAGTTTTTTCTTAATCTAAATCACTATATTTAATTATAAATATACTCTTATCTTTATAAAAAGCATAAAATATATCTTTTAAATCACACTTTTTCTTATCAAGTAATTGATATACAAAACTATCATCCTTATCAATTTCTCTTAAAGTCTCATATTGTATCTTACCATCTAATATAATAGGCATAGGTATTGGACTCTTTTTTATAATATTTTTCTTATCATATTCAAATACAGATAATGTACCATTATTTTCAAGTATAGCATATTCAACATCTTCAACGTTTCTATATCCTTTTTCTCTTAATTGAACTAATAAATCATCTAAATTATATTTTTGTTTTATCATTTCATTATAATTAATCTTTCCATATTTTATTATAAAAGAAGGTTTTCCATCTAATAATTCCCTAATCTTAGAACTTTTTAAACTACCATAAGAAAGTAACATTTGAAGTATTACTAAACATATAACAGGTACTAAAGAATATAAAATACTTATACTAGGATCTTCTACACTTATAACTACTAATTCAGCAATTAATATAGATACTATTAAATCTATTATTCCAAGTTGTCCCACTTCCCTCTTTCCCATCATTCTATATATTAATACTATAAAAAAATAAAAGAAACACATTCTAAAAATAATCTTTATATAATCCATAATATTCACCATTACTATTATTTCCAAGTCATAATAAAATATACTAATCATATATTTTATTAGGTGAATTTATGTTAAAAAATTATTTAAAAAGTTATCTATATTTATTTAGTATAATCTTAGTATTAACTATTATTCTATCTTTAATAAATTATTATATTACAATACCAACTAAAATAATTAAATTATTAATTCCTATTATTTCTATCTTTATATCTTCAACTATTCTAGGTAAAAACGTTAAAGAAAAAGCATACTTAGAAGGATTAAAATTTACATCTATATATTTATTTTTATCAATAATAATCTCTATTATAACAAAAAATCCTTTTACCTTAAAACTTATAATTTCATATTTAAGCCTTCTCTTATCAGGAATAATAGGCTCAATGCTAGGAATCAATATAAAGAAAAATCATAACTAAAAAGTTATGATTTTAATTATGCTCCAAATCCATTTATTATCGTCATCCTAGAACCCCTAGTATTCACAGCAGCACCATTTCCATATCCATTTTGAAATGCACCATCGCTATATTCCATCGTAAATGTATTTTGTTTGCCCTCAACCTCAATTGGAATAAAATAATGGTGATGAGCATACGTTCCTCCACGAAAATACCACGAACTAGATGTTGATGATGTCATGTTTACTTTGTCGTTATGAAGTGTAATAGCTTCTGTAGCAGAATTAGTTTTTAACAAAGCCTCGCCAATTCCATGACCACCACATTCCTGTAATGTACACTTAGCAAATGTATAAGATTTATATAAATCATAATACTTACTTTCTGGCAATGTTGTAAAATTACTTTTGGCTATATTATGATTATAAACACCCATTGTATATTCCCCAAGTCCACCAGACATATCAAATATTCCACTTATATTTCCAGTAGTGCTTTGAGGATAAGATATTGCAGAACCATATGGTATTCCACATGTAGCATATTGAGCACCATTTCTTCTAGAAGCTCCGCACCCAGTTAAAGTTCCATCTTTATGATAATTATTAATTCTTACTTCACCACCAACTCCATATTTAGAGTTAGCCAAATAAACAGTAGCTCCCCACTCACTATTTTTTATTAAATGTGAATTACTTTTAGTAGTAGAAAGATTTTTATTAAAATTTCTAGCTATTGAAAAATGTTCACTTATAGATAATGGTCTTAAAGCAGGTTCATTAGGCAATATTGTTGCATTACTTGAATCAGAACCAGTAGTTTCAAACTTTGCTACCCATATACCAGATAACATCTCTGTACTATCAGTTGCACCATCATTATCATTATCCCACCAAAACGCCGGATGTGTATAATATGTATTTATTGCATCACCCATAGTCCTTAATGTAGCATTTTTTTCAAACTCTACATCAATTTTATATGTTTCATTCGTCCCCATAAAAGTAGATGTATATATTATTTTTTCAACAACCGTAGAAGGCATATAATCCAAATTCAAAGTATCCCAAATATCCATCATCGTATCATCAAATTCCAAATAACCATACAGTAAAAAATTATCAAACATCTCTCTTATATCATCTTCTTCATAACGAAAAAACAAACCTAAAGGATCCTTTTTTTGCATATAATCAAGAAACAAATCAATTAATTCTTGCTTGTTTTCTTCAGTCATTGAATATGGAGGCCCATAACATTCTGGATATGTTTCCTCTGTTATTTTACTTTTTATTTCTTCGCAAGTTACCTTACTTATTTTATATTTATATCTAGGAATCCACACATAATAAGCTAAAATATCATCTTGCACTACTTCTACCCCAGAAGTATTTTTATAATTATCATTATTTACCAAAACCACATTAGCCCATTTCTTAGAACTATAATCATACCATGATGGATCATCTTCTAAAACTGTAGTTACCTTCCCATCATCCGCTATTGTTACCGGTATCATTTCATCATCTAATACAGGTTTTTCAGGTTGAAAACTAAGATTATCTGTACAAGACCCTGATAAAGACAAATCAAAATTTTTATTCATAGTATCATTATCAGTTTCTGCTTTATCTAACCATATCCATAAATAATAAGTATCTGTTGTAGTAGAAGTATAAATTTTATCAATAAATAAATCAATTTTACTACCGACAGAAATCCCATTAAAGCTTCCACTAACTATAACTCCAGTAGAGCAACTATCACTAGATTCAGTTAATACATATTTTAAATTTTCACTTTTTGATAATCTTTCATCAATTTCATTTACATATAACCATAAATCCATTCCTATTGATAATCCATTTTTAGTAATCTTAGGCATTACTTTTATTTCTCTTTTAATAACTCTATCAGCGTCTTTACATGTAGCTGGAACTAAAGATATATCATCAGTATTTATTGGTTCTCCCCCATCTGCAGCGCAAGAGAAATTTTTTTCTACTGTAAAAGCAAAATTAGTCTGTTGATTCTCATCAGTTACCCATAACCAAACAGAAAGTGTTCCTCCTAATATCAAAAACATTATAGAAAAAACAATTAATAATATTAATGATTTTTTATTTTTCTTTATTTCTATCATACTTTCAGACACCTCTTTATTATATAATTAATTATAACTTAAATTGTTTATTTTAGCAACATTAATATTACAATAATATATTTTTTAGAACAAAAGACAAATAAATTTGTCGCCATTATCTCGTGATGATGAAATTTCTGCTTCAAAGACTATCTATCCATACTTCTCCAAAGAATTAAATTCCGATAGTCACTACCATACTCGTTTTTAATGTTAAGAAATTTTGTTCTTTATTTGGTTATAATCTAAATTTATATGATTTATACATAATACCACCTATCTTTCTATCAAGTAATAAAACCATACAAAAACAAACATATGTATATCAATATATAACAAAAAGATTTATTATTATTTTATATTTAAAAGTACTATCATTATAATTAAAAAAAGACAACTTATTATTAAGTTATCATTTATATATATCCTTAATCATATTTATAGGAATATGTTCGTTATCTATAGTAACTAAATTATTTTCATAAATACCTATTATTTTCCTAGTAATTATCTGATTATCTATAACTATATTAACCTTAGTTCTATATATAAAATCATATGAACTAAATATATCATTTATCTTCTTTCTAACTTCACTTACATCATAATTCTTATTAATATTATCGTTATCACTATAACTAGCATATATACTCCTATTATTATTAAATTCTTTTTTTACTTCTCCTTTATACATTTTAGGTTTATTTGGCATCTTATCCCTCCAATATAATATATGCTAAAAATAATTATTTTTGTATAATTTAACTATTATATGTGGTAAAATATTAATAGTTAGGATGTGATATTATTAAAAACATTTCTAAATTTAAAGTAGAATCTAGCATATTAATACCTATTATATTATTTTTTATAATAAGTATCATATCTATCTACTCAACAAAAGATTTATTATCTATTGAATACGAAAATCTATGGTTAAAGCAAATCATATGGTATCTAGTAGGAATATTTTTAGCTTATTCGACGATGATTCTAGGTAATAAATTCTTATATAATAACGCTTGGATATTATATATTATCGGAGTACTTTCTTTAATATTAGTATTATTCTTTGGTATCGAAGTAAATAACGCTACATGCTGGTTTAAAATACCATTTCTTGGAACACTACAACCTAGTGAATTTATGAAAATATTTCTAATAATAACATTATCCAGAATGATAACTGACTTTAATGATAAATATAAAAACCCTGATATAATAGATGAATTAAAGTTCATCCTAAAAGTATTAGTAGTACTCTTTATTCCATCAGTATTAACATTCATAGAACCAGATACTGGAGCAGTAATAATGTACATAATTATTACTTTTGTAATGTTATTTATTGGGGGTCTTAGAAAAAGATGGTTTATATTTACTATTGGATTTATCATTATATTTTTTTGTTTATTCTTAGGAATATATTATCTAAAACAAGATTTATTTATAGATATCTTTGGAACATCTTTTTTCTATCGTATGGATAGAATCACTAATTGGTCATCATCTACAGGACTCCAACTAAGAAATTCTCTAATAGCAATTGGTTCTTCTGGTTTAACTGGTCACGGTATTAATTCTACTCCAATATATTTTCCAGAAATGCAAACAGATTTTATCTTTGCAGTATTTGCATCTAACACAGGTTTAATTGGTTCTATTAGCTTATTATTAATTATGCTATTCTTTGATTTAACATTAATTAATTCTGTTAATAAAACTAAAGATTTATCAGATAAATATGCTATTGGAGGTATAATATCTGTATTATTATTCCAACAAATATATAATATCTCTATGACCATTGGATTACTACCTATAATGGGAATAACCCTTCCCTTTATAAGTTATGGCGGATCATCTCTACTTTCTTATATGTTACTCTTAGGAATAATATTTAACGTATCAAATTCAAGTTTAAGATATACAAATTAAAAAGACGATTAATCGTCTTTTTCTTACATTAAAGTTGTCTTATCTAACTCTCTTCACAGTTACTACCTTCACTCATAAAAGAATTTTGCGGAGCAATAGTACAAAACCAACTACATTTTGCATTATTTTGTATTTCGTATCGAGCACATGGATAACTTTGTCCATTTCCACATTTACAAAAAGGAGTCAATTCCCGATAGTCACCTCCAGTACAATTATTATTACCGCTTATATCAGATTCGTTTTGGCTACACCACTCACTACATTCCGTTTGATTATCAAGACCATAATCTATACATGAATATTTTTTTCCATTAGTACATCTGCAAAAATTATTTGTAGTCCCTGTAGAACCACTGCTACTACTACAATTTGGAGTTTTAGTTTTATCACGATATAAATATTTCCCATATAAGTAACAACCTTCTTTTTTTTCCTCATCATAGTAATAAAACCAGTTATGTGTATCATCAATTTTCATTGTTGTTCGGTAAACCTTTAGTTCAGTACAATTTTCAAATTTTCTAACTATATCTGTATTTTTACTTGCGCCAGCTCTACAATTAAGATTACTACCATTAGTTCCAACATACCAAGTTTCTTCTTTACAGTTATCTCCAACATAAGACAAACTGCCTTTCAAATCATTTTCTTTAATAATCCACGTTGGATTTTTTTCAGTATTAATTGTTGTATCTAAACTAAAATCATGTAAATAATCCAAACCATTTTTAGTAGTATAACTACAATTCCCATCAACACAATTAGTAACATAGTAAACTCCTAATCTTTTATCGCCTTCACACTTATACTTATTTGCATTAATTGTTTCTTCATTGGATAATCTCATATTTATATTTACATCAAAATCATCACTTGGTAGTTGTTTTACATCAAGAGGTATTTCAATATTAACGGTATCTCCTATTTTTTCACATTTAAAGTTACTTAAAGAAGCATATTCACTAATTATAGTAGTAAATTCTTTATACTCAAACTTTTTATTCACTACATCTAATTTAATATCATCACATTTAAAATCACTGCCATCGCTATGTATTCCATTCATAATAGTATTGTAAATAATTGACTGATCAGTAGACACTAAAGTCTTAACTAATAAATCATCATTCTTATTTTTTAGTTTTATAGTTAAATCAGTCAAAAAATATGCAATAACCATAGCTAATACAGAGGCAAGAACAATTTCTACTAATAAATATCCTTTATTATTAAGATGTTTCATTACTTAAACACCTCCAAATAAGCATACTTACAATCATCCTCAGTATAACACTTTTCCATTACCAAAATATTAGTAATATCATCTGGAAGCGTAATAGCTGTAGATAAAAATTCCAAATAATCCCTAAAAGTAGAATTTAAATTAGTATTATTAGATAAGTTTATTATTTCACTTTTCATTAGATAAAAAACTTTCATATTAGGGTAATCTTCATCATTAAGATCACCAACCAATAATTCTGAATCAGAAATATCACCAAGCAAATCTATATGATTATCTCTATAACTACCAAGTTCATATAATGTTGCTACATCATAATAATCTACTCTATTATTATATAATGAAATTATTTTATTATAACTTACATAAAACCCTACCATAGCAGCCAATACAACTGTTGCTACTACAATAACTTCCGCCATCATAAAACCCTTGTTATTCATATTATCACCTCTTAAGAACAACTATCTACATATTGAAATTCTTTTCCATCAGTATAGCTAACTCCACCAGTAAAAAGATTCCCATCAGCATCTTTACTCTCTGAATCAGATAAACCTAACTTATCTAATTCTATACATCCAGTAGAACCTAAACTATTTTTATGTTCTTCATAATATAATTTAGCATAACTTTCTATTACTTCTATTTTAGCATCATTTTGTTTTACTTTATTTCTCTCTATCACAGCACTAATACTAGTTACAGCAATTACTGAAATAGCAAGTAGTATTACTATAACTGCTAAAAGTTCAATTAAAGTAAACCCCTTCTTATTAAGTTTCATTATTTCCTTCTTCCTTCCCTAATTTCTCTAACTCTTTTAAGTACTGCATCTCTTCCTTTAATAACCTCACCAATACTTCTTCCATAATTTAATTCATTAATTATTACCGCAATATTTTTAGAACAATCTATTGATTTAAACCAAGGAGAATTTTTAGCTTCTTCTGGTACATACGCTAAATTAGTAGCATATACTCTATCAAAATATCCACATTCATAATAATCATTAAATTTTTCTATTCCTTTTGAAAAGAATGCAAAAGTAGTAACCAAATATACTTTATCTACTCCAAGTTCTTTTAACTGTTTAGCAGTATCTAATATAGAACCACCAGTATCTATCATATCATCAGTAACAATAGCTATTTTTCCAATCAAATCATCAGGATCCCCTAAAAATCTATGTTCCCTTACTTTAGCATTACCATTAGATACTTTTTGATCTCTATATTTATAAAATGCCGCCATTGTAGCATTATCGATAACTTCTGAGAAAAATCTTGCCCTCTTCATAGCTCCCTCATCTGGAGAAATACATATAATATTTTCATAATCAAAAATCTCTTCAGTAAGTATTAAATCAGTAAGCATCGTATCTGTTAAATATACATTCTCAAACGGTGTTTTTGGAATGGCATTCATAACTCCTTTATTATGAACATCACATGTAACGATCTCATCTACGCCCATATTAACTAACCACTGTAAACTCATCGCACAATCTAATGATTCTCTATGTTCTTTTCTATCTTGTCTAGAACTATATAAATATGGCATAATCAATGTTCTTTTTGATGCATGTCCACATTCTGCACTAAGTATTCTAAGTATATCCATAAAATGTTCATCTGGACTCATTGTATGTCTTTCACCACATAAATTATAACTTATGCCCCTATTACTAACATCAGTTAATATATATATATCTTTATTACGTAATGATTCATCAATTACACACTTACCTTCACCATTATTAAATCTGATTAATCCATTTTTATCAAGAAATTTTACATAATCACAATCTGTTCCTCTTAATTCTTTAAGATGAACTAATACTTTTTCTCCTAACTCATGACAGTTTTCTGGTACTATTACTTTTAATTCTTTCACTACAAAACACTCCCTATTCAATATCTAATTTTATAAATCTTACATTTAAATAATTTCTACTAGCTAAATAATCACACCTATGTACAAATCTCTCTAACTCATTATTAGGTACAGGCAACTCCACTTTACTATACTTATTCGTATTCCATTTCCCCATATGACTTTCTATTAATGTACACATCTTCCTAACATCTTCAATATCCATCTCTAAATTCTTAACATTTTCCATTATCAATTTAGATACTAACAATGGATGATCAAATCTTGTATACTTCTCTTCTTCTATTCCTTTTTTTAGTCCATCATGCATAATTAAAGCCATAATAATTAAATCTTTATCATTATCACTAAAATTATTTACTGTCTCAAATAAATCATAAGCTATTCTAACAGCAACTTTAGTATGCTTTACTAACCCATTATTAGTACTAGCAAATTTAGGATGATACTTTCCAGTACTAGATGCCGGAATAGTAAAGAAATAATCCGGTAACAAATTTATCAAGTACTCAATATCTCTTCTCTTACTCTCATCCTTAATATAACTAATTTCTTTAGTAAAATATTTAACCTTATTCATCTTTCCCCCTAACATTAATATCTAACTTATTATAAGGTATTTCTATCTTATTTTTATCAAACGTATTCTTAACTAACTTTAAATAATCTCTCTTAATTTGATACTGACAATTAGCCTTACACTCTATAGTAACTAAATATTTTATACTACTAGATGAAAATTCATTAATACCTAGTAATTTATAATCACCACATACATTATTCATATTTTTAACATCTTCACGAAGACTTTCTAATACCATCTCTAATTTATCTATATCAGTATTATAACTAACATCCAATGTAATAACTAAATTATTATTATGTCTACTAAAGTTTTTAATTTCTTTAAATGAAGAATTAGCTAATATTAATACATCACCAGAAGAATTCTTAATCTTAGTACTCATTAACCCAAACCCAATTACTTCACCTTTAAATCCGTTAATCTCTATAGTGTCTCCAATCGTATATCTATCATCAAATAAAATAAATATTCCAGCTACAAAGTCAGCAATAATATCTTGTAAAGCAAGACCAATAACCAAACCAGCAATTCCCAAAGAAGCAATAATACCCGTAGTATCTACTCCATATACAGATAAAATAGAAAGTATTACAAAAGTATATATTATATATTTAAGTATATTTTTTATTAAAGATATAATTGTTTTCTTTCTTTTATCTACATATTTATTTTTCATTATCTTATTAATAATAAATCTAACTATATTATATAAAATAATTCCAATAACTAAATAAACTATTGGTAATATAAACTTTTCACTCTTAATAAAATCTATCATAATCGACTCCCTATAATATTTACTAATATATCATTAAGTAAATATATATATTTATAATTACATTTTAAATATCCATTATCTATTTCTAATTTATTATCATTAATTAATGTCTTAATTATATCTTTCTCTAATAAATCATCATTATACTTTTTATTAAATAAATTTATATCTATCCCATCTATTAATCTAAACCCTAATATTAAATCATTCTCTTTTCTAGTATTTTTATCTTCATATTCTCTATTATTTTCATAATCATCATTTAAATACTTACTCATATTCTTAGTATTACTAATTCTATAATTATCAATGTAACTTACACTACCAAGACCAAATCCATAGTAATATCCATTTAACCAATAATTCTTATTATGAATACTAATCATACCATCTTTAGCATAATTACTAATTTCATAATGATTATATCCATTTTTAACTAATATATCATTTATATAATCAAACATTATTTTATCTATATCTTGATCAATATATTTATGTTTATCTATATACAGTTTAGTATTCTCTTCCAGTATCAAAGAATAACATGATACATGAGAAATATCTAATTTTAAAAAATTATCTATATCTTTCTTAACTACTTCTATATCATTAGTAACTCCATATATTAAATCAATATTAATATTATCAAAATATTTCTTACTTAATTCAATATTCTTAAATATCATCTCACTATCATGATATCTTCCTAATATATTAAGTATATCTTCGCTAAAAGATTCTACTCCAAAACTAAGTCTATTAACACCATTATCTTTAAATAATTTAAGTTTATCTTCATCTATACTCTCTATATTACATTCAATAGTAAATTCATAATTATCTTTTAATTTAAATATCTTAATAATATCAAATAATCTTTTTAATTCCTCTAAACTTAAACTACTAGGAGTTCCTCCACCAATATATATTGTATCTATATCCTCACCATTATATCTAGTTTTAATTTCTAATTCTAAACTATCTAAATATCTAGATACATATCCGGTCTTATAATATACTTTGCAAAAATCACAATAATTACATATATTCTTACAAAAAGGTATATGTATATATACTCCTAACATACTACCACTCTATTTCTTTTAAACCATTTTTTCTAAGAAAGTCATTAGTCTTAGAAAAAGGTCTACTTCCAAAAAAACCATAATTAACTGAAAACGGAGATGGATGAGATGAACTGATAACTAAATGATTTGGATTAGTTATATATTTCATCTTTCCTTTAGCAAAATTGCCCCAAAGAATAAATACTACTGGTTCTTCTTTTTCATTTAATTTTTTTATTACATTATCAGTAAATTCTTCCCAACCAATAGCCTTATGACTAGCAGGCTTGTCCTTTTCTACGGTAAGCACACTATTTAAAAGTAATACACCAGACTTAGCCCAATCAGATAAATCAGTATCCGTTCTCTCTATTCCTAAATCATTATATAATTCTTTATAAATATTTTTAAGAGATGGTGGCATTTTTATTCCTCTATTTACAGAAAAACAAAGTCCATTAGCTTCTCCAATGCCATGATATGGATCTTGTCCTAATATAACAACTCTAGTATCTTTGTAATTTGTCATTCTAAAAGCATAAAATACTCTATCAGCAGGAGGAAATATTTCTCTTTTATTATATTCACTTCTAACCTTATCTTTTATATTAATAAAATATTCTTTTTCATATTCTTCTTTTAAAATAGTATCCCAATCATTACCTATCATACTAACAACTACTCCTCACAATATGAAGAACCAGGATTATAATCACAACTCGTAGGACACGATCCACTAGTATCAACTGCAGATACGCTAACTTTCCCATTTTTATATTCATAACTTATTTTACAATTAGATATATTTACATTATCATTAGGATTAATTAAAGTATTTTTATATTTATTGTCTTCTCCATCAGTAATTTCACTATTTCCCTTTAAATAACCATTATCAACTAAAAAACCAAGAGTAATTTCATAAGAACAATTATTATTAACATACCTACATTCTTGATAATATATCTCCACTGCATTATTTATTTCTTTTATAAGTAATTCATAATCTTTCTTCTTAGAACTAGTTATTAATCCAGTTATTGAATAAGCACCAAGTCCCATTACTAAAGTTAATATTACCAAAGTAGCTATAAGTTCTATTAAAGTAAATCCTTTATTGCCTAATCTTTTCATACCTTCACCATTATAATTATATAATAAATATTATTTTTTGAAAAGATTATAATTGAAAATAATATAATTTATTGTAATATATTTTACAACGCTGGACCACCTATAAAATTATCTTCACTATTAACTTGAAAATATAACAAACATATTGTCCCTAGTATAAATAATATACTTCCTATAACTTTAATCAAATCAGTATTAGTAGCTTCTATTCCTTTATTCGTATACATATTATAATTTCTTAAAAAGAAATATAAATATATACATAATAAAACTATTAATACAAATATACTAATCTTATTAGCATTATCTTCATAATACTGATTATCACTAATAACATATTTCTTCTGATTATCATTAGAAACTATATTTAAAATAGAAAGTATTATAAATATTACCCATAGTATATCTTCAAAATTAAGTCTATTTATTTCATTATTTTTATCATTCATACTTAATTATATTAATAAATTATAATTATATATAACCACCAGTTAATAAGTTTGCATTTTAAAAATAATCATTATATAATGGCATCTAGGGAATATCAGTTACAAGGTTGTCTACCTCCATTTCTAAAAGAAAGGAGGTCTGAGAAGAATGAAAAAAAGAATCTTTATTTTAAAGTTTCTAAGATATATATCTATCATTTTATTCCTTCTTACCCTATTGGTAATGGTTATAAAAAAATAACATTTAATTCAAAAATGAATTAAATGTCCAAATTTTTATAGGTAGACATCCAACAAACAATAACTGAATGTTCCCTTTTTTTATTTTATGAAGTTTCCTTCATACATATACATAATATCAAAAAAATGACCTTTTGACAAGTCATTTATTCTTCATTATATAAAGTATCTACTGCAACAGCATTTAAAGTCAAATCTGCAATTTTCCCCTTCTGATATGCATAATATGCAGCAGCACCAATCATCGCAGCATTATCAGTACAATATTTAATTTTTGGATAACTAAAATTAATATTGTTTTTATTTGTTTCTTCTTCTAATCTTTCTCTCAAATAACTATTCGCGGCTACTCCGCCAGCTAAAACTAAATTATTAACATTATATTCTGATAATGCTCTCATAGTTTTTTTTACTATTACTGAAACTACTCTTTCTTGAAAAGAATTACACATATCATTTACTCTTATTTCATTACCTCTTTGCATCTCATTATGAATAACATTTATAACCGCAGATTTTATTCCACTAAAACTAAAGTTATAACTATCATCATCTAGTGGCATTGGCAAATCATAAGTATCTCTCCCTAATTTAGATAACTTATCTACAAGTGGTCCTCCTGGATATTCTAATCCACATACTTTAGCCACTTTATCATATGCTTCACCAACTGCATCATCCAAAGTAGATCCAATTTTTTTAAAAGAATAATCTTCTTTCATATAAACTAAATCAGTATGCCCTCCAGATACAACTAATGCAATTAATGGAAACTCTAATCTTTTTTCTAAATTATTCGCATATATATGCCCCGCTATATGATGAACAGGAATTAGAGGTTTACCAGTAACTAAAGATATTGTCTTAGCACATTGTAACCCTATCATTAATGAACCAATTAATCCCGGTCCATAAGTAACCCCAATAATATCTATATCCGACATGCTTATCTTACTTCTTTGAAATAATTCATCTAATACTATTGTCACATTCTCAATATGACTTCTACTAGCGATTTCTGGAACTACTCCCCCAAAACTTTTATGAATATCTATCTGAGTATTAGTAACTGTCTCAATTTCTTCTATACCATTTTTAATTATACTCATACTAGTCTCATCACAAGAAGATTCAATTGCTAAACAATAAATATCTTTCACTTACATCACCTGCTTTTCCATTAAAATTCCATCTTCATCACCATAATAATATTTTCTTAAAGCCACTTCTCTAAATCCAAATTTTTTATATAAACTAATAGCTACTTCATTACTAACTCTTACTTCTAAAGTAATGTTTATTACCCTATAATTAATAGCAAGAGATATTAAATGAGCCAAAAGTTTAGTACCTATTCCTTTATTTCTATATTCTTCTAATACCATAAAATTATCTATTTCCATCCTGTCATATATTAAAGAATATTCTAAATACCCAATACTTTTACTATCTTCAATATACTCTATCTTTCTAGCAAAAGGATTAGTATGAATAATATCTACTTCTCTTATCATTATTTATTTTCCAATGCTTGAGGTAACTTTAAATAATTAGGTACTAATGCATGATAATTAATCGTATCTTTATCTTTATAATAATCCACTATTTTTAATATATCTAAATTAACTTTATTAAATTTATATCTACCTAGTACATTAAAATTATCACTAACTATATATGGATTATATTCATCGATTAATTCTAATAATCTCGTATTAGATACACATTGTTCACATATTATATCATTATATTTACTATCATACACTCCAACATAATAACTACTCTTATTAGCAGCAATTACACTCATTACTATATCTTTATCAGATACACTAAGAGCTAAACTCTTTAAACTAGAAACTGCTATTATTTCTTTATTTATCAAATATCCATATGTCTTAGCAATAGTAACCCCGATCCTTACACCAGTAAATGATCCCGGTCCAGTAACAACTAATATATTATCCAAATCATTAGCATCAATATTAGCTTCATCTATCACTTTCTTTACATAACTAGTAGCATATTTTGAATGTTCATTACATATCTCTTCCTGAATCAAAGATAATATCTTATCATCCTTAACTATGGAAATAGATACATTCTTAGTAGATGTATCTATAAATAAACTTATCATATTATATCCCCACAAACATTTTCATATTTTTCTCCATGAGGTGTTATTACTAATACTCTAGTATTTTCATCTATTACTTTAAAACGAATATCTAATCTTTCTTCTGGCAAATAATCTTTAATTAAATCAGCCCATTCGATAATAGTTACTCCACCCTTATCAAAATATTCTTCAATGCCTAAATTTTCTACATTATTATCTACTCTATACACATCCATATGATATAAAGGTAATTCCCCATTATATTCTTTAATTATATTAAACGTAGAAGAAGTAACACCATCAATACCCATAGCATGTCCAAATGCCTTAGCAAAAACAGTCTTCCCACTACCTAAATCACCATATAAACAAATAACCATATTCGGAAACTTCTCAGATTCAATATTTTGAGCAAGTTCTATCGTATCCCTTTCATCATGCATAGTTAATTTGTATTCTTCCATAAAAAATTTCCACCTTTCTCTCTACCACTACATTATAGCAAAATTCTAACATCTTTTACAATACCTTTATTATAATTTTTTAATTAAAAAAATAGTCAATATTTTTAACTATTCTTTAACAAGTTCTATATATTTTTTATAATACTTATTTATAGTTTCCTTATCAAAAGGCATTTCTCTTACTCTAACCATATCAATTAAATTACCAAGCTCATACTTTAATATAAAATCTAATCTATTAGAATAATGCATCTGTCTTTTATGATACTTATATTCCATTCTATCAAGTATCTTAAAACTACCATTAGGGAATACTCTTAAATCCAAATCATAATCAATATATTTTATAATCTTATTATCAATTAACATAGGAGTAGCAATATTGCAATAAAAATATATTCCATAATCTTTTAATTGTCCTATTATATTAAACCATCTATTTTTATAAAAAAACATTACTGCAGGTTCTCTAGTTTTCCATACCTTACCATCAGAATCTATTACTGTAGTTTTATTATTACCAAAAACCATATAATCTTCATATATATCTAATACTACTGCTTCATCCCATTTTCTATGTAAACTACCATCATGTTTATAACAATGAATTTGTAATTTATCACCAACTTTTATATTATTCGTATCCACTCACATCACCTTCTCTCAAACTAATAGTATTATACATCAAAATTGTTTTTTTTCAAAGTATATCTATCATTTTTACATATTTTATGATATACTTAAAAAGAATACGGAGGTGTGAAATGTTTATAGTTGAATTATGTCGTTGGTTCTTTTTAGGGCTATATAATGTTTTCACTATCATCCCTCGTTCTTTTATAATTGGAATTATCTGTATAATAGATCCTAAAAAAGGAGCTGTATTAAAATATAAAGGTAAACCTATTATTCCTACTATAATGTTAGGACTAACACTAACAACATACTTTATATGTATCTTCGTATCATCCCGTTGGTATGTTCAAAAATTAAAAATAAATTACCTAGCTACAGATATTTTATCTAGTACAGAAATATTAGAAAAAGAAGAAAAAGAAGTAATAAAACAAGAAAATTATATTCCAAATGGAAGCGATGAATATACAAATATAAGTTTTATGTCCGTAGATTTTAAAGAATTACTAGAAAAAAACAACGAAACAGTAGCTTGGATAAAAGTAAATAATACTAATGTAAATTATTCCGTAACTCAACATAACGATAACGAATATTATTTAAAACATGACTTTTATAAAAATTATAACGCTAATGGATGGGTATATGGAGACTATCGTGCTGACTTTAAATATTTTGGTACAAATACCATTCTTTATGCACATAATCTTACTAATAGATCAATGTTCGGCTCACTTATTTGGTGTTTAAAAGAGTCTTGGTATAAAAACGAAGAAAATAGATATATAAAATTATCTACCCCATACTCAAATACTGTATGGAAAATATTTTCAATATATACTATTAAACCTGAAGTGTACTATTTAAAAACATACTTTTCTTCAGATGAAGAGCATCAAACTTTTCTAGATACTATCAAAAAAAGAAGTATTTATAAATTTGATAATGAAAATTTAACTACTGATGATAAAGTGTTAACCCTATCTACTTGTAGTGATGACGGGAAAAAAAGAGTTGTAATCCATGCTAAAATGGTTAAAGCAGAATATCGCTAAAAAAGAACATTAATTGAAGTGATAAAATAAAAGTAGACACATAAAAAGAAAATGTGTTCTACTTTTTGTTGACTACTTCATTAATTGTTCTTTTTCTCTTGCATCATCATTCTTGCTCGCTTCTTACCAGCATATACTTTATTTGGTAATTGTGAAGCCAAAACGAAAGATTTTATTTTTTTTAATTCTTCTATCTTATTTATTTTTTCACTGTTATTATCTGATTCTACTTCATTATTTAATTGATTATTCTCTGCATTAACCTTTTGTTCATTATTTAATCTATCTAATTCCTCAACATAATCATTTATTGCCAAAGTCTGTAAAAATGAAGTTATACCAATTAATATAACTTTTATTAAATTTGGAAAACCAAAAAACTGAAATAAATAACCATACACTAATGTTATACCCATTGATACAGTTTTTAATTTACCAGAAAAAACAGTTCTAGTATCTAACCCTTTTAATCTACCACCAACGTTTATCGAAGCAATTACACCTTCCAAAAGCAAATTTAAACTTAAAAAAGGTATAGATCCAAGAAGCGGTATAGAAGAAGCTAAAAACATAATTTTATCTGCAACAGTATCCATATCTGCACCTAATTTTGATTGAATATCAAGTTTTCTAGCAATTGGCCCATCAACGGCATCCGTTAACCAAAGAAATGCAATCGATAAAATAGAAACTATAGGATTAAAATAATATAATATTCCCGCTGGTATAGCTAATACCAATCTCATAAAAGTTAATATATTAGGTATTTGTTTATAAAAAGTATCTTTATGTTTTAAATCATCAATTGCCTGCTTAAATTCTTCTTTATAATTACTAAAATATTTTTTAATCATCCACTATCCCTCCTCAAAGCACTAAATATTATAATATAGAAATTTCTTTTTATCAAGAAAAAGAACTTATTTTACAATTCTAAGTCCTCTATTCTTTTCTTTTTAATATTTTTCTTTTTTAAGTTTTTCTTTTTATTTCTTTTATTATTACATATTATTATTACACTAAAAGTTATAATAGTAACCCCAAGAACTAAAATACTACAAAGTAAATATAAATAATACTTATCACTTTGTTCTTTATACATATCAAGCACCATTGTATTGTATCTTTGTACTGTCTTTTCTACTGAATCATATTGATATAATTCTTCCTTACCAGTTTCCATATTAATAGCATAAAATAAATAAAAATTATTTCCACTTATTTCATTATTATCTAAAGCATAAGTATTTTTTATTATATCTAATTTTACTTCTTGATAACTATCTATTTCTGTATCATTATATTTAAAACTAGTCTTTTTATACCCACCATTAATTCCTTTATCTATTATTCTTAATACTTTACCATTAAATACTTGTTCATTATATAAAGAATAATCACCATCTTTATAGATATAGTATTCTACATTACCAGCACTATCTTTTAAACCAACCAATTGATAATCTAAGTTCTCATTGTAGTATCCTTCAATTATATCTTCTCCAATAGTAATATCCTTAGCAATAAAATATTCACTAATTTCCGGTAACCCTTTTCTCTTTCTAACAACACTATATTCTTCACCATCTACATTAACATTTATTGGTGCATATTCTTTAACAGTTACTTTTAATACATAAGTTCTCTTACTTCCATTCTCTGCAGTAACTACTAAATTAAATGTATTTAATCCTTCAGTAACTGAAACTTCTCCAGTACCACTAACACTAGCATTAGAATCTGCTTTCTGAGCATTAATTTTAATTTTTTCAGTACCTTCTTTTACTGTAACAGAATATTCCAAATATTCTTTATCAAATTTACTATCAAGTTCATAACCATCAATGGTTAAACTAGATAAATAATTATTAGATGATTTAACTTTTGGTTTAGAAATCGGTTTAGGATTAACTGTAATTTTTATCGTCTTACCATTAACAGTTTGCCAATTATCAGCACTAGCATCAATCATCTTACTACCACTTATAGTACATGTAACTACTCCTGTTGTAGTAGGTTTTACTTTCAAACTAAAACTTTTAGAATATACATCATTTGAAGTATTATCAAAAGATAAAGAAATGTTATTACTAACACCTGCTCCACTACATTTTAAATTTCCTTCAGTAAAAAATATTGGTTTTTTTGAATCAAACTTAGCAGTAACAGTTACGCTATTTCCAAGTGTCATAGTAGTAGATGTAACATTAACTGATAAAGAAGCAGCAGCTACTTCAACCATAAAAAACATCATACACATTATTAAAAAACTAACATATTTAAATTTCTTCATAAATCCTCCTATTGTTTTATTTGAGAATAACCATACAAATCTCTCAATACAGCAGCTACATCTTCTTTATTTATATCATTATTTTTATTAATGTCAGCAGCCATTTTAGTTATCTCATCATAATCTGTATATTTATAATAATAACGTAATATTCCAGCAGCATCTACTTTATCAATTTTTCCATCACTATTAACGTCACCATATAATATTATTTGGTATTTCTTCTCTTCATTACGAGTTTTAATATTAATAACATCACCATTAGCTATAATACCACTACTTTTACTATTACCACTTTTATCAAAAGTAGTAACTTCTGCTTTAGGCTCTTTATTAATTATATTCTGTCTAATCAAACTAATGTCTGTTCCAACAGTAAATCCTGACATATAAGTACCATCATTTACTATACCTAATACTCTTAATACTTCTCCAATAGATAATGGTATTTCATCTGTTCTAGTAATATTAATATTATATATTCTAACATCACCATTTTCTGCAGTAACAGTAATAGGTATTGTTTGCTTGTCTGCAGAAATCGAAACTGAACCAGCCCCAGATATTACTGCTTTACTATATACCTTACTAGCATCTATTTCTATTGAAGTAGTATCCTTAGCTAAATTCATACTAAATTCAGTCTCAATAGTAGCCTCACTAAATAAATAAATACCATTAACAGATAAATTTAATAAATAATTATTAGGATTTCCACTATTAGGTAACTTTGTTTCACTAGGCATATTTTTATATACCGGTATTGCAAACACAAAAGCATTATCAATTAAACCTATATCATTATATCCTCTATAAGTCTTAATTGATTCAGAATAAGGAGCCTTTATATTTTGCATATATTGATGTGTTACAAATGTAGAACCTACTACATCCCACTTTTGTAAATATAATGTATCTTGCCCATCATCAATATAATCTTCTGCTAAAAATGAAGCACCACCAATAATTGCTTTATATTTAGTATCCCATCCTTTTTCTTTAGCATGTTCTAATCCATTAGCAATAGTTTCTTCTTTAGTATTACCAGCAGCTTTTATATTATAAAAATTATAGTATCCTTCATAACCTGATACAGTACCGCTTACAATTGTACTTCCCTTAGCTCCTACTTCTTGAATTACCCTAGATATAAGCACATAAGGACTAACTTTATATTGAACTGCCGCATCTAAAAAAGCATCTGCAAAAGTCTTCTCATTTTCAGTATCTGCATAACCTGTTTCCATAAAAGTTCCTTTAAGCATTAAATCTATACCTTCTTTAGTATGATATAAATTATTATAAGATAATGTTTCAAACATAAATATTCTTTCATTATTTAAAAAGTTTCTAGGATCTATATAATATGCAATAGTCTCTTTGTTAGCAGCATACCATACATCTCCTCCACCATTAAATTTAGTACTAAATTCATTAGTTAAATAATTATAAGACCAACTATCTACTGATTTATATCCATCATAATACCTTCCAGTATCTTCTATTAAACTCCATCCCTTATAATATCCATCATATTCTTTATTAACTAATTTATCAAAATCATAATCAACATTCATTACTCTAAATTGCCAATTAGGATGTTTTACATGAAGTTCTACTAATTTAGGTATATATGTTTCAGGAAAACCTAACTCAGATAAATATTCACTATATTCTTGATATTCTTCTGGATTTAATTCATTGATTACTTCTATCTTAGCAAATTCACTGCATACATAACCTTCTATACTTCCATAACTTACTTTATACCATTCTTTTTTGCAACCATTACCACTTTCTACATTCTTATCAAGTAATGTTAATTCTGTCCCACTATCGAAAGAAGTAATAGGTTCATTATTTGTATTAGGTTCTGGTCTAAATCTAACATCATTTCCTGTAATAATTACTACTTCACCAGCAGATACATATATTGAAAAAACAAGTAACATCGTTACAAAAAATATAAAATAACTTATTTTTTTCATATACATCACCTACTATTCACCATATATTATATCAAATATCTACATATTTCGCTACCTTTTATTATCTACTTTACATCATAATTATAAGAAAAAACTCTAGTAAAATCATCTACTAAAGTTTTCTAATTATTAACACTATGTCTAACCATGTAAGTGTTCATATCAATCGCACTAAATTCATAACCATATTCTTTACCAAATTTAATTATATCCTCTAAAGCACCTACTGTAATACTTTTTATATCATGAAGTAAAACTACATTAGCTCTATTATGGGATAAACCAGAAGTAACATTATAATATACATCACTACTACTTCTAGCCCCACCTGCATCTCTACCATCTACATTCCAATCAAAATAACGGTATCCTTCACTTAAAACTGTATTAGTTAATACTGTCATTATTCCTTTACTATAACTTCTACTGATAGTATTACTACTTCCACCAGGAAATCTAATTATCTTACTATCCACACCAGTTATTCTTTTCACTCTATCCCTAACTTTATATAAATCAGTAAAATAATTATCTACAGAAGAATATACATAAGAATATTCATGACTAGCAGTATGTAATGCAACTGTATGTCCCTCTTCATGCATTCTCTTAATCAAATTATCAGGTCCCTTACAAGTTACAAAAAACGTTGCTTTTACTTCCTCTGATTTTAATATATCTAATATTTTATTCGTAGTTCCTTGATTTGGACCATCATCAAAAGTCAAATATATTGTTCCTTTTTTTACACTACCATTATCTGATACTTTGGCACCAACAACAACACTTCTAATAACCGTAGTTTTATTACCACTATCATCTTCTACTTCATATTTAATTTGATATTTACCTATATCTCTTCCTACACTGCCACTAACTTTTACTTTTGAAGTAATATCTCCACTACAATTATCTGTCGCAGTATATCCTGGCTCTTTATAACTATTCCCGTAAGTTATAAACATAGATGAATTTCCCTTTAATTTAATACTAGGTTTCTCATCATCAGTTTTATCTACCATAACAGAAATCATAGATTTATTATTACTACTATCATATATACTAAAGATAACTTCGTCATCTTTTTCTATTCTTTCTACTAAAGAAGTAATATCCCCGTCATATTCATCTACTGCTTCATACTCTATCTCGGGAATATCCTTATTAGGACATACCTTAATACTATCTTCCTTAACACTCAATACCGGACTAATAGTATCTACTATACCAACTTTCCTTGATTTCTTAATCTTAATCCCAAATAAATTATAAACATAACTTATCTGATAATCACCAACAACACCCTCTTTAATATTACTATCAACTTTAATATTATTAGGTATCTTCTTGTTCAAAACATATAAATTATATCCCGGTTCAATATATTCTTCATTATAACTAATTTCCATTGCATCTTTACCATTTAATTCTATTCTAGGAAAAAATATAACTCCCAATAATACCAGAAATAAAATTATAACAATCAAAATCAAAACTAATTTCCATTTCTTAAATTTCTTTTTCTCAATTTTAGTCTCATCTAAATCATTATTTTCTACTTCTTCTTTGATAGATTCATCCTCTTTAGATATTATTTCTTGTTTTGATATTTCTTCAATATCATCTAATTTTTTATCAACAATATCTTCCTGCAATTCTAATTCTTTAATATCTTTCTTTTTCTTTCTTTTTACTGCCATACTACATACCTCTACTAACTTAATGATACCACATTATTATTTTTTTACCAGTCATTTTATTATTTTTAATAAAATTAATATAATATAAACAAAAAATATGATATAATAACAAACGAAGGGAGTTTTGATAATGATAGATATAAATAAAGAGGTTAGATTGTATGGCAAAAATAAACCAGATGATAAAAAAGGACAAAACGGACTAACAGCTATAAAAAGCAACCCAATATTAACCATTGATGATAACGGAAACATCACAAAGAAAGAAATTAACAAATACTATTTAGTCGAATATGGAAGAAAAACTCCATATACAAATGATTATTATGGTATAATGCATATTATTAATGATTGCTATATTGTACTTGAAGTTGAAAAAAATAAATTAAAATTTGGAATAATAGAATTACAAAGAAACTGCTTTAGTAAGGAAATAGAAAAGAAAAATGAAAAAATTATTGCTCCTATAGAGTATGACAGAATTTATGTATACGATCCACTATATCCTATCTTAGAAAAAGATGGTCATTATACATACTTCTGTTTAGACCCTAAAAGTCCAAACTATAAAAAACAATTAGTTCCACTAATTTTAGACACAGCATCACCTTTTAATATTAAATATCCAAATTACGCTGAATGTACTTTTTGTGGAGAAACAAGATTTTTAGCAATTGATTTTATTGCAGCCGAAGCTATAACACCAGATGATTTATTAACTGAAGAAGAAGTCATTTATTTAAAAAATTCTTATAATACATTCAAAAAATTAAAAAGAACAACAAACAGACAAATACCACAAACAATTAAAAACTTACAGAAATAAACTACTGATTTTCAGTAGTTTTTATTATACTTATGTAAAGAAAAAGAACACTAATTACTAGTATTCTTAACTTCATCTAATTTAACAGATACTAATTTAGATACACCAGACTCTTGCATCGTAATTCCATATAAAGTATCAATAAATTCCATTGTCTTTTTCTTATGGGTAATTATAATAAACTGAGTCTTATCCCTATATTTATCTAAATATTCTCCAAAAGCATCAACATTAGCTTCATCTAGTGCAGCTTCTACTTCATCAAATAAACAAAATGGTACTGGTCTAACATTAAGTATTGCAAATAGTAGTGATATCGCTGTAAACGTTCTCTCTCCACCAGATAGTGATTGAATATTTCTAAGATTTTTTCCTGGAGGAGTAGCTTCCATCTCTATTCCAGTTTCAAGTACATTATCAGGATCTGTCATATAAATATCAGCGTTTCCTCCCTTAAATAATTCTCTAAATACTTTCTTAAATTCCATTCTAATTTCATCAAAAGTAGATATAAACTTATCTTTCATAATAGAATCCATATCATTAATTATCTCAAGTAAAGTATCTTCAGCCTTATTCAAGTCTTCTTTTTGACTCATTAAGAAATTATATCTAGTAGATACTCTTTCATATTCTTCAATAGCTCCCAAATTAACAATACCAATATCTTTAATAATATTCTTAAGTTCTAATACTTCTTTTCTTACTTCATCTGGATTATCTTCTAATATATACTTATCTTTAGCCTCACTATAAGTAATACTATATTCTTCATTTAAACTATTAAGAATATTATCTATTCTTACTTCTAATTTAGAAGACTTAATTTCCGTATCCTTAAGTTCTTTTTCTAACTTAGCAATATGTAAATTATCATTCTTACTAATACCCTCTAATTCTAAAATATCTTTATTAATTTTATCTCTATCTAACTTAAATATTTCTAATTCCTTATTCATATTAGTAATATCTTCTTGTATCTTATAATATTTATTTACTAATTCTAATTCTTCATTATCACTATTATTAGTAGTAATATTCTCTATATCACTAAGTTCTCTATCTAAATTATTAATCTCTATTCTTAAATTATCACTAATAAGTTTCTTACTCTTAATAAGTTCTAACATACTATTCTTATCTACTCTCTTAGTATATATCTTATTTTCATATTCTTTTAAATCTTGATTCTTATTATCAATTAAACTCATATAATCATGATTATTGTTTCTAAGAGTATTAACTTTATTCTTATATTCATCTAATTCATATTTTTGTCTAATAGAATCATTACTCTTAATCTTATCTCCACCAGTAATAGATCCACCAACATTAACCACTTGTCCATCTAAAGTAATAATCTTATATCTATTATTGATAATACTACTAATCTTATTAGCATTATCAATATTATCTGCAAGTATTACATTACCAAGTTGATTCATTATAATATTTATGTATTTACTATCATAACTTACTACTTTGTCTAATGTATCAATAAATCCATCTACCACACGTAGTTTAACAATTATATCATTATCAACAAATCTTGGCTTAATAACATCCATTGGAAAAAATGTAGCCCTACCCAACTTATTTGTCTTTAGATAATCTACTAATAAAGAAGCTGTATTTCTATTATCTACTACTAAATAATTACTTGCTCCCCCTAAACTAGTAGATACTGCTAATGAATACTCATTAGGTACTTCAATTAAATTACCAATAGTATTCTCTATTCCACTAAATTTAGGATTATTAAGTATAGCTTTAATACTACTAGGTAAACTACCACCATTATTAATAGATTCTTCTAAATAATTAATTTTATAATTCAAGTCAGTTATTTCTCTATTATTATTATTAATCTTTATATTTAACTTATCAATATCATTCTTAATCTCATTATATTTACTATTATCACTAATAAGTTCAGAATCTACAATTCCTACTTTCTTATCAAGAACATCTATATCATTTATTATAACTTTTATTTCATTATCTTTAATTAACTTATCTTCTCTAATTCTACTTATCTTATCAAAACTATTATCACTAGATACATATTTTTTTCTTTCTCTTAAAATTCTTATATCCGCATCAGTTTGTTCCAATTCTTTAGTAGAAACCAATACTTTATTATGCAAAATAGATATTTCATTTTCTAATTTATTTAATTTATCTTTCCCTTGTAAAATAGTTACATCATAAGTAGTATTATTCATATTTAAGTTAGTTATTTCATCCGATAAACTAGTAATCTTTTCTTTACATAAATTAAATTCACTAGATAATTTATCTACATCATATACCATTAAAGATACTTCTATATTAGTTAATTTTTCTTTCGCATCAATATATTTTTTAGCTTCTCTACTTTGTTTTTCTAAAGGTTCTAAATTAACTTCTAGTTCAGATACTATATCATTAATTCTATTAATATTATTATTAGTTCTTTCTAATTTTCTAATAGCTTCTTCTTTTCTCTTTTTATATTTTAAAACACCCGCAGCTTCTTCAAAAATAACTCTACGATCATTAGGCTTAGTAGATAATATTTCATCTATCTTCCCTTGACCAATAATATTAAAACTCTCTTTTGCAGCACCACTATCAGTTAAAAGTTCTGTTATATCCTTTAACCTACATTTTTCTCCATTTAAATAATATTCATTCTCTCCAGTACGATATAAAATTCTTTTAATTGATACTTCATTAAAATCTATTGGTAAATGCCTATCAGTATTATCAAATATTAAATTAACCATCGCACTATTTAATGGTTTTCTACTTTTACTACCAGAAAAAATAACTGATACCGCATTATCAGCCCTAAGTTGTTTATTAGATTGTTCCCCAAGTACCCATCTAACAGCATCTACTACATTAGACTTACCACTACCATTAGGACCAACTATTCCATTAATATTTCTTGTAAGTTCAAAATTCATTTTATCAGCAAATGATTTAAAACCATAAGTTTGTATTTCTTTTAAGTACATATTTATCACCTATTACTACTAAATAAATTATATCTTATTTGTCTGATTTTATCAAGTTTTAAAGAAAAAAAGAAGATAATCTCTTCTTAAACATTAATTTAATTATAAAATTATTTATTATTTATATTATAGTTAACCCCTTATTGAACATTAATAAAATCTATTGATTCATATAAATATACCTGATATAATTTGAGTCGAACATTCAAAAGTTGGGTAATTTGCCAAACTTCTTAATGAAGGGAGGCGATAATATGAGTAAGAAGGATTTTTTAATCTTTTCATTAATCATTCTTATCTTCCCATTAATATTATTGCTATTCATAGTTTTAATATAAAAAGAAAATCCACCTAACTCAAGCTGATTAGGTGGAACCAAATTTACGGCAACACCCAACATGCGACATTGAATGTTCCTTTTTATTTTATGCAAGTTTCCTTGACATATTCATAATAACATATTAATGCACATTTTTCAAGCATATACATCATTTGCCCTATTATTTTTTATAAAAAAATTCTCATACTATTGAAAAAAAAATAATTATATTATATAATCTTATATAGAATAAGAAAGATTGGGATGAGTGATATTATGCAAAGTACAATAGACTTTATAAATACTCCTGTCGTTGACGTTGTAAACCGTATTATCTTAGATTCTGTTAAAGCAGGAGCCAGTGATATTCACTTAGACCATGCCGAAGATTGTCTTAAAGTAAGAGTAAGAATTGATGGAATCTTAAATGATTATGCTGATATACCTAATGAAGTTAAACAAAACGTTGTAACAAGAATTAAAATACTATCAGGAATGAATATAACCGAAACAAGGCTTCCACAAGATGGTGCTATAAAAACTGAACTTGGTGGAATGGATTTAGATATGCGTGTTTCTTCTTTGCCTACTAAAAAGGGAGAAAAAATTGTTATAAGAATTCTAGACTATTCAAGAAGTATGCAAGGTATCGAATATTTATTCTTCTCTGAAGAAAACTATAAAAAAATATTAAAAATGATTAGTGCTCCAAACGGAATAATATTAGTAACTGGAGCTACTGGTAGTGGTAAATCAACTACTGTATATTCATTCTTAAAAAAATTAAATGTAAAAGGTACTAACTTAATTACCGTTGAAGATCCAGTAGAAATGGAAATTGAAGGTATAAACCAAGTACAGGTAAACAGTGATATTGGTCTAGACTTTGCAGCAGTATTAAGAAGTATTTTAAGACAAGACCCAAACGTTATCATGATTGGAGAAATAAGAGACACAGAAACAGCCCAAATAGCAGTTAGAGCATCTATCACCGGTCACCTAGTATTATCTACT
Source organism: Bacilli bacterium (assembly GCA_017409025.1). Taxonomy (GTDB): domain Bacteria; phylum Bacillota_I; class Bacilli_A; order RF39; family UBA660; genus RUG705. The sequence goes on along the minus strand of JAFQTN010000014.1, from coordinate 13,768 downwards.
CTACATACTAATAACTCTCTTACTACCATAGAAAGACTTATTGATATGGAAGTAGAAAGATATCTACTAGCATCTGCCCTATCTGGAATAGTCAGCCAAAAATTAGCTAGAAAATTATGTGATAAATGTAAAACATTAAGAGAAACTACTCCATATGAAAAACAATTATTTAAAAAATATTTAGGATTAGATATAAATCAAGTTCACGATGCAGTAGGATGTTCAGAATGTTCTGCCGGTTACAAAGGAAGAATTGCTCTTCAAGAAGTATTGTTAATATCTCCAAATATAAGAGATGCTATTAGTGCTAAAATATCTAAAGCTGAACTAAGAGAATTAGTATATAAAGATGACGTTATAACTCTACTTCAAGATGGCCTATATAAAGTAATTGCAGGTCTTACATCTACTGAACAAGTTATAAAATTAGTTGAATCAGATGATGAATTAAATGCTGAAACTAAAATGAAATATATAAATAAAAGTAATCAATAGTTATTAAATTGATTACTTTTTTCTTATTCTTAACAAATCTTTTCTACAATTACTAAATGATGTAATCTCTCTACCAATACCTTCTTGAATCGCATTTCTAATCCCTATAATAGTAGTATCTGGATCTATCATTAAATCTGTATCTACTAAATAATCTTTATATTCATTATCTATCTCAGTAAGATATGCGAATATAAAATTATCAATTAATGAATTATAACTAGTAATAGCTTTAAATAATAATTTCATTATAATAGTCATATTTTTTCTATATATATCACTAACATCATCTGATTTATCATTTGGCTTTTTACTATCTTCTCTTAAATAATAATCACTAGTATCAATAAATATAAATTCTCTATTATCATAAAGAATATTTTCCAACCATAAATCATCTATGTATATATAATTTTTACTAAGTTCAATTACATTTCCTTTTAAAATATTTAATGCATTAATTAAATTATCTAGATTTCTTTTATATAATTTTGCATCAGAACAATTAACACCATCAGCATAAGAAGATACAGAACCTACTATATTCTCTCTTATAAAAATCAAACTTCTTATAAAATAAAAATTATCTATTTGAATATCTCTAAATTTTAATAATCTTACTTGTTCTTGTCTACTATCATAAATATCACGATATGTCCGATTATATAATTTATAACTATTTTTTCCTTTTTTATAACAAGTTCCTTCCATCCCTACTCCTAGTTTCTTATCAAAACTTCTTGTAAAGTCAACAAAATGAACTAAATCTTTAAATATCATATTATCCATATTTATCACCAACCAACTTCCTAGTACTATAACATATATCTAATTATAAATCAATTAGGCATTTATATGTAACAGTTATCAATAATTTGAGTAAACTATATTAGATACAAAAAAAGGAGGTATTATTATGTATTATTACGGAGGAAATAATTCTGGATGCGGATGTTCTAATTCATACTCATCTGGATATGGTTACCCTAGTTACGGATACGGATATGGTGGTGGATACGGGTACGGTGGAGGATATGGTTCTGGTGCCGCTATCGTATTAGTATTATTCATCTTATTAGTAATAATTATAGGAAGTCGTAACTTCATTAATGTATAATTAAATTAAGGGATTTTCTTCCCTTTTTTTTATCTTTATGTTAAAATACTTAACAAGGAGGGATAATATGATAAGAACTAAAGATATCTTAGATGAAAAAGATAGACATTTAAGAGATAAAAATATAGATGTAGAATTTCCCTTAGATGAAGATACAAAGAAGTTGATTAATGATATGTTAGAACATCTATATTATTCACAAATTGAAGAATACTCTGAGAAATATGATTTAAGACCAGGAATGGGTCTTGCTGCTCCTCAGTTAGGTATAAACAAAAGGTTTTTTGTAGTATGTCATGAAGAGACTGAAAATAATTTTAAAAACTATATTTTAATAAATCCAAAAATGATTTCTCATTCTGAAGAATTAATATATGCTTCTGAAGGCGAAGGATGTTTGAGTGTTAATAGAGATGTTGAAGGAATAGTACCAAGATATGCAAGAGTAACATTTACTGGATATAACCTAGATGGTAAAGAAGTAAAATATCGTGCTAGAGAAGAATTATCAATAGCATTCCAACACGAAATGGATCACTTAAATGGAATATTATTTGTAGACCATATTGATCCAAAAAATCCATACAAAAATAAAGATTATATGAGAGAAATATAATCTTTTTTTAATACTTAGTTCTTTTTCTTACTCTAGGAATTTTTTTTATTTTTTTAGAACATACTAAAGATGATTTACTTACTGTCCTAACAGGAACTTTTTTTATATCATTATTAGAATTAATACTATTGATATTTTTATTTACTTTTCTATAATCAAAAGTATTTTTAATAGATATATATCCACCAATAAATAATAATAAAGAACTAGCTAAATTATATATACCAAAACTATATAAACCTACACCTACTACAAACGGTAAATATAATAAAATATATTTTATCAATAAATATTTTTTCATTTTAAAACCTTTCTTTAATAACACTTTTAAAATATTTCAATATAATATTATGAAAGGTTGTGTTATTTATGTATTCAATGAGAAGAAGACCAATACCTGGAGATAGATTTATCGGAGGTGGCTTTTTAGGACCATTTCTATTAGGAGGATTAGTAGGTGGTTTAGCAGGTCCTGCATTTTATCCACCTAGACCTATTCCATACCCAGTACCTGCTCCATATCCAGTACCATATCCACCATATTATTAATTTAATACTTTATTTTCCCTAATTTTATGATATAATTAACTTAGGTGAAAATATGAAAAGTAGTTACATAATTGATTATATTAATGAAAACGAATTTAAGAAAAAAGAAAGAGCTATCAAAAAATATAATATGTTAGCTTATAAGAAACTATTATTTGATTATTATCCATCATTAAGAGAAGGAAATTTTCAAGGAGTATTAGTTTCTACTAACGAAAAAGATAAAACTGAAAAATACGAACTAACTCTACCTACTGATAAAACATTTGTAAAAGTCCATGGTAATATTACATTACATTATACTGTTTATCTAGAACAAAAAACTGTTATTTTAGAAACATTAACTCCTGAAGATATTTTAACTGAAGGACATCAAAAAGAATTAACTACATATAAAGGTGTTATGGTATCTAAATCACATAAAGATTTAGATATGTTTAAAATAAATCTTCTTAACAGTATGAATAAAGATGGTGGTTTCTTTAAATTAGGAAATCTTCCATTTGGAGTAATCCTATTTATGGCAGCAGCTCTAACCCTAGGAATAATCTTAGTAATTGGTAAATTAATAATAAAGTAAAAACTTTACTTTATTATTTTTTTATGTTATTATAACTACTCGTAAAAAGGAGTGATTGCTATGGCATATGAAAGTTATTGTGCTGCTTGTACTTATTTGAATGAAAATCAGCATTATGGAAATTATTATTGCACTACAAAAGGCGAATGGATAAAAGCATCAGATCCTAAATGTTATAACTTCTGTGAAGCATATGGAAGAAGTAATAGTGGTAGAGAAAATATGTATAACTACTCTAGTAGATATTATATAACTACTGCAATACTTAGTGTTATGAAAGCATTAGATAATAATTATCAAATTAAAGTTATTGGTGATTTTATTGAAAACATTTTAAGAAAAGATATGCAATATTTCCCATTATTAGTAGCTTACGAAATTATTGGACCACAAATAGCTAAATCTTTAAAAGAAGATAAAGATAAAATTAGAGTTGCTACAACAATGTATTATCTATATATTAAACCTACTGTTCTAGCTATTGAAAATAATGAAACTGAAAAAGCAGTAAATATTTATAAAAAAATGACACTTGAATTAGCTAAGAGATATAAGGTTAATACAAATATTGTATTACCTAATCCTGAAAGTTTAAATTTATCAAATCAAGAAAATAAGTGTTCAAGAAAAAGATCTTATACAAAATCAACAATTAAATGCGTTACATGTTAAATCTTCTAAAGCATATCACTATAATGGTATGCTTTTATTGACTTTTATTGTATATTAATTTAAAATATTAAATCATATTTTTTTAAGAGGTGCTATATGGAACAAATTTGGAACTTTATAGAACAAGAACAAAACGGCAAAGTATGTTATAACAAAGAAAAACTTGACTTGATTTTAAGATGTCTTGATGATGAAAAGTTATTAAATGAAATAGATAAAACACTTGTTGTGGGAGTCGATCCAATATCATCGTATATTAACTATTTTAATAAAATTAAAGATTTTTTTGCTATTGGAAGTAATATTATTGAACTAGGATTTGGTGACTTTCCTATTATGTCTTTCTTAATAGATCAAGAGCAAAGAAAAATAAATCAGGGTCAAATTATTGCATATGATGGTTGTCGAATTGCTTATAGTGAATTTGAAATAGAAGGACCACAAAAAACTTCAATTGCTCCATTAGGAAATATTATTTATAACTTCGAAAGAATTGATCAACACACTAACCTTCCACCATATGATTTAATATTTGGAATTAAAACTTGTAAAGGATTAATTAATTTAGTAGAACGTGCTAACAAAGATCAAAAGGACTTCTTTCTAGTTCCATGCGACTGTTATCCACCTGAAATTATAAATTATCTATATAATTTAGCTTTAAAAGGAACTGACTCATCTCATGAATTGATAATTGATGATAGTCTTGATAAAGCATACCCAATATTAGTTAGAAAAAAGAAAAAAAGAGAAAAATAACTGAAGTGATAAAGTAAAAGTAGACACATAAAAAGAATGTGCTCTACTTTTTGTTGACTTATTCAAAGAGAAAAATAACTTTTCTCTTTTTAATATACAACATTTTTTAACATCTACTACATGTAATTTATACAAAATAATATTATTTATAACTTGTTTACTATATCTTTAAATTGCATTCCCCTATCAGCAAAATTCTTAAACATATCAAATGATGCACTAGCAGGACTAAATAATACTACCTGTTTTTCTTTAGCAACTTCATATGCTTTATTTGCTACTTCAGATAAACTATTACATAAATATATATCTATATTTTCGTCTTTCTTAGAGTCTATTACTGCTTGATATATTTTATCCTTAGTATCACCAAATAATATTAATACTTTAACTTTATCTAGTATTGGCCTAGCTATCGGAGTATAATCTAAATTCTTATCATATCCACCTGCTATTAAAACTATCTCTTCATCAAATGAGCTAAGACCAGCAATTGTTCTAGTAGGACTAGAAGATACAGAATCATTATACCATTTTACGCCATTAATTTCTCTAACAAATTCTAGTCTATGTTCAACACCAGAAAAATTACTAATAGCAGCAAAAGATTTATCTATATCCACCATATCATATATTAAAGACATACATGCACAAATATTTTCATGATTATGTATTCCTCTTATTTTTAAATTACTTGTATCATATACTAATTTTTCTTTAAAATATATCTTTCCATCCAATACATAAAAACAATTAGTTTTATTATATCTACTAAAATATCTTACTTCTCTATTTGATTCTAATTTACTTGTAATTTCATTATCAGCATTAACAACTAATATCCCATCACTATTTTTATAAATATTGCATTTAGCATCAATATATTCTCGATAACTACCATGAATATCCAAATGATTTGGACTAATATTAGTAATTAATGATCTAGATGGACTAACTTCCATATTCATAAGTTGAAAAGAAGAAAGTTCTAATACCAAAATATCATCTTCAGTCATATCTTTAATCTTAGTAAATAAAGGAGTTCCTATATTACCACCTAAAAAAGTTTTATATCCATTAGTTCTTAATACTAAGTCTATTAAAGTGGTAGTAGTAGTCTTCCCATCAGATCCAGTTACCCCAATAACCTTAGAAGGAGTAAGTTTAATTACTTCTTCTATTTCAGTAGTAACATAGCATCCTCTTTCCTTTTCAGCTACTATTTCTTTTCTATTAGGTAAACAACTTGGTGATCTAAATATAATATCAAAACCAACTAAATTATCTAGACAATTCTCTCCTACATATAATTTATAATTATAATTTGATAAATCAATATCAATATCTTTTTCATTAAATAAGCTAACTTCACAATTTATTTCTTTAAAATAATCAAGAAGCGGTATATTACTAACACCAAGTCCAATAATAGCTATCTTTTTACCAATTAAATTATTATTAAACTGTTCTAGCTTTTTATTCATCTTATCACCTATTTTTCTTCCATAAATTTATTACATACATTTATAACTGCTAACTTCCCATAATCGTATGTTAAACTTCCTTGCATATATGCAATATAAGGTTCACGTAAAGGTCCATCACAAGAAAGTTCTATTGAAGATCCTTGTGTAAAACTACCAGATGCCATAATTACTTGATCAGTATATCCTGGCATATCAGAAGGTATTGGACTAACATTAGAATCTATTGCAGAACTAGCTTGTATTTCTTTACAAAAATCTATTAATTTATATTTATTTCTAAATATAATATTTTGTACTATATCTACTCTTTTATCAGAATATCTTGGTTCTACATCATATCCTAATTTTTCCATTACATAAGACATTAATATTGCTGTTTTTAAACTAGCACTAACTACAGATGGAGCCATATATAATCCCTGTAATAACATTTTATTATTACCAAGAGATGGTCCTACTTCTTTTCCTTGACCAGGAACATTTAAACGTTCAGCACATAATTCAACTAATTCTTTCTTACCACAAATATATGCTCCGTTCGTAGCAATCCCCCCACCTAGATTCTTAATTAAACTACCAACTACCAAATCAGCTCCTACTTCAGTAGGTTCCCTATAATCTACAAATTCACAATAACAGTTATCTACCATTATAATAACTTCTTTATCTACTTTTCTAATATCCCCTATTATTTTTTCTACTTTATCAATAGAAATACTTCCTCTAGTAGAATAACCCTTACTTCTTTGAATAGTTATTAATTTAACTCTCTTTTTAAGTAATGCTTTGATAATTTCACTCTTATCAAACTCTCCATCAATTAAATCTACTTGTTCATACTTAATACCATAACTAATAAGACTACTATCATTTTTTACTATTCCAATAACTTTATCTAAAGTATCATAAGGTTTACCACTAATAGATAACATTACATCCCCTGGGCGAAGCATTGCACTCATTGCTATAGTTAATGCATGAGTACCAGATATAAATTGACTTCTTACTAGTGCATCTTCACATCTAAATACTGAAGCATATACACTTTCTATAGCATCTCTACCTATATCATCATAACCATATCCTGTAGTACCTTCAAAATGACTACTACTAATCTTATTATTATGAAATGCAGTTAATACCTTCATACTATTAAAAAAACTAATTTTATCCACTTCACCAAGTTGTTCTTTAATATTTTCTTCACATTCATAAACAAATTCTACTATATTTTTTCTACCCATAATTCACCATCCTTTATATCTATTCTAAATATATCTCCACTATTAAACTTACTATTAATTATTTTATCAAAACCTAATATAAATTCATCCATAGTAATAAGTCTATCTTGTTTAATTCTCTTTAATTCACTTTCTAAATATTCCTTATTCATACATCTAGTACTATTACTATCTATCCAATTAGGAGCTATACATAATATTTTATTTTTAGTACATAAAGATACACTTTTACTAATATTAATAACCCCCGACTTAGAAGCACTATAATCTATACTATATTCACTATAAGTATCTACTCCGTCAGTACTAGCTATATTAATAATTAAACCATCATCTATATATCTAGAATATATCTGATTACATAAAAAAGTGCCAACTAAATTAACTTCTAATACCTTCATAAATTCTTCTTTAGTCTTATTTAAAAAGCTATTGTCCATAGATATACATGCTAAATTAATTATTATATCTATATTTCCATACATATTCTTAGTATCCAATATAATCTTCTCAATACTATCAGTATCCGTAACATCACATTTGATATATTTAACACTATCTATATATTTATTATTATCATTATGATAACCTATAACCACATTATAATCTTTACTTATAAAATAATTAGCTAAACTTATACCTATATCAGAGTTACCTCCAATAATTAAAACACATCTCATACACATCACATACTAATTTTATCATAAACTTCTAATTATTAAAAGAAAAAGAAGATAAATAACTATCTTCTTACCATTCTTCATTATGTTTATTAATACTTCTTATACTTTTAATTAACTTAAGAACTAATGGATTTTCCATTTTAACACCTAAATTTTCAAACACATGACTAATAGCTTTTTTTCTATTTTTTTCATCTTCCATATCTACTGCTTCATAACTAACAGTATTTATCGTATACCTATAATTTAAATTTAATAATCTTAAAACATATTCCAAAGATTCTCGAATAGTTTCCTCATCAATTCTCTCATCAATTACTGTAAAGCCAAAAGAATTAGTTCCAATAATAAATGGTTCATAATAAACTTTTCCATCTATTACCATATCATATTCAAAATTATAACTATTGTAACCGTTATAATTATTATCATTTTTAAAATTATTACTATTTATTTTATTATTTATAACTAAAGGAATATAATCTTCTTCATCACATGTATAAATTTCCATATATAACATATAAGCAACTAATTTGAGAGTATTATTAAATTTTTCCGAGGGATATTCATCACTCTCTAGTGTAAATGTATATATCTTTTTCATTTTTTCACCTGCTAGAAAATTCTATCATACTTCTTTAAAAAAGTCAATTTTACAATTATCCTCATTATAATTAATAATATCATCAAAAATAAGAACCTCATTGTTTTTTACGAACAATGAAGTTCTTATTAATTAAAATATTAACATTGCTAAAGTTAAAATAATAACTGATGCAAGTCCTATATATAATACTGCTTTCCATGACCACTTAGCCCAAGTAGAATATTCTACACGAGCTAAAGCAAGCCCACCCATAATTGCTCCACATGTTGGAGTAATTAAATTTACAAGTCCATTGGCAGCAACCATTATCATAACATTAGCTTCAACTGAAAATCCTAATTGACTAGTTAATGGTGCCATAATTGGTGTAGATAATGTTGCTATTCCTGATGAAGAAGGCACTAAAACAGATAAGAATATATGAAGTATAAAATTACATGGAGCATATAATATTGCAGGCATTCCTTTTAATAATTCTGCTGCATTATAAATAATATAGTTATCTAAATATGTTTGACTCATTAAAACAGATACCCCACGTGCAACACCAATAATTAATATTACACTAATCATATCATCGGCACCATCCATAAATGTTTCAACAGTTTCTTTCTCACTAAATCTATTAACTACACATAGTAAAATTGTAACTATCAAAAACCAAAGAGACCCTTCATTAAACCACCACCAACCAAGTGGAGATCCAGTTAAAAATCCTGTTTTATCTAAGAAAAATTCTATTCCTAAAGAATCCCATGGAATAAATCCTATTATCATTACTAAAAATGATAAACCAAATATCCATAATGTTACCTTTTGTTTTCCAGTTAATTTAACATCTGCATTTTCTTCTTTCTTGCCATATCTTCTTTCCATTGCTTTTTGTTCTTGAAGTGATAAAAATGTTGACCCTTTATCTTTCTTAACTTTCTTAGCATAATTCATTACAAATAATACTGCAATTACATAAGCTACCAACCAAAGTGCTATCCCAATTGCGATAATTACCCCTTGATTAACTACAATTCCTTCTGGTAATGCATCTACTGCCGCGCCTACAGCAAAAGGATTAATAGTAGATCCTAGTACACCTACTCCTGCACCAAGTAATATTGTCGCAGAAGCAACGATAGTATCCATTCCAGCAGCAACCATTGTCGCAGCTAATAATGCATAAAAACCTACAGTTTCTTCTAACATTCCATATGTTGTTCCACCAATACTAAAGATAAACATAAGTATTGGAATTAATAATAATTCTCTTCCCTTTAATTTTTTAATTAAAACCTTTATCCCTGTTTCAAGCGCCCCTGTTTTAGTAACTACAGCTAAAAATGCACCAAGTATTATAATAAATACACACACATCCATAGCATCTTGAAATCCTAATATTGGACTCATTAGAACTTCTGATAATTTAGCACCAACTACACCACTACCATTTACTATCTCATCATTTATAAACTGTGCTTGTGGTAATAAATGAGAGACAATTGCTAATACTGCTATCATAATAAGTATTATTGAGAAAGCAGAAAGCATTGTCTTTTTACTTTTTTTCTTTGTCATTTTTTCTCCCTTCTTATTTAGTTATTCTAGTACCTGTTTTTCCATTTAAAGCACTAAGCCCATCTTTAAGTGCCGAAATAATTGCAATTCCATTTGATGAATCCCTGACAAAATCAATACACGCTTCTACTTTAGGAAGCATACTTCCCTTAGCAAATTCACCACGAGAAACATATTCTAAAGCCTCATGAATAGTAATTTCATCAAGTTCTTTCTGTTCTGGAGTATTAAATCCAATGCATACCTTAGATACCGCTGTAAGAATTAATAAAACATCTGCATCAATTACTTTAGCTAATTTACATGCTGCAAAATCTTTATCAATAACAGCATCTACACCTTCATAACCATCTTTTCTATCTACTCTTACAGGTATTCCACCACCACCACATGTAATTACAATATTTCCATCACTTACAAGTTGTCTTATAACATCCTGTTCCACGATACTGACAGGTTTTGGAGACGGTACTACTCTCCTATAGCCCCTACCAGCATCTTCTACAAATGTATAGCCCTTTTCTTTTTCAATTTCTTTTGCCTGTTCTTTGCTATAAAACATTCCTACAGGTTTAGTCGGATTATCAAATGCAGGATCATCAGGATCTACTTCAACCTGCGTAATGATTGTCACACATTCTTTATCTATTTTCTTTAAATTTAATTCATCTGTAATAGTTTGTTGTAAATGATACCCTATATAACCTTGACTCATAGCACCACATTCAGCAAATGGCATAAGTGGTGTTCCGCTTTCATTTTGATATGAACTATCAAACGCTAAATTTATCATTCCAACCTGTGGTCCATTTCCATGAACCACAACTACCTCATATCCAGCTTCAACTATTTTAACAATTTGTTTTGCAGTCTCTTTTACTAATTCTAATTGTTCTTCTGGAGTTTTACCTAAAGCATTACCTCCAAGCGCTACTACTATCCTCATAATCTTCCCCCATCGTTGCATACATTACTGCTTTTATTGTATGCATTCTATTTTCTGCTTCATCAAATACTTTTGATTTACTACTTTCAAACACTTCATTTGTAACTTCCATTTCAGTAAGTCCAAATTTTTCTTGTATATCTTTACCAATTGTCGTATTAGTATCATGAAATGATGGTAAGCAATGTAAAAATATTGCATCTTTATTAGCATTATTCATCATATCCATAGTTACTTGATAAGGTTTTAATAACTTAATTCTCTCAGCCCATTTTTCTTCCGGTTCACCCATTGATACCCATACATCAGCGTATATTACATGAGCATCTCTAGTACCTTCCATAACATCTTCAGTCATACGAATTATTGAACCTGTTTGACTAGCAATTCTTTTACACGTTTCCACCAAAGATTCTTCAGGCCATAATTCTTTTGGAGCACACGCTGTAAAATTAATTCCAAGTTTAGCACAAACAACCATTAAAGAATTACCTATATTATTTCTAGTATCTCCACTAAAAACAATTGTTTTTCCCTTCATATCACCTAAATGTTCTTCTGCAGTCATAATATCTGCTAACATTTGAGTAGGATGAAAACTATCAGTAAGTCCATTCCAAACAGGTTTATCTGAATATCTAGCAATATCTTCTACTATTTCTTGACTAAAACCTCTATATTCAATACCATCATACATTCTAGATAATACTCTTGCAGTATCAGCAATACTTTCTTTTTTACCCATTTGACTACCGGTAGGACCTAAATAAGTAACACCCATTCCTAAATCATAACCAGCAACTTCAAATGAACATCTAGTTCTAGTACTATCTTTTTCAAATAATATTACAATATTTTTACCACTTAGAAATTTATGCTCTACGCCCTCATGTTTCATTATTTTAAATTTTTTAGCTAAATCAATTAAATATCTAATCTCTTCTGGAGTATAATCTAATAGTTTTAAAAAGTCTCTGCCTTTTAAATTCATTATCTATCCTCCCTAATAAGTGGCATACTCATACATCTTGGTCCACCTCTACCACGAGAAAGTTCAGAACCATGCATTTCTAATACTTTAATACCATATCTTCTTAAAACTGAATTAGTAATATTATTTCTATCATATACAATTACTACTCCTGGTGCTATACACAAAGTATTAGAACCATCATTCCATTGTTCTCTTTCTGATATTACTTTATCTCCTCCACCACAAGGTATTAAAGTAATATCTCTTTTTAAATATTTTTCCAAAATATTTTCTAAACTATCATTTATTTCTCTAACTTTAACACCTTCAATAACATCTTCTTTTATTTCAAATACTTGTAAAGTATCCATAATACCAGGATGATATGTAAATTTATCATAATCTATTTGAGTAAAAACTGTATCTAAATGCATAAATGCACGTGCATTAGGAATAGTAAATGCTAATACTGTATCAAAAGGACATTCTGGATCTTTAAATAAATTTAATCCTAATTGTTCTATTGATTCAGGTAATGTTCTCTGACTAACCCCAATAGCTAATATATGATCATTAAGTACTAATATATCTCCACCTTCAATATGATACGGATTATATCTATCATAATATTTAACTGTATCTTTATAATCAGGATGATAATTAAATATATATTCAGCATATATTGTTTCTCTACATCTAGTTACTGAATACATTTTATTTAAACTAATACCATTCCCAATAGACGCAAATGGATCTCTAGTAAACACTAAATTAGGCATTGGATCTGCTAAAAATTTAGATTCTTCAGTAACTAAGTCTACCAATGAATGTTCCATATCCCTTTCCATCGCATGAAGTTCATTAATATTAATACCTTCCATCGTTTTTAAAACTAATTCTTTATTATCAGTATACCCCATCAAAAATTTAATTACACTATTCTTATATTTTGGTGTTTTAATTCCAGCTTCATATACAAATTGTCTAATAAATTTTTCTTTTAATTCTGGATTTAAATCTAATACTTCAGTCATTAAATCTTCAAGATATACTACTTCTACTCCATTAGATTTTAAAATCCTAGCAAATTCATCATGTTCTTCCCTTGCTATTTTTAAATAAGGAATATCATCAAATAGTAATCTTTGTAATGAATCAGGTGTTAAATTTAATAACTCATTACCAGGCCTATGCAATAATACTCTCTTAAGTGACATTATCTCACTTTTTACATTAATCATTCTTATCCTCCATATTCTCTTTTTATGTAGTTACCCTACTATAAAAATTATATCAAAAAAAAAAGTTAATGTAAATTTATTACATTAACTTTTCAGACTGTTGACAAAGTAAATTTTGTTAATAGTCTTTTATTTTTTTCAAAAATAGAGTATAATTAATTTGTAAGGTTGCTTATTGTTTTACCGAATTTTAAGCTTACTAAACCTTACTTTTTTGTTGGAAAAATGTT
>JAFQTN010000037.1 GCA_017409025.1 Bacilli bacterium | reverse complement strand
GTCCGTTTTAAATACTATTTCATTGTCCTTAATTTCAATATTATTAACTATATAAGGAACTAATATCATTCCTAATATAATAAATGGTATTGCAACTTTTAAAACAATTGCACCAATTTTTCCTATTAGGCTAATTACATTACTTAATGTTTTAACTTCTTTTTGCTTTTTTTCATTAAATTTAACTACACTCATAACAATTTCTTCATCTAACGAAGAAATATCTGTCATATCAGTATGTACAAGATCATTTATTTTACAATTAAAGATTTTACATAATTCTAAAATGTTATTCATTTCTGGATATGCTTCACCAGTTTCCCATTTAGATACCGACTGTCTTGATACATTCATTTTTTCAGCAAGTTGTTCTTGCGACATCTTTTTATTTTTTCTAATTAATTTTAAATTATCACCAAACTTCATTAGACTTACTCCTTTCATACATCAAGTATATATTAATATAGTTATTTTTAATATCAACTTTTAGTTGCATTTGTATTTTATATTACTGTCTCTTATAATTAATATTTGCTAATTTAGCTTGTTTAGTCAAATCTTTTGTTTGAATTTTATATTGTTTTCCATCTTTTATAGTATAAGTACCACATTGTCTAAATTCAAAATTCACATTTTTTCTAATACATTGTTCTCTGATACTTAAAGCCCAATCATAATTAAATGTTCTTGCATTGAAATCAGATTCTCCCCCTACTACAACAAGTTCAATATCATCAAGATATTTCTCAATAACAATTTCTTCTAATAAAGGTTGAGCAGTTATACATTTATGTTTTATTGGTAACTTATTAAAAATTGATAATTTGTAATCTGCATTTTTTTGATTTTCAATAGTACAACAAACAACTACATTATCATAACCATCTTTCCAATCATCTGGAATACATTTCATAAATCTATCAATTCTTTTAGTCAAGAATAAGAAAGTACAATCTTGTCTTTCTTTAATCATATTCCAACATTCTTTTCGCCATGCATCTGCTTCTTCAATTAAAAAATCTGTTGAAAAACAAGTATAGACTATGCCCGATTTCATTTTATAATTTCCGTTTTTTAATTTTTCTATTGGCTTTTCAAAATCTTTGGTTTTTACTATTTCGTTAGTATTAACATTTCTTTTGAAATCTCCTTTATGAATATAGCAATGTAAACAACCATCACTACACTTTTTACAGCCTCGCCAAGGATTCCACATTGCCATATTTTCATCTCACTTTCAAATTACTATTTGTCTTTCAGTTATATTATAACATGAAAAAAGCAAATATTTTTACAGATCTGCTCATTAAATTGTAATTTGTTATTCACAAGTTCCGTTATTGGATTCAAAATATTTTTCTATTTTTACCATACTACTATCTATATCATTAAAATCAACTATTTTTTTTATTTCTTCTTTCATCTCATTTGAACAATTTTTACAGCTAAACTTTTTGTCTGTTCCAAATTCAATTTCATATTCTTTATCTTCTATTTTACAAATTGTGGATGCACCATGATATTCAACAAAATTTCCAGAAATGGAAAATAAAATTAAAGCCACAACATCTATAACTAAAAATATTATAAATATTATTCCTAACCATTTTAAAACTTTTAAAACTAATCC
>JAFQTN010000001.1 GCA_017409025.1 Bacilli bacterium | reverse complement strand
CTATTTACTTATTGTCAACAGTTTTTTTGACTTTTTTTTAAAAAGTTTAAAAGGTATAAAATTAAATATAAAAATCATCTTAATAATTTCTGATGACAGTTAATAATATACCAAACTATTTCTTTATTGTCAATTCTTTTTTAGCTATTTTCAATATTAATAATTTGGTATATTATTTTGTCTTTTTTATTTTTTACTTTTTATTCTTTTTTATTATACTATATGCTACTATGGTACCTTCTGATGCAGCTGTTGTTAATTGATAAACACTTTTTTTGATAACATCTCCACACGCGTAGACGTTTTCTATATTTGTCATGCATTCGGTATCGACAATTATAAAGCCTTTATCTTTTTCTACATCAAACATATCTGCACTAGGTACGCTTCCAATTGATATGAATAATCCAGCAGTATCTATAATAGATTCATCATCTAATTTAACAGATACCAATTTGTTATTCTCTATATTATATTCACTAACATTAGAATTATACACAACTTTTATATTATTTTTTTCTGTAACTTGATTTATTAGAGATTCATCTCCTCTTAGTGTTTCTCCTCTTACTACCATTGTTACGTTTTTACAAATACTAGATAGATATAGAGCTTCTTCTAATGCTGAATTTGCTCCCCCTACTACGATTACTTCTTTTCCTTTATATAAATTACCATCACATAGTGCACAATAACTTATTCCTTTTCCTATATATCTATCGTCATTATTAAATAATTTTTTGCTTAATCTACCTGTTGCTATAACTAAGTATTTACAATATAGTGTGGCTCCACCGGTAACTACTTTTTTTAATTCTTTTGTTAAGTCTACTTTAACTACTTTGTCAAAAAAATATTCTATATCTAGATTTCTTACTTGATTAAATATTTCTGCTGCTAATGATGGACCGTCTGTCTTTATAAATCCTGGATAGTTTTCAATTATATTAACTCTGTTTAATGTTCCTCCTGGGGCATTTTCTTCAATTATAAGGACATCTAATCCGCTTCTTTTAAGATATATTCCAGCAGTCATTCCGGCTATTCCAGAACCAATTATTATTACATCATATTTTTCTTTCATTTTTATTTCCTTTCACTACACTTATTATAATTCCTATTATTCCCAATATTACTAGAATTATTGATACTATTTGACTTATTCGATAATTACCTAAATATAGACTATCAGTTCTTAGTCCTTCAATAAATAATCTACCTATTCCATACCAGATAAAATAACTAGATGTTATTATTCCTTTTTTTCTTTTAGTTATTTTTCTTAAAATCATTAATATTATAAATCCTAGAAAACACCATAACGATTCATATAAAAATGTTGGATGATAATATGCTCCATTTATATGCATACCTTCAATTATGAAGTTTGGTAAATGTAATGATTTTAAGAATTCTAATGAAACTTCAGTACCATGAGCTTCTCCATTAAAGAAATTTCCCCATCTACCTATTGATTGAGCCAATATTAATCCTGGTACTATTATATCTGTTGTTTTGATAATACTTTTATCTCTTTTTTTAGCTAAATATACTATTGCTATGAAACCGCCAATAATAGCACCATATATAGCTATTCCGCCTTCCCATATTTTAAATATTGATAGTAAATTGTTTTTATAATTATCAAAGTTAAAAATTACATAGTATAATCTTGCACCAATTATTCCGAATACTATGATATATGTTATTAGATCTGATACAAACGATTCAAGCGCTTCTTTTTTACTTTCTTTAATTGATAAGAAAATACCTACTAGTACAGCTATTAACATTATTATTGAATACCAATATATAGTTATTGGTCCTATACTAAATAATACTCTATCCATTATTAAGTCCTTTCTTTGATTTTTATCGTATGTATATATTATATCAAATATACTTCAAGTTATAAAGAGTTTTATTTACATATATAAAAAAAAGCATTACTGCTTTTTAATATGAATCTACATTAATTTTTACTTTTTTATTATCTTCTAAAGAAGAAGATGCTTGAACTATAGTTCTGATACTATTAATTATTTTACCATTTTTACCTATTACTTTTCCCATATCATCACTTGAAATTAAAACTTCTATTTGAATAGTATTTTCTTCTTCAGTTTCAAATTCTTTTACAGATACAGATTCAGGATCAGTAACAATTTTCTTTATTATAGTTTCTGTTAATGTTACTAAATTCATTATTTACCTTGTTTTGAGTCATGGAATTTTTTCATAATTCCTGCTTTACTTAAGATATTTTTTACAGTATCAGTTGGGATAGCTCCATTATTTAACCATTCTAATGCTGAAGATTCATTGATATTAATTTCAGCAGGAGTTACTAATGGATTATAAGTCCCTATTAAAGCTATGAACTTTCCATCTCTTGGACTTCTTGAGTCTGCAACTACTACTCTATAAAATGGAGCTTTTTTTGCCCCCATTCTTTTTAATCTCATTTTAACTGCCATTATTATTCCTCCTTCACACATTTAATATATTAACATATTAAATATATGCTGTCAACCTTTTTTTGATACACTAATCTATGAATTTTTCAATTCTATCTTTATCAATAAAACCGATATTTCTTTTTATTTCTTTTCCATCATTAAATAAAATTAAAGTTGGAATACTCATTACGCCGTATTGTTTTGCTAAATCTTCAAATTCATCTACATCTACTTTTACTACTTTGATATTACTTTCTACTCTTTCTAGTTCTGGTGCTATCATTTTACATGGGCCACACCAGTTGGCATAGAAATCTACTAAAATTTTTTCTTTGATTAATTCATTAAAATTTTCGTTTGTTAAATGTATTATTTCCATAATATCTCCTTTTCTTTTATTTGTATTTACTTATAAAGCTGTCATCTTCTACATTAACTTTATTTTTATCTACTAATTTCTGAGCAGATTCAGGTGTTATTACTTCGTATTTTAACATTACCTCCATTGCATCTTCGTTTAACTTTTCACTCTTTTTTTCTCCTGCTGTATCTATTATTTCATATAGTTCATTGTATATTTCAACTGTTTTTCCTGTATACTTTGATAATACTGGTGTTTTTGTAATAATGAAAGTTGCTACTTTTGATGTATATATTTCTTTTATGTTAAATACTGGTAAAGTTAATATAAATAGTGCTAGATATATCCAAATATAGTATTCAAATAAACCTACAAAAAAACCTATGATTTTAGATGGAATACTAAGAATAACTGTAGCTTTTAGTAGTTTTTCAATTAATCCTGTTAATCCCAATAATACTTTATACACAATCATTAATACTGAAGCAATAATTACAAAGGCTAGCATTTCATATAAGACTACATTTAAAACTTGTAATCCTTTGAATAATCCCCAAAAGTCAAAGAATGGTAAGTTTTCATAGAAGAATACTGATAAGTAGTTTTTTAGTACAAATGATAGGATTACTACTAAAACTAAACCTACAATAGTGGTTAATTTTTTGATAACACCTTCTTTAAATCCTACTATTCCTCCTAATAAAATTATTAATAATATAATAGCGTCGACAATATTTATATTCATTTATCTTACCTCCGAGATAATTATATAATAAAATATGATAAAAATAAAGAAAAATGTGTTAAAATGTTAATGAGGTGTTAATTATATATGGCTCAGAAAGTTATTACAAAAGTTTTAAATGTTGGTGAAAAAACAAAAGAAATGATGGTGGAATATTTCGAAGATTTTAAGAGAGAAAAAACTCCGCCCTATGCTATTTTTCAAGCTGATGATGGGGATACAGTTGTTACAATGTATCAATCTGGGAAAGTAGTATTCCAAGGAAGAGATGCTGATTTAGCAGCGGACTTTTGGATTGAAACAGAAAAAATCAACTACGGAAAAGCTGAAGTTAAAAGTAGTGATGATAAAAAAGAAAAAAAAGAAGTAGAAAGAAAAATTCCTCTTAGAATCAATTCTATTGGTAGTGATGAAGTTGGTACTGGTGATTATTTCGGGCCGATAGTCGTTACTGCTGCTTACGTTACTAAAGATAATATAGACTTTTTGTTGGAACTTGGGGTAAAAGATTCTAAAAAGATGAGTGATTCTGAAATAAAGAAAGTGGTTCCTGAAATTATTAAGAAAATTCCTTATCATACTTTTGTTTTAAATAATAAACAATATAACGAATTATATAGTAGTGATATGAATATGAATAAAATGAAAGCAATTTTACATAATAAAGTTTTGAGTAATTTTGCTGATAAAGGAAAATATCCCTACGATTATATCGTTGTTGATCAGTTTGAAAACCCCAGAAGTTATTATAATCATTTAAGTGATGCTAAATTTAAGGTTTATAATATTACTTTTTTAACAAAGGCAGAGGATCAATGTTTATCAGTTGCTTGTGCTTCTTTAATTAGTAGATATGTTTTTCTTATAGAAATGGATAAGATTAGCAAAGATGTTGATTTAGAGATACCTAAAGGTGCTGGAGATATTGTTGATTCAGTAGGAAAAGAAATTATTAAGAAGTTTGGAATAGAAAAGTTAAATCAAATTTCTAAGATCAATTTTAAAAATACTGAAAAAATTATAAAATAAAAACTACCTGTAGAGATTAGTTAGTTAGAACTATTTTTTACAGGTTTTATTATATTGGAAACTTAATAAGAATATTCCTATTAATAAAAGATATAAACTTGATTTTAAGTTAATTTTAAAGATATAGATAATGCTTAGGAATAATCCTCTTACTAGGCAGAAAATTATTTCACTTACTATTATATATCCTTGAGGATATTTTTTATTTTTATATAGATTCATAGTACTTATTAATTCGTTAGTTTTAATCCCTATTCCTTCAAGAAAAGCGATTATTAAAAGAATGATTTTATTATCAATATTTAGTTTTAATAAGAGAATAACGACAAAGGCAATATTTATGTATTTATAGTATTTTTCTACATCCTTTTTATTGGCAAAGAAATAGATATACATTATCGAAGAGATGGTTATGATAATATTGAATATTCCTACATATGAAAGTGTATTTGATATTGTGTATAAATACAATGGTTGTAATAAGAGAAATAATATTTTAGTTTGATCTAAAATAAAAAAGTTTAGAGTTTTTTTAGGAATGCTTTTTGGATAAGTTATTTTTTGCTTTTGTTCTTTTTTTATAAATAATGATGGAATAATACTTAGAAGTGAAATAATTACTAGATAAATTACTTTAACTTCTTTAATCGCAAAGTATGAGGATAAGATAGTTGCTATATATGTTAAGATAATGGTATTCCCTATTTCATCTTTTTTATTTAATAGATTTATTCCATAATAGTGTTTTATTGGATGATATGTAAATATTGATAATGATAAGAATAAAGATATGATATATGGATCATTAGATTTATTTATAATATAAAAAGATATACTTGTTATGATTGATGAGAATATCAATATATATTTAAATCCGATAGAATTACCTATCTTTATACTTAAAGTGCTTATGTATGAACCAATAAAATATGTTATGGCATATATTCCTATGATATTGTTTACAGAGAATCTATTTTGATATAGTAAAACTACAGAATATATATCAATAATATTTCTTGTTAGGGTTGATACGAACATATATAAATTATAAGATTTGATATTTTTCATATTTATAGTATGTTTTATTTTTATAATTTAATTCAAAAAAATAATTGAAATGTGTATGTAAACATTATTTAAATATTTGATGTATTTTCCATAGGGTAATAAAAAAAGAAAAGATAACTATTTAAGTTACTTTTCAATACATCATTTTAAAATTTTCCTTTTAATTCTTTTAAATATTTAGATAAGTCTTTGGCATCACTTCCACCACCTTGAGCGAAGAATTGATTTCCACCGCCATTACCACTACATTTTTGACAGATTTCTCTTACAATATTACCACAATGAATATTTTCATTATTAATATTTGTTTTACATATTATATTAACGTTATCTTTGTTTTGATTAGCTAGTAATACAAAAGAGTTTTCTAGTGAGTTAGTAATATTATCTACTAGTTGTTTTAAGATTGATACTTCATAGTTTTTAGTTATAACTATTAGCACGTTGTTGCCATTTATCACTTCTTTATTTTTAGTTATTTCATCGATGTTACTAATAGATTTATTAGCTATACTTTCGTTATATTCTTTTTCTAGTTTTTTAACTGATAATTTTAATCTTTCTAATTGTTCTTTATAGTAGATTACATCTTTATAACTATCTAAAACTTGTGGATTAATTTCAAAGTCAAAATCTAGATCTATTTTTTCTTTTTTAGCTTGTTTAATAATATTTTTTGTTTTTGCTAGTAATTTAGATATTTCTTCAGTATATGGTTTTACTACTTTTTTTAATTCGCTAGCAATATTTTTTCTGGTTGTTCCTTCAATTCTATATGTGTCGCTACCTTTATTTTCAATACTTAGAATAGCTATTCTTTCAATATCTTTAGTATTTTTAACATGAGTTCCACCACATAGTTCAATAGAATCTCCCATTGTAACTACTCTAACTACATCATCATATTTATCTTCGAATAAAGCCATAGCTCCTTTATTTTTAGCATCTTCTAGTGGCATATATTCTATTTTTGTATCTATTCCTTTATTTATTTTTTGATTTACTTCTTCTTCAATAGAAATTAGTAATTTATCAGACAATCTTCCTCTATAAGTAAAATCGAATCTGAAGGTATTTTTGTCTACTCTACTTCCTGCTTGGTGAACTTCTCCTCCAAGTTTTTCTTGTAGTGTTTTTTGAAGCAAGTGAACTGAACTATGGTTTCTACAGATAGATTCTCTTGCTGATTTATCTACGTGGGTAATAATACTTTCGCCTTTTATAATTGTTCCTTCTAGTACTTTAACTTTTAATAAGTGTTGTTTATTTGGGCATTTTATAACATCTATTACTTCTAGTTTACAGCTATTATTTTTTAAATATCCTGAATCACTTACTTGTCCTCCACTTTCTGCATAGAATGGATTTTCTTGCAAGAAGATATAACACTCAGTATTACATTTATTTACGAATTTATCATTTTTAATAATTGCTTCAATATAAGTTTTTGAACTTAGTTTTTCATAACCAATAAAATCACTTTTTTCTTTATAGTTTAGAAGTAATTCGTTTTGAATATTCATACTAGCATCTACTTTGCGGTTTCTTCTGGCTTGTTCTTTTTGAAGGTCCATATGTTTTTGGAATCCTTCATTATCTACGATGAATCCTCTTTCTTCAGCACATTCTTCAGTTAATTCTATTGGATAACCATAGGTATCGTATAATTTAAATGCATCTTCTCCGCTAATCATTTTATTTTTTGATGTAGAAAATATTTCTTCTAATTTCTTTTCACCTTGTAATAGTGTTTTTTGGAATAATTCTTCTTCTTTAGTTATTAGTTCTTTTACCATATTTCTATTTTTTTCAAGTTCTGGATAGATTTCTCTGTATATGTCTACTACTACGTCTACTAGTGAAGCCATAAATGTATGTGAAATGTTTAGTTTTCTGCCCATGCGAGAAGCTCTTCTTAATAGTCTTCTTAAAACATATCCTCTTCCATAGTTTTCAAATGATGCTCCATCTGATAAGGCAAAAGTTAAAGTTCTGATATGGTCAGCAATTACTTTAAATTCCATTTGACCTAAGTATTTTATTAATACTATTTCTTCTAATTTTTTCATTATAGGCATAAATAAGTCAGTTTCATAATTAGTTTCTGTTTGTTGCATGATGCAAGCCATTCTTTCTACACCCATACCAGTATCTATATTTTTACTTGGAAGTTCCTCGTATTTATCTCTAGGAACACCTTCAACAGCGTTATATTGACTAAATACGTTATTCCATATTTCAATGTATCTATCATTTTCCAATTCTTTTTCTAATAGTTTAATTCCTTGTTTGTTTGGATCAAATTTAGGACCTCTATCAAAGAATATTTCTGAATCTGGTCCACTTGGTCCTTCACCAATTTCCCAATAATTATTTCTTAGTTTGATGATATGATCTTTTGGCATACCTAAATTTATCCATAAATCATATGCTTCTTTATCACTTGGATAGATTGTTACATATAGTTTTTCTTTATCAATACCAAAGTATTTAGGACTTGTTAATAGTTCATATGCCCACGTTAATGCTTCTGTTTTAAAATAGTCTCCAATAGAGAAGTTTCCTAACATTTGGAAGAACGTGTGATGTCTTGCAGTACGTCCAACTGACTCGATATCCCCAGTTCTAATACATTTTTGACAACTTGTCATTCTTCTATTTTGAGGTACGATTGTTCCATCAAAATATTTTTTTAATGGGGTTACTCCTGCATTAATCCATAATACTGTTGGATCATCGTGTGGAATTAGGCTTGCTGATTCTATTTCACTATGTCCACGTTCTTTAAAAAATTCTATATATGTTCTAATTATTTCGTTACCTGTCAATTTTTTCATCTTTATCACCCTCGATTATCTTTCCTATAATTTCTACTTCTTCTTCAATAGTTAAATTAGTTGTATCAATATATACTTGTTCATCAGTTCTTTTTAAGGCACCTACTTCTTTATTCATATCGTTATAATCTCTTTTCTTGATATTTTCATAGATTTCTTCGTATGTCATGTCAATGCCTTTTTCAAGATTTTCCTTATATCTTCTTTTTGCTCTACTTTCTAATTCGGCATCTAGGTAGAATTTATATTTAGCGTTTGGAAGAACAATTGTAGTTATATCTCTTCCTTCCATTACAACATTATTATTAGCTGCAATTTTTCTTTGAATCTCTACCATATTTTTTCTTACTTCAACAATTGATGATATTGGAGATACAATTGTTGTTACTTCTTTACTTCTAATTTCTTTAGTAACTTCCTCTCCATCCATAAGAACAGTTCCGTCTTCTTTTAATTCAATTTGAATATTTTTAGATATTTCAATGATTTTATCTGTTTCGTTAATATCAATATTTTCTCTTATAGTTTTTAATGCTACGCATCTATATGTTGCTCCAGTATCTATATTTATTAGATTATATTTTTTTGCTAATTCTTTAGCAAGTGTTCCTTTACCGCTTCCTGCTGGTCCATCTATTGCAATTGTTATATTCATATTTATTCCTCCTTAAACTAAATAAAAAGCGAATTATCTCATTCTTTAGGAACGAAATAATCCGCGGTACCATCCTAATTACACAAATTAATGCATAACCTTAATTTAAATAACGGTTTTAGCCGGTGATGATTGGTCACATTTATAAGAGTAGCTTTCAAATATGATATTTATCTATTTACACCAACCATAGACTCTCTAAAAAAATACCTTTATTTTACTTATCTCTTACATAATTTTTTTACATAAATTTATTCATTTGTTTCATCATTTGATTTATTTGTTTTTGTGATGGTGTTCTTCCCATTCCACTCATCATAGTTTTTATCATTTGTTCATTTATTGGTGGATTTTTCTTTAAATATTTTTTCATATAAGTTCTAGCAATTAGGAAACCTACTACTCCACCTACGATTAGGCCAATTACTAGATATAATATATCCCATAGCATAATAATATCGTCCTTTCTTAGATAATTATACTAAACTTAAATTATTTTGTCTATCTTTATTTAGAGAATCTAACCAAAAATAATCTTTATTTTTAAAGTCACAGATAAATAGATTATCTAGATGTAAGTTAATATCGTTTAAAAATATTGAATATATATCATTGGTTTTTAGAATCATACATGAATTATTAATTAGTAGTTTATTATATTTATCGTTATATATTGTATGAATGTTATTATCTCTACTATAGTTTATGTTCTTTTTATTGAGATTATATATATATTCATTTAAAGATATTTTGTTAAAGGGGATAGCAAATCTTTGATAATATTTATAACTTGATAACATATCATAATCTTTTGTATAGTATAACTCTTCAATAATTTTATACATTTTATATGGCCATCTTTTATATATATATGCAAAATATTTATTAATTCTAAATATATAATAAGTTCTCATAATATCACCATAATTAATATTATCTTAATATATGGTATTAAATTGTCGAATTATAGATTGTTTTTTATTTTTATAATTATACTAGAAATATCTAGTTCAAATTCATTTAAAATTTCTTCTTCGGTTCCACTTTTGCCAAATGTATTTATATTAATAATATCTTCTGCATCTTTTACTAGTCTGTATAAATTTGGATCATTAGAGAATTCTAAAACCATTCTTTTATATCCTTTAGGCAAGACTTGATTTTGATAATCTTTACTTTGTTTAAAGAAATCATTTATATTTGGCATAGACACAATTCTGGTTTCAATAAAACTTTTTAATAGTTCTTTTTTTATAGTCATAGCAAGGGTTACTTCTGAACCAGATGCAATCAATATTAGATCTAATCTATTTTTAACTTCACTTATTACGTATCCTCCTAGAGATACTTCTTCAACAGATGTATATTTATAACTTTCGGTAGGATTTTTTGATACGATTAGGGTTGCTGGTCTTTTGTTTTTTAGTATTAGGTTCCATGATCCAATTAATTCTTTATAGTCACATGGCCTATAAACATCAAGGTTAGGAATTGAACGCAACATTCCAATTTGTTCTATTGGTTGATGTGTAGCTCCGTCTTGACCTATTAAAATACTATCGTGTGTGAAGATATAAGTTACTGGTAAGTTCATTAGAGCAGCATTTCTGATTGCTGGTTTTAAATAGTCTGCAAATGTTAGGAATGTTGAACCAAAGCATCTGAAATTTGTTAGAGCGATTCCATTTAGTATTGCTCCCATGGCGTGTTCTCTAATACCAAAAGCAATATTTTTACCATTATAATTATCTGGTTTAAAATCTCCACCATTTTTTAAATATGTTTTGGTTGATGATGATAAGTCTGCTGAACCTCCGATGAATCTATCTATGAACGCAGAAATGACATTCATTATTTGATAATTTATGTCTCTCATTGGTTTATCTATAAATATTTTTTCTTTATCTATTACTTTATCTAGATTAAGAATGATATCTTCGTCGTTTAAATAATCATTTAGTTCTTCTACCTCTTTATCATTTAAAGTGCTGATATATTCTTTATAATCTAAATACCAATCCTCATATACACCTTGATTTCTATCTTTTATTATTCTTCTTAATTTTTGTAAATTACTTTCATCTATATTAAATGGTCCTGTCCATTTTAATTTTTCTCTTATTTGTTGTAGATCATTTTCATCTAATTTACCATGTATTTTATTTGTGTTTTCATATTCTGAATATTTTCCTAGTATTGTATTAGCAATTATTAGTGTTGGTTTTTTATTTTTATTTGCTGCTTCTAGGGCCTTATCAATTTCTCCAATTTTATTTCCATCTTTTACTGTTATTACATCCCAACCTAAAGCTACATACATATCAGCGATTCTATCATTATATTTTTTATCTAGGCTTCCATCTAGAGTTACTTTATTAGCATCATACAAAACTATTAGGTTATCTAATTTGTATTCTCCTGCTAAAGCTGCGGCTTCATATGAAATACCTTCCATTAAATCGCCATCTCCACATAAGCAGTAAATATTATAATTAAATAAAGTTAACTTTTTTGTATTATATTTACTTTCTAAATATTTTTCAGCAATCGCCATACCTACTGATGTTGCAAATCCTTGACCTAATGCTCCGGTCGTTGCTTCGATTCTTTTTGATACATTTAACTCAGGATGCCCTGGAGTTGAAGAATTAATTCTTCTAAATTTTTTTAAATCTTCGATAGAAAAATCTCCGGTAGTAGCGTAAATAGTTGCATATAATAGTGCTGAACCGTGTCCTGCTGATAATACGAATCTATCTCTATTGCACCAATTTGGATTTTTAAGATCATATACCATGTGATTAGCAAATAAGGTATAAATCATTGGTGCGGCACTTAAAACTATTCCTGGATGACCACTTTTAGCATTATCTATCATATCTAATGCTAATAATCTTATTTCATCTACCATTCTTTTTTCATTATATTTAGCCATATCATTACCTACTTTCAAATAAATTATATCACAAAATGTCGATAATTTAAAATTTTATTGTATATATAGTAATTATTTAACAAAAAAACTAATCATTTCTGATTAGTTATTTTTCTAATTTATTAACTCCTTTATAAAATCCGCATTTGTCACATACTCTATGTGGTCTTATCATTTCTCCACAGTTTGAGCATTTTACTAGACCATTTGCTGTAACTTTATAATGAGTTCTTCTCATATTTCTTCTTGTTTTACTAATTTTTCTAAATGGAACTGCCATTTTATTTATCCTCCTTTGTATTTAATAATTCATCTAGATTAGCAAACGGATTATTTGATTTATTTCTTTCTTTTAAAAATTCCTCTTCTGAAATAACTCTCCATCCATTTCCTTCTAGGTTTATATCTTCACTAGTGCTTCGCACCTTTGAAGGAATTTCTACGATTATGTTTTGCCATAAAACATCTGTAATATCTAAAATATTTTTATTTTTTTCTATTATTTCTTCTAGTTCTGTTTCAAATTTATATTCAACTGGTTCTAAAGTTATATCATCTTTTAGAATCATAACGCCATATAGTTTTCCAGTTAAATTTAAATTATTATCTTCATCTAATGTAATATCACCATTTAAGTTAACATCTTTTAATTCATCTATTAGAGAAGTTTCTAATAATATTTCAGTTATATATACTTTTTCATTTATTTGTATATTATCAGTGTAGCCATTTAATAACTTTGTTATATCTATTTGCATTTTAACACCTACTTAATTTTATTGCCTATCAAAAGTTACTCTTCCTAAATAACCTTCTCTTAAATCTTTTAAAACTGTAGTATATACCTTTTCATAATCGGTTTCGTTATTTCTTACGGCACCAATTTTTTTACCAATTTTATCTAGAATTTCTACAATATCTTTTTCAGAATCAATGTTATATCTTTCTTTTATTTGACTAGGATACAATTTAATCATTGTATTTATTATATGTATAGCAACTTCTTCTAAATCTAAGATTTCTTCTTTGATTGCTGTCATAGAAGCAAGATTTAGTGCTACGATTTGATTATCTAATCTTGGCCACAAAATACCTGGAGTATCTAATAATTCAATTTGATTATTAATTCTAATCCATTCTAATTTTTTAGTTATTCCCGGTTTATTTCCAACATTAGTTGTTTTTTTTCCTACTAGTCTATTTATTAGTGTTGATTTACCTACATTAGGTATTCCTAGAATTAAAGCTCTAGCTTTTCTTTCTTTTAACCCTTTTGATTTTCTTTTTTCATTAAGTTCTTTTAGAATTTTAGTGGTTTCTTCTAAAATTGGTTGCATGTTTGGTTTGTTTATTAAATCTAATAAAACAACTTTATATCCTTGTGACTCATAATATTTTTTCCATTTATTAGTATTATCTTCATCGCAAAGATCATATTTCGTCATGATTAATATTCTTGGTTTATTTTTTATTAGAGCATCCACATCTTTATTTTTAGATGATTTAGGGATTCTTGCATCTATTACTTCATAAACTATATCAATTAAATCTATATTTTCTTTTATTTCTCTTTTGGTCTTTGCCATGTGTCCTGGATACCAATTTATTGACATAAAACCACCTCTTTATTTGACTGTTTTTATTGGCCAAAGGCTCAACTTTGTACTTCCTAGGATGTCTTCTTTGTCAATTAGTCCAATAATTCTACTATCGGATGATACCATTCGGTTATCTCCTAGAACTAAATATTTATCTTGTGGAATTTTATCACAATTACATATGCTTTTTAACGTAAAATCTTCAGTGTCAAAATTATAAGTAGTTTCTTCTTCGTGTCCATTTATATATAGTTTGTTGTTTCTATATTCAATATTTTCTCCTGGTAATCCGATTACCCTTTTGATTATTTCACTTTTCGCTACTTCAACAACCACGATATCATATCTTTCAATTTCATTTAGTTTATAATCTAATTTATTCAATAACAAAATCTGATTATCTTCTAAAGTAGGAACCATTGAATCACCTACAACAATTACTGGGGTAACTATAAATGTTCTTAATAAAATTACCACAATTATAATTACTATATACGGAATCAATTCTTTTACTAATTTTTTCACTTTTCCTCCATACAAGAAAAACAATATTCTTAATTTTATCTTCTTTCTTTAATCTTATATTGGCTTTCTCTTGCTCTTAAGAAATATAATTTAGCTCTTCTAACTTTACCTTTCTTAACAACAGTAATTAAAGCAATATTTGGACTATTTACTGGGAACGTTCTTTCAACACCTACACCAGAAGATACTTTTCTTACTGTAAATGTTTCTGTTGCTCCTTTTCCTTTTCTTGAGATTACTATTCCTTCGAATTTTTGAATTCTTTCTTTTGATTTTCCACCTTTTTCTTCGATGATTTTGCAATCTACGCAAACTGTGTCACCTATTCTAAATTCTGGAATATTTGGATTAATTTGCTTTTTAGTAATCTTTTCGATTAAGTTTTTAGCCATCGTAAATTCACTCTCCTTTTTTTACATTAATCGTGCAAACATGCAAATTTGCAGCGGATTAAATAATTCATTTATAAATGATATCATAAAACCTTTAAAAAAACAAGTATTTTTTACTTGTATTTTTATTTTAGATTATTAACTATTTCTTTGTCTTCATAGTATTCAACTATTTCTTCGCCTGAAATTTTAATAACAGTTGATGCTTTTACTTTTAAGTCTTCTAATTTTTTTGCAGATTTATTACTTTCTTCTGACACATAATTATTATTTAATGCAGAACTAGTATCTACTTTATAAACTTTTTTTGTTGATAGTTTGCTACTTACGGCTGATGTTATTTCGCTATCTTCTTCACTATAGTCATAAAAATATACATAATATTCTTCTTCTTTTTGTTTAAATGTTTCTGAAGCTAAGATAGTATTTGTTACTAATGTTTCACTTTTATCCTCTTTATCAAACCAATTTACTTCTTTTGTTATAAACAAAGCTGCTATTAAATATATCACACATACTATAAAAACTATTAATAGTGTTATTTTTATAAGTTTTTTTATTTGATTTTCTTCTGATACAACTTCTTTTTGTAAACTTTTTCTTTCTCTTTTTGCTTGTTTTCTTCTTAATTCTCTTCCCATGTTATTTCCTCCATTTAGATTATAGCAAAAAACAAATTAATTTGTAAAGTTTATATCAAAATTTCAGAAAAAAAAGAAGTAATTTATAACCATTTTGTAGTATTAAATTCTAGTACTTCTTTTTTTTCGTAACTACTTGTGAACTCTATTAACTTCTTGATTACATCCTTTATTAGATTCTTATCTTCAAATGTTAATTCTTCATCTGTTATAATTTTTCTTATTCCTCTTTTATATTTATTATCTTTTATGTATAAGTACAAGCTTCTATCTAATGCATTTATTAACATTAATTGTTTTTCGTTATCTCCATTTGCCGAAAATATTAATTCACGATACCAGTCTATTAATTTTTTTGATAGTGTATCGCCATATGGATATTCATAATTAACTATTTTATCGAAGTGAGGACAATTTTGCAAAACTTTTCTAACATGTTCTATATCTATTGTTTGTGTTTGTATCATATTTTCCACTCCATTCTAGTATAATTATATATTAATTATCTAGTTTTGTAAATCTTTTTCTTTGGTTTCTTCTTTTTTCACCTCTACTATTTTTGTTATATCTTCTTCAACTGATATAAATAGATTTAGTTTTATTTTTGAATCAATAGTTTGCTTATCTAGTATTTCTACCTTCTTTATGTTGATTATTTTATTATTATTCTCTAGAAGTTTTTTCTTTGCTAAATCTATAGCATTTGATATAGCTTCTTCCCAGGTATATATTTCTTCTTTTACAATTACTTCATATTGTTTTTCTTTTGAAATACTTATAGGTAATATATTGCTTTCTATTATATTATTTGTTTCAACTTTGAAATTTTTATATTTTTTATATGAGAAAATTGGAATCTTTTTACTTAAAAAATTAATTACATAAACATCTTTACTTTTTCCATTAACTTTTTCTTCCTTATATACATATGGATACTCAATATTAATTTCATACCATACTTCTCCATAAATTGTAGCTTTAGCCTTTGTATATACTAATGAACTATCTGGTTTAGTAATTATACCACTAACTATAATATCATCTGCTTTAACATATTCATTTATTTCTTTTATCTTTTCACCTGAGGTAGCTTTAATACTTGTTATAATAGCATCTTTTGTTGTGGAAATTGATTGATACTCATATTCTTTAATGAATTCTTCTTTTTTTCTTTCAACCAACCTTACTATGTATTTAGTTCCATCTTCAATAATTTCTATCCATTCTATTGTATCTTTATTATTTTTTAGTATTTCTTCTTTGATTTTACTTAAATAAGTATATTCTTTTTTTTGTTTGTATTTTTCTATCCCATATTTTTTTAGTTCTTTTTCTATATTTTCAATCATTTCTTTATCATTATATACTATTTCTACTGAAAAAATTATATTGGAAAGAAAATACAAAAATGCTATTGCTAAAACAAGCCAAAGAATAATGAATAAGTTTCTTTTCATTAATTCAATTAACTTTAAAGTACCATATTTTTTAATAATTTTTATCTTATATGTTTTTGAGTATTTTTTTAATAATTTATAATCTTTGTAGTTTATTATAATTTCTAATTCATTATGTTTAACTACATTTAGATTAATTATATTTATTCTTTGATTTATTAACCATTTTATATAATTATTAACATTTTTACCTTCAATTAAAACTTTTATATAATTATTATTCATAGTACACCTATAAAATTTTATGTACTTTGCTTTTAGTTTATTCTTATATTAGTAATTATACCTGTTATTAATATTTCCTCATCTAACATTTTTGCTATTATTAAATTCTTACCTTCAATATTAATTATTTTGTTGTCACATCTTAAAGAAATCTTGTTAACGGAGAAATCTATTATTTCTTGAAAATTTATTATGTTAATTTTATTTTCTTTGATAATGAGTTCATAATTTTTATTTTCTAAATATCTATCTAATTTGCTTATTAATTTCATATTTTATTATATGTCATTATTTTCAAATATTGAACTAACTTCAATATTTAGAGCGTCGCATATATTACAAATAGTTAATATAGAAAAATTTTTCGGACAATTTGGTCCTTCTATTCTTCTTATGTATGCATATGAATATCCGCATTTTTTGGCTAATTCTTTTTGAGTAATTTTTTGTAGTCTACGGTATTTTTTTATATTCTGGGAAATTATTATATATATATTTCTCTTAGTTTCTGGTTTATGCTGCAATATTATCCTTTAACTTTTCAAGAATCCTCTTTTCTCTACGTGATACTTCAACTTGATACATACCTAGTGTAATTCCAGTTTCTCTTTGCGACATATTTTCATAATATCTTGCTTGGATTATTGCTCTTTCTAATGGTGGTAATTTTTCTAATTCTGATATTAGTGGATAGTTTTCTATTCCATGATCACAATAACCATATTTGTTGTATAATTCTAAATCTTTACCATCTTGGCTTATTATTCTATCTAGACTTTCAACTGTTGTATTTGCCATTAAAACTTCTTCAATTAGTGATTCATCAATTTCTAAAAATAAAGATAATTCATAATTGGATGGCATTTTCATTAATTTTTGAGAAAGAATCTCAATTGCTTTTAGTATTTTTGTATATAGTTTTGCTACATCTTTATTTATTTTAATATTTCTAAATTCATTTATGTATTTTATTACTTCACCTAATATAAATGGGTAAGCATATGATGTGAATTTTGCACCGTATTCACTATTATAATTTTTACTCGCTTTTATTAGTCCCATTACAGCTACTTGATATAAATCTTCTATTTCAAAATAATTTCTATATTTATTTATTATTTTATAAATTAATCCCTCATTTGCAACTATTATTTCTCCCAAATTATCCATTTTTTCTCCTTTATAGAACTTCTATTTCCTCTTTTATACTTGGAATACTCTTATTTAATAACCTTTTAAAAATATTATTTTTATCACATATGATTAGATTACTTTCGTTTGATTTAGTAATGTAGAATATTTCTAATAGATAATTCAAACCATCTAAATCTATATTTTTCAAATAGTTAGTGTTTATGACTATATATTTGAATTTGTTTTCTATGATTAAATCTTTCAACATATTTTCTTTTTCTTTATAATTTTTATTGTTCAGGTTTCCTATTAATCTTATGAAGAATATACCTTTTCTAAATTCAAAATTTATTTTCAACATGTTTTTCCTCTTTCTAATTTAATTTAGCATATATTATTTATTTTTTATACGAATTCGACAATACTAGTTAATATTTTTGTGCGACATATTTTTTATTATATTTATTATTAAAATAATAATTGTCATAATCATTAAAATAATAATTATATATATTTTTTTAGGTATTTTAAAAATCTCTTTTTCTACTATTTCTCTTTTTACTTCTGTTTTTATTTCTGGCAAACAAGTAGTTTCATTTTTTGAAGAATCATTTTCTTTTGTTATACTCTCATTTTCAATATAAATATACTTTGGTTCTTTAACAATTTTTTCTTTAGTAATTTCAATTGTATTTGTTATAGGTATTCCCTTGTAGAAAATTTTATAGTCATTAACATCTTTTATATATCCTTCTACATTTAAATGATAATTATCATCATAATATTCTTTTTTTATTTCATATTTGTAAACATAGATTTCTCTATATCTACATCTATAATATTCTGATGTTTTGGTTGTCAAATCACTATTTTCTAAACTCTCATATGTATGGTAATTTACATAGGTTGTCCTTTCTGTTATCCATGTTTTATCTGGAGAGAATATTTTCTCTTCATTTATTTCTTTTGATATAATATAATTTACTAAGTTTTTATCTGTATAAAAGCTTATTTTATAGTTTTTTGCATTTTCTATAATAAATAGGAGTTTTTCACTCATATATCTTTTCTTTAAATCTATTTTTAATTTATTATTTTCATTACTAAGTATTTCAAAATTTATCTCTTGATTACTCTGATAAATCTTTATATTATCTTCATAATTGAAATCTTCAAATAAAATATATCTTACATTTTCAACCTTTTTATAAACTTTCATAAGTTGCTTTTCTAACTTATAATATTCTTCGGATAATTCACAATATTGTGATTCGTAAAAATCATTAATTCTTCCATACTTTATATTGTTTTCATTTACTAAATCGCCTTCTTTAATATCTTTTTTGGAATAGTAATCTCCTGTTACTATTTCTTTATACCATTTATATCTTATTTCAACATCTTCTGTTATTTCTGGATATTCGGAAGCATTAACTTGAACAATAGGTAATAAGCTAAATAACAATATCAATATTATCTTTTTTATTTTTTTCACTCCTTTCTATGATTCTTCATAAGTATTATTCGTAAGATGTTATATATTTTACTTTTTTTGTTTTAATTATTAACAATGATTATAAAAAAAACACCCAGTTTAAACTAGGTGTTTATAAAATTTATTTATTACAATCTGTACATTTATTGTCTATTATTTCACTTATCATTTTTGTTAGTCTTTTTTTCAATTCTGATTGTTCTTCTTCTTTCCAATAATCTTCTGGTGAATCATATCCCTTTGTATCATAAGATGTCTCATCATCAAAACCTATAATTTCTCCATCTGATACAACAATTACTGCTGGAACATATATTCTTTTATTTCCTTCTTCATCATATTGTAGATATTCTTTTGTTATATTTACTATTTTTTGATATGTTTCAGTATTATTTTTTCTATCTTCTAAAATATTGTAATAATATATTTTTTCTAATCCTTCAATATCTGCTACTTCATTTAACATTGGAACATACGCTTGGCACCAAGGGCATTCTGGAAAACCTAGGTATATAACTCCTGTACCATGTTCTAAAATTTTCACTATTTCTTCATTTTTTCTATATACAAAATAATTATCTTCAGTTAGTGTTGAATACTCTTTAGCAAACTTTTGTGCATCTGTTTCTTCTGTTTCTTTTGTACATCCTGCTAATAGACATATAAATATTATTGAGATTATTAACATTAATTTCTTTTTCATCTTTTTACTTCTCCTTTTAACTCTGTGATAATATTGTACCATATTTTAAATAAAAGAAAAAGAGCTTTTGCTCTTATTCTGAACGTAATGCCACTACCGGATCTTTCTTGCTTGCATATCTAGATGGAATTAAGCCTGCTATTACTGTTAGAAATACACTTATGATTACTAGTATTATAGCTCCTATTATTGGTAGTGTTGATACATTTTTGATTCCAGATAAGTTTTCAATAATAATATTTATAGGAATATTTAGTAAAATTGTTATGGTTATTCCTAATATTCCTGATGCTAAACCGATTATAAATGTTTCTGCATTAAATACTCTTGAAATATCTTTTTTTCTAGCTCCGATTGCTCTTAATATACCAATTTCTTTAGTTCTTTCTAAAACTGATATATATGTAATTACACCAATCATTATTGAAGATACTATTAATGAAATACTTACGAAAGCGATTAATACATAGCTTATTACATCGACAATAGTTGTTATGCTTGACATTAGTATTCCTACGTAGTCAGTATATGTAATAACCGATTCTTTTTCATTATTTTCTTCTTTTTCTTCATTATAATTATCTATTATTTTAATTATTGAATCTTTTGAAGTAAAATCTTTTGGATAAATATTAATTGATGATGGGTTTTCTAAATCTACTATGCCTAGTGATAATAATGACATTTCATATGTTGATAATTGGCTAAATGGAATATTTGTTAATATATTTTTATCTTTATTGGCAAGCTGTTCTTTTGCTATTTGTGAATCATTAATTTTAGTTATTACGTATTCTGTTAATTCTTTAGTATAACCAATTTCACCACTCGTTTGGTTTGTCGATTCTTCGTTTGGTTTTATTATACCTACAACTTTCAAAGTTAGCCCATTATTTATTATTTCTTTTATATATTCTTCATCTGTTGATTTATCCATCCAGACGCCATTTTGTTTTTCATAATAATCTGTATTTAATACTAATTTAAATTCCACTCCCACTAATTCATCGTATGTATAACTTGTTTGTTTAGGCTCTTCAAGTTCTTCACCTTTCATTATTTTTGTAGTCATTTCTGTTAATTCTGCTTGATCTTTTAAACCAATAGCATATAAAGCATAGTCACTAATTTCTCCGTAACTATCTACGATTAAGATTACTTCATCTTTTTTTTCTGGTAATCTTCCTGCTAAGATATCATATGTGTTTTTGATTAGTGTAGTATTTTCGGATAGTTCGTTGAATACATTAATTCTATTTCCCATCGTGTTGTTTATTTGACTTGTCGTACCTTGTTGTGATGCAAATCCAAATGATGAAAATACAGTAGATGGGTTTAATTTGGTTATTTTTGAAGTATCTTTGCTGTATATTTGTAAATCAAGACTATAACTATATTTTATATCGTTTACATATTCAGATAGATTGTCTGGATTTTCTTCTAAATATTTTTTAAATTCTTTTAAATTATTTGTTTTAATTTGGCTAGACATTGTTTCTACTAAACTTGTCATTAAATCGTTTGAATATATTTTATTATCTGTATGTTCTTCCCTTTGATTTTGATTAGCTAAGTCTAGCATCAAACTAGACATATCAGCTGTTGCTTGTTCTATTGTTAAGGGATAGCTAGTTAATGTATCTTCTTGAACTCTAGCAATATAGTTATCTACTCCTGTTGATAGTGATAAAATCAAAGCAATACCGATAATTCCAATACTACCAGCGAATGCAGTTAATAATGTTCTTCCCTTTTTTGTTAGTAGATTATTTAAACTTAAACTTAGAGCTGTTTTAAAATTCATACTTGTTTTCTTAGTTTTTTGTTTTCTAATTTTCTCTTCTTGTTGTGTATCGTTTTTGCCATCGTATTCGTCTGTATCATTAGTAATTTCTCCATCTTTTATACTTATAATTCTAGTTGAATATTTTTCTGCTAGTTCTTGGTTATGGGTAACCATTATTACTAATTTCTTTTTAGCAATGTCTTTTAATAACTTCATTATTTCCTTACTAGTATCAGTGTCAAGTGCTCCGGTCGGTTCGTCAGCAAGAAGTATTTCTGGATCGTTAACTAGTGCTCTAGCAATGGCTACTCTTTGCATTTGACCACCTGATAATTGATTTGGTTTTTTATGAATGTGATCAATTAATCCTACTTTTTTTAAGGCTTCTTTCGCTTTTTTTGTTCTTTCTTCTTTATTAACTCCAGATAAGGTTAGAGCTAATTCGACATTCGACAGAATAGTTTGGTGTGTTATTAGATTATAGCTTTGGAAAACGAAACCTACTCTATGGTTACGAAAAATATCCCAGTCTCCATCTTTAAACTCCTTAGTAGAAAGTTCATTTATTATTAAATCACCACTAGTATATTTATCTAGGCCACCAATTATATTAAGAAGTGTTGTTTTTCCACTCCCAGAAGGACCTAGAATTGATACAAACTCATTATTTCTAAAATTAATTGTAATATTATTCAATGCAGTTTGTTTAAATTCACCAGTTTGATATATTTTGGTTATTTTTTTTAATTCTAACATTTTATAATCATCTTCATCCTTTCATTTTTACTAGTCAATAATACCAAATTTTGGGCTGTTTTTCAACTTCATTATATAATATATGACAATTTCCCATAATTTTGTTTTTTTTATTAAAAAAGCAGACCCAATGCCTGCTATTATATTACATAAATGATATGAATGTGCATAATACGAAGAAAGTAAAACCTAGGATAAATGTTAATCTACTTATAACTAATTCTAGTCCTCTTTCTTTTCTGTTTTGAAATAATTCAGATGAACCACCTTGAATTATATTAGCACTTTCCGCTTTACCGCTTTGTAATAATACAATTGCGATTAATAATATTGATACAATTATAACTGCTATTTCCATATTTCCTCCTCTTGTTAGTTGTTATTATATCATAACTTTTTAATATTGGATACCCCAAACAACAATATGTTTAGATTTTTTACCACATACTGGACAAGTTTCTTTTTCGTTATTTTCAGTAATACATCTTGATTTTAATCCTTTAATTTCTTTCATTTTCAACTCACACTCTTCTTCACCACACCATGGTGCATAGATAAATCCTGGTTGAGTATCCATAATTTTTTTGATTTCATCTAGTGTTTTTGCATGATATGTCATTGAATCTCTTCTTGTTTTAGCTCTTTCATATAAGTTGGTTTGAATATTTTCCATAAGATTATTTATGTATTCGACGATATCTATATCAAATTCAATTTGTTCTTTTTCTAGGGTATCTCTTCTTGATACTGTAATTACTTTGTTAGCAATATCTCTTTTTCCTAATTCAATTCTTACTGGGATACCATTTACTTCGGCTTCCGCTAGTTTGAATCCGAAGGATTTATCCGATGAATCAATATATGAAGAAATATTTGCATTTAATAATTTTTTATTTAATTCTTCTGCTAATTGGTTAGTTTCATCATCTGTTGTTGCTTTAATTATAGCTACTTGCTTAGGTGCTATTCTTGGTGGTAATATCAATCCACTGTCGTCACCATGTACCATTATTAGGGCACCTATCATACGATTTGATACTCCCCATGAAGTTTGGTATGCGTATTCAAATGTATTTTCTTTAGTTACAAATTTGATATCGTATGCTTTAGAGAATTTTTGTCCAAAATAATGTGTTGTTCCTGATTGAAGTGACACTCCATTATACATAAGTGATTCTACTGTTAGGGTATAATCAGCTCCTGCAAATTTTTCTTTTTCTGTTTTTCTTCCTGTTAATACAGGAATAGCTAAATATTGTTCAAAGAAGTCTTTGTATACTTCTAACATTCCTTTTGTTTCAGCTTCAGCTTCTTCTTTTGTAGCGTGAACAGTATGTCCTTCTTGCCAGAAGAATTCTCTACCTCTTAAGAATGGTCTTGCTTCTTTTTCCCATCTCATTACATTGCACCATTGATTATATTTTAATGGTAGGTCTTTATAGGATTTAACAACTTCATGGTAATAATCACTAAATAATGTTTCACTGGTAGGTCTTATACAAAGTCTTTCTTCTAATTCTTTGCTTCCTCCCTGAGTTACCCATGCAACTTCTGGAGCAAATCCTTTGACTAATTCACTTTCTTTTCTTAATAAAGACTCTGGAATTAACATCGGCATTGTAACGTTTTCATGTCCTGTTTCTTTAAATTTTTTATCTAGAACTTCTTTAATTTTTTCCCAGATAGCGGTTCCGTTTGCTTCATAAATGATACATCCTTTTACATTTGAATATCTTGCTAAATTAGCTGCAGTTACAACGTCTGTATACCATTTAGCAAAGTCTACATCTCTTTTTGTTATTGCCTTATTTCCATTCATATTTATACACCTCGTAAAAAGATTATATCATATATTTTTATTTTTTTTATAAAAAAATGCATTTTTTCGTTGACAAGTGAATATTTTTAATATATAATTTTAATTGTTGTTGGGGAATTAGCTCAGTTGGCTAGAGCACCACGCTTGCACCGTGGGGGTCAAGGGTTCGAGTCCCTCATTCTCCACCATTTTTCGGGAAGTGGCTCAACTTGGTAGAGCATTTGGTTTGGGACCAAGGGGTTGCAGGTTCAAATCCTGTCTTCCCGACCAGTTAGAAATTAAAGCCTTGATTTTCAAGGCTTTTTTTATTATTTAAAATTTTTATTAAGATTATTATATTTTATCATATAATTTGGTTATGTCATTTTCTGATATAGAAAATCCACAGCCATGGTCATAAGTTTTTCCATAGTTTTTTTCATCTAAATATATATCTACTTTTAATGTAATTCTTATGATTCCATCTTCAATTAATTTTAGAAAAGTTTCAAAATTCTTTAATTTATAAAAATCTATTTTATAGTAGTTAAAATAATTCCAACCTTCTATGTTCTTTGGCCAAGCATTAACAATTGCTAAAATTTGTAATTTTAACATAATTTTACTTTCTATATATATAAACGACCAGTATACTTTTCGTTCAATTAAATTATTATATCTGTCATAAATACATAAATATATTTTTTGGGCTTCTCGATCTACATCAAGTTTATATTGATACTTTACTCCACCAAATTCTTTTTTGTTTGCATATACACTCACATATAATGCATTATATCTTCTATCTTTCTTATAAGGATAACCATAGGTTTTTTTTATTCTTTCCACTTCAAGTTTCTCTTCTCCATCAGGAACTGCATTAAATAATGTTATTTTACTTTTGCTATATGTCCTTCTAGTTTTTATCTCAATTCCATTGTAATCTGGTATTTCCATGATATTCCTAGGAAGGTTCAACTCGTTTTCAAATGTTCGTCCTATTGATGCAAAATTATTATATATTCCTTTTATGTATCCTTTTTTGGAAATTCTATCAAATTCTTTCTTTAATTTCTCTATTGTTTCGTTCATCTTTTCTCCTTCTTTTTTATTTTAAATGGCGATAGCATATTTATAAAAAATGTTATTTATTATTAAATTTTGGTATAAGAAAAGACAGTTCACTGTAAGTTTACTATCTTTCGTATTCACATTTTGAACATTTTATTTTATCTTTTGTTTCTACTAAAGGTTTTGAACAATTCGGACATATTTCTCCAGTTGGTTTATCCCATGTAGCAAAATCACATTTTGGGTAATTATTACATCCATAAAATATTTTTCCTTTTCTTGTCTTCTTTTCAATTATTTTGCCACCACATGTTGGGCAATCCATTATTTCTTTTTGGGGTTCTTTCTCTGTTTTTATATATTTACATTCTGGATAATTTGAACATGCAGTAAATTCTCCATATCTACTTCTTTTGATTACAAGTGGACTTTTACAATTTGGACACATTTCTCCAGTAACTTCTGCTTGTTTCTTTTCCATATTGCTGAACGCTTCTTTCACTTTAGGTTCAAATTCGTTATAAAATCTATTTAGCAAATTCGTCCAGATTAAATTTCCATCAGCTATCTTATCTAAATCATCTTCCATTTCTTTAGTGTAGTCAACATTGATTATATCTTTGAAGTATTCTTGAAGTTTATCAGTTGTTTCTATACCAACTTCAGTTGGATGAAATTTTTTCTCAATTACTTTTACATAACCTCTTTCAGATAAGATTCCAATAGTTGTAGCGTATGTAGAAGGTCGACCTATTCCTAATATTTCCATTTCTTTAATAAGTTTACTTTCTGTATATCTTGCTGGTGGTTTGGTTGTATGTTTTGTATAATTAATTTCGTTTGATTTTAATTCTTGATTTTCTTCAAAAGATGGTAAAATTGTATCTTTACTGTCTTCATATTCACTATATACCTTTAAATAACCATCAAATTTCAATACACTACCAGTTGTTTTAAATTGATAATTATTATTATCTAAAATAATTGTAGTTGCTTCTACTTCTGCATCTTTCATTAAGGAAGCTAATGCTCTATAGTAAATCATTTTATATAATTTATACTCATCATTAGATAAGTATTCTTTTATTGATTCTGGTGTTCTATTTATACTTGTAGGTCTAATAGCTTCGTGTGCATCTTGAACATTTTCAGTTTTCTTACTTTTTTTAACATATCCTAAATACTTTTCACCATAATTTTCTTTGATGTAACCATAAGTTCTTTTTATAAATTCATCAGATAATCTGATTGAGTCAGTCCTCATATATGTAATAAGACCTACTGTTTCATCTTTTAAAGTAATTCCTTCATATAATTTTTGTGCTATCATCATTGTTTTTTTACTTGTAAAGTTTAATTTACTTGATGCTTCTTGTTGTAATGTAGATGTTATATGAGGTGCTTTTGCCTTTTTATTTTTAATTTGTTTTTCAATAGATTTAATTTTAAATAGATCAGATAATTTACTAATAATATCTTTAGCTTCTTCTTCAGTTTTTATTTCAATTTTCATATTATTATATGAGTCCAATTTTGCTTCAAAATTATTAAATATAGCATCTATTTCATAATAGTCTTCTGGAATAAATGCCTCAATTTCTCTTTCTCTATCTACGATTAATTTCAGGGCAACACTTTGAACACGTCCTGCTGATTTTCCACCAGTTTTTGATTGCATTAATTTACTTAGTCTAAATCCAATAATCCTATCTAACATTCTTCTAGTCTCTTGTGATCTTACTAGATTGTCATCTATTTCTCTGGCTTTATCAAAACTAGATAGGATAACATCTTTAGTAATTTCGTTGAAGACAATTCTTTTATATTTCTTTTTATCTAATCCTAAGGCATCAAATAAATGC
The DNA here is from genome assembly GCA_017409025.1 of Bacilli bacterium. GTDB lineage: Bacteria > Bacillota_I > Bacilli_A > RF39 > UBA660 > RUG705. Next base: position 120,103 of record JAFQTN010000001.1, on the reverse strand, counting down.
CACGATATTGCTTCTCCTTCCCTATCTGGGTCGGTCGCTAAGTACACGAAATTTGAATCTTTAACATCTTTTTTTAATGATGTTACTAATTTCTTTTTACCTTTAATAATTTCATAATTTGGTATAAATCCATTTTCTATATCTATTCCAAAACCATATTTTCCGGTTGTTGCTAGGTCTCTTATATGTCCAAGTGAAGATACTACTTTATAATCTGTTCCCAAATATTTTTCAATAGTTTTGCTTTTACTTGGAGATTCCACAATTACTAGTTTTTTTGTCATATGTCCGTCCTTTCCTTCCCATTATATACGAAAAAAAAATATTTTGTCAAACATTTTAACACTTTAGTAATTTTTACATTATTTTGTAAATGTTGCATAAACTTTAGTAGATGTTTTTACTTTTGTTATATTTATATGATGGAGGTTTGGTTTAATGAATAATTTTATTGAGTACTTCTATGGTATTAAAGTTGATAAAGTTATATATGGTAATAAATATTATTCTTTTATTTATAATGGTTATGTTTATAGATTATATATTGTTGATAGTAACATTAACACTAAATCTCTATATGAGATTAATAAAAAATTAGTTGGTAATACTTTGATGAGTGAAATTATTGTTAATATGAATGGTGAAGTTATTAGTATTTATAATGATATTGATTACATATTGCTTAAAATATTTGTTAATATCAACAAACCTATTTCTCTAGAAGAGATATCTTTTATATCTAATTCTTTGATGATAGAAAAAATTAATGTTAATTGGGGAATGTTATGGAGTAATAAAATTGATTATTTGGAGGATTTAATAAATGAAAATGGTAAAAAATATCCGTTAATCGTTGATAGTTTTAATTATTTTGTTGGAATGGCTGAAAACGCTATTAGTTATTTTAATTCTATCATTACAGATAATAATTATAAATATGTTATTAGTCATAAAACTATTAGGTGGCGTGATACGGTTGAAGCTTTATATAATCCATTGAATATAATATTTGATTATAAAGTTAGAGATATTGCTGAATATATAAAGAATTCTTTTTTTAATAATAATTATAATATTTTTAATGAATTAGTCATATATTTACGTAATAATTCTTTATCTTTAACGGATGTTAATTTACTTATATCAAGATTATTGTATCCAAGTTTTTATTTTGATATGTACGAAGATATTTTAATTGATAATAAAGAAGAAAAAATAATCCTAGATGTAATTTCTAGGTTGGATGAATACGAGGAATATTTGAGTAAAGTAATATGTTTTTTTAAGGATAATTATGATGTATATGAAATTGAATGGCTAAAAAAAAGAAGAAATTAATCTTCGTTTACTACTTTTATAATTTCAGGTATTTCATTTATTAGTGCTGTTTCAATTCCACTTTCTAGCGTATGATCTGCTAATGGACAATTGCTACATGCGCCAGTTAATCTAACATATGCTACTCCATTTTCATATCTTAGAAATTCTACATTTCCACCATCATTTTGTAGGTATGGTCTTATTTTGTTTAATACTTCGCTAATTTTTTCTTCAATATTTATGTTTTCTTTCTTTCCCATATAATCACCATATCAAGTATAATGTTTTTTTCAATTTTTTTCAACTAAATATAGGAATTTCATTAATTTAATGTTATAATACTTTGAGAAAAGAGGAAGAATAATGGATGATATTAAAGTTAATGATATAATTAAAGTTACAGTTACAGGTATTCAAAAATATGGAGCATTTGTATTGATAAATGATAAATATGATGGTCTTATTCATATTTCTGAGATATCTAGTGGTTATGTAAAAAATATTAACGATTATATTAAAATAAAAGATAAAATATATGCTCAAGTTGTCGATGTTGATGTGGAAAATAATAAATTTAAACTTAGTATTAAAAATATCGATTATAGAAATGATGGGAAGATTATCAGTAGTGAAGACAATTTTTCAAATGGATTTGAACCATTGAAAGAACATTTAGATTTATGGATCAACGAAAAAATTAAAGAAATTATGGATAAAATGTAAAAAAAAGTGTTGACATAAATTGAAACAAGTGATATATTATTAATTGTCAGTGCGACATAAGTTGTATCTGATTTAATCGATGGGCGATTAGCTCAGTTGGTTAGAGCATCTGCCTTACAAGCAGGGGGTCATAGGTTCGAGTCCTATATCGCCCACCATCGATTTTGCCGAAATAGCTCAATTGGTAGAGCAACTGACTTGTAATCAGTAGGTTACGGGTTCAATTCCTGTTTTCGGCACCATCTTTTTTTTGGAGGGATAGCGAAGTGGTCAAACGCGGCAGACTGTAAATCTGTTCTTTCGGGTTCGATGGTTCAAATCCATCTCCCTCCACCACTTTGTTTTGGTTAGAATTACATTGCCTCGTAGCCAAGCGGTAAGGCATCACACTTTGACTGTGACATTCGCTAGTTCGAGTCTAGCCGAGGCAACCAATTATTTATGTTCCGTTAGCTCAGCCGGTAGAGCATTTGACTTTTAATCAAAGGGTCATGCGTTCGAATCGCATACGGGACACCATCTTGTATGTCGAAGTAACTATATGTTACTTTTTTCTTTTATAAAAAAAAGAAGATATCAATTGTATATTTATTCATACATACTTATCTTCTTTTTTATTTTATATCTGTCTATTATTTTATTTTTAGGTAATAATTTTAGCAATAGATATAGTTTTTCTAATTCTAATTTATTGTTATTTTGGAATAACTTAGTATTCTTTTTTAATAGTATTGGACCAAAATATAATTCTTTTTTAGAATATTTTTTCTTTCCTTTTCGAAATTTAATAATTGTATATATTTTTTTATTATCTTCGATTAAAATTTCGTCTTCAATTAAATAATTTATTTTTATTATTTCTTTTCTTAAAAATTCTAATTTAGTATTACTTTGTATTATAATTGTCTTAATTTTTTCTAATTTTTGCAGATTATTTTTTAAAATATCTACGGCAGTATGTGCACCCATTCCAGATATAATAATTGTATCTATTTCGTCAGTTTCATATAATGTATCCAAGCCATTGCCTAGTCTGGTTTCAATTAGTTTTTCTAATTTATTTTTTTCAATATTTTCTTTAGCATTTTTTAAGGCATTCTCATTAATATCTGAAGCGATTATTTTATCACTTATTTTTTTTTGATACAAATAGATATCTAAAAGTCCATGATCACATCCAACATCAATTACTTTACTCTTATTTGGAACAAGACTAGAAATTGCTTCTAGTCTTGTTGATAGTTTAATCATTTAAGAAATCCTTTAATTTTCTACTTCTTGATGGATGACGTAATTTTCTTAAGGCCTTTGCTTCAATTTGTCTTATTCTTTCTCTTGTTACCCCAAACATTTGCCCTACTTCTTCAAGTGTTTTGCAGCAGCCATCATCTAATCCGAATCTAAGTCTTAATACTTGTTCTTCTCTTTCTGTCAAAGTTAGTAATACATCAGAAATTTCATCTTTTAACAATTCGTGAACAGTGTATTCTTCCGGTGACATAGTTCTTTCGTCTTTTACAAAATCTCCTAAGTGTGAGTCATCTTCTTCACCAATTGGTGTTTCTAAAGAAACTGGTTCTTGAGCAATTTTTATTACTTCTCTTACTTTTTCTAATGATAAGTGCATTTTTTTAGCTAATTCTTCTTCTGTTGGTTCTCTATTTAATTCTAGAGTCAGTTGTCTTTGAAATCTTGACAATCGATTGATTGTTTCAACCATGTGAACTGGTACTCTGATGGTTCTTGCTTGATCAGCAATTGCTCTTGTTATGGCTTGTCTTATCCACCATGTAGCATATGTTGAGAATTTATATCCTTTTTCTGCATCAAATTTTTCCACTGCTTTCATTAATCCAATATTTCCTTCTTGGATTAAGTCTAAAAAAAGCATTCCTCTTCCAACATATCTTTTAGCAATTGATACTACTAATCTTAAATTTGATTCAGCTAATTTGTTTTTAGCATCTTCATCTCCAGCTACAATTCTTGCTGATAATTCTGTTTCTTCTTCTAGGGTTAAAAGACTTATCTTACCTATTTCTTTTAAATACATTCTAACTGGATCATTAATTGTTAATTCTTTAGCTAGACTGTCATCTTTTAATAAATCTTCTATTCCACCATCTGCTGGATTTTCATCTTCTTCGGTTCCTGCTAATTCCTCATCGGTTACTACTTGAATATTAGCTTCCATTAAACTATTATATAAGTCATCTAGAGAATCACTATCTAAATCCAACCCTTTTAGAGATGTCGCTAATTGTTCATATGTAATATATCCAGTTTCTTTTCCTTTTTGAATTAGTTCTATTTTTCTATCTTCATATGTTTTTATTTCTTCTATCATTGTTTCACTCCCTTTAATATTAAAATTTCTGATAGTATTTTTGCTTGTTTTATCGGATCTTTTTCTTCTTTTAATTTTTGATTTAATTCATCTGTTTTTTTATTTATTGGATATGAGTTAATTACTTTTATATAGTCCTCTATTTCTTCTTTACTATATTTTTCTTTCAAATCCATATTTATAATTTCATTAAATGTTTTTAATATTTCGTCTTTATTAGATATATAACTAATAAAATCAGCTATATTGAAAATTCCATATTTATGATAATAATATATTATTTCATTTGATAAGATTCTAATTTCATCTTCTTTAAAATATGTTATTTTAGATTCTACTAAATCAATAATTGATTGATTTTTTATCATGTAATGAATCAATGTTCTTGCTGCTTTACTATATTTATCATATTTAGTTTTTGGCTTTACTTCGTATACATTATCTCTTTTGTTTTCTTTATTTTTTTCTTTAATTAGAAAATCATATTTCTTTTTTAATGTATCATACTCTATATTAAATTCTGCTACCATTTTTTTTAGTGTTAGTTCTACTAGAATTTCATCATTAGTATTTATAAGTTCTTTTAATGATTCATCTATATATTTTGAAACATCATTTAAATCTTTTAAATTTTTATTTGATCTATGTAGTTTCATTAAGAATTCAATGGCACTTTCAGTGTTATTTATTTTTGCTTTAAAACTAGCTGCACCATATTTTAGAATATATTCATCGGGGTCTAAATTTTCCTCTAATCTTATTACTTTTGGTGTTACATTTATTTCTTTTAAAATTTCAATAGCACTTGTTGTTGCTTCTGCTCCTGCTTCATCACCATCAAAACATAATACAATATTATCTGTCATTTTTCTTAATAAATTTGCATGTTGTTTAGTAAAAGCTGTCCCCATTGTTGCCACGCAATTATCGATTCCTATTGTAGATGCTCTTATTACATCCATAAATCCTTCCATTACAATGATTGATTCACTCTTCTTTAAAATGTCTTTGGCTTGATGGTAATTATATAATAAATTACCTTTCTTAAAGATTTTTGTTTCTTTAGTATTTATATATTTACTTGAATCTTTAGTGTTATAAATTCTACCAGAAAATGCTACGACATTTCCCTGTAAATCATATAATGGGAAGATTATTCTATTTATAAATAAATCGCTACCATTTTCGTTGCTTATTCCTAAAGATATTAATTCCTTTAGAGAAACTTTTTTATTAAGTAGATAATCTGTTAATGACACCTTGGATAAAGATAAACCAATTTTAAACTTTTTAATTGTTTCTTTATCTATTTTTCTTTTTTCTAAATATTCATAAGCATTTTTTCCTAGTGCTGTATTCAGATTATTTTGATAAAATTTGCATGCCGAATCATATATTTCTAGCGATTTATCTTCACTACTTTTTGTAACCTTAGAAATTCCTAAGTTGTAACCTATTTTATTTCCTAGTAGTTTAACCGCTTCATAGAAATTAATATGTTCATATTCTGATACGAATGTAAATACATTTCCTGTAGCTCCACATGAAAAGCATGTATATATTTGTTTTTCCCTTGAGACACTCATACTAGGCGAATGGTCATCATGAAATGGGCATACACCAAAATAATTTTTACCTCTTTGTGTAAGTGGGACATAATTAGATACAATTTCAACAATATCAATTTTATTTCTGATTTCATTTATTAGTTCGTTGGTAATATTCATTTTGTCCCTCCAATAGTAATATTCCTAAAAAACTTGTAGATTACTTTTTATTTATTTAACTTTTTGTTAATTTGACACAAATTTTACACTTATTGTTTATTTTATTAACATGGAATCACCAAATGAGAAGAATCGATATTTATTTTTTACCGCTTCATTGTAGGCATTTATAATTATCTCTTTAGTGGCGAAAGCAGATACTAGCATGATTAGTGTCGATTTTGGAAGATGGAAATTTGTTATCTGTGCGTCTATTGCTTTAAATTCATATCCAGGATATATAAAAATGTCAGTCCATCCAGAAATTTCTTTGAATGTTTTATACTTTGTCATTATTGTTTCTAATGTTCTTGTTGTTGTTGTTCCGACTGATACTATTCTTTTTTCTTCTTTTTTTGCGTTATTTAGAATTTCAGCGACTTCCTTATTCATACTATAAAATTCACTATGCATTTTATGCGTTTTAACATCTTCAACATTAACTGGTCTAAAAGTCCCAAGCCCTACATGTAATGTTATATAACATATTTTTATTCCTTTATTTTCTATTTTTGACAACAATTCTTTAGTAAAATGCAAACCTGCAGTCGGAGATGCTGCTGAACCAATATTTTTTGCATATACGGTTTGATATCTATCTTTATCCTTTAATTTTTCCTTAATATATGGTGGCAATGGCATGCTTCCAAGTTTGTCTAAAATTTCATAGAAAATTCCATCATACTCAAATTTCAGCATTCTGATGCCTTCTTCACCTATACCAATACATATTGCTTTTAACAAACCATTTCCAAAGCTTATTGTAGTTCCCACTTTAATTCGCTTTGCCGGTTTTGCTAAACATTCCCAACTATCTTTTTCTAAATTTTTCAGTAATAAAAGTTCTATAACTGCTTTGGTATCTTCTTTTTCACCAATTATTCTAGCAGGCATTACTTTGGTATCATTCAAAACTAAAATATCATCTTTTTCTAAATAATTAATTATGTTATGAAATACTTCATGTTTAATATCACCAGTTTGTTTATCTAAAACCATTAGTTTAGAGTCATCTCTTTTAACTAAAGGCGTTTGTGCAATTAATTCTTCTGGTAAATTATAATCAAAATCATCCGTTTTCACACTACCACTCCCAAACGCAATATATTATAACATATTTTTTAACTAATAGTAAACTTTTTGTATATTTATGGAGAAATTTTAAAATTTATTAAAATTAAAAAGCAGATTAATATCTACTTATTGTAAATAATTTTTATAAATTTGTATTTATGATGTTATGAATATTTATTATTTATCGTTAGTTATATCTCCATTACCACTTACTGATATTGTTTCGCCCAAATATTTAGCTTTAGGTTTAAATATACATTTAATAAAATCTTTAATTCTTGCTGCTATTTCTCTAATATCCCTTATCAATTGGTTTGCATATGGTCTTTTGTTGGCAATTACACCATATGATTCTAAGTCTAATTCTTTGGCAATATATAAAGCTCTATACAAATGATATTTTTGAGTTATAATAACTACCTTTTTTGCCTTAAATATTTCTTTTGCGCGATAGATACTGTCATATGTTGAAAATCCCGCATGGTCCATAAAAATATTTTCACTAGGAATATCTTTTTCTATTAAGTAATTTTTCATAACATTAACTTCATCATAATTGATTTGTCCATGATCACCACTAACAATAATTTTATTTGAAATATTTTGAATATATAAATCAACACTAGTTAATAAGCGATCTTCTAACATTGGACTAGGATTATCTCCTCTAATTCCGGCACCTAGCACAATGATACAATCTATATCTTTATCATTTATTTTATCAATTGTTTTTATTTTAGATTTAGTAACTAAAATTATGTATAAATTTATTGTTAAAACTAAAATTATTACTACTAATACTGAAAATATTAAATATTTTATTATTTTTTTCATACATATACCTCAGATAAATTATATCATTATATAGAAAAAAACACAAACGCTTGTGTTCTTTCTATCACATGTAGTGATACTTAATTATATTCATTAAGGCATTAAATATTCACCTAGGTATTTTTAGTTCTTGACCAATACTTAATACATTACTTGTTATATTGTTTAAACTTTTTATGTCGTTAACTGTTACGTTATATTTTTTTGATATTTGATATAATGAATCTCCTTTTTGTACTGTATACATTATATATCCTAGCTCTGTTTTGGGTACTTTTAACTTTTCTCCTATGCTTAGTAAATTACTTGTTATATTATTTAATTTTTTTAATTCATCTACAGTTATATTATATTTTTTTGATATTTGATATAATGAATCTCCTTTTTGTACTGTATAATAGTCATATTCTGTTGATTCTTCTTTTTTTGTTGGAAGTATTAGTTTTTGCCCTATACTTAGAATATTACTTGATAAATTATTTATCTTTTTTAATTCGTCTACGCTTGTATTATATTTTATAGCTATTTGATATAACGAATCTCCTTTTTGAACTGTATATGAATTTTCTTCTATACTTTCTGTTTCTCCAACAGGAATTTTTAATACTTGACCAATACTTAGTGAATTACTTGTTATATTATTTAATTTCTTTAATTTTTCTACAGTTGTATTATATTTTATAGCTATTTGATACAGCGAGTCTCCTTTTTTTACTATATATGTGTTACTTTTTTTAATATACTTATCAATACTATCTACGATAATATCTACCGTATTTTGATAGTTTGTAGGATCTAAATATTCAATGATTAAAACTTCATTAGGATTTGTATTTCTAATTACTGAATAATAATCCAATGTAGTATTTGTGGGTAATCTTCTTTGATAGTATTTATCTACGTTTATTCCTCTTGCTTCCAATGAAGTTGATATAAGGCTAGGAAGTGAATCGCTGTTTCTAAGTGGATAAATGATATCAAATTCATTATCATCGGACAATCTATTTTGTATAACTATATCATTTTTATCTTTTATTTCGTTGATAATACTAGTTCTTTCCTCATCTGTTAATGATATATCATTATTTCTTACTAATTCGTTGGTTATACCTAAGTTATTAAATTTTTCTGACATATATTTTGATATATTTAAAAGAATATTTTTTTCATATTGTCCGTCTATTTCTTTTCCAGTATCACTTCCTCCACGATAAGGATCAATTATTATTTTCATTATTATCACCTATTACATTATATTTTTTTAGACAAAAAAAATAACTCTTTATGAGTTATCCTAAATTACCGGTAAAGGTTTCTGTTTCTGCTCCAATATATCCTTGAAAAAATCCACCTAGTATATCATTTGTTGCCAAATTTCCATCTAACCATATATATACTGTAAAAGAGGTATCATCAGTTGTTAATTTATAATCATTTATAAGATATAATTTGTCTCCACTTTCACATTTCTTTTTGATATTTCCTGACACACAATACATAAAATTTCCGGCTTTGATATTTTGTTCTTCATTATTTCTATAAACTTCCCATCTTAATGCATTTGATGCTAGATTGTCTGTCATTTGGTCTATATGAATATATATATTTGCTAGTGCTTCAACACTACCTTCAGCAATTTTGATATTTACAGTGGTATTTTTACCTTCCTCTTTAGTATTTACTAATTCTAATTCTCCCCCAATATCTGTGCCGCCAGTATAAATAACTTCAAATTTGTGGGCATTTGTTGTGAGTGAATCTTCTTTTGGATTAATTATTACACCATAATAAGCATAAGTTACACCAACTACTGTAATTGCCAATAAAAAAGCAATCATAATATACACTATTGTTTTTTTCACTTTACTGCCTTCTTTCTATTTTTTTGTTGCACTATTTACATCTATCTTTGCACCAAAAGTTTTATTCATTAGACTATTTTGGTCTGTTTCATCTTCGCTTAACCAAATATATAGTTCATATACATATGTATATGGATAATTTTCAGGTTTCATAATTGTCATTGGTAATAATTTTATTGTTTTAATATCACCTAGATTACTAAAATTTCCACTACTTATTATCTTTTTGTTTTGTAGTAATTCATATTTATAATTTTCTATTTTAAGTTCATTTGAAATGTTTATATCATTTAATAGAATTTCTAATCCGGTTTCATACTCAATTAGATTTTCTCCTAATGTTACTGTAAAGCTATTTTTGTTCGCGTATTTATATCTATCACTATCATATATTGGCATATTTTGGGTTGATTCAATATATTCTGTTTGAGCAAAAACTATTGTTGGTGCAGTTTTTAATGTGCTTGCATTTATATTTGATTCTGCATTTGAATAAGCATACCAACCATAACTTATTCCTAGTAGAACTCCAAACATTATAGATACTGTGACACTTAAAATTATTATTAGTTTTTTAAAATCCATGCTATCACCTTACCTATATTTTTACCTATTATAATAATAACATAAGTTTTAAATAATATCAATATTATATTTTAAAAGAAAAAGAGCTTTTTGTTTAAAAGAAAAAGAGCTTTTGCTCTTTGTTACATTTTTGCTAGTGTTCTTACCATTTGACAAGAATATCCCATTTCATTATCGTACCATGCTACTATATGAACTAATTGATGTTTATTTACTTCAATTACATTTGTTAAATTACCATCTACTGTTGCTCCATAGGTTGAAGATATAATGTCTGATGATACAATTGGGTCTTCAGTATAATTTAATGTTTCATTAACGTTTTCTTTAAATTTTTTATTTATTTCTTCTTTTGTAACTTTTTTCTTTAGTTCTACAACTAGATCAATAAGTGATCCATCTGATACGGGAACTCTTATAGAACTTCCTAAAATTTTTCCTTCTAATGTAGGTAAAACTTTTCCAATTGCCTTAGCTGCTCCAGTTGATGTTGGCACCATGTTCATTGCGCAGGCTCTTCCTCTTCTTTCTAATATACCTTTTTTATGTGTCACATCTAAAGTTACTTGGTCATTAGTATAAGCATGAATTGTTGTCATATTTCCTTTTATTACTTTAAAATTAGCATCTAACACTTTTAATACTGGTGCTAGGCAGTTTGTTGTACATGATGCTGCCGACACAATAGTATCTTTCTCTGTTAGTATTTCATCATTTACATTATATACTATTGTTTTCATTTCACCTTTCCCTGGTGCTGATATTAATACCTTTTTAGATCCTGCTTCAATGTGTGCTATAGCTTTTTCTTTACTAGTAAATTTGCCTGTGCATTCTAAAACAGTATCTATTTCTAACTCTTTCCATGGTAAATTAGCAGGTTCTAATTCCTTGTATACCCTTATTTTTTTACCATTTACTATAATATTTTCTTCGTCGAATTCTACATTTTCAGTATATCTTCTATGATTAGTATCGTACTTTAATAAGTATGCTAGTTCTTCTGCTGATGATAGATCATTTATAGCTATTACTTCCATATCATCTCTTGCATCAATAATTCTAAAAACTAATCTTCCTATTCTTCCAAATCCATTAATTGCTATTCTTTTCATTTTATTCTCCTTCTTATTTTATTAAAACTTCTCCATCTGTTATTAACTCTTCTACATTACCGCGTTCATAACCAATTAGTGCACCAACAATTAGGTTGATAGTATATTCAGAATTATTTGTAATTCTTATTGATACTGTTTTTGTTTCTTGTGGTTTTATTACATCTTCTAATGAGTTTTCAGAGCCTTCCGCTAATGTTATTTCTACATTATCTGGCAGACTAGTAGGATTTATTAAATAATAGTACATACCATATTTTATTGTATTTTCATACGTATTTTTAAGTGTTATATCAATAAATTTTTCCTCATTGGCATTTAGTACAATTTCTTTATTAAATTCTTCTTTTAGAGAATATATTAATTTATAATCAGAATTAGATTGTTCTTTAACTGTATTTACTTCTTCATAACCAAATGTTGTATACAATGAAACAATACCAATTGATAACATTATTAATAAGACTATTATTATTTTATTCTTACTCATATTGATCCTCTTTCTTATTCTATATCAATAATAACATAATTATACGTGCTAATCAAGTTTTTAAATTGTTTTTTACATAGAAAAAATAGTTCAAAATTTGAACTATTATGATATTATAAAGTTTATTATATCTGTAAAATTAATACCCCATATGTATAAAATTATTGCAGACATACTTAAGAATGGTCCGAAGGGAATTATGTTATCTTTCTTTGATATTAATAGAAATAATGCTATTGGAAATGCAATGAATGTAGCAAAGAAAATATTGCAAATTGCCATTTCATATCCAATGACTAATCCAATTAGAAACATTAACTTAATGTCCCCACCACCTAAAGATTCCTGTTTAAATATTATATCACCTAATTTTTTTATTAATAACATGGTAATAAATGAGCCTGCTCCATACAATATTTTAATTGATGTTTGATATAGACCTATATCTATAATGTCCAAAACTATTATCGATAATATAGCCACAATTAATACTTCATCTAAAATTATCATATACTCTATATCACTTATTATTATGATTACTAAACTTGATACAAATATTATAGATATTGCAATTTCTAGTGGGGTATCAAATACATGATAACAAACTGCAAATAAAATTCCTGTGCATAATTCTATCAAAAAATAACTTAATGGTAATTTTGTTTTACACTTTCTACATTTTCCAAATTGCATTAGATATGATATTATCGGTATTAATTCATACCATTTTAATTGATGTTTACATTTTTCACAATGAGAAGCGGGTTTAACTATTGATAACCCATTAGATAATCTAGTGGCTATGACATGGTAAAAAGAACCCATTATACTTCCAAAAATAAAAAATATAATTAAATATAACTTCTCCATAGTTAACTCCTTTATATTATTGTACTATAAATATCAAACATAGGAACTACTACTGCCAATAAAATGACACCAGCTATAACTGCTAACATAACAATCATGATTGGTTCTATTAAACTTTTCATTCTAGAAACTAAGTTACTTTGTTCCTCTTGGTAGTACGCCGCAACATGTTCCATCATTTCTCCAAGTCTTCCTGTTTTTTCTCCAGTTACTAACATTTCATATGCCGTAGCAGGAAATGCCCAATGACCTTTAAATGCTACGGATACTCCGTTTCCTTTACTTAAATTCTTTATAGAATCATCTATTATTTTTTTATAGATTTCATTTTCAGTTATTCTGCTTAAAATATCCATACTATCAGTTATAAATACATCATGTTTTATTAATGTTGAAAATGTACTAGTAAAGGTTACTAATTGATTATATTTTATAATGTCGCTTACTACTGGAATATGCATTACAAAAGATTGCATCATGTATTTAGCTGATTTTAATCCTTTGTATAATAAACTTAGAATTACCGCAATAACTATTATCACTAATAGTATGTAGTACCAGTTTTGAATAACAAAATCACTGATATTCATAATAACTTGGGTAATTTTAGGAAGTGAGGCTCCAGCAGAATCATACATATCAGTAAATGATGGTACCACATATGTTATAATGAATGTTAAAACTGCTACTGCAAATATCAATAATACCGATGGATATGTCATGGCATTTATAATTTCTTTTCTATTACTATCTTGTCTTTTATAGTATGCTGCCATGTCGTCTAAAACTCCTGTTAAATCACCGGTCATTTCTGATGTTTTCAACATATTTATTAGCATTTTAGGAAAAACCTTTCCTTGTTTTTCAAGACAAATGCTAAAAGTGGTTCCTTTATTTAATTCAAATACTATTTTTCTATATAACATTTGAAGCGATTTACTTTTTGCTTGTCTACTTAATATTTCCATAGACTCTACTAAAGGAATACCTGATTTTATATATGTAGATAATTGTGTTAAAAAGAAGTTTAAATCTTTAGATGACATCTTTTTTGATGTTGACATTAAAGTTAAACCTAAACTTGTGGATAATTTGTCTTCTGTAATTGACATTACTTCATATCCTTTATTTAGTAAGAATGATTGAACATCTAATTGAGTTTCAGCATCAAAATAACTCTCTATTATTTGACCTGATTGATCTTTAACTTTGTATTTAAATCTTTTTAATTTAGGTTTTTCATTCTGATTTTCATCATTTGTTTTAACAGTCTTTTTTACTGGCTGATTATTTATCATTTGATTATTATTAGATTGATTAAAATTATTTATATTTTGATTATTATTCATTATTTAATCGCCACCTTTTTATTTTACTAATATAATTGTATCATAAATGTTTTTTTTTTTAAACTTTTTTTGATTATTTACATATATTATTTTAGGAAGGGATATTTTATGAATCCAGGAATATTTTTTGTACCTAGAATGGTTAGTAATATGACACCTATGATAAGAGCTAGTTACTTACCTACTAGAAATTTTGGTTTGTTTGGCAAAATTAGTAATGCATTACGAACTTTTAATTGGAGTGGTTTGTTAAATGGTGCTAATAAAACACTAAATGTAGTAAATCAAACTATTCCGCTTGTTAGGCAAGCAGGACCTATGATTAACAATATGAAAAGCATGTTAAAAATTGCAAAAGTTTTTGGTAGTGAGACTACTAGTAATTCTGCTAATAGGAAAAATAATAATTTAATAGCAAGTAGCAATAAATATGACCATACTGAAAATGCTACATTTAATAATCAAGAAACAGAAAAAAATAATGATATATCAAATACTAATTATCCAAACTTTTTTATATAAAAAGAGTTAATTTGAAGAAATCATATAGATAACTTCATTATAACTCTTTTTATTATGTATTATTTTGTGCTATTTCTCCTGACCATTGGGTTATAAATCTTATTCCTTGCATTGGATCGTCGTTTCTATTTCCTATATTTGTGTGAGTATAGTCTAAATCTAACCATATCCATAAATAATATATCTTTGTATCTTCTACCGACATATTAGATGGTGCTGTAAAATTATGAGTAAACAATGTAAGTTGTTCATTTTTTTTTGTCTGAGTATCAAATACTAACTGCGAGAAATTTCCTTTAATTTCGTTGCCATCAATATCTGTAACGATGCCATCATCACATGAAGTAGACTCTGTTGTTAATGCAAATTTTAATTCTTGTAAATTTTCTTGCGTTGGAATCAATATTTGTTCTGTCAATTCGTTGTTTTCAGTTATTTCTTTTACTGGTAAAATAAATAACTCACTTGGTACTTCTAACGTTGCAGATACTGTTGCAGTTTGTTTTGTTTGATTTAAGTAATTAATTACTATTGTTTTTTTTATGGCATTATCCCCGTTACATAATGATGGTTTCAAATCTGTAACTTCCATATTCCCAGAGCCCTCTAAATTAGCATACAATTTACTTTTCATTTCTTCTATGCCTGGTGTTTTAAATATTATATTCGTCTTTTCTTCTTCTGGGTTTACCCATGTCCAAAACGCAAATGTTCCGCCACCTATTATTAGAAATATTGCTACAATAAGAAAAACATTAGCTATTGTTACTTTTTTTTGTTTTTTCATAGTATATATCATTTCTTTCTTTTTAATTATTTTTACATTATATTTTATGTTAATAAAAAAATTTTAAAATTCTTATATATAATATTCAAACTGTGTTGCCTTAACTTTTTATCAATTCATTAACTTATTATTGTTAAGAAAAATTTGAAATTATTATCTTTAAGATATTTTAAAATTTATTAATTTTTGTAGTAAATTACTCTTTCTAAATTCTTAAATAATAATTTACTTTTTTGATATTATTAAGATTTATTTAATACTATCTTTGTTCTGCTGATGCATGTACATAACCTTCGTATGTTTCAGAAATCATTGCATTTGTTAAATTTGAAGGGTTCATCCAAAAATATATCCAATAATATGTTTTTACTGTTGGAATACCAACACCTTCTCCAGCTTCATTTAAATCTGGATCTGCAGTTTGATACATTATTGTTTCTCCTACATTTGTTATTGAACCAGTAGATAATACTCCTGTTTCTCCGGATAATAAATTACCTGTACAATCTGATTCGCTTTCTGTTCCACTACATACTGCGTATCTAACAGCCCCACCTTTAGTTATGTTGCTATCGCTACTAGTTACTTTTAGATATAATATACCATTTGGTGTTCCTGCATCTCTAAAAGCTGATACTACTGTTTCTGTGGCAGTAGCTGCTGTAGCGGTTGTCAAACTTGGAAGATTTCCTCCTAAACTTTGATCTCCTCTTTCATAGTTAATTACGAAATTTTTTGTTTGATAAACATAATTTCCATTTGTTATTGTTGCACTAAATGTTAACCACGCGAATGTCGCACCTGCTACTAGCACCACAAATAAAGTTACTCCTATAATTGTTCCTATTAATTTTTTCTTGTCCAAGGTTTACTCCTCCTATCTGTATAATGTAATGTTATCATATTTATTATTTTTTTTCAAGAAAAATTATTATTTTTTTTGTTTTTATTTACAACATTTGCTTTTTATTTGACTTTTTATATTATTAAGAAGATATTTAACATTTTTTTACAATATAATATTTACAATCTACTGCACAGTTTTTCTTCAAATAATTATCTATATTTTTAAAATTATTTATTTTATTAACTTTTTTTGATTTTTCATCATAAAATCCTTTTAATCTTAATTTACCATAAGCAATATCTCCGACTATGTAGTCGTAATCATAAAAATAATCTGTGCATTTTATTAAAAATTCTTCTTTATCAAATGCGTCTTTATAATTTTTTATTAATTCATATTTTTTATTATTTACTTCTATATCCATTTTTTCTCCTTTATGTATATTCTTTTCCAAATGCTGATTTAATTTGATTATATTTATTCAAATTTGACGCTGAATGCCATGTTATAAAACCACCAGTTAACCCTGCATCTACCAATGCCCTAGCTTGGTCACTTATTTTGTTTGCATCATAAATTACATTTGGATTCCAATACGGTGTATCATATGCAGTAATCCAAGTCCTAGGTATAGCTGGAGTGGGAATTTCTTTTTGTCTTTCAGCAGCTCCTTTTGCCCAGTTATTTACTGTTTTATATGGATTTGTCCAGTACTCACTTTTACTGTTGTCTCCGTAGTTTGTAAAATGGTCTGTATATGGCATTGAACTTATAACATCTACAACATTTGAAATAGCTGGCCAATATTGCCCATAAGAAGTTACGTATGTGCTAGAACATTCTCCAAATACATCTACTGATACATAGGCATTTTTTTTATGAATTTCATCTGTTGCATATATTAAAAAATTTTGAACTGCTTCAGCCTTTTCTTCGTTATATTTATTTTTGAAATCTGTGCTAGAACTTTTTGACATGTTATAGGCATCTTCCGGAAATCTAACGTAATCAAATTGAATTTCATTAAATCCCATTACCTCAACAGCCTCTTTTGCAAGTTCCACATTGTATTCCCAAGCATTTCTACTGAAAGCTGATGGCCATAATCTATATGATGCTGATGATTTTATACAATCTTCTGGATGATCTTTTCCATAGTGGGAGTCATTAAATGCTACAATTCTTCCAATTACATAAATTCCTGCATCTTTAATTTTTTGAATGGCTGATTTATATGTTTCTAATTTATTCATAGCACTGTTATATGCGGTCATCGAATACTCTTTAGCAATTTCTGATGGATATGCTAATGCTCCATCTTTTATATCCACGACAATAGCATTAGCACCTGAAGTTGTAGCTATTTTTATATAATCATCAACTTTAGAAATGACATTTGAACTACCATTTAAGTACATCGATTTAGCATTTTTTAGAAGAAGGTTATCTTTAAACTCTACTTTTTCTACGGGATAATAATCTAAGGTAGATGCTTTTCCTCCATATAATTCTCTACTATATTTTCTGTCTTTATGAATATCATATACACCATTTTCATTATAATTGGCTTTTGCCTCTTCTTCTGTTGATACTAAATATTTAGAATATACCCAACCTTCTATGTCAGCATTTTTTACTTGATACATATTGACGTTTCCCTCTTCATCTACGTAATCATAATCTAATACTTCTAATTTGTTTCCTTTTTTAATAAATGATGCTATTTTAGAATCTATTTCGTTTTTATAAACTGTAACTGATGTTCTTACATACATTGTAGTTTCTTTAACAATATCTTCTTCTGATGTTACAAGAGTTCCCTCTTTTACATAGTATTTTTCTTCATCATTTAACATTATTTCTATATATGTTATATCGCCTATAGAGGTTGTTTGTTCATTAGATTTTATTTTTTGACCTCTATATATAATATCAATATCTGTCATTAATTCATTTTCTTTATCATATGTATAAAGAACAACTTCATTAGTATCAGAGGAAATATAAAAATCTTTAAATCCTATTTTATTTTCTACAAATTTTAGTGTTGAACAAATTAACAAGATTATTAATACTAGAGTTATTACGGCTAAAAAGACTTTCTTATAGTTTATTTTTTTATTCTTTTTCTTTTGTTTTCGTGCCATTTTATCACCTATTTTTAGTATAACATAGAAAAAAACAATTTACTAGTTGTTGAGTTGAAATATATATTTTTTTTTGATACAATTACTATATGGTGATGATATGAAACTTATTTATAATGATAAAAAAATTCGTATAGTTGAGTGTAAAACTTTTTTTTCAAGGTTTAGAGGTTTTATGTTAAAAAAAAAGATTGATTATGCTCTTTTATTTAATAATTGTAATAGTATTCATACTTTTTTTATGAAAAAGAATATTGATGTAATTATGTGTGACAAAAATAATGTTATTTTATATTATTATAATGATTTAGCTAAAAATAGAATTATTTTACCTAAAAAGAATGTAAATAAGACTATAGAATTACCAGTAAATTTTTTTGATATAGAAAAAAATACTAAGATAAGGATTGATGAATAAAATGAATATAACTATATTGGGTGCTGGTGCTTATGGAATAGCTCTATCTTCTATGTTTTTAGAAAATAATTGCAATATAACGATGTGGACTAAGTCTAATGAAGAGAAAGAAATATTAGATAAAGAAAGATGTAATAAAAAAGTTTTACCTGATTATAAAATCAGTGATAAAATTACGTTTACTACAAATTTGGAAGAAGCTATTTCTAATGCTAATGTTATTGTTATTGCCATTCCTGTTAAGTATGTTACTAACATTATTTTGGAAATAAAAAAATACTATAAAAAAAATCAACACATTTGTATTGCTAGTAAAGGAATTGAGCAAGGAAGTTGTTTATTTATCGCTAATATTATTAAAAAGCATATTCATACAAAGAAGATTTGTGTTATTTCTGGTGGTACTTTTGCAGTTGATATGATTAAAAAAATACCTTTAGGACTTTCCTTGGCTAGTAAAAACAAATCTACTATACAAATTATGATAAAAAACCTTCAAAACGATTATTTAAAGTTAATTCCTACAACTGATATTTTTGGAGTCGAAATGTATGGAGCTATTAAAAATGTTATAGCTATTGCTAGTGGAATAATTGATGGTATGGGTTGTCCTGAGTCTACTAAAAGTATGTTTATTACAAAAGCATTAAATGATATTGTTGAATTAATTTATGATATGGGGGGTAATAAAAAAACAATTTTAACTTATGCTGGTATTGGTGACTTGTTACTTACTTGTAATTCTGTTAAAAGTAGAAATTATTCTTTTGGTAAGATGATTGGTGAAAAAACAGATAAAAATATTATAGATGAATATAAAAATAATACTACTATCGAAGGGTTATATACTTTAAAATCAATATATGATTTAATTCATAATAAAAAGAAGAAGATGCCTATTATAAACATAATATATGATATAGTTTATAAGGGGAAAAATCCTAAACTTCTTGAAGATTACTTAAAAAAATAAATTTTAAGTTTATTATGTTACTAGAAAAAATAATTTTCTAGTTTTTTTATTAAATATAAAAGCATTTTTTAGATATAAAATATCTAAAAAATGCTTATCAACATTAATATATAGTTAATTTCTAATTATAGATTTTAGTTTTTTTATTACTTTCTTTTCTATTCTGGATATATATGATTGACTTATCCCTAATAGTGATGCAACATCTTTTTGAGTCATTTCTCTTTTTCCATTTAATCCATATCTTAATTCTATTATTTCTTTATCACGTGGAGTTAGTTTTTCAATTTCCTCTAACATCATGCTTTTATCTAATTCGTCATCCAATCCTTTTGTTACTATGTCTGATTCAGTTCCTAGAACATCTTCTAGATGAAGTTCATTTCCATCTGCATCATAACTTAGACTATCTTCAAAACTTATTTCAGTTCTTTTTCTTTTTGTTTTTCTTAAATACATTAGTATTTCATTATCTATACACCTTGATGCATATGTCGCTAATTTTATATTTTTATCTAGTCTATAGGTATTTACTGCTTTAATTAAACCAATTGTTCCAATTGATACAAGATCTTCTAAATCCGTACTGGTATTATCATACTTTTTAGCTAAAAATACTACTAGTCTTAAATTATGTTCAATTAATTTATTTCTTGCTGCCTGATCATTATTCATAGATAATTCAACATATTTTATTTCTTCTTCTTTACTTAATGGTTCTGGTAAAATATCTGTACTACCTACGAATAATAAACAACTGTACTTCTTCATTAAATTTATAAATATTTTTTTGATTAAATTCATTTTATATCCTTTCTAATAATTTTGTATTTAGTATACAGTCTACTCCTTCAATATTCACTTCATCCATTAAACCTATTAGAAAATTCTTTTTAAAACCTATATGATCAATATATATTTTTTCTGGAACAATACATTTTAATAGGCCACTATTATTAACGGTATTATATGGAACTAAAATTATTTTTTGTTTTTCTACATCTATTAGAGATTTTTTTATTAAAATGATTGGTCTTTGTTTATATGGATCTATTAGTTTGTTTCCTGTGTCTAAAAATGCTGTTAGATTTAGTTTTTTTGATTCTTTTAAATATATGTCTACTTTATAATAATTAGAATAGTTAGATTTATATTTATTTATACTTTTTATATAAATCAAAGTTATTACTGGAGATATTAAAATTAGTATTATTACATTTACTAAATGATTATTTATAGTAGGAAGAAGACTTGTATTTATTAAGTAGATTGAACCTGCGATGAAAATACTTGTTGTATACATATAAAAGATATTTTTTAGAGTGTAAATTATATCTTTATATTGGAATGCTATTATGGACATAATAATAGAAAACATTAATGATATTAAAAGATTTATTTGACTACTTGTATTTAAGAATAGAAAAATTATAGGAATTGTTCCCACGACCGAAGAGAGAAATATTTTTTTTAGGTTGGTTATTCTTGTTAACAAGATACTTACTCCTAAGAGTATTACGTAATTATATATCACATTTTGAATAACCAATAGATCAACATAGACCATATAATCACCATCATTAGTATATATCTTTTAAAAATAGTAATATGTCAAAAAAAGAGCTAACAAATTAAGTTAGCTCTCATCTATATAAACGCAAGTCCTGCGAACTTACGGCACAATATATATTATGCACTATAATTAAAAATGTTTACATTGTTTTGGAATTTTTTTGATTATTATTTTTAATAATTTACTATAATTAATTTTAATTTTCTATGATTTAAAATTTTTTAATTGAGTTAATTACTTCATATATATGCACATAATTTTCTCATGTTAACTATTGTTATGTTTTCAATTCGCTATTTCTAAGAAAAAAGAACTATCGTTTTGATAATTCTTAAAATTCTAATTTTATTATATTAATGTATTTTCATCTATTAGTGGAACAATATCTATTGCCGGTTCTTCATAAGGATGTACTTTTCTTAATTCGCTAATTACATATTTTGCTTTATTAACGTCACATATAAATTCTAATTTATCTTCTTCAACTATTTCTAATTTATTACTTTCACCAACATAAGGGTTAGCATTGCTACTTGGTATAAAAGTTCCAATAGATTTAACTGATGTTGTGCAATATTCATATTCTCCTATTATACCAGCACCAGCTTTACAAACTGCGTTTCTTACATCTTTTGTATTTTCACAAGGCACTGTAACAAAAATTTTTACTCTATTGATTTGAATATTCATATTATTTCATCTCCTATTAAGATTATATCACATCTTTTTATTAAGCAATTGATTTTTATTCTCCTTTTCCAATTCTTTTAAACTTTTATCTGGTGTTGGAAGATTTTCTGGCATCGTTACACCGAGTTTCTTAATAGTATTTCTAATTTCTTTTCCAACCTCATAATGAGTTTTATTTGCTTCATTTTCTAACTTAACATTTTCATTCCTTAATTTTTGTTCTGCTTGATAAATTCTAAATAAATTTGCAATTAGTTCATCACTCCCAATATTGTTTAATATATCTTCTCTATATCTCAGATTTTTTCTTTTGGCGATATCATTTGCTGTTTCACCATTATATAAATCTTTACATCCTGAATTATGGAATTTATCAAAATTTTTAACTCCAGCATTCTTTGCAGCAATATTCAAAGAATAATTTCCTTTTCTAGTTAAATTTCTTTGATAAAATCTTTTTTCATCTTCCGTAAGCTCATTATATTCTTTTTCATTTAATTCTTGTTTTCTAGTTTGAATAGCAAAGTAAGTTTGTCCTAAAGCAATACAATATTTTCTGGAATCGGCGTTTTGAACTATTAGATAACAAGCATATCCTGATAACTTATAGTCTGTTAATTCTCTCCTGGTTTTTGAACCTATTTGAACCATTTTGCCGACATTGGCAAAATGGTCATCGACATTTACTTTTGAATTCTTGCATACTATTTTAGCTTTATCTATTGCATTTTCAAATCTTCTCCATTGAGAATATTCTAAAATAGGTTGCAATTCTCTTGCTTCCCAATATTCGTTACCATTTCTATCTATATGCTTTATCTCTTCAAGCATTTTTTCAGTATATTTTTTTATCTCATTCATATAATTGTCCTTTCTATGGTACACTCGTCTCAACTTTTAGTTTATTATTCTTAATCTCAAACATAATACTTCCATCTTGATCTGTCCTATATATTTTTGAATTATCTAAATTTTCTAATACACTATCATTCGGATGACCATATCTATTATTTTTTCCTACACTTATAATTGAATATTTCGGATTAATTTCATTAATAAATTCTTTTGAAGAACTTGTCTTGCTTCCGTGATGTCCTACTTTTAAAATATCAATATCTTGCAAGTTATATTTTTCAATTAAGTCTTCTTCAACCTCTATTCCTGCATCTCCCATAAATAGAAATTTACGCTTATTTAGTTCAGTATAAATTACTGATGAATTATCATTCTCGTTACTATATTCTTTATTATTTAAAAAGTATAATTTATTATCATCTATATTTAATTCTTTAATACAAGAATAATATGGGATTTTCTTTTTATTCAAAACTTTAATTAGATCTTTTTCTAAATTATTAAACTGACCGCAATTAAAGATTACTTTCTCTACCTTAAAGTTTTCTACTAAATTAATTGCTTCACCCATATGATCGTAGTCGCCATGTGTAATAATTAGGTAGTCTATGTGCGTTATTCCAACACTTTTTAAATATGGAGTTGTTTTATTTATAGTTATACTGTAATCGCTATTTGATATTCCCCCGGTATCTATTAAAATATTTGCCTCATTATATGGGTACTTAATTAACACAGAATCTCCTTGGCCTACATCTAATGAAATTACTTCCATTGAAGTATCTATATAATTATAAAATTTATGTGCAAACATAAGTAGATAAATTAAAATTATCTTTTTGTTATATAAGTAAGAATATATAAATATATAGTATATTATCACTAGTAAGATACTGGATTTAGGGAATATGATTACTCCAAAATCATTGTTATATATAAATAATGATATACTTTGAAGAATATTTGTAAATAAAGATAGTATATAACTTATTTTTGGGATAATGAAACTTATTAATGAAAGTGGAAAAATAAAAATATTCACTAGAGGAATCACTAATAAATTTAGGAATATTGAAATAATATTTACTTGATAAAAATTATATATACATATAGGGAAAGATACTAAAAATGAAACAAATGAGATATACAAACTTTTATTAATTTTATTCTTGATATTTTTTATTTTGTTACTAAACAATATTAAAGTAAAAGAAATTAAATATGAATATTGAAATGAAATATTATATAAATAATATGGATTAATTAATAACATTATAATTAATACTAAACACATTATGTCAATGTTTTTAGTTTTTAAATTAAACACTTTATTTATTGAGAATATGATATACATTATTAAACTTCTTATAACAGATGGTGAAGGACCAACTAATAATGTATATACGAATAAAAATAAGATAACTATTCCATAATTATAATAGTTATTATAGGATATTCTTTTTAAGATATATAAAATAATTGATGCGAATAGACTTATATGCATACCGGATATTGAAAATAAATGAGATATTCCATTTTGTCTATAACTTTCATTAATGTTTTCATCTAATAAAGAAGTATCTCCTAGTAGAAATATTTTGATATATTCATTTGATTTATATATTTTATCTATTCTAGAAGAAATTGTATCTTTTATATAATATATTATATTAGTGTTATTTGATGTCTTTTCAATACTGGTAGCTGTTACTGTATAGTATATATCATTATAATATAAATATTTTTTATAATTAAATAGATTAGGTATTGTGTTACTAGGTGGTACTTTTAGAGTACCAGTTACTTTTATTTCATCACCTAAATTAATATTTATCACTTCTTCAGAGTAGTAATTTATAACTATTTTTTCTTTTGCTTTTATATATAGTGTTAATTTATTTTTAGTTTGTTTCTTTTTATATACTATTCCTTCTATTTCTGTTTCATTTCCATTATAAATACTTTCTTTTTTATATACGATAGTGAATATTATAATTATTATTAAAAAAAATATAGTTGTTATTTTTATATAATATCTATGTTGTAAGATATATTTTAATAGTCTCGTATAATGTATCTCCTATACCTTCAACATTTTTTATATCTTCAATTGTTTTAAAATTACCATTTTGTTCTCTATATTTAATAATACTATCTGCTTTACTTTCTCCAATGCCTTTAATAGTTTGTAATTCTTCTTTAGTAGCTGTATTAATATTTACTAAATTATTATTTTCACTATTTGTAATATTATCTTTTATTTCAGTATTTAAACATCCATCATTTTGTATATTAGGACATACACATTCTTTTTCAACTACTTTTATTACAGTATCTACAATATTAGAATTTTTTACTTCTTCTTTAGTATAAATAATTATAACCATTTCATCAGTGATTTTCTTTGCTAAATTTATTACTGAAGTATCAGCATCTTTTGTTAATCCACCAGCTATATCAATAACATCATTAACTGTTAAATTACTGTCTACTTGATATACTCCGGGATTTTTTATAGCTCCTTTTATATCAACATTATATTTAATAATATCTTCTTCATCTTTTACATCAGTTTCTTCTTTTAAAATATCATTTTCTATAACTATATTTTCATATTTAGAATTATTTAAATTATTCTTTATATAGATTACATAGAGAATTATTAATATAAATAAGATTATGGTTATTGGATATTTTAGTTTTCTAATTAATTTCATATTTACCTCCTTTATTGGTCCTTCAATAGTATTATTCGTAAAAACTTTTTAAATTACTTTTTTTATTTTGAAATTTTTTTATTTTCAACAAGGAGTTAATATAATTTTTGTCAAGAAAAAAGTAAGCTATATAAAACTTACTTTATTCTTCTGATTTCTTTTTATTTTTTATTAATATTCTTATTAAATTTATAAGCAGTAGAACTGATATTGCAGCAATAAAATATATAGTATAATTTCCTTTTTTCTTTATATTTATTACATAAATTGCTTTTTCTTCATCAGTTATTGTTATAGTTATTATACTGCCATTTTTTAAATTTTTATTACCATTTATAGTTACTTTTTCTTTGCTTACGTTAGTATTAATTGTTAATGAACTTTCTGTTCCTATTTCTAGAGTATAATCTTTAACATCAGGATTAAATTTCAAATCATATCCATCAATTGTTATATTTAATTTTTCTTTTGGTTTATTAATAACAATTATATTAATAGATGCATTTAAACTATTATCTTGATTTGATACAGTTATAGTAGTTTCTCCTAAAGAAAGAGCCTTAACTACACCTTCTGTTACTGTTGCTATTTCTTCATTACTACTTGTCCAAATAGCATTTTCTAAAAAGGCATTTTCTGGATCAGCAAGTGGTGTTAAAATAGTTTCACTACGAACATAAACTGTTTGCGATTCTTCAGCAAATGAAATTCCTTTTATTGGAGGAGATGCTACAGTTACTTTACATAATGCTTCTTTATTTCCGTCCTCTGTTATTACTTTTATTTCAGCTGTTCCTGGAGATAGTGCTTTAATTGTACCATTTTCTACTTTAGCAATGCTTTCATCACTACTACTCCAAATAACATTTTTATTTTCAGCATAGCTTGGATTTATAGTTACTTTTAATGTTTGGGTATCACCTGTGGTTAGTTTCAATTCTTTTTTATCCAATGATACATTTGTTACGTTTTTAGAAATTGCTTCTACTGTTACCTTACATGTAGCTGCATATCCTCCATCATTTGATATTGCTGTTATAGTGGCTGTTCCAGAAGTTACACCCGTTATTTTACCAGTTGAAGAAACAGTTACAACATTATTGTTACTACTTTTCCATGTTACTTTTTTATTTGTAGCATTACTTGGGGTATATGTTATTTTTAATTGTTCTGTCGCTTTTTCTTTTATTGTTAAACTTGTTTTATTTAGGGATATTTTTTTCAATGCTACTGTATCTATAACTGTTACTTTACATGTGGCATTATATCCAGATGATGATGCTGTTATAATAGTTGTTCCTACTTTTTTTGCTGTTACTTTGCCATTTTGTACTGTTGCAACGCTTGGATTACTACTACTCCAAGTAACATCTTGATTAGTCGCATTAGATGGACTAATTATTTTTGTGAGTGTTTCTGATGAACCTATCAGTATACTTAAGCTAGATTTGTTTAATTTTATGCCACTTACTGCTACAAAATTTGATGTTACAGTTACTTTACATGTTGATTGTTGACTTCCTACTATTGCAGTTATAATGGTAGTTCCTTCAGATAATCCTGTCACTCTCCCATTTTGTACTGTCGCAACACTAGAATTACTACTTTTCCATATTATATTAGAGTTATTTACCCCTTCTTTGAGCGTGTATTTTAATATTTCTGATGAACCAATACCTATTGTTATTTTACTCTTACTTAGGGTAATTCCGTCTGCTTTTATGATTGTTGGTGTTGTTAATATTACTAGATTGATAAATAATACGCATATATATTTCAAATATTTTTTCATCATATATCACACTACCCTATCTTATATAAATTATAATATAAATTTATTTTTATGTAAAGAAAAAGAATTAACGATTCTTTGTTAATTCTAAAACTTCTTTTCTCAATTTTTCTTGAATTTCTTCATTATCAATATTTTTTAGGCATTGTGATATGATTCTTCCTACTTTGACAAAGTCTTCTTCAGTGAATCCTCTTGTTGTCATTGCTGGTGTACCTAATCTAATTCCTGAAGTTATGTTTGCTGGTTCTGTTTCATTCGGAATAGTATTTTTATTTGCTGTAATATTAATTTTGTCTAGAGCAATTTCTGCTTCTTTTCCTGTTATTCCTAGATTACTTTTTACATCTACTAGTATAAGATGATTTTCTGTTTTTTCTGATACTATTCTAAAACCTTCTTCTTTTAGTGTTTCGCACAGGGCTTTTGCATTTTTAATAACTTGATTTGCATATTCTCTGAATGAAGGTTGTAATGCTTCGTAAAAACATTGAGCTTTAGCAGCAATTACGTGCATTAATGGGCCCCCTTGGATTCCTGGGAATATTGTTTTATTTATTTTCTTGATAATTTCTTCATCATTAGTTAAAATTATTCCACCTCTAGGTCCTCTTAATGTTTTGTGTGTAGTAGATGTTACAACGTGGGCATATGGTACTGGATTTTGATGAAGATCTGCTGCAACTAGTCCTGCTATGTGAGCCATATCTACCATTAAGTAAGCATCTACTAGATCAGCTATTTCTCTAAACTTTTTAAAGTCTATTTCTCTTGAATAAGCACTTGCCCCAGCAATTATCATTTTAGGCTTTTCTTTTAATACCAATTCTTTTAGGGCATCATAGTTAATTAATTCTGTTTCTGGATCTAGATCATATGATATAATTTCATAATCTTGACCACTAAAACTTAACTTGTGACCATGTGTAAGGTGTCCACCATGGCTTAAGTTCATTCCCATTACTTTATCTTTTGGGTTTAGTAGTGAACGATATACAGCCATGTTGGCACTTGAACCGGAGTGTGGTTGAACATTAGCATATTTGCATCCAAATATTTTTTGTAAGTATTCAATTGCTAGATTTTCAACCATGTCTACATATTCACAGCCACCATAATACCTTTTTGATGGGTAACCTTCTGCATATTTATTTGTGAAGATGCTTCCTTGTAATTTCATTACTTCTTTTGAGACATAGTTTTCACTAGCTATTAATTCTATATTATTTTTTTGTCTTTCTGTTTCTTTTTCTAATATTTCTATAATTCTTTTATCCATTTTTATCTCCTTATTTATACTTTATTTTTCAAAATTTTTTTTGATAAATTATATATTTTTTCTACTGATTTATTGTCATTGTATTTTTTTAATTTATTTCCCATTGAAAATAATAATGTTTTTGTTTTTAATATTTTTTCGACATTTTTTACTAGATGTCTGCTAGTTAAACAATTCATGCCATAACCGTGTTTACATACAAACTTTGCATTATATATTTCTTGTCCACCATTTCCCGAGATTAATAACATTGGTTTTTTCATTTCTAGGCACTCTGTTATACTTAATCCACCAGGTTTTGTTATGACTACATCACTTATTGAAAGAAGTTTATTTACTTCTTTGGAAAATCCTAGTGTGTATGCATTTTTATATTGATGTTTTTTTATTATTTTATCTGCTTTATTTTTTAGTTTTTCATTTTTTCCGCACACATAGATAATATTTATATCATATTCTGCTTCAAGTAATTTTTTAAAATATTTATACGAAAATGATGAGCCAGCAGAACCACCGGCAAAAAATAAAAATGTTTTTTTGTCATTATCTACTTTGTATTTTTGTTTTGTTTCTTTTATATTTTCAATTTTTGAAAAATCTTCTTTAATAGGTATTCCAAACGAATATATTTTTTCACTATCGATTTTATTTTTGATTAATTCATTTTTTACAATATCATTACTTACAATTAATGCATCAATTGATTTTTCATCTTTTAGCCACATCTTGTGAGATTTATAGTCTGTTATAATACTAATTATTTTACTATTAGTTAATTTTTTCTTATTTAACATACCTAATATGATGTTTCCAAAAAAATGTGATGATATTAATAAATCAGGATTGAAGGAAATAATATCGTTTGTTAACTTTTTATTATTAAATACAGCTTTAGTTATTTGCCTATATGGAATTGTTGTAGTTTTTGTATCAAATAAAGTATATATTATACTGAAAAAAATACTACTTGCTTTAGATTTAAAGTTTTGTTCGAATGCTTTTTTACTTATTAAGCCAACAATATTTTCATAGTCCATTAAATCAATTATTTTTATTTCATAATCACTATATTTTTTTAAATAGTCATATATATAATTGGCTACTGTTTTATGTCCTGATCCATATGTTGCATATGTGATTAGTACTTTTTTTCTTTCCAAAATATCATCACATCCTTCGATATCTTTATTTGTTTTCTATTAATTCAAGAATTTTATCTTTTAATAAATTATTTGCTTCTTCTAATTCCATGTTATTTATTTTAAATGGTTTTCCAATTTTTACTATTAAATTGTCGCTTCTGAATTTATATTCTCCACTTATTCCTACGGGTAAGATATATGCATCTGTTTTTTTTGCCATTGATACTGCTCCATATTTAAAAGGTAATAAAACTTCATCAGTTTTGTTACGAGTTCCTTCTGGGAATAAACCAACAGCGTATCCTTCTTTTAATAATTTTAGGGCTCTTTCTTTTGCCTCAGTATCTTTTATACTTCTATTTACAGGAATGCAACCACTTACTTTGAAGAACCATGCAAATTTTCCATCAAAATATTCTTTTTTTGCCATATAGTGGACCATTCTTTTAGTTGATATTAATATTGGACATTGATCCATTATATGTTTATGGTTGGCGCAAACTATAAGCGCTCCTTTTTGAGGGATATTATTTGCACCTATTATTTTAGGATTATACCATAATTTAAATGGAATTTTTAATATTGTTTTTAAAACTGTATATGTCTTTTTATATTTTTCTTTCACTGGTTCCTCCTTATTAATTCTATTACTTTATTTTCTAATATTTGATTATCTTTTTCAACAATACCACTTACTTTATATGGTTCTCCAAAGACAATACATACTGATTTTTTTAGAAATTTATATTTTTTAGTTATCGCAAATGGAACTATTACACTATCTGTTTTATAAGCCATTGATACTGCTCCATATTTAAATGGCATTATCGTTTCTTTGGTTTTATTTATTGTTGATTCAGGAAAAATACCTATTACTTTATTATCTAACAAATATTCATTAGCAAGATTTATTGCTTCTGGATTTTTTCTTTTTCTATCTACAGGAATAATACCTAGATTTTTGAAAAAGAATTTTTTTACTCCTTTAAATAGTTCTATTTTCGCTAAAAAGTGAATACATCTATTTGTAGAAGACATTAGCAATAGTGGATCTAATTTAGATGTATGATTACCAGCTAAAATTATTCTACCTATTTTAGGAATATTTGATTTATTAATATAAGTTGGTTTAAATATGTGTATAAACAACTTATTTAAAGGTATTAAAATTCTATAAAGTAGCGGTTCTTTCATATAATCACAACCTTTAGGTTAATTATACCATAAGATATAACTTTTTTATAGATTTTACATATCATTTTTCTAAATAATATATAGTTTATTTGACAAAATAATATATTTGTAGTAAACTTAGTTTCGTGGAAAAGAATAAAATGATTTAGAGGTGCTGTATGTTATATACTGTCAAAAAAGATAAAGAGTATAAAAAAATTGTTAAAGATATATTTAGAAATGTAGAATTTAAGAAAATTTATAATATAGAACATCATGGAATTAGTAGAATGGAACACTCTATTAAGATTTCTTATTATTCATATAGAATTGCTAAAAAACTTAAAATGGATTATGTTAGTGTTGCTCGTGGTGGATTATTACACGACTTTTTCTTAGATGGTGATGAGAGAAATACTAAAAGAAAATTCTTAGATACTTTTACTCATCCTAAGAAAGCACTAAATACATCAATGAATAATTTTGATATAAATGATTTGGAAAAAGATATTATTGTAAGTCATATGTTCCCTATTTATTTGGCAATTCCTAAATATAAAGAAAGTGTTTTAGTTAATTTAGTTGATAAAGTTGTTGGATTTAAAGAACTTGTTAGAGGGTTTGGATGTAAATTCAATTATAGATTCAAATATACTTATGTTTTTATGTTATTATTAATGACTAGATAATGAAAAAAAGTTACTTTATAAGTAGCTTTTTTTATTTTCTAATAATGGTGACCCGTATGGGGTTCGAACCCATGAATGTAGCCTTGAGAGAGCTATTATTAATATTATACGCAACTTACATTTATTTAAAAACCTTTGAAATTGCTTTAAATTCTTTGAAATAACGATATTTTTTTTAAAAAACTTTTTTTTGTGATTTTTTTAACTATTTTTTGGGCATTTTAAACAAATCCGCCACTTTTTCGCCACTTTTTTTAGTTTTTAGTTGTCCAAATTTTTATTATAAAAACTAATTTTTATACTTGTTCGACTATATGTTGTTATTTAATTATACTTATCTATTTCTTTTAATGCTTTTAAATTCTTCTTTACTATATAAAAACCTTTTTTGTTCTAATGATATAGTTGACATATCAGTATTTTTTTTAAACGATTCAACAATTGATTCGAGCAAATCACTTCTTCTTCTTTGCAACTTCCATTTTTTTTCTTGTTCTTCTCTCGTGCCTGTTAGTGGAGCTTCAACAAAGATTTCATTTCCTACATTTGACATTGATTCTAATCGTATTTCAACAACTAAAAGTTCTTGAATTAAACTTTCCAATTCTGTCAATTCATCAATAGATTGTATTTCTAAATTTGGATTTTCTTGGTAATATTTTTTTATTAGTTTTTTAAGTCTTAACTTAGTCTTTTGCAACTCTAACTTTTTTATTTGTTCTTCTCTCGTGCCTGTTAGTGGACCATCAACAAAGATTTCATTTCCTATATTTGACATTGATTCTAGTTGCAATTCTACTAAAAGTAATTCTTTTTTTAACTCATCAATTGTTGACTGTTCTGGATGTTCAACTTTACTTCGTTCATTTATGTTTGTTAACCATTTGGGATTTAATTTTTTTAGTGTTCTTAGCAATTCATAACTATCCATATAATAGTATCCCCTATAATCATTCTTTGGATTTCTATTAAATAAAAATGCCATTGTTATTCCTCCTTTATATTTATTATATTATATTTGTTTTTTCAATAATTTTTAAAAAATTCCAATTATATATCATGCTAAGCTACACATAATTCCATCGATTTTTTTCATAAATGATTAGAATATAATGGAAAAGTATATGATACAATCATGCGTTTAATATTTCCAATTGATTATTATTATGATATCTATACCTGAAAATGTACATTAATTAACACAAAATGAAATTGGTAAAATTAAAAACGATATATATTATATATGTTACTCTAAATGATACTAGGAAAAAATAAATATTATTCAAATTTGAACAAATTCAAACTTTTTTCTTGTATTTTTTTATGTCAATACCACGTATGGTATCAAAATAATCCATTTATTTACAAGTTCTTACATTAGGTTTGGTATCACTAAATATTTTATTTGGTATCAATTTTGCAAGTGCAAAATATGTTTTGACACCATTTTTTAGTGCGAAATTCCTTATAAAATAAGGAGTTTTATAAAAAAATGGTGGAAACATCTTATCCCGTTCAAATAAAAAACCTAGAATCTATTAAAGAAACTAGGTCTTGAATGACTTAGAGCTTATAAAGTTTTCTAAGCACCACTCAATAATATTATATAATATACTTTAAATTTTATACATTTGGATAACACATTATTCTTAAAATATCATTTATACTTATAGAATTTAATTGTTTATCTAATTTATTTATTTCTTTGTTAATTCTATTTATCATCTCAGTATATAGTTTGGGTATTAATACTAGTTTTAATGCTTTTAACATCATATATAGATTAGTAGAATTACCATTTACTATATAATTTTTATCTATTGTTTTAAAACTTAATGTATATTTATCTCTAAAACAGAATAGTCTATCTGAATGTGCTGCTATATTACGAATACTAGTAAGGTTTTTTAATATCTGTTTTAATAACTTATCTGATATTTTAAAATATTTGGCTATTGCTTGTCTATCCGTTTGTTTTAATAAACCATAATAACTACTTGCAACTCCAAAAGTTAATATTTTTATCAAAACAAATGGTGGAATATATCCATAAGTATCTTTATAGTGAGTGACCGCTGAATGAACACTATAATTATGATCAATTTCATCATTTATCCTGTTAATTATATTTTCTTTTGTTTTTAATGAAATATTATTATCTAAATTATTTACATCTAAGTAATCTTTTAGACCATATACTTTGGATATTTGATTAGCCATTAAAGACTTTATGACTGTTTCTATTTCTAAAGCATATTTTAAGATTATATATTTTAGGTTTTTATCAAATTCATATAAAGCAAATATTTCATCAAATGTTACATTTGGTAAGTAGTTATTATTACTGTCTCTAAAATTATTTTTGTAACTATTGACAATAGAATAGTAAGTATATTTTTCTATTTTATTAATTACATCTTGTTCATTTTTTACTACTACATTTTTAGAGATTAAATATTTAATCAATTCTTTGTTACTTTATATTCTTTCATTGTTCCCCCTAAAATATATAAAAAATGACCAGGGGCTTCTAATGTATCCCTGGCACCACTCGTTTAGTAATATATCACATATTTTTATTTGAGTCAATTATTTTAACAAATGTTAACTAAATTCTTATTTTCTATGTTTTTTTATATAATCCGCCACTTTTCCGCCACCTTTTTTAGTTGTCCAAAATATATTAATGTAAGAGTTTGTTATAATTTTATATTTCAACATTTGCTAATGCCTTATTTTGTAGAGAAAAAACTAGAAAAAATAATTTCTAGTTTGTTTTTTAATAATGGTGACCCGTATGGGGTTCGAACCCATGAATGTAGCCTTGAGAGGGCTATGTGTTAAGCCACTTCACCAACGGGCCATGAGAGAGAATATTAATTCTCTATAAATTTATTAATTCTTTCTTTAATTCTAATAATACCTAGTAATTTCATTAGTTCATATAAGTCTGGTGTCATTGAACTACTAGTTAGAACTACTCTTATTACTGTTGATACATCAGCAATATTTCCTTTGTAGTTATTAGGATTTTCTTTATAATCTTTCATATTAGATGCATATCCTAGTTCGTCACAAAGTTCTTTTATTTTATTAAACCATGTATCTTTCTCATCTAGTTCATTATAATATTTATTAATATATAAATCAAGAATATTTTTTATTTCTTCTTTATCTGTTATTTTCTGAAAATCATATGTAACATTTGTAAATAATTCATCATACATATACCATATATTATCTTTTACAGTAGACCAAGATTCAAAATCTTTTCTTGGTTTCTTTTGATATCTTTCAATACCGAATAAGCTAATAGTATATTCTTTATATTTAGATAATAATTCAGATAATTCATTATCATAAACTTGCGCCCAAGACAATACTTTATCATATACGTCTTCAGCTTTTAAGTAACTGATATAGTTTCTAGAGATGTTTATTAATTTTTCTAAATCAAATAATGCTCCACTACTTGATATTTTTTTGAAATCAAATTTAAAATCATCAATAGATTTATCTTTATTTTGGTCGTACCATTGTTCAAAGTTAGTGTTAGCAATTGTCATTAAATATAAGTGAACTGCTTCAGTAGGTATACCTAATTTAGCATAATAACTCATTGCTGCTTCAGGATCTTTTCTTTTTGATAACTTTCTTTTTGTATCTCCTTCTTGTTTCATTATTGGAGATAAGTGAGCATATTTAGGTGGATTAAATCCAAACATTTTAAATAATTGAACATGAATTGGTAATGATGATACCCATTCGTCACCTCTTATTACATGTGTTGTTCTCATTAAATGATCATCTACTAAATGAGCAAAATGATATGTAGGTAGACCATCTGATTTCATAATAACAATATCTAAATCATTTTCTGGAAATTCAATTTTTCCTTTTACAGCATCTTGTACTACTACTTTTTTTTCAAAATCTCCAGGTGATTTTAATCTTATGATATATTTTTCGCCATTTTTAATTCTATTATAAGCATCTTCTAATTTAATATTTCTACATACTGCATATCTTCCATAGTATCCAATTCTAGCTTTTGTTGCTTCTTGCATTTCTCTTGTTTCATCTAACATTTCTGCTGTACAAAAACATGGATAAGCAAGACCTAATTCAAGTAAGTGTTTGATAAATGCTTGATATATCTCTTTTCTTTCACTTTGGATATATGGGCCATAATTACCTATTGATTCTGTTCTTGATAAAGCACCTTCATCAATATCTATTTTGAAATTTTTAAGGTCAGTTACAATACCTTCAATTCCATTTTCTACTTCTCTTTTTTGGTCGGTATCTTCAATTCTTAAATAGAATACTCCGTTAGTATCTTTTGCTGCTTTTCTTTCTATGAATGATGCAAGTAGACTTCCCATATGAACAAATCCTGTTGGACTTGGTGCAAATCTAGTTACGATAGCACCCTCTGGTAAATTTCTTTCTGGATACATTTTTTCATAGTCTTCAATTGTTTTTGTAATATGTGGAAATATTAAATCTGCTAAATCTTTATGTGTCATAATAATCACTCCTTAATAAGTGGTTGCCCCAGCTAGATTCGAACTAGCGGTGATGGAGTCAGAGTCCACTGCCTTACCGCTTGGCTATGGGGCATTAACAATTTAGATTATAGCATAAAAATAGTATAAAAAAAAGACTTTATAGTCTTCTTTTAAAAGAAAAAGTATTTAACTAATATTATAATTGCGAATATTACTCTGTATACAGCAAATACTGAGAAGTCGTGTTTTTTTATGTAGTTAAGTAAAAATTTAATCGTTAATACTCCTACTACAAAGGCAATGAATACTCCTATAAATGTTTCAATAGATAGTTCTAAGTTACCTATTTCTAATATGGTTGCTCCTGCTATGATAGGAACTGATAGTAGAAAAGTAAACTTAGTTGCTGCACTTTTTGATAATCCCATTAATCTAGCAGTTAAAATAGTGGTTCCACTTCTTGAGAATCCCGGAATAATTGCAAGGGATTGTGATAAACCAATGCATAATGCTTGTTTTAAACTAATATGTTTAAATTCTGTTTCAATTTTGTAGTGTTTATCTGCCCATTTATCTCCAAGATAGATAAGTACTCCCATTATAGCAAGACATAATGCTATTAATAATATGCTTTCTCTAAATACATTTTCTACGATATCATCTAATAAGAATCCTAATAAGGCTCCTGGTATTGTAGCTATTACCATATACCAAAACATCTTATTATCAAACGAGTCTTTTCCTTTAGTTATTTTTTTTACTGCCCCCATAAATAAGTTCCACCAATCTTTAAAGAAGATAGCCAGAACTGCTGCTAATGTTCCAAAATGAAGGGCAATATCAAAGGCCATTGATGAGCCTTCCCATCCGAATAAATATGGAACTAATATCAAGTGAGCAGATGAAGATATTGGTAAGAATTCACCTATACCTTGTATTATTCCTAATATAATTGTTTTTATCATGTTACATCTCCTTAATTAAGTATATTATTTTATTTCAATAAAATCCAATAAACCAATAAACATATTAATATATTTTGGTTCTAATTTATCTTTTTTTAATTTTCTTAGTGCAATTCTTTTCTTTTTTATTGGAATGTCGCTAAATATTATACCATCTATTTTATATTTTAAGATAGTATTTATTTCTAAGTCATATAATATTCCTTCAATTTCTTCATTTATCACACTTTCTGTTTCTATTTCTAGATTAGTTCCAATTATATTTATTTCAACTTTAGAATATACGTGAATATTTTCTAATTTAACTATTAAATCATTTTTTTCTATTTCATATTTATTATTTATAATTTGTCCTTCATAGTTAACTATTACATGTTGCGGACTTTTCATATTTCTAAAACGAAGTAAATAATTTCTACTATCAATATTCATATTTCCCTCTTTGGGAGTAATTGTAAATTTATAACCATTTTCTACTTTATCTAAGTTCATTTTAGTTATTAAATAATTTTCTCCTGGATTCAAACTAATACCATCATCCTCATATAATTCGTAACTTCCATATAAGCCATTTTCTGCCGGAAATATTTGAATTTCCATATTTTTAGGACAGTCAGTATTATCATCTAATGACATTGGAATAATAGAACCTTCTTTTATGAATATTGGATAATCTTCATTTTTATAAAAATTCATATAATATTTATTCCCAATAAATTTTTTACCAGTTGAATAATCATA
Source organism: Bacilli bacterium (assembly GCA_017409025.1). Taxonomy (GTDB): domain Bacteria; phylum Bacillota_I; class Bacilli_A; order RF39; family UBA660; genus RUG705. The sequence continues at coordinate 81,947 of JAFQTN010000001.1, read as the reverse complement.
CCATATGCCGTTTGGAATAAATATTCTTTGAACAACTCTATTCATTTCTGAATTTTTTCTTTTAGTTATTGGACTTATCATTATTCTACTACCAAAGAAATATTGATTTACATAGTTCGGTTCATCATAAATTTTAGGATATTTATAGTATAGTGGTTGAATTAATGGAACTCCAAATTTGTGATAATTATAACTTTCATTATATATATATGGAACCAATTTATTTCTTAATTGCATATATTCTCTTATTACACTTAGTATTGTTTGATTCCACTTCCATGGTTCTCTTTTATAATATTTTCCAGCATCACTGGCAAGGATAAATATTGGATTAAATACTCCAAATTGAATATATCTTAAGTATAATTCATCATCTTCGATTCCACCGTAGTATCCTCCAATTGCATGTGTGTGCCAACTAACACCCAAATTAGATGCACTATTATTGTATGATGCAAGAAATCTTAGCGTATTCCAACTGACTTTAGTTTTACCACTATAAATAATTGGATATCTATGCGGAGCTACTCTTGGATTTCTTGATAAAATTACTCCTCTTATATTCATATTAGATATAACATAATGATAGTGATTTAATAGAAAAAGATTATCTTTATCAGATTTATTATTATAATCTATATTAAATATATTTATTCCACTATTCATTAGATTGTTTACAACCAAATTTAGATATAAGTTTATACTATTATTGTTTAGTGGTATAAACGATATAGTATTATTTGCTTGTGGAATATATTTAATTAATTCGTTATATATTGGATCATTAGGTGTAATTTTTAAACTTGGGTTGATTGTAAGTCCAAATTTTTGCAACTTATTTGAATAATATTTTTGGATATTATTAACATCAAATAATGTTCTATCATAATTATAATTTTCTACATCATTATGCCATTTATCTCCAAGAAGAAAAACTGATATTGGAATATGATTATCATGAAATTTTTTTAGTGTTTCATCTATTTCATACATATTATATTTATCATTTTTATACCACCAAGATCCTAGGGTATATCTTGGTATCATTGGTGGATATCCGGTTAAATTAAAATAATCTTGTAGGCATAATCCTAAATCAGTTCTATATACAAATAAGTATATATCTGTTATTCCTTCTCTTTTTATGAAGTTGTCTTTATCTATAACAAAGTTATTAGAATCATCAATCTCCGCATAACCAGACATCGAATATAATCCATTTGATAATTTAAATTTATCGTTTAAATCATCTAGTGAATAACTTAGACTTCCGCAATTTCTAACATCTTGGTGTCCTCGTGTCCATTCTTTATCTGTTCCATTTACTTTTACTCTGATTGTTTTTGATGTCAGTGGACTTTCTTTTATATAAGTTAAAGAAAAATATTCGGTTGATATATATAGCGTTGTTTCATCTGAACTAACTGAAAATACACAATCATTAAAGGTTCTGTTGACTACTAGAGAAGTTGCTCTATCTTCAAACACGCCATTTTTACTATATTCTAGTCTAATTAATCTTGGTGTTAATACAGAAAACCTATAGTTTTTCCCTCTTACAACGAATTTATTGGCTGGAATTAATTTATTTGGTTCTCTTACAAAATAAGATGCTAGTCCACTCATATACATCACCCTTTATTCTTTTTTTATTATACCATAATATATAAAAAAAAGAAATTTAAATTAAAAAGAAAGTATAATTTTTGGTTATACTTTCTTATTTTATTACTATTCTTGTTGTTATATATTCGCTATTAGTATCTGTCGTTCCATTATAGTAGAATATTCCATTATTTTCAGTTACACCTATTCCACCTCTTATGAACCAATTATTAGTTTCATTTACAAAAGATGCATAATTATTATACCATATACCTTCTTTTAGTGATATTTCTTTAGTAGCATCTCCAAGTATAAAAGTATTCTTTTGATATAAATCGTAGTCATTATTGATAATTGGTGTACTTCCAAAATGACTCTCATTTAGTGTTAAATTATTAAATTCATCTGCATAATTAGCCATTACAAATTCAGTGGCACTACCACTTAAGTCAAAAATACCATACATGTTATTTGTTGTTGAATCTTTAATTTCTGTGCCTGATATATATGTTTTATTTGTACCAATATTCTCGCATTTATTATTTTGACATAATCCATATTTAGAATGAGTTAAATAGCTTAATGCTCCCCATTCAGTATTTTTTATCACACTATAATTGTTATCATTAGTATCAAATTTCTTAATATTTTGATAAAAATATGATAAGTAATTATTTCTCCATGCAGTATTATTTGGTTTAGATTCTATTTGTAGATTATTCGATAGACAACCAGATGTAGACTCACTGTTGCAATCTTTACTACTTGTGGATGTTTCATATTTACTTACCCATATTCCTGTTAATTCTTTCTCTTCGGTAGTAAATGCTGGATGAGTATAATATTTTCCATTATCATTATTGGTTACTTTTGTTATTAATAAATTATCGCTATAACAAATATTATTTTGACATTTTATTACTCCAGATGTTTCTTGGTTATTTTCAAATATTATGTCTATTCCCTTATTATATGCATCATAAGAATCGATTCCTGGGGTACCTGTTACATTCCACAATTTATATTTATATCTAGGTATCCATACATAGAATGAGTTAATATCATCTAGTAAAATGGTTGAACCAAAGTCTTCTCCATCATAATATTCACTTAGTGTTTTAGGTTCAAAATCATTGTAACCAGCTACTAGATTATTGTAAATTATATTTATTTCATTTTTATAATTATTATTTATATTTTCTTCAGTTAAAATATTTTTATATATGTAGATATCTCCAACTTCAAGATTTGATATTATAGTTTGATCATTATCTGTAGCTATTTTAAAACTATTATTTGAATAAATACTTCCTGATATGTTTTTTGTAGATATATTTTTTCCGTCTATATAGAATGATACTTTATTAGTATCGTATGTATAACCTAATATATACCATTTACCAACTTCTAGTTGATATGTAGAAGATTCTACGGTGTTATTTCCTACTTTTAATGTAAATTTGTTTGTTTTATTATTGTAATAATAACTTATTTTACCATTTGAGATAATATATGTGTTATCTTCGTTTAAATCATTAAATTTTATTCTAAAGATATTACTTATATTATTATAATTATAATTAGATAATCCGATATCTAGTGATGATTCATCACTTATATAATTGCCATTATTGTTTCTTGTTTCTGTTATATTTAAATTATTATTTCTTGTTATATCATATATTTTTTTATTTCCACTTTTAATTGTTACAACATTTGCCCATTTTCCATTATCATAGTTATACCATTCATATGTATTAATTGTATTACTATGGTCTGCTTTCTTCCACTCTTTTGTGGTTTCATCATAATATACTGGAATCATATCATCTGTTAAATCTGGGTGATTAGCTCCGCTTGTATCTAGAGTTTTATATATTGCCTCTCCACTAGTTACAAGTTTAGCCATAAATGTTTTTCCTAATTCTGCATTTGGAGTATTAATATCTAACCATACTTTTACTTTAAATGTTTTTTCTTCTTCTGGATATAATATTATATTTGAAGCAATAATGTTACTTTTTTCATATAAAGTTGCTGCATCATCATTATTTACTTGAATTTTAATATATTTCATATCTATAACATTATCTTCTGTTGTAGATAACATTTTTATATCAAATAGATATGGTAGAGAACCAGTATTTTTTATAGTAAGTGTATATGGTGTTGAATTTAAGCCTTCACTATCTATTATTGGAAAAGCATTTTGAATATTTATTTGTTCATCTTCAACAAATTGTAAGTCTAGAATACCAGTATTATAAGTAAAATTATCTGTTGAGTCTACATTAAAGAAAAGAGAATAAGTGGTTCCACTTAATGATACGACAACAAACATTATAGCTAATGCCATAATATAATGTCTTTTTGCTTTTACAAAATCTATCATAAGTATCACCTCTTATTCTTATATATTTATTTTAAATCTTTCCATGCATATACTTTTATTGTTCCATAAAAGTATTTATCTTGCATTGAATTTGGAATTTTTTCATAATCTGTCCACAACATTAATTTTATTTCATCTTTAGCGTGTGGTTCTAATTCTTTATCTAGTAGTATATAGTTTGTACCAGTTATAGATAGTCCATCAGCTAAATTATCATATTTCCATATCTTTGAGTCTAATCTTGTAGGACTTATGTAAGTATCTCCTACAGATAATTGATATTTAATATATTCTATATCTAAATTAGTTCTACTTGACTTTTCAATAACTACTCTATAATTAATTAACTCATTAGTATTATTTTCTATGATTATTGGATTGCCAGTATTTTCTATTTCATTTACTAATATTTCTTTTAGCGAACCATCACTATCATATAAAATATTATCTTTTGGTACTATTGCTATGAATTTTTCTGTTTCTACTACTGCAACAGTTTCAAATTTTGTTATTTTGTCCTTTTCTATTGTTCTTTGTTCTGTTAATTTTTCATAACTATGTGTAACATTTGATATTCTATTATCTTTTTTATATTTTATATAACTGTTTTCAGGAGTATATAATGTTTTTCCATTATAATCTTTTATAACAGCTCCACCATTAGTGTAGTAAGTAACATTTCCATTATCCTTAGTATTACTTACTTCTACATATATATTATCAACAATTTCATATATTTTATTATCTTTTATTATAATACTATTACTTTTTCTAACACTTATTGTATTTTCTCCATCAGTTATTATTGCTCCACCATCGGTATAATAATCTATTTTGCATCCATCTGATAAGTTTATTGTTTTTCTTATAGTAGATTCATTGTTGTTTTTAAATGTTACATTGTTACTTTTTATATCTAAGTCATTTTCGTTTCTTACTAAATAACTTTTATTATCTTTGATTACTTCAATAGTTCCATCATAATAATAATTTAATTTTATATTATTAATGTCTTTAGTTTCTTTTAGATAACTTACTTTATTATTAGAAATATAATTTTTTTCTATATCTTTAGAATTTCTAACAAAGAGATTAATTTTAGAATCAAATATTTCTGCTGAACCATCTTTATAAAAATTAACTTTTCCCCAAGGATAATTTTTAGTACTAATAATTGATGTATCTGATATTATTGCTTTACTATTTAAAACACCATTTTCATCTATTCCATAAGTATATTCATCTAGGGAATTGATTCTGGTAACAATATTTTGATTTTTCATTATTTTTATAACGGTAAAATCACTATAAAATTTAAGAATATACAAATCTTCTTCAATAGTTTTTACTTCTAATACTTCACCGTTACTTTTGAAGATACTATTATTGTTAAAAGTATTTGTAGCTGTTTCATCAGTAAGTGCTGATTGTGAATCTAATGTTACACTTGATGAATTTATATCGACATCAATTGATACTTCTTTAATAGTTGGATGATCAGATGAGAACAAATTAGAGACAAATATAAATAAACTTATTATTAATATAGTTATTGATAGAATTAATGATGTTAAATATACTAATTGTCCGTATTTTTTCCAAAACAAATTCCATGGATTAAGTTTTTCTTCGAGAATTATTTTTTCTTCTTTTTTGTTTAATTCTACAACCTCTAATTTTTTCTTTGACATAAAGATCATCCTACTCTTTTATTAGTTTTGTTTTTTTCCCAATATTTTTAAATATCTTCATAATATCATAAGATAAGATTACTAAACATGGTATTAATACTATTATGATTAATCCGCCTTTGCTTGATAGTAAGTCTTGTATATATCCTAATTTAGGTACTTTTAATATTACTTTACCTAAGATATTAGTATTAGGTACTAAGGCAGTATCCGCTACATTATTATTGTCACCTTTTGTTCTATAGGTATAACTTCCTAAAGATTCATCATATTTTTTATCTAGTATTCTATGTGTTATGGATATTCCTCCATATCTTGTATCAGGTGAAATAAACGTAATGATATCTCCTATTTCTAATTCTTCTGCAGGTACTTTTTTGGTTACTACAATATCTTTTACAGCAATTTCCGGTAACATACTACCAGATAGTACAACATAAGCATTAAATACTGGGGCCGAATAATCTCCTTTGGCTGCCCTTATTTTAATATCTGCTACATATAGTAGTAATGTACCTCCTATTAATAGTAGCCAAATAAATAATGCATATGAAAGAACACTAATTGCATATTTAAAGAAATTTTCTTTCTTTTTAATTATTTTTACATTATAGTGTTTAACTCCAAAAATATTATTAAAACTATTTTCTATTTCTAAATTTGCAGACATAAAAAACACTCCCTTATTGTTATACTATTTAATTATATCGTATCTCTTAATAAAATACAAGTTTATAAGAACAAAAAAATAATTTTTTAAGGTATTTAAAAAGATGATTGTAAATCACCTTTTTAGTATTTTTATTTTAATTAATCACATATAATTTTTATTAGAAATTTATTGTTTTTTGTTTACATTTATTAGACAGATTTAAGTTTTTATTTATTTTTTTATATAATATTTAAAACTATTCCACAAACACTTGAGAATAACACCAATGTCAATAATATAATAATATTTTCTTTTAAATTTTTATTTTCTTTAAATAAAACTAATAGTCCCAATCCAGATGATGTTAATAATCCTGCTATGCAACTGCCAAAAGGAATTATTTCTTGAATGTATAATTCTGTTATTACAATACTTGATGCACAATTTGGAATTAAGCCAATAATACTTGATAAAATAGGACTTAGTATTCTACTATTACTAATAAAATTTGTAAGAACATCTTTATCAATAATAAAGTTTAAGATAATATTTATTATCAGTATAAACAAAGATATTTTTAGAGTATGAATAATACTTGATTTAATTATTCCTTTTTCACAATGACAATTTGTTTTTTCACAAATATCATCTATATTATTTTTTAGTTTGTTTTTATATATTAAGTCTACAATAATACCAAAGGATAATCCTAATATAAATTTAGTAAATAATATTTTTATGATAATACTTATGCCTACTTGATTGGCAATTAATAACGGTAACATTTCATCTGATGTAGATAAGTAGATTGAAAAAAGAGTTCCTAGAGTGATAACTCTTGCTACGTAAAACGTTGATGCTACGACAGAAAAGCCACATTGTGGAATTAATCCTAAAGTTGCTCCTGCTAGTGGACCAAATTTATTTATTTTTTTTAACTTCTTTTTATTATTAAATTTATGTTCAATTAATTCCATAAGTATGAATGAGATGAATAAAAATGGAATTAATTTTAAAGTATCTTCTAGTGAATGTATTACTGTATGCATAATATTCTCCTTTTTTCTAATTTAGTACGAAAGTATTATACTATAAGTTTTTACACAAGTAAAGGAGATGTTTTTTAATTAATTTACTTATTTTACATATATGTAAAGAAAAAGAATAGATTTTTATCTATCCTTTATTAATTATAGTTATTTACCTTGAGTATAGTTACCACTTAATTGATTTTGTCCTAATTTTACTAATCTTTTAGTGATTTCTCCACCTACTGATCCGTTAGCTCTTGAAGTTGCATCTGGTCCTAAGTTAACACCAAATTCGTTAGCTATTTCATATTTCATTCTTTCGATAGCTTGCTTAGCTCCTGGAACAACTAGTTTATTTGTATTTGAGTTATTCATTATAATTTCACCTCCTACACTAATAGGTTGTGAAATATTAGAAATTTAATACCAAAATTTATATGGTAATTTTTTCTTATTTTTAATTTTGTGTTTTTTTTCCTTTTTCTACGACTATAACAGTTCTTACTACTGATGTAGTTATATTTCTAGAATTGACTACGGTATAAGTTAGTCGATATGTTCCTACTTTAGTAACATCAACTTTTCCTGTTATAGTTACTTTCTCAGTTAAATTTTGTTCCTTACTATCATATACTTCATATCCTGGTTCTGTATATTTTTCTCCAATTTCTATATACATATCTTTTTTACCAAGCAAGTAGATATAAGTTACATCTATATTTTCTACTACTTTAACATATCTTATTACATTAGTTTTTCCGACTGAATATAATACTTCATATTCTCCAGCTTTGGTAGTATCAACCGTGCTAGTTATTTCTACTTTATTTGTTATATCATTATCTTTTTTATCATATGCACTATATCCGGGTTCAATATATTCGTCACCTAAATTTATAGTAATATTTTCTCCTCCTACTAATTCAATAGTATAATCATCATTATTATTTTTTGTTAATGAGGTTATTATAAAAATTACTATAAGTAAAAAAATAATTCCTACGCCTATAAATAACAATAATTTAGGATTTAAATTTTTAAAATCAAAATTAAAACTTACTTTTTTATTTTTTTCAAACTCTTTATCTATATTAGTATCTTCTTTTTCTTTAAAATACATAATTACTCTCCTTCTATAATTTATTTAATTATACAACAGTAAATAAATTATAGCAAACTTAAATATCAAATTTATTATAATCTTTTTTGATAGTTATTGTTTCTTTAGAAGATACTGCTTCTTCTATTAAAGTAAGATAATCAAATGAGTTTTCATATTTAATCGCTTTTTCTAATTCTGGATTTATTACAGGATGTTTAGGTAAAAATATAGTACAACAATCTTCATATGGTAAAATAGATGTTTCATAGGTATCTATTTTTTTAGCAATATCAATTATTTCTAATTTATCTAAGCATGCTACAGGTCTTATTACTGGTATATTTGTAACATTATTAATTACTTGCATACTAGTTAGTGTTTGACTTGCTACTTGTCCTACTGATTCACCATTAATTAAAACATAACAATCTCTTTCTCGAAGGACTTTTTCAGCAATACGATACATCATTCTTCTCATTATGGTTATCATATAAGTAGAATCAATATTTTTATAAATAGATTCTTGTATTTTGGTAAAATTAATTACATGCAATTTAATATTTGGTTGATAAGCGTTTAGTTTTGATACTAATGTTTTTACTTTATTTTTAGCAGCTACACTTGTATGTGGAGGAGATTCAAAATAAATACATTCTAATTTTATTCCTCTTTTCATAGCCATATATCCTGCTACTGGAGAATCTATTCCACCTGATAACATTAATAATCCTTTACCAGCTACTCCTACTGGGTACCCACCTAAAGCTTTAATTTCTTTTGAATAGATATATGTATAATCATCTCTAATTTCTATTTTCATTAAATAATCTGGATTATGAACATCGACTTTTTTATTAGGAATATTTTTTAGAATTAATCCACCTATTTGTCTAGAAAATTCCATACTATTAATAGGGAATGATTTATCTGCTCTATCAGTTTCTACTTTAAATGTATTAAATTCTATACTAGATGCTATATCTAAAACAGAAGAGTTAATAGTATCAATATTAGTTTTAACTTTATAAGCTATAACTATACTATGAATGCCAAAAATATTTTTTACAATATCTACAATTTCATCTATATTTTCATTACCCGTTTCAATAAACATTCTTACTCTATTTTTAATTATTTTTACGTTATATCCTTCCAAAGACATTTTCATATTTTCATAGATACGATTAATAAATAGACTACGATTTGCTTTTTTAGTAGTTAGTTCTCCGTATTTAATTAAGATAATTTTTTCCATAGTTATCACTTCCATTTAAGATTATAAGAAAAAAAGCCTTATTAGTCAATTATTTATGTTCAATTTTAAAGTTATCCTTTTCATATTTATATCCTAATGAATTAGTGTCACTAATAATTGTTTTTCCTAATTTTTTCTCAATATCATCTCTAGCTACTTTGGATACATTACCACCCATTTTAGCTATTTTTTTATTTTCTTTTAAACCAATTGGTTTATGTTCTTTAGTTAATTCTCTTGTAGCAATTTCACCCAAATCAGTTAACACAACCTCAATATCGGTCATATTATCTCTTAAAGATTCTTTTCTTATTCCTTTATAATTTTTATATTCACTAGCAGTCATACCAGACCATTCTTTATAGATTTCATTTGTTAGTATTGCATATTCCATATTATCTTCAATTCCAGATTGATTCCAAACCTTTGTTAATTTTTTCCTACTTATAATTGCTTTTATTCTTGCTTCGATCCATTCAAGAGTATATCCTTTTTTAAGATAATAATCTATCATTTTATCTATTCCCTTTGATGGATCGAATATATTATCAACTTCTTGTCTTCCTAACTTAGCAAGCCATAATTTAAATGGTTCAGCATTCGGACTTGGAACCGATTCAATCAATCTAAATATTCCTTCAGTGTCTAATACATCTCTTAATCTCATTTTCCCGTCTGGGGACAACATTTTCAACTGACTACATTTTGTAGTCACTTCACTACCCTCTTTTTTTAACCTAGTTTTCATAACTGACCAATATTTTCTTGGTTCTGGACTATTAGTGAGTGCTGATATAACATCTACTACACTAAAATAATAATCTTCTTTTTTGCTATCCCAGATACTTCTTATTTCCTTTCCTTCGAATAAATTTGTAATTGTTTCTAACTTATTATCTTTCGTTTTTATACCTCCTCAATAGTATTATTCGTAAAAACTTTCCAAATTACTTTTTATTTTGATAAAATAATTAAAAAAATAACTAGGAATTTAATTTTTCCTAGTTATCTAGTTTTTCTGATTCATTTTTTATAGTTAATAATATCTTATTTATTTCTGTTTTTATTTTATTATATTCTTGTTTATCATCTATATTTTTTACAATAGTTTCAGGACTAGTTATGTTATAACTACTGATATAAATTATTAATTCATCATTAGTATCATATTCATTATCAGTATATACTACATAGTTTTTATTATATTCATCACTATGATATGTTAATATGGCTTCGTACTCTTTAATTCTTCCAAATACATCAATTGCATTTATTTTCATTAATTTTTCTTTCCCTTTCCAAAACTAGCAGAACCTATTTCTTCATCTTTCCTTAATATTAGCCCACCTCTTTTTACAATAGTTGGATCCAATTTCTGTGCTTCTTCGAATGAAGTAATATTTGATAAATCTAGTTTCTCACCTACGTTTGTGCATATGGTATAGAATTTACCGCCCTTACTTTTAAAATTAGGGATTAGATAAATATTTACTTTTTGATTAGGATTAGATTTAGAAATTAGTGATGTTATTTCAGTTTCTAAATTAGGAATTTCTTCTTTTTTCCTCATATACCAAGTAAACATATCTGTACCATCTGAGAATCTTACTTCCTGTAATTCTGGAATGTATCCTAGAATAGAAATCGTTTCTTTTAATTCTTCAATTCTTTTTTCTTGGGATAAAGAGTTTTTATTATATGTTGTTATATGTAATAACAATTTTTCAATAAAATCTGGATCATATTTTTTTAATTTTTCACAGACTACTCTTACATCTATACCATTTGATAAAAATATTCTTCCAAATTCTGGTATTTTTTTAATTTTTTTAATGATAATGATAAATTCTTCTTTTATTAATGACCATGTTTCAGCTAAGTCAAATTCCTCATATTCTGGTAAATTAATATATACTTCAGTTTCAAATGATTCATTTTTTCTTTTATATTCCATATACCACATATACATATCTGTGTTATCAGAGAAATAGTATTCATTTTTTTGAGGAATTCTACATATAGTTTCAACACAATTTAAAAATTCTGCTTCTTTTTCTTTATCTGTTAATATCTTTTTATTAAAATTTAATAAGATTTCATTTACTTTATCTACAAAACTTTTAAATGTTTCCATATTAGATATTTTATCAAACCATACTCTCATATCTTCTCCATCAGAAAAACTATATTCCCATGTTTTAGGTAATCTTCTTTCTGTTGCTATAGTTCCAATAAATTCTAATCTTCTTTTTTCAAATAATTCTTTTGACATTCTTTCACCTGCTTTTCGGTTATATTATATCATATTTTTTTTATTTAACAAAATTTAATTTGCCTTATAAAAAAAGACTTATTATTAAGTCATTTTACTTTCTTATTATCATATATTTTATTCATAATTAGATAACTTATTGTAGTATAAATAATTGTCATAATAAGACTTCTTAGTAAGATTATAAATAATAGTTTAATACTGTAACTATTATAGTTTGCTAATAATAGTATTATATAAGTTAAGATATGATATAAAGATATACATATTATGGATTTAATATTGATAGTAATTATGTTATTTGGAATAACGTAATCTAGGTTTGATAGAATTATGTATATAGTTATGAATACTATTATGTTTAAGATAAATGTATTAGTATATATAATATCAAATAATATACCTAAGATAATTAGAATAGATAAATATTTCTTTTTATTATCAAAATAATTATATATTATTACTAGAGATATTACTGAATAGATAGTTTTAAAGAAACTAGGATCTACTAGATTAAAGGGAATTATATTAGAAATTATTCCATCTAGTAGAAAAGATATAATTACATAGATAATAGCAATAATCATTTCTTATCTAGCTCTTTTCTTTTTAAGATTGCTACATAGTTAATATTATTAAAGTCTGCTACTAATTCTACGTTTATTATTTTAGCTAGGTCATATTCATCAGTTGTTATTTCTGATACTTTACCTATAAGAATTCCACTTGGAAACACTCCACCTAATCCACTAGTATAAACATGGTCTCCAACTGATACTGATTCTGTATTACTAATGCCTTCAACTTCTAGGTAGTTTGATTTATAGTTATAATCTTTAATAAGACCATATAGTTTTTTATTTCCATTACTGATAGCTACACTTATTTTGTTATTAGTATCACTAGTAGTTAGTAATTTCACATCACTAGTAAATGTAGTTGTAGATACTACCTTACCTATTAATCCGTCACTATTAACTACGACCATATCCACTTCTACACCATTATATGAACCTTTATCGATAGTAATTGTATTATACCAATATGATACATTTCTACTTATGACAGTTGCATTTAGAAAATCATATCCATTTATCGTATAATCAATATCTAATTCTTCTTTCATTGTTTCTAATTGTTTACGAAGTTCAATATTTTCTGTCATTAAAGAGTCTATTCTGTCTACTTCAGGTAATAGTTCTTGATATTTTTCTCTAATATCAGTTAATTCTTTATAATCATCTATTTTATTAAATATCCAGTTAAATGGATAAGATACTACTTTTTGGATACTAGTAACGGTATCTTTAATTAACGACTCAAATTTATTTAATTGTCTATCTTCTTTTAAGGTAAAAGAAAAAATTGCTAATATAATTATTATTAAAATAATTATCATAATAAGAATATGTTTAGTTTTTATGTTTCTTTTTTTCATACTTAACCTCTTTCTTAATTATATAAATTATGAGTATATTCTTATTATTAGCAATTTATGGTTATACATTCAAATTTATTTTGATATTAGGAATAAATTCATTTAAATAAAGTCCTATTTTACCTATTTTTATATTTTCTAATATATCATTATCATCTACTTTAATAAATGATTTCTTTTTATAATTATAACTATAGTGCATATTATTATAACTTAACATTATAAAGTGAGATTTTTCTTTGTTATTTAAATATAAGTTATTAATTTTTATATTGTAGTTTGGACAATACTTAGAAAATATATATCTATAGATAATACTTAATTCTACTGATTTAATATTATCTATTTTAATTAATTTCTCTGTTTTAGATAATATATCTTCGATACAGTTTTCTTTAGTATAATCAATATTTTTAAGAGCTAAATCTATTCCAGAATCAGTATACTTGTTTTTAGTATATTTTATCTTTTTGTCTAGTTCTAAATCATTATTGTAAGGGGTAAAACATTTTGTTTCCATTCCGGTTTGAATATATGGAATGTCTTTAAATAGGTTAACATTTAAAATCAAATTATCTATTGTTAATTTATTATATGATTCTTTACTTTCACTATCCGATAAGATAGTTATATTTATATCAAGACGTCTACAAAGATAATAGTATAGTTTTGCAATACTAGTAGAGGTAATTCTTCCAGATGAGAGACTACTCCATAAATTATTTATTTTACTAGTTAAACTGAAACTATATGTTTCATTTTTTTCTGGGATAATATTGATATCAAAAAATACATACTTAGCTACTTGTGTATATAAATATCTAGACATTTCTAATTTGTTTAAGTTATTAGGCATATTAGCATAAATACTACTTATAATTGATTCTGCTTCAAAAAATTCTTGGTGGCTCACATAGATATACCCTTTTGTTTCTTCAACAATTTCTGAGTATAGATAGTTTTCTCCATTTTTTAGAAAATAATCTATTACATCATGATCTGGGTTAGTAATATCTATGTTTATATATTTAGTATTTTCTTTTATTTTATCAATATCTTTTACCGAAGATATTGATACTACTAAAGAGCGTGTATTTTTCATATCATCACCATAATAAAATTATATAGCATATAGTTAACTTTGTAAATTTATTTGACATATATTTGGCACTTTTTATAAACAAAGTAATTTACCTATACAATATAAAAGTCCTATGGCGCTTTATAACCAAAGGACTTTTGCTATTTTAAAATTTTATATTTTTTTGAATATAAATTCTAAATTATATCTAAATTGATAATTATTATGAACCATATCCTGTTACAATTACTGAACGTGACCCAAAGGTTGTAGATGCACCAGTTTGGTCATTAAATGCAAATACTCCAGCACTTGCTCCATTATCATACCTTCCACCACGTATAAAAAATGGTTTAGTAAAGTTAACAAAAGCTCCTCCTTGATTGTCACTATACCATCCAGCTGTTTCATTTAAGGCATGTCCTCCACATGTTTCAGCAGTACAAAGCCCTAAATTGGTAGAATCTGTTCCTGTGAATATATTTGTTGGATACGCATCATAATATTTTTTATCTGGTAACGATGTAAATCCAGAGCTTGTATTGTTTAATGTGTTTCCGTAGTGTCCCATTACATATTCATTTGCACCACCTGACATATCAAATATACCACTAATATTTCCTGTTGTGCTCTGTGGATAAGAAGTTGCCTCTCCATATCGAATCTGACATGCAGAAGTACTACCCGCATTGGCGGTTGATGCACCACATCCTGTAGTAACATCACTGTTATTATTTATTCTTACTTCTTTATTTATTCCGTATTTGGAATGTGATAAATATGCTGCAGCTCCCCATTCGCTATTCTTTATCATATGAGAATCAGTATTTATATTAGACAGTCCATGATATTCTATTTTAAATCTTGTGTGTAGTGTAAAAAGTGTACTTATTTTATTTGTTAACGATGTGCTATCAGGTAATATTGTAGGACTACCAGTCATATCAAAATCTTCCGTTGTCTCAAATTTTCCTACCCATATTCCATCTAGCATTTCATTCGAATCTACAATATTATCATTATCATCATCCCACCAAAACGCCGGATGTGTCCTATATTCTGTTGTTGCATTTTCTAATGTCATAGGTGTTTCTCTAGTTTCAAAACCAATATCAATTGATGTTGCACCGCCATGAGATAGAATTTTATCTACTTTAGTTACTGTAACTTTATAATCTTCTGGATCAAGATAATCTTCTAAATATATGGTAGTGTTCTCATCATTAAAATAAAAAGCAAGTTTTCCAGTAGCGAATAATTGTTCAAAAAGTTTAATATCACTTTCACTACAACTAAAATTATCTATAGTTCCATCTTCCCAAGTATTACAAAAACCATAACCGTCAATAAGCGTCCAATATGTTTTTTCAATAAATTCTTCTTCGCTTATTAACAATGTATATTTTTTGTTATAACATTCAGGATGAGTTTCTAGAGTAAGATTATTTATATTAGAACATGCAGTATTCGTAGATATTTTATACTTATATCTAGGTATCCATACATAATATGCAGTTATATCATTAGGATCTACTTCCACATTATTTGCTAGATTAGATTGGTAATAATCTCTAGTGTTTGTAGACTGAAAACCATCTATTTTTGTTAATACAACATTAGCCCATTCCTTATTACCATAATTGTACCACGATGAATCATCCGGAGATACTGTTGTTACTGTTCCATCATTTGCTATTTTTACTGGTATCATACCTGGATCTAATACCGGTTTATTAGCTTGTGGTTCATTACTGCATTGACCTCCTAGAGAAAGATTAAATTCTTGATCTTGTGTTTGATTATTTGTTTCTTCTTTGTCTAACCATATATATAAATAATATTCTTTTGTTAAATTAGTTTCTGTAAACACTGCATTTGATAATAGTGGTACTTTACTATTGACTTTTGCTCCTTTAAAGTTACCTCCATTAACATATCCTTCCATACCTTCTAGGCAACTACCTTGTACAGTTGATATGGCATATCTAAAATGTTCAGTATTTGCTAGTGGTTCACCTATTGAATTTACTGTTAACCATAGGTCTGTTCCGATTGTTAAACCACTCTTTTCAATAGAAGCTTTAACAGTTATTTCTCTTTCTATTACCCGGTCATTATTGGCACAGCCATTTTCTACATCTACTGGTATTAATGTTATATCGTCTTGAGGAGTTATATCTCCGCCACCATCAGCAGAACAAGAAAAATCTCTAGTTATCGTAAATGCTAAACCAGTATTGGTTGTTGATTCCCATGTAAAATATGCTAATGTTCCTCCCATTATTGTAAATATTATTGTTAAACTTAATAGTACTGCTACTATTTTCTTATTATTCATTCTATTTCACCTACTCTGTAACATTATATAACAGTTTTTTTTTTTAGAAAAGCGATTGTAAAATATAAGTTCTTCTTGGTAAAAATATTACCAAAAGGTATAAAAAGAAAAAAGTAAGTTTCCTTACTTTCTAGATACATATTTACCATCTTTTGTTGATACGATGATTTCTTCATCTTGTTCAATAAATAATGGTACTCTTACTAACATACCAGTTTCAATAGTAGCATCTTTAGTGGCATTAGTTGCAGTATTTCCTTTTACTGCTGGTTCTGTAGCGATAATTTTATAATCAATTTTTTCTGGTAATTCGATACCTAACATTTCACTTTCATAGAAGAATATTAATACTTCTAAACCTTCTTTTAAGAATTTAGCTTCACTTTCCATTTGGCTTCTTGCTAATTCTACTTGTTCATAAGTATTCATATTCATGAATGTATACATACCATTACTTTCATATAGATATTGCATTTTAATTTTTTCTACATGAGCACTTGGTATTTTGATACCTGAATTGAATGTTTGTTCTACGATTGAACCAGTTCTTAGATTTTTTAATTTAGTTTTAACAATTGCTGCACCTTTTCCTGGTTTTACATGTTGGAATTCTAATACTTGGTATAGATTTCCTTCATAGCTAACTGTCATACCAGTTTTAAAATCATTAACATTTACCATAGTTTTTAAATCCTTTCTTAGGTTTTATTATTTCTTTTCTTTGTGTGTTGTGTTTTTACGACATTTAGAACAATATTTGTTTAATTCTAAACGTTCAGTTGTATTCTTTTTATTTTTACTTACTGTATAGTTTGGAGTTTTACATTCTTCACAAACTAATGATACTAAAACTCTATTTTCGTTTTTCTTTGCCATAGTTAATAACACCTCCCAAAAACATCAAATGTATTATAACACACTATTTTTAAATTTCAAAGTATTTATTTGCTTTTTTTAGCAAACTGATTCTTATTTATAAATAGAAAAGTATTTATTTACTAGTTTTGATGATATTCTTTTAGTAACTGCACTTTGATATGATGCATTAGGTAGTCCAATATCTGGAGATACTACAACAATGCTTATTTTTGGATTATCACTTGGGGAATAACCTACAAAGGATGATGTTATAGTTTCTGTATCTACTACTCCATTACCATCAGTATCAATAAAACTTTGACTTGTTCCTGTTTTTCCTGCTGAATTAGTGTATTTTCCCATATATCCATAACCTAATCCATTAGATACTACTTGATGAAATCCTAATCTTACTCTATCAATATATTTTTTATCTACATCAACTTTTCCTAATACTTCCGGTTCTGTAGCATGGATTAAATCGCCAAAAACATCTTCATTATTTACTGATGGGGAATATACTTCTTTTAATAAGTATGGTTTTAATCTATTACCACCATTAGCTAGAGTATTAATATACTGTGATAGTTGAATTGGTGTATATGTATCATATTGTCCAATTGAAAAATCTAATAAGTGTCCAGGCAATTTAGATTTCCCTGAATATCCTAAACTTTCTACGGGTAAATCTATTTCTGTTTTTACACCTAATCCAAATGATGCATACATACTTCTATATTTATTAAATGCCTCTTCTTCGATTTTTAAACCTTTATTATATTGATATTTTCCTTTTCCTACTTCAATAGCTATTTTATATTGATATACGTTTGAGGAATATCTTAAGGCATATAAATCATCAATATTTCCCATAGTCTTCCAAGAACATTTTTCTGGAGTGTCTTTTATCTTGATACATTCATCATGTAATACTTCACCTATTTTAATAGCATTATATTTATAACCTACTAACATAGATGCTCCTTTAACAACACTTCCTGGAGTTACTGGTAAGGTTGTTATTCCTGGAGTATAATCAATTATTTCTTTTTTGTCATTATCTTTTTTTATCACTTGTTTTCCAGACATGGCTAGAATTTCTCCAGTTTTAGGATTAGATAAAATAGCAAATGAACGATTATAATATTTAGTATTTGGTTCAGATTTAGCATTTATTACTTCTTTAGATAGCATATCTTCAAGGTATTTTTGCAATTCGATATCAATAGTTAATACTATATCATTACCTCTTTTACCTTGAGAAACTAAAATATATTCATTATTATCACCAATTTTATATACCGGTTTAGCTCCTTTTAAATAATCTTCATATTGATATTCTAAATAACTTATTCCTACTCTATCATCTAAACTATAACCTTTTTCTAGATAGATACTGGCAAGTTCTTCTGGGATACCTTGAGTATCTGATGATACACTACCTAAAATAGATTTAAAGGTATCACCATATAAGTATATTCTTTCCCAATCTAATTTTGTATTAAATCCTTTTAAAGAATCAATATTTTCACTAATTTTAGCATATTCTTCTTCAGTTACATTTTTGTTTTTAATTATTTTTTCTGCATAAGAATATCCTTTATTCATAAGATAATAGATATATGCTACTTCTTTATCTTTTTCGGTATATATAGATAAATCATCTTCAGTAATTCTTTCAAATATTAAGTTTTCAATATCCTGATCATTTAATTTTCTTTTACTATAATTATCCCATTCATTATCGGTAATTCTACTTCTAGCTAAATCATAATTATTTTTATACCAGAAATTCTTTAACCTATATTCAGATAGTTTAGAATAATCTATATCCAGAATTTCACCAATAGTATAAGCTAATTCTATTTCTTCTTTTGTAGTTATTTTGTTTTGTTTTTTATAATAAATTGTTTTTATCGCTTTATTGTCTACGAGTAAATTATAGTTTCTATCGTAAATTCTTCCTCTTGGAGAACTAGATCCTTCAATCTTTTTTTCTGTAGCACTAGTTAATGATAGTGAATATTTATCATAAGATAATATTTGAAGATTAAATAACTTAATTCCAATTATTATAAAGAATATAACTAAGAAAATTGATATAAATAAATATCTTTTTTCGATGATGTCTTCTAGATATTTTGATGGTTTTATTTTTTTATTTAAAGTTTTTAGTTTAGTTTTCTTTTTAGATATTTTACTTTTAGATATGTTATTTACATATTTATGTTTAAATAAACTCATTTATTCACCACCATTCTATTAATTATTATAGCATAATTTACTATAATTATCATAAATTTATATAGGTGATATTGTGAATAGATTATTAATTTATGAATATATAAATAGACTTAAATATGAAGATATAGTTAAATTTTGTAATTATAAAGGAATAAGTATTAGTGATAGTGAAATCGATATAGTATATAAATATATTAAGAATGATTATAAGAGATTTTTTAATAATCCTGAAGAAGTTCTTAATGAGATTAAATATAAAGTAAGTGATAATACTTATTTAGAAATAATTAATTTATATAATAAATATAAAAACAAGATAAGTTAATTATTTCTTATCTTGTTAATTAATTCTGAATCAAATACTTTATTTCTTATCATATCTATCTCATATTTATATGGTGGATAGATTTTTTCTTTCGAATTATCATCAGGTGTTACATATGGTGTTTCTAATATTTTAGGAATATCTTTTAGTCTTTCATTGTAGATTATATTTATCAATGTATCAAAACCTAAGTCTCCAAAACCTAAGTTTTCGTGTCTATCTTTATGTGATCCCATAATATTTTTAGAATCATTTATATGAAAACATTTAATATAATTTATGCCAATTTCTTTATCAAACAAATCTAAGTATTCATCAAATTTAGTTATATCTACGCCACTATCTGATAAGTGACAAGTATCTAGACAGACTCCTATTTTATTTTTAAATTTAACTCCATTAATAATCGTTTTTAATTCTTCCATATTAGAACCTATTTCAGTGCCTTTACCTGCCATTGATTCTAGACAGATAGTTACATCTAAGTTATTATCTAAGATTATATTTAATCCATCTATAATACTTTTAATAGAATCTGCTTTGGTATATGATACAGATGCTCCAGGATGTAGAACTACATATTTTATTCCTAACTGACTTGCTCTTCTTACTTCTTCTTTTAAGAATGATACAGAGAAATCAAAATTTTCAAGATTTCCTAAATTAACAATGTATGGAGCATGAATTATTACTTTTTCTAAATCCATATTATGTTCTTTCATTAACTGATATGCTTTATAAGTTAATTCATCACTTATAGGAGATCTTTTAGTATTTTGAGGAGCACCAGTATAGAACATAAAGGTATTTGCTCCATAAGATAACGCTTCTTCGACTGAACCTAATAGTTGTTTATTAGATGTGAATCCTACATGTGAGCCTATTATCAATTTACTATTATTCATTTTTACCACCTGTAATTATTATAGCAAAAGAAAAAGACTATTGCTAGTCTTTAGTTTATAAATTTAATTAGCTCCACTTGAACTCGCTGTATATGGTGACACAACATCATGATATTCTCTAGCTGCTGTTAATATAACATACACTTTCCCTGTATCAGTTATATGCCACGTAGCTGTAGTATAGTTAGCGTTTTTTATTCCAACCAATGTATATTCATTACACACATGACATTTATCTTTCTTTTTCTTGCTTTCAACATAATTAATTATTTTATAATTCTTTCTGATATTTATTAACCTTTCTAAATTTCTCAATTTGTATCAATCTCTTTTCTCGGATTACAAAATAATTATATAATAAGAAAAAGGAGATAACTTTTATCAGTCATCTCTCACTCAATCGTGTACTTTTTACAGAGAAAAATCCCCACTAAATCGCGGGGAATCTTTAAAATTAAAGTTTATTACGAAGTATATGTTTTGCTTGCTGAGTTATAAGAATCATTTGCAAATCTTCCAGCACTTGGTGCATATGCACTTACTGATACCACTCCGTTGGTTATTGTAATTTTTGTAATTACTAAGTCCTCTTTTGCATATCCTGCTGCTTTTGCTACACCTTCATACCAAGTAGCATTAGCGTTTGATGCAACTGTACATCCATCAGCAAATTTAATTTTAGCTGCTCCTGCAACATTTGCATCTCCAATTAAACATTTATCATATTCATCTCTAACAAATACTTTTACTGTTTCAACTGCTGTTTCAAATGCTTGTATTTTTGATTTAGATAGTGTTGGCAACACAGTTACTAATGTGATACCTACTACGATAGCTAAGATAACGATAACAGCTAATAATTCAACTAATGTAAATCCTTTTCTATTTAATTTTTTCATTTTTTTCATATCCTCCTTATTTAATTAGAGTTTATCATATAAGGAAAATGTTGTCAATTAATTTTGTAAATATTTACAGATTTATTGCCATATTTTTTTTGTTTATATAAATTTAAATTATTATATGTATCTTTTAGTTTTAGATTAGAATGTTCTAAGATAATTAGACCATTATCATTAAGGAGGTTTAGAGATGATACTTTTTCTAATATTTTTTCATAGACATTATAATCATATGGTGGGTCTACGAAGATTAGGTCAAATTTAATTCCTTGATTAGAGAAATCATTTAAGGCTTTCTTCCAATCTGAAAGAATTACTTTAGAGTTAGATTTAATATTTAGATTAGAGATGTTTTGATTTATGGTTTTGATTGCTTCTTTATTATTATCAATAAAATAACAAGTATTTGCTCCATTTGAGATAGCTTCTATACCTAGATTACCACTTCCTGCAAAAAGATCTAAGACAATGCTTTCTTTTATGTTATTTTGGATCATAGCAAAAAGACTTTCTTTTACTCTATCCATAGTAGGTCTAGTACCATCAATATTAAATCCTTGTATATTTCTTCCTTTTAATGTTCCACTTATTACTTTCATTTTTACTCCTTTATCATAACTAATAAGATATTTCTTTTATCTGTATGATTATATCTATATGAATGATATATATCATGATTACAGTATGTACAGATAAAAGTATCTATAATATTAGTTATGCCTAATTTATTTAATTCATCTTTTATAATTTGTTGTAAGTCAATATAATATTTAATACCTTTTTGGGTTGTATATTTATCTATATTTTCTATTTTGTTTTTGAATAAAGAGTATACATCATATTCAACTTCAAAGTGACATTTTCTAATAGATGGATAAATGTATGCACTAATGTTTTTAGGATTAGAATTAAATTTGTCCATCATAATTTTAATGGTCTTTGTAGTAATATTTTCTAGAGTTCCTTTCCAACCTGAATGAACTAAAGATATAACTTTATTTTCTTTATCATATAAAAGTAAAGGCACGCAGTCAGCTACTTTTATTATTAATGGTTTATTAGGGATGTTAGTTATCATGGCATCACCAATAGAATTATTAATATAATTTTCATCTACGATATTAACTATATCAGAATGTATTTGTTTTACTTCATAATAATTATTTAAATTTAAATTGGATAGTATATTATCTATTTTATCACTGGAGAAAATATTTAGAATACAGTTATCTATATCTATTTTTATATTATTCATTGCAAGCACCTTCTTTAGTGTTTGTATATTCAGAATATTTTTTATTTATTTTTAGAACTATATAATATAGTTCATTATAAGATTCCATATAATGTTTATAGTCATTAATATTATATAAATCTTTCTTTAATTTTACTTTTTCTTCATTATTAGTTTCTTTATTTATTCTTTTTACTAGTGATAAAACTTCATTGTTAGATAATAATTTTGATTTATAGTAAGTTAAGTTTTTGACAAGATCTGATTTATCTAAGGTGTCTAGTAACTTATATGTTTTTTCTATTATTTCAGACATTTAATCACCTAGTGATATAATAACATAATTATTTTAAGACATCAAGAAAAGTAGATATCATATTAATATTCTCTACCATTTTATTTATTTTATCAGATGGTTTTAAATGATATTTATCTTTCATATCATCAATAAAATCTTTATAGTAGGATTCGTTTCTATTTAAATATTTATACCAATATGAATTTTCTCTTAGGAATTGTTTTTGTCTTGGATCTTGATTAATAAGATATTGCAAATGAAGAGTCATTAATCATCAAACCTTCTATAGACAGCTCTTGGTTTATATGTATTTGTTGTGTTAGAACCTCTATTGGCGAATATATCACTAAATAATCCTACTGCTTTGCTAAGAGAGTTTACGCCATCTTGAAGTTTATTCATATCAATGTTTTTTGCCATATTTACTATATCATTTAAAGTTGTACTCTTTTTATGCACTTTTTTGTATTCATCCCATACTGGAGAATCTTCTCCATACATATCATATAATTCATAAAATTTTTGCCAGGTCATTGAATCATCTTTAATGTAACTGGCAAAGGTTGGATTGTTTTTTATAAAAAGTTTAAAATTATCTAAATTACTCATAATTTCACCTACTACATTATATGTAAAGTTTAATAAAAGTTTGACATAAATATGGTTATTAGTGGTATAATTAATTTATTAATAGGAGGATTTATGAAAAAGTTAAGTATTTGTTTAATGTTAATTTTATGTTTATTTTTAACAGGATGTGGGGAACCTAAAGAATTAGAGGTTGCTAGTTTAGATACTTTTAAGACTGTAGCTAGTAATAATAGTTTTACTGTAAGTGATAATATGGATAGTTATAATGAAGTTTCATATATAACTGGTTCTATGGTAGCTACTTATGGTGATATCGAAATTGAAATGGTAAGTTATACAGACGTTGAGTCTGCTAAAAAAGTACAAGAAAATCAAATTTCTCAGTTTAATTTACTTAAAAGTACTGGGGTTTTCGAAAATAAAACTGAAGGAGATAACTACTATAAATATATTCTTATTTCAAATAATAGATATATGATTAGTACTAGAGTTGATAATACATTAGTTTTTTGTAAAACTTTAATAACAAATCAAGAAATTGTTGAGAAAATATATAACGAACTTGGGTATTAAGCATCTTTAATTAGATGCTTTTTTATTTCATTTATGAGTGAAATTATTACTATCTTATCTTCTAGTTTATTTATAGAAAACGTTTTACTTCCTGCATAATTTATAGAAGAACCCATATGATATATTATTTTATTATCTAGAATTAGATATCTATCATGAAATGTATTGTTGTAAATGATTTTTAGATTATTGTATTGACTATTATATTTTTCTATATCTATTTTAGTTAGATAATTATTTCTAGTTGTTATTAGCGTTACTGGTATATTAATTTTACTTATCATATCTAAGATAGTAATGTCTGCATAGTTATCAATAATTATTAATTCTTCTTGAGATTCTTTAATAATACTTAATATTTTTGAATATGCGTCATATATTTGACCATTGAAATATATTTCGTTTATTTTCTTTTTGGATTCTAAAGCATTAAATATCTGATTTATTTTTGTATCATGTTCAATATATTTAGCTTCTAAATTAGATATTCTGTTATCACAATTATTGGTAGATATGTATTTTCTCATTAATACAAAAGCATCCATAATTGAAATGCTTACTCCAACTGCTACTTCAGTCCTCAAGATTGTTGCTAACATTGCTACTCCTTGTTCTGTAAATGCATATGGTAAATATTTACTATATTGTCCTTGTTCTAGTTCTAAGGTCCCAAATTGGGACCTTAGAATATAAATATATTCTTCTTTCGTCAACTTAAACATAAATCTTTCTGGGAATCTATTAATATGTCGTTTTACAGCTTGATTAATTGTCTTTGTTCCGTTTTTGCATTGATACAATCTTGCTAAATCTCTTGTAGTTACCAAATGACACAATTGTATCAATTTCATTATTTTTAGGTAGTCTTTTCTTTTTTTTGTGTAATCATAGGACAAAATAAAAAGACAATAATATTACTTATGAGTAATTTTTAATATGTTGTTTAATTAGGGTTTACAAAGGGATTATTCCCTTTGCACGCATCGTTATTGGCTATGCCAATATCGTAGTGTGTTACTATTTCGGTTGAAATAGTAAAAAAAAGAAATCCGTTAGTTATGAAATTTCTTTCAGAATTCTTTTTAAATAAATTAACGACGTGTACGAGGTGGTAATTTCTTATCCATTCTTCTTAACATTTCGTTATATGTTAATCCCATCATTTTTGGATTTCCTCTTAATAGTTTTATTGTGTTAATAGCTGTTACAAAATCAGAAGCAGATATTGCAAAAGGATCATTGTTTCTTTTTAATGTTAATAATTTAGATACTTTATCTTTAAATATATCTAAATTAGATTGAGATTCATCTACATTATCTATTTCTATTAACGCGATAATTTCTTCTTTGGACATTCCTATATCTATTGAAACCATTTCTAATATATGATCACAATCAAAATATCTATTATTTAATTTGTTAGTTATTGTATTATTAATTGTTCTTGAATTTAACTGTACAAAACCATATTCACTTGTTGTAACATGTTTACCTGCTAAATCTTTATAATAAATTACAATATAATTTTCTAAAGTTACCGGTAAATCCTCAATTCCATATTTAGCATTATCTTTTAAATATCCAAATATTGCTTCCTTATAAGGTTGGATTTTAATTAATTCTTCTCCTGAAAAGTTTCTACAAATGGCTTCTTCCATTTTTTGTCTTAACTTTTTACATCTATTTTCTTCTGCTTTTTCTCTTGAATTTTGTTCTCTAGCTACATGGGCATCCCATACTTCTCTTGATGGATATATATCAGGTTCCCATATACTACTGCCGCATGGCCTAGTCCATCTACTAGTACATACACTAGGATTTGTATTAATTTTATCCATTATAAATTCCCCCTTTTGACTTGGTTAATATGGTAGCACATTTGTATGTGTTTGTCAACTGTTTGTATTTTCAATAAAAAAATCCCTACGATATTTCATAGAGATTTGACGACTTATGGCTTCGAAAGTTTCATAAGTACCAATCAATATTATTATATACTTTTAATAAATTAATTATTCTTATAAAAACCCATTATATTTAAAATATTATCTATTTTGATTGATTTAAGTTTACTATTTAATTGTTTTATTTCAATATTAATTAACTTAACAAAATCTTTTTTCTGGTCTTTAGGTAATAAACTTTCCATACACTTCATAATCATATAAATATTAACAGATTTTTCATTATAGTTTTTCTCAATATATTTAAATGATATTCTAAATTTACTATGGAATGAAAATAATCTATCATTATGAGCACATATATTTCTAATCATTGTCATATTTACAATTATTTGTTTTAACACTCTATCTGATAATTTAAAGTTTTTGCTTATGCTTTGTCTATCTGATTGTTTTAACATAGCATATAATCTACTTAATTCTCCTAAAGTTAGGATTTTAGTTAATACAAAAGGTGGAACAAATCCATATTCATCAATATAATGTGTAACGGCTTCATGTTTTCCATTTTGTTTATTTATTTCTTCTTCAATAACATTAATTGATTCAGTAATAGTTGCTTTATTAACAATATCATCAAAATTTTCCTTAATTAAATAATCTTTTATACCATATCTTGAAGATATTGTTTCTGCTAATAAAGATTTTAAAATCATTTCAATTTCTAATGAATATTTTAGAAATATACTTCTTAAATTTTTATCAAATTCAAACAAAGCATATATTTCATCAAAAGATACATTCTTTTTATATTCATTATTAGTATTTTTAAAAACATCTTTATAGGTATTTATGATTGAATAATAAGAATAAGTTTTAATTTTGTATAAAGCATCTTCTTTATTATTAACAGATACACCTTTTGATATTATATAATCTAATAATTCATTAGAATTCTTATATTCTTTCATAACTCACTTCCTTTAAAAAAAAACGACTCAGGGCTTCGAAAGTTTCCTGAGTACCAATCGATATAAATCATATCATAATTTATGATCATCGTCAATAGTTTGAACAAAACTTCCTAAATTTCCATAAAAGGATATGTATTAGAACATATCCAACTGCTAATCAAATATTTTAATACTTATTTAATATCTTTGATTATGTTTTATTTCTAATAAGAGAATGCTATATAAATCAATTTATAATTGATAATTTTATATTATTTTTATTAATACTTTCAAAAGAAATTAAGTCTATTATTTTTTGTCGTGTCATTTGGTTGCTGATATTTCTCTATCTAGCATTACTTGCTTACTCCTTATTTCATATATCATATTTTCTATATTTTTACTTTCTAATCCTTTTATTTCATTCATATAATTACCTCCGTAATCAGGATTATAACAGAGGGATATTTTTATTGTCAATTTAATTAACCAGTAGTAAAAAAAACAGGTATTTTAATTACCTGTTAGTTTATTTTTTGGAATCAAATTTCTTTCTTTGTTCTGTATTTAGAATTTTCTTTCTTAGTCTTATAAAATTTGGGGTTACTTCAACTAATTCATCAGAATTAATATATTCTAGACAGTATTCTAATGGAAGTGGTCTTGGTCTTTTTAAGACTACTGTATGATCTGATCCTGCAGCTCTAGTATTAGTTAATTGTTTTCCTTTTACTACATTTACTGCTAAATCATTTTCACGATTACATTCACCAACAATCATTCCTTCATATACTTCAGTACCAGGTTCTATGAACATAATACCTCTATCTTCTAGGTTACCAATTGAGTATGCTGTAGCTTTCCCGTTTTCCATAGAAACTAGAACACCTAGTTTTCTTTCTCCAATAGTAATAGATTCTTGTGGTAAATATTCTTTAAATGTATGGTTTAGAATTCCATATCCTTTAGTCATTGTCATAAAGTCTGTTGAAAAGCCAATTAGTCCACGTGATGGAATAGTATATATTAATCTAACTAAGTTATTTACATTAGTCATATTTTCCATTTTTGCTCCTCGAAGTCCTAGGGCTTCAATTACAGGTCCTACAGTTTCTTCAGGAACTTCAATTTGAACATCTTCGTATGGTTCATATTTGATTCCGTCAATTTCCTTTATAATTACTTCTGGTTTTGATACTTGTAGTTCATAACCTTCTCTTCTTAAATTTTCAATAAGAATAGATAAGTGTAATTCTCCACGACCAGATACAACCCATGAATCTTGTCCCGATGTTTCTACTTTCAAACTGACATCTTTTTGTGTTTCTTTATATAATCTTTCTTCAATTTTTCTAGCTGTTACGAATTCACCATCACGTCCTACGAATGGACTATCGTTAGTCATAAATGTCATTTTTAGAGTTGGTTCATCGATTCTTAATACAGGTAGTGCTTCTTCTTTTCCTGGGTTACATACAGTTTCACCAACAGATATATCTGGAAGACCTGCAATTGCTACGATTTCTCCAGCATGTGCTTCTTTTATTTCAATTCTTTTTAATCCAAAGAAACCAAATAATTTTTGAATTCTAAATTGTTTAATTGTCCCATCTAAACGCATGCATGATACCATTTCATTTTCTTTAATAGTTCCTGATTTAATTCTTCCTATGCCAATTCTTCCAACATATTCACTATAGTCTAGTAATGCTGGTTGAAATTGAAGTGGTGCCTCAACATTTACATCTGGAGCTGGTATTTCATTAATAATTAAATCATAGATACAAGAATAGTCTTCTTGTTGAGTATTAATATCAGGATCTAATGATGCTGTTCCATTTAGGGCTGATACATATGCTGTTTTAAAATCTAATTGTTCATCTGTTGCACCAAGTTCGATAAACAGGTCAATTACTTCATCTAATACTTTTTCAATTCTTGCTGTTGGTTTATCTACTTTGTTTATTAAAACGATTGGTTTAACGTTAGCTTCAAGTGCTTTCTTTAAAACGAATCTAGTTTGTGGCATTGTTCCTTCATAGGCATCTACTAGAAGTAATACACCATCAACCATATTCATAATTCTTTCTACTTCTCCACCAAAATCAGCATGTCCTGGTGTATCTAAAATATTTATTTTATAATCCTTATAATTAATAGCAGTAGTTTTAGCTAAGATAGTAATTCCTCTTTCTTTTTCAATATCATTTGAGTCCATTACTCTTTCATCTACTTGTTCATTTTCTCTAAATGTTCCTGATTTTTGTAATAATCTATCTACTAGAGTTGTTTTACCATGGTCTACGTGCGCTATTATAGCGATATTTCTTATATTATTCATAAAAAGGCCCTTCTTTCTTTACACAAGTCATAATTATATGACAAAAATTAAAAAAATACAAGAAAAATCATTATTCTTGTAATTTTTATTAGTTATCCTAAAAAGAGGCCTCCATATATTAATATAGCATTGAATATTGAAAACGTTAAAAAGATCATGAATGTAATAAGACTTCTTTTTGATTTGTTATCGTCAAATAGATAAATATATAAGGGAAATAAGTTTAAAACATATCTAAATAAACTTATACTTGATAAAGTAGTCCAATAGTTTATATCTCTATATGATATAGTAAAAGCAATTAATGATACAATTATATAAATACTTGATACTTTATCTTTTTTAAATATTTTAATACCTATAATTAGTAATAATATAAATGATAACCAGTTTTCAATAAAGATAACTATATTTAAAAATAAGTTATCTTGTGGATTAAATGACATAACTTTTATATCATAGATAATTCCATCAATAAAAGTACCACCTACTCTATGCCAATACTCATTTTGAACAGTTATAAATTCTAAGAAATTTCCTGTTTTTATATATAGAAATATTGGGTATGTTAAACCTATTGATAAAGAGATTAACCCAAATATCAAAATGTTTTTAAATTTAATATTTTTATCTTTCGTTATAAATAAGCGATATAACATGTCCAATCCTATTGAACCCCATAAGATTATACCAGAGTTTCTTGTTAAGGTTGATAAACCTATAATTATCGCAGATAAGATATATTTATCTTTTTTATATAAATAGTATCCTAGTATAGTTAATAACATAAATATACTTTCTGTATATACCATTGATGTATACGCTAATATTGGAGTGAAAATAATACAAATAGTATTAAATTTATTATTATTTGTTATTTTATTTAAGATTATAATTGATAAAAAAGAAGATATATTACTAATTAGGGCTCCAGCAATTTGATATGATGGTATTATATAGTGCAACAATTTAATAATTGTTGGATATAAAGGAAAGAATGCATATAATTTAGGGGCTGTATATCCAAATTTAGCAATTTCTATATAATGCTCTGAATCATATAGTTCAAAGACAGATAAATCTTTTTTTATAATTAAAAATAAAAATAATATTATTCTTGATATTAAAAACCATATAATTGTTTTTTTGAGATTATTTTTTTCTTTCATATTTTTATCCTTCATTTACCTTTTCTTTATTATCAAATACTGGTTTATAACTTAATCTGTGATATTTAGTGATTCCATATTTTTTTATTGCTTCAAGATGTTTTTTTGTTCCATATCCTTTATTATTTTTTAGGTCATACATTGGAAATTCTGAATCGATATCATATAGCATGTGGTCTCTTTCTACTTTAGCAATAACTGATGCAGCGGATATTGAAATACTAAGTAAGTCTCCTTTTATAATTGATGTTGTTGGAATTTCTAAATCTAGTGGCATAGCGTCAATTAAAATATGTTCTGGTTTTATAGGTAAATTGTTTATGGCTTCAATCATAGCTTCTTTAGTAGCTTCATAAATGTTTATTTCATCAATTCTTTTTTCTGAGATAATTCCAACACCGATAGCTATTGCTTCTTGTTTTATTATTTCATAATACTTTTCTCTTTTTTTCTCTGATAGTTTTTTAGAATCAGTTAATCCTTCTAAAGTAAAATTTTTTGGTAAAATTACTGCAGCTGCTACAACAGGGCCTATTAGTGGTCCACGTCCTACTTCATCTACTCCTGCTATTAGGGTTATTCCTGACTTATTCAATTCAGATTCATACTTATAATTATTTATTTTTTCTTTCATATTTATCACTATTTAATTATAAAATAAAAAAAAGGATAAATCAATTATCCTCATCTAGATTTAAATATGAATTAAGTCTTATATATGATATATCATCTATCATATCGTCGATAATATCATCTAATAAAATGTGATCTGGCATATACTTGCCTCCTTTACTTTATTAGATAGTATCATAATATTTTTAATATTGATAGTGATTCGACAAAACTAGTTATTTATTTCTTGTATCAATTAGTATTATGTCATCCCCTATTTTAACTATTTGATTCCAATCAATTACATATTCTTCTTTAGAAAATCTTCTTCCTTTTCTTTCTTCTAGTACTAGTTTTTGAATATTACCATTTTCTTCTACTAATACATCTACGATAACACCTATTCTTTTTCCATTACATATATTTACTATTTCTTTTAACTGAAGTTCTGATAATCTCATATTATCACCTAATTAAATATATTATTTAATTAGTTTTTTTATGTTATTTATGGCACTTTTTTCAATTCTTGATATTTGAGCTTGGCTTATACCTAGTTCACTAGCTATTTCCATTTGGGTTTTACCTACTAGGAATCTATCTTTTAGTATTTGAAGTTCTCTTATTTTTAATTTTTCCATTGCTTTTTCTAACGCTAATCTTAAGTCTTGATCAAATTCTTCTTTAGTAGCAGATAGTTGATCACATAAGTATATTGTATCTCCACCATCATTATATATTGGTTCATACATACTAACTGGTTCTTTTAAAGCTGTCATTGCGTTAGCTATTTCATATTCAGTTACACCTAGGATATCAGCAATTTCTTTATCTGTTGGTTTTTTACCCTTTTGTGATAATTCTTCAGTTAAACGCATTGCTTTATATGCGATATCTTTGACACTTCTAGATATTCTTAAAGAAGAATTATCTCTTATATATCTTTTCATTTCACCAATTATAAGTGGACATGCATAGGTTGATAAGGTTACATTATAAGATGTATCAAAATTATCGATTGCCTTTACTAAACCAAGACAACCTACTTGAAAGAGATCATCTAAGTTGTCTACTTTGTTGTTGAATTTTTTTAGAATAGATAAGACTAATTTTAAGTTTCCATTAATTAGATCATCTCTTGCAAATGGATCTCCTTCTTTCATTTTTTTGAATAGGTCTAAATTCTGTTCATTAGTTAATGGTTTTAATGATGCAGTGTTAATACCTGATATATCTACTTTATATTTTGCCATATTAAAACTCCTTTCATCACTATAATGTGACAAAAGAAGTTTTTTTAAACAAATATTAGTATTTTTATTTAACGGTTCTTTTTTATTAAATCTTTTACATTACATAATATAGCAGGCAATTCTGAAGGTTCTACAAAATTACCATCCTCATTTATTATTTCAAATCCGTAATTTTTATTTTGCGATGAAATCAATTGCAAATTTATTTTGTCACAAATGCTACAGATTTTATCCATTTTTTTTGTTATTTATATTAAGTTCTTTGAACGAAAAGACTGTTCCTTTTTCCATTTCAACTAATTTATTAACTATTTCAATAATTTCTTCGTTATTCTTTCCAAAATATTCATCATTTATAAAATCTATTATTTCTTTATGATTCATCTTTTTATAATTAAGTTTTTCTGAATTGAATCCTTCATGTGTGCATGAGGAAAATTTTATTTTGTTATCTTTATAAAGTGTTAAGTCTTCTAATTCTTCTAGGCAAAAATCATTTCTAAATTTGAGTAAATATTTTTTTGTTTCTTCATTTAACTTAAAATAATAATTAATCATAAGTTCATTACTCAATGTAACTGCATTTGAAAAAGATATTTCATAATATAAGGCGTGTTCTTTTAATTCTTTTGGAATTTGTTCGAGAATATTTTTACCATTTTTAATACAATATTTATTTTTCTTTTTACTGCAGTCAATATTCATAGATATATCGTGATAAAGATGCCAAAAGAAGCCTTTAGATTCTTTTCCATATTTAGTTGTATAACCAACTTCACTAGTAATAAAGCTACATTGAAAGAAATTTTCTTTTATTTTATTTATTTCTTCATCTGTCATTCCTATTTTTTTTAATTGTTTTACTTCTTGTTTATTAAAATGTTTGTTTAAATAAATTTCTTTGTTTTTTTCGCAATCAAACTCATAACATTCTTTTTTTATTTCTTCATATAGTTCATCGAACTTTGGATAATTTATAAATTTATCTTTATTATTTTCATATTCTTTTCTTTTTTCTTCTTTTGTTTGTTCTTCCATTTTGTTTAATGCATTTAGAAATTCTTCTTCAGTTATACTTAAACCTAATGTTCCACCTGTTAATGAAAACATATCACAATCAGAATATTTATCTATTATTTTTTTCATAATTAATCCCATGATAATCACCTACATATAATTTATCATAATATATATTTTTTTACAATTTTATAAAAAAGAAAAAGAACAAAATTATATTAAATACATTTTTGTTCTAAATTAATGGAATTTTCCAGATTTCATTGGTGCTAATATTCTTGCTTTTTCTTCTGGATTTTTTCTTGCTTTTTTACAAAATCTTTTTTGATGTCTTGCATCATATGCACATTGTGGATCAAAGCCATATAATTCAGCTGTAAAAGTGCTATAGATTATTTTTTTACTATTTACTAGATATTCAAATAAGTCCTCTTCAATAATCCATTCAGATATTAAAGATTCATTTGTTTTCTTTTTATCAGTATCTCTATGATAATCTGCCAAACTATATATTGTTCTTAAACCTGTATCTCTTAATACAAAGTTTGGTTTTATTTCAAGTTGATATGCTGGAAAAACATCTTTTCCAAATTCAATACATTTTATTTCACCTTCTGGAGTTAATGCAAAATGATATGTTTGTTTGTTGTAAGTTAGTGCTTCAAAATACTTCGTTCCTTCTTTAAATTCCATATTTCTCTCTCCTCTCTTTATTCAGTCCATAAAAAAACACAGAACCAACTGAATGTGACTCCGTGCATATAGCCCGTGTAGGTAATTAATATACCCGGAATAGCTCGTATAAATACTTATATTCCCTCACTCGCTTAAATATTATACAATATTTTTAACTTTTGTCAAGCATTTTTAATATTTCATCATTTTAGATATTTTTTTAGTTTTTTCTTTGCTTTATTTTTTATTGTTTTATTACCTACAAATAGGATGATTAATAAAAGCAATGCAATAATAATTATTTCTTTTTTGGTATATTTACTAGATTCTTCTTTTTTTATTGAATTATCTTCAGATGCTTCGATGTCTTCTTTTATATCATTCTCTTTATTATATGTTTCTTTTGCCACTTCATCCCAAATACCAATATTTTTAACAGAAGCTAGTTCTTGAGTAGACTCTAGTTCTTTTGTATATTTATAATCATCATATAAATACGCTACTTTTGCATAGCCATTTTCTATTAAATCTTTTTGGAGTAATATATCATCTACAAATACCCATACTAATAATCTATCATATTTATCAATCTTGTCACTATTTTCATCATATTCTATTTCTATTTTTTTTGCATTTTTTACTTTTTCGCAAGTATAATTACTTGCTTCTTTTCCATAGTATTCAATTTTTTTTGTTGGATGAACACTCTCTGGTGTATCAACCGCTAGCATTCTAATCGTATGTTTTTCTCCATTTAATAATATTTTTATGGTATCTCCATCTACACAGTCATAAAATTCAACTACTTCTTTGGCATATATATTATTTATGCTTATAAAAAATATACTTATAAATAAAACTATTTTCTTCATACTACGTTACCTCTATTAAAAGTATATCATAAATATTTATCTTAATGTAAATTTAATTAATATTTTACAATATAATTATTAAGTTTAAGATAGCTGCTATAAAGAGCCAAATAAGATATGGAATTTGTAAGTATCCTGCTAATTTATTTTTAGATAAAAAATCTCTTATCATTAGAATTACTAATAATATTAAGAATAGAATCCAGATAAATGCTAGAGTAAATAATTTAAATTTAAAGAATACAAATGACCATAATAAATTAAATATTAATTGAATTATATATATTTTAGGTATTTCTTTAGTTTCTTCATATACTAAATAAGACGATACTCCCATTAGTATATATAATATAGTCCATACGATTGGAAATACTATCGGTGGTAAGATACTATCAATATTAGAGTTTGGTGTTGTAAGTATTCCTACTAGTGCTCCTAGAGATAATGGTACTAAGATGAATATTAATAATTTCTTATAGTTTATTTTCATAATCCTCCTTTTAAATATTAAAAAAGTAGACGTTAGTCTACTTATCAATATTATTATATGAAATATTATTTATTTTATTTATGAACTTTAACAAATAAGAAGTATGGTCTATCATATTGATAGATATATTTAGGAACTTTTTTTATTGCATCTTCAGATGGTGTTGGTTCTAAGATATTATCAATTTTAAAACCAACTTCTATTAGTGTATTAATTATTTCACTAAAGTTGCGATGATATTTTTCTACGATTTGATCATTCCATTCTTTTTTTCTTAATCCTATTCTATTATAATCTGCTAATAATAAATACCATTTATTATCAATTATTTGATGATTACTTTTTATATTTTCAGATAGAATTGTACTTGTTACTAAAGGGTGTTCTTGAGAAAAGATTAAGTATCCATCTTTATTTAATAAATTATAAATATCTTTAATTAGTTTTTTAAAATCTTTAATATAATGGAATGCCAATGATGACAAAACAATATCAAATTTTTCTTCTATTTTATCAATTTCTTCCATAGGCATAACTTTATATTCAATATTTTCTAACTTATTAGATTTATTTGCCTCAGCAATCATATGAGTAGATAAATCTATTCCTAATACTTTAGATGCTCCTAATTCTTTATAATATTTACAGTTTTCTCCATAACCACAACCTAAGTCTAGAATTTTTTTATTTTCTACGTTAGGTACTAGATGTCTGAAGTTAGGTATTTCTATTAAGTCATTGGCATTATTTCCCTTTTTTTCTTTTCTCATTTTATCATATTCTTGATAAAATTCTTTGTTATCATAAATATTTTGTCTCATAAATACTCCTTTGTATATAGTTAAAAAGGCTATTCTTATGAATAACCCTTTATGTTAGAATTTTAATTTATAATTTAAATCTTCCATAGATGATGTTGGAACATAACCAGGATTTGCTTTAATTAAGTCTGGTAATCTATTAACAATACTTGCACAAGTTAATTCTACGGTTGCTGGTCTTTTTACAGTAATTGTTGTATCTGGTTCTCCTACTACTGTCCATTCATTAATGTCATATTCATCAGGAGCATATACTTTCCCAACACATTTTGTTTCTAGAATGATTCCTTCTTCAGTTTCTGTTGTAACTACTGCACTCATACCAGTTGCATCACCTTTTTTAATAGTCATTCCTAGTGTGGTTGATTCAATATCTTCAATATATGTTTCCGGAACACATTTTTGAGTTTGGCTTTTAACTGTTAGGCCTAATTTTTCACATAACCATCCATTTACGTTCCACATATAACTTGGAGCATAAACTCCTTCATCAATTAATTTTTGTCTTTCTTCAGCACTCATTCTGTCAACACTAGCTATTTTTTGGTCGAATTCTTCTAATGTTAATCCTGCTCCGTGTGCTT
Source organism: Bacilli bacterium (assembly GCA_017409025.1). Taxonomy (GTDB): domain Bacteria; phylum Bacillota_I; class Bacilli_A; order RF39; family UBA660; genus RUG705. Next base: position 44,469 of record JAFQTN010000001.1, on the reverse strand, counting down.
CAGCTAAGGCAATTCCATAATCTTCAACATTATACCAAGATTCTCCGACTATTTTTTTGATACTTTGAGTTGCTCCACAAATAGATGTTATTAATTGTCCCCAAAAAATATCTTGATATCCACTACCTGTGATTGTACAATTATTTTTCTTAGCTAATTCATCAACTTTTTTAGTTAAATTTGGATTAGAATTCCATGAATAGAATGCTTCTTCACATGTAGTAATAGCATTTATTCCCAGTTCTGCACAAAGAAGAAGTGCATCTTCTAAATCACTAAGTAGACTCATAGTAGTTATAATACATGCATCTGGTTTAGTTTTTTCTAATACTTCTCTTGCTTTTTCTACTGGTTCTACAACTACTCCTTTTCTCGAACATTTCATTATAGCACCAATATCTTTTCCAATTACTTCTGGATTTACATCTATGGCACCTACTATTTTTCCACCTTTTTCATAAACATATCTCATAGTATATTTACTCATTTTACCGCAACCATATTGTACGACTTTCATTAAATCATCTCCTATCATAGTTTAATTATATATGATAATCTTTTATTTATAAAATTTTTTTTATTATTTTACATTATTTTAATGATATTTTCGTTAATTATTCTTTTCTCTTAGTTCATCTCTTAATTTCATCCATAATTTACCTAATTGATTAACGCCATCTCTATTTGGACCCCAGCCCCAGAAATCATCTTTAGGTGAATCTTCTACTATCAAATAATCTTTCGTTTCTAATAGTTTCTTTTTAACATATGGATTTTGTTCTATTTTAAGTCTTAATAATTCTTCCATAATAGCTACTTTTACTTCGTCCCAATCACTTCTTTGTTTTTCTTTATTTATAACTGCTATTTTTTGTGCTTCATGAGCTGAATTACAGTTTTTTATTTGCTCTGCAATTTCTGGTGCACTTTCTAAAAATCCGATTGTTTGATATGCTTCTTCTAAAGAAGAATACAGATATCCATCATATTTTACTTTAAAAGAACTAAAATTATCTAAGCAGTAAAATTCTCTTGGATAAAATCCTATTACTTCATCCATCTTTTCACTTAGCCAAGTGTCTCTATATTGTTCTAATTTAATCATAATTTACCTCTTTTTTTACTATCTAATTATTTCATGTTCAAAATATTGTTCTTGAAATTCAGTTAATGCTTCGATAGCATCGTTTGAATATTCTTTACTTTCTGGAACTATTATTAATTTATCATCATCATCATCGTTTGTTCTGTGGATTATAGCAATACATTTTCCAGTATATTTTTTGACCGGTTCAAATACTCCTAGTAAATAACAATCTAGTTCTTCACCATCACCAGATATTACTCCCGGTATATATCCATAATTTACTGGATATATAAATCCATGTTTAGGGTGTTTTGTTCCATATTGTCTATCAATTTTGATATCTAGTGTTTTTCCAATAAATTCTTTTGTGTTCATATTATTCTCCTTCTTTAAAATCATTTTTTTTGATTCTAGCTCTTAATTCGGTTAAGGCTGTTTTATTACTATCATACTTTAATAATTCTTTTACTTCTTGATATGCTAGCCATCTATATTCAGTATGTTCTTCAGATAGTTTTATGATGTCTTTTTCTAGTTTAAATGCATAAGCATATTCTGGTATTACATAACAATCTTTTGGCCAATTATTCCTGTATTCTTCGCAATATATTTCTGATGGGATTGTACAGATAGAATCTAGTTTATATATTTTATGATTAAGTGGTATACCTGCTTCTTCAAAGCATTCTCTTTTAGCTGACTCTAAATGGGTTTCTCCATCTTCTCCGCCACCTGCAATAAACTGCCATACTCCCATATCTCTTCTTTTAAAGATTGCATATTTTGGAATATTATTTTCTATCATAAATGGAATTATTAATACTTGGTATGGTGCTCTTGCCATAATTACCTCCTTTAATTAATTTTATCTAAATTACCATTTAATACTATTGGTGCAAATCCTTTGATTTCATCTAATAACATATTATCTGGATAATCATTTAAAATATATATTTTTTTATTTTGCATAAATGCTTCATACATTTCTAGGAAGGTTGCTGCACCAATATAGTTTTTGTATACTTGTCCATTTTTTTCTTTATCGTAGTTTAATACTAAGACAGCATCTACTTTGCTAATTTTTTCTCTAGATAAATGATACATTTTCGAAAAGTAATTTTGATATTCTTTTTCAGTCATTTTTGTAAAATCTACATCACTATCTTCTTCGTCATAACTATTAGGCATTATTAGTGTATAGCCTTTTTTTATTAGTTTTTCTTTAATTGGTTCTATTTTATTATAGAAACTAGTTGAACATATAATAAATATTTTCATAATTTCCTCCTTGATTATATTTATTTTATATTAGAACTATTTCTTTCCATGTCCATATCAGTAGGTATACATTTCATAAAACTACATATTTCATGTGCAAATGTTTCTTTAGTAGTTTGGAACGATCCAGTTATAAATTTTTCGTTATTTTCATTTATACCTTTTAGTCTACTTGCTTTTTCTTGATTAGTATTTTTAGGTATAAAATATTTTACAAAGATTCTACTAAGGTCTGTTGTGTCTATTTCAAGAACTGCTGCATGGCCTAAATCTCTTGCCATAATTAATATTTTATTTTCTAAATTTATTATATCTATTTGGTCTGAATCTATTTCAGATGTTGACATTATTTCATATAGTTGATTACCTATTTCGTTATTTATTCCACGAAGATTAATTTGTCCCGTATGATCTTCTTCTTTCAATTTACGAACTGTAGGAATCATACTATAAAAATTTTCTTTGTTTATTACATAACTATGGGTATAATGTAGAAATTCATTTATAGTCGTTGGTGGCAGCACATCAAAACCATAATACATATAATATCCAGCAAATCCTGTTTTTACCGAAGTAACAAAATCTATTCTCATATCACTTATATGAGTTCTTATAAATTTTAAAGTGGCTTCTTTTCCCTCTTTTAACACATCATAGAATTCTTGAGAATTTACTTTAGATTCTAGTTCTTTCATTTTATTATTGAAAGTTTCAACTATATTGTCAGGTAAATTATAATCTAACATCATTTTGTTAAGATATATTTCTATTTTTTCAATACATTCTAAAACTTTATCTGTATAATTAAATTTTGTTTCATTATTATAAAAATCTAATTCTGTTGGCATAAGTTCGTTCATTAATTTTTTTGCTTTTAAGTTATAATCAAAGAACCTTTCTAGTTTTTTTTGTATTATCCATAATATCACTACCTTTTACTATATTATATCACTTAATATTAAGTTGTCTATGTTGTAGACATTTATTTTTTTATTATGTACACTATTTATATGATTTTTATATTTTTAACGATAGTTATAATAAAAGAATCTCTTTTTTTATTGTATTTTTACTTATAAAGAGATTCTTAATATTAACCTTTTAGAATCATACCAGGTCCTAATCCATAATCTTCTCTTTTGATAAAGCCAAACTTTTCATAAAATTTTTCTTTACCAAGAGATGCTCCTAGATATACGAGTATGTCTGGATTTTCTTTTTTTATTTCTTCAATTTTATCTAATAATTTATTCATAATTTCCGTTCCAATATGTTTTCCTTGATGTTCAGGAGATACCATTATATCTTGAATATATAAAAATATATATCCGTCTCCAATTATTCTTCCATAACCTACTATTTGATTATTATCATATAAACTAACTGAATAAATATTATTCTTTAATGCTTTAGATGATATTTCTTTATCGTATGATCCCCATCCTACTGCATCGTATAAATAATTAAATTCTTCTACATTATCTATATTTTCTTTGAATTCTAACATAATAACTTCACCTTTTTTTCTATAGTTTATTATCTTTCTCTTTATTACATTCTTTTATCATCAACCATTTGCCATGGTCTAAATCGTTTTCCTTCTGTATGACCACTGAGATTAAATTCTAGAAAACCACAACTTCTTAAAAAATCTTCTTCTTTTTCTAATGGTTTAATGATATTTTTTATTATATCTAACCAAATGAAATCAGGTATTTCTTTATATTTTTTAGGAATATTATCATCTAATTCTTTTTGTGATAATCCACAAGATACAAGGTAATTAATTCTTTCTTCTCTACTCTTTAAGTAATTATCTTTGGATATTATAAATGTATTATAGTTTTTAAAATTATCAATATTAATTTTTCTAATATCTGACCAAGGAATACTATAGCGTTCATGACAACTTATACCTTTTAATACTTCTCTTCCATCAAAACCTTTCCCAACGGCATCAATATAAATTGTTTTCCCTAGTGAGATGCCTATACTAATACCTGCATATCTTTCATATCTTTCTGTTGGTTTAACATTTAAATGGAACAATATTAGAATTCCATTTTTATTTTCTTTTTTAATTTCTTTTATTACTTCTATATAGTTAGGGTCAATTTCTTTTACAGGAATAGACTTCATGCATGGTTCATTGATGGGGTTACCATTCCTAATACTTGTTAAATTTAATAATCTATCTTTATTTTTTATATAATCTTCTTCATCTAATATAACTACTAAATCATCAACTGGGCTTAATCTTGGAAAAAAGGTCATTATATTTACCATATCTTTTGCCCTATGATATTTTAAAATATTATCAATATCTTTTTTGTTTTTTAAGGAATACATATACATCACCTAATTTTATTGTATCACATATTTGTTTATTTTTTATATAATTTATATTCTATATTTTATTTTGGAATATTAGTTAAATTAATGAAAAAACTCGCATTTTTTCTTTACAGAGGTGCAAGTTTATTTACTATCTTTTTAAACTCTTTGTATATGTTAATCTCCTTATTCATTAAACTGAATTTTAGATTCTATACTAGATTTAATAATATCTTTTTGTAATCTATTTATTTCAATATATCTTTTATTGAATTCACTACGATTTTCTAATAAAGTGGCAATTTCCTCTAGAAAATTTTTATAATCTATATCTTCAAAATACATTTTTTCTGTTGCATAACCTTTTTTTCCGAATTTACTTAATAAATGTTCATAAGATTCATCTATTATTTGTTTTAGTGATGTATTACCATAATGTTTAATACGATATTCATAAGTTCTTTTAAAAGGAATTTCAATATTAGTATTGCGATCAGCTGATGATACTATCTTTCCGTATATACTTCTTGGTTCATATTCTAGACTAGCACGATGATCTTCTACTGCTTCACTCATAATTTTTATTTCATCTTCTTTAAAATATTTTCTTAATTCTTTATCCTCTAATAAAATTTTGGCAGATACAGTTTCATGATTTTTGGCATCTATACTATGGCCAATGTCATGATATGCTGCAATAGTATAGACCATATCTAAATTGATATTTTGTACTGTCTTAGCAAATTTTATACTTCTTTCAATTACATATATTATATGATCTATTCCATGACCTTTGTCATTTTCTTCATATCTTGGTAATATTTTTCTTCAATGTATAGCTTTAACTCATTATTAATATCCATAAATAACCTCCTATAAATATGATTTATATATTTTCATAATAATATATATTTTCAGGTAAATTTAATCTTTTATATATTCCATCTTTAATATATACTCCACCTATGTGTTTATAAAATTCATTAGATGGATTACCTTTTAAACAGGCAATAATCATTTTATCAAAACCAAGTGATTTTAATTCTTTTATGGCTGCCGAAACTAATTTTCTTCCGAAACCATTCCCCTTGTATTTACTTATTATATATAATGCAAAGATTTCTCCGCAATTATTAAATTCATTATCTTCAGATTTACCATAATTAACAAAGCCAACTACTTTATTATCTACTTCTAAAACAAGTTGATTGTTATTATTCATATCAAATTCATCATATGCTTTTTTTATTCTATCATCTTCATTATTTTTTAATTCTTCTAAAAACCAATCTGGAACAATACCTTTATATGTTTCATTCCAAGCAATAGTTACAATATTGGCAATAGAAATACAGTCTTCTTTTTTTCTTTTTCTAATTATATATTTCATTTTAATCACCTAAAACAATTTGACATATTAATTTATATTTATCACTAAATATTTCTTTTGTTTTATCACTCAAATCATTATAATCTTTTTCAAAGTTGTCTTTCATCCAATTTCTTACTTCACTTAATTTTATATTATTTCTATTAAAGGCAGAATTAAATAACATTGGTATATTATCAAAATGTGCAAGAATATCTGCGTCTGCTACGCAAAGTTCTTCTATCGTTTTGGTATTTTTAGAACTACGATGATTATAGATACAATTTAAAACCCTTTCTAATTTATCGGTTTGATAATTATATTTAGTCAGTATTTCTTCTGCTATGATTTTACCATTAATGTGATGATCTTTTTTATCTCCAACCATACATATAAGAGCTATATCATGTAATAAGGCTCCAAGTGAAACAATCTCAATATTTGCATTATATCTTTGTGCTAATTTTTTACTTTCTTCATACACATATTTTATGTGTTCATTCCAAAAATCATAATGGTCATCTGAATTTAATTTATATTCATTTATTTTTTCTTTTACTTCTTTTTCAATTAAATAAATGATCTCCATGCCATCATCTTCTATATAAGATTATACCATAAAATGATTGCATTATATGAAGAATGCATTACTTTTTTATAAAACTTATCTTAAAATCTATTTTTAAATCTGACCATTATATCTATATAATTTTTTTACTATCGGAGAATATTCAACTTTTGATAAATCTTTAGACATTCTTTCAGCAATATATTTTGTTAAATACATACTTTGTACGAGCATTTGATAGTCATCTAATATCCCATCTTCAAATTTTGAATCAATAATTATTATTGTTTTATAATATCTCTTTAATTCTTCTAACATCATTTTATCAAATTCAGTATTTCTGTTATAATAAATTGCTATTCCATTATAATTAATACCAAGTGTGCTTCTTCCATGACAATATGAATATTTATCATGGACTATAGGTATTCCAATTCCTGACTCAACAATAGTAGATTCTAAGTATTTAGATGATACACTTGTATCATAACCACTAAATATTTCATAAATACCACTTCCTAAATCAAAATTGAATGATGTTTCTTCTATACAATCTAACATTAGACTATTTTTTCCATTTAAGTAATAATCCATTAATATACTTACTGGAATAAGTGTTGCCCCGAGTGAAATAAAACTTCTTTCTTTATCAATAGTAGTATTATATTTTAAGTATGTAACATTGCTATCTTCAAACGAATTATTGGATAATAAGTATTTCCTTAATTCTTTTAAAAAAGATAATTCTACCCCATAATTATTTCCACTATAGCTACATGCTACTACATTTCTAAATGCATTATTATTTCGATATATGAAATCTCTTGGTTCACTACTAGTTGATATTATTCTATTTTTTCTATTAATAACTTTTGCTCCAAACTCACTGACTACGCTTGAACCGCCTACACCACTAAATATTGTTGGTTCTTCTAGTTTAGATAATTCAGTTCTTATAAAATCTAGATCACTATGATTTAATGAATCAACTATCCTTTCTTTTAAAAATTTAAAATTTACTTGCATATTCTTTTCCATAAAAAACTCCTTTCAAGTTTAATATAACTTAAAAGGAGGCAATATTTCGTCTACTCATATTTTTCATCTAACAATTCATATTTTATTATTCTTTTTAGTTCAAAATGTCTAATATCTTGTTTCTTTTCACAAAATGCTGCACAGTACCAACCATCTTGAAATAGAAACATTTCAGCTGGATCAATAACTCTTTCGTTCTCTCCTTTACCGTAGGAATAATATAATATTTTAACTTTTCTTTTTTCCTTTATTGCTCTTGTTAATATATTATATTTTTTTCCTATTTCATCTTTTAAATTCATTTCTTTTTCTTCTTGTTTGCTTCCAATATAGACACCTTTAATTTTATCTTGAAGCAATACAAGTTTTTCTTTTGTATCTTTATCTTTTTCAGAATCAATATACTTATTTAATAAATCAGCATCTTTCAGTTTAAATTTTCTAACTGGTATTCTAACTGATTGATTAAGAACATATCCTCCATATGGGCCCATTATTGTATCTATATAAATTCCTGCTTTTTCCAAATCTTCTTTATATACTCTTATCATCCTTTCTGATACTTCAAGTATATTAGATAGCTCATTTATACTATATTTTCTTCCTGATTGTAATAACTGAAGCATAGTTAGAGCATTTGATATTTTAGACATAAAATCACCTACACTCATTATATCATTATTATTATGATATAAAAATACCGTATCTAAAAGGTATCTAATTTTCAAAAATTAGCCTTTTCAAATATTTTTTGTATTGCTATTTTTTTGTTAATAGTCGGAATAACTTAATATTATGAACATTTTTATTTTCTTCTGTTTATTTCATCAAACATTTTCTTATATATGAAAAATGGTTCTTTCCAATTTTCATAATATTTCATAATAACAGACATTGATGGTAACCCCAATTTTGAAAGTTCTTTTGAATTTGGTACTTCTTTTCCATCTTTTATCCAATCAGATATAGCATCATCAACTTCTCTTTTTGAATATCTTGCTTTTTTAGTTTTTAAGACTTTAATTCCTTCCTCTTTAACAAACTTTTCAAAGCCACCATATCTTTTAAATATAGTTGATGGAGAATATTTAAATTTTTTAAAGAATGAATCCTGCGATTCAATAATTCTATCCTTATTATCAAAATATTTTTCTAATTCTTCCTTAATTTCTTCTTTTGAAATAAATTCATTTTTTAAAAATACTTTTGAGCCAATTTCTTTTTGATAATTACTCATATTCCCAAAATAACGTGTAATAACTTTAAGGGTTGGTAAATTATTTACTGCTTTTAAATCTTTTTGTGTAATTGTGTCATGAGTCTTTAAAAATTCCTTGCTAGCTTCAATTATGTTCTCTTTATTCCAACTTTTTACTCCTTCTAAGTTTAGAAGATTAGTTTTAATATCTGTAAAGTTTTTATATTCAGGATAATAACTTAATATACATGGTAAGGATGGTAATCCATTTTTTTTAATTAAATCACTTTGAAAGATATTGCCATTTTTTTCAATATACTCACTTAAAGCAAATATAATTGTCTCTCTATTCCAATTCAATGACTTATCAATTATTCCAAATGATTTTTTTAATGTATTTAAATCACCATAAAATACTCTTACATAATGAATTGATGGTAAATGGTTATATTCTCTACTAAAATCAACTTTGTGAATATCACCCTTTCTATCAATGAAACCTTGGATACATCTATCAAATTCCTCTTTAGTTATATTCTTATCTTTAATTTCAAAATTTTCATTCTCAGCAGTTAATATAAATTCTTTATCTACATTATTATTTGAAATATTTTTACCAAATAAGAAATCTTTTGCTTGTTTATCCAACAAATAATCTTCAATATATTTATCATTTTTTTTCAAATTACAATCATTGCATAATATTTGACAATTAGAATGAGTTGATTTTCCACCTTTTGCATAAGGATAAATATGATCAAAATGACATTCCGAAATTGATGATACTTTTTTTCCACATATTTCACACAAAATATTACCATTATTTTTTTCCAAATTTTCTTTAATAACAACTAATTTAATTGAATCAGAAAAATCTCTTGCTGACATAATATCACTTCCTTTTTTATTACACTAAAGTTATAGAAATGGTTAATTCTATTATATCACACTTTTATAAATTATTAACAATTTATAAAAAAGAAGGATTTCTCCTACTTAATTTAATCATAATATCACTATATTATGATAATGATTGTTTGTAGTATTTAAAAATACAGGAAAAAAGGGTATCTAAAAGGTATCTAAAGTGGATTTTTGGCTTAAAAATACAAAAAATTGTATCCAAGAAAAAACTCGCAAACCCTTATAATTACTGGGCTTACGAGAATTATTTTCCACAACATTGTTTATATTTTTTACCACTGCCACTCTGGCATTTATTGTTTTATAGAAAAATATTTTATCTTTTATCGTGGTGACATTTGCATCTCTCCATTTGGTCTTCCTGGCGGTTCTCCCATATTTCCATTTGGTCTTTGCATTTGCCCATTTTCGTTTGGAGGAAAATTTCCATTATTTATATTTTCACTTGGTTTATTAAAAATTAGAAAAACTAAAGTCATAATAATTGCACCCGTTAGAACACCAATTATAAATGTTAAAATTCTATTTTTCACTTATATCCCTCCAATTAATCTATAGTCTTACTATAATCAGTTTTTTTGCTATTTACATATACATAATATGTTCCTGTTGATAAGTCTGAATTACTTATTATTAATGTTTTAAAATCTTCATCAGCAGTAAATGAAATTATTTCATTATATTTTGAATCTTTTAAACTAATATTAGAATCTTTACTTATTTTTGAATTTAAAGTAAAACTTACATATTTTTGTTTTGAGGATTTATCAGGATTTTGAAGCATATCAGAACCTAATGCAATTACTTCGCCACCATTTATTTCAAAAATTCCATCTGTATCAATTCCAGCATCTCCACCAATTGAAGAACCCATTGTATATATTTTTCCACCATTAATAATTATATCTTTATTTGAATCAATACCATCTCCACTAGCTTTAATATAAATATTACCATCATTAATTGTAATAATACCACCATTATCTCCACCAGCATTTAATCCATCATCAGCAGACTCGATATATATTTCTCCACCATTTATAGTAATATCATTATCAGTTGTTGCGATTCCTTCTCCTTCTTCTTGATTACCATAAACATATAGTTTTCCATCTCCTTGAATTGTAAGTTTACCACTTGAATATATACAACCATCATATTCACTTGAACCTTTATCTTTTAATGTACTGGTTGTTCCTTTAGGTAAGTTTATAACTAATTCTCCAGTATTAATATTAGCAATAGATGCTGTAATTTCACTATTTATTGTTACATTATTTAAATTTAAAATTACTTTTTCAGTTGAATTTATAATTAACGAATAATTAAAACTTCCAGAAATATTATATTCTCCACCTTTAGTTATATTAATATTACTATTATAATTATTTAAATTAATATTTTCTTCGTTTATCGTATTGCCATTATCAACATCATCTTTTGATGTTTCTTTTTCTACTTCTTCTTCCATAGGAGCAAACATATTATTTCTATTATTATTTTCTTTAAATAAGGTAAATACTAATATACCTAAAACAATACTTAATATAACTATAATTATTAATTGTACTTTTGTTTCTTTCTTCATACAATTCCTCTTTCTATTATTAATTATAATATATATTTACAAAAATATAATTAATTATTTTACTTTTTTTAAATCATATATTTCATCAACTATCTCACAAACATTAGGAGAATGAGTTACTATAATTACACATTTGCCTTCTTCATGGGCTAGTTTCTTAAATATACTTAATATTTCGGCTTCTGTTTGTTTATCCAAGTTACCTGTTGGTTCATCTGCTACTATCATTTTTGGATTGTATGATAAACTTCTTGCTATCGCTACTCTTTGTTGTTCTCCACCTGATAATCTTAAAACCCTACGATCTGCATAGTTAGATTTTAACCCAACATTCTTCATTAACTCTATTGCTTTTTCTTTTTTATTTTCAATCTTTTGTCCACTAGCATCCATTGATAAAATAATATTCTCACTAGCTGTCATATAAGGTAGTAAATTATAACTTTGAAATACTATACCAATTTGATTATTTCTATAAGTATCTAAATTTATATTTTTTAAATTTTTACCATCAAATATTATTGTTCCTTCTGTGCATCTTTCTAATCCACTAATTAAAGATAATAGTGTTGTTTTACCGGTTCCACTTCTACCTCTAATTGCATATATTTTACCTCTTTCAAAGTCATAACTAACATCTCTTAATGCATATTCATCTGCTTCAGCATCGCTATATTGATAACTAGCATTTTGAATACTTAATAAAATATTATCTTTATTTATTTCTTTTTTTGGTTCTATTGTAACAACTTCTTTTTTGGTTCTTTTGTTATTATTTTTTGCCATGTTATGACCTCTCTTTCAATATTGTAAGTGGTGAGAATCTTTGTATACTTATCATTGATGCAAAACTACTAACTATTACTAATGAAAGCCCTATAACAAGCAATTCTAATATAACTGTAACATTTACTACAGCATCTATTGAATCATATGCTTGAATAGTAGGCACTCCTGACATCTTGTTAAAATCTGGTCTATTGCCTCCACGATCTCCACCTGGTCCTCCTGGCATTCCACCTGGACCACCAAAATTATTTTGCATTTCATCTTGTGAATTCATTGAACTTTCTATTTCACTTGATAATAATGAATTACTTACAGGTTTAGACATTGTTGCACCTATTCCTGCTCCAACTATTAAAGCAATAAAAGCTACTACTAATAATTCTGCCATAAATTGCATAGTTAGTTTTAATTTACTAATACCAATTGTTCTAAATACACCTATTTCATATTTTCTTTCTCTTATATTTATCATATTAAGAATAAATAATACAATACCACCAATTAATAATGTAATTATTAAAAATGTTGTTGCAAATGATTTAACATTTTTAACTGAAGAAACACCAGCTTCTGCAATTTCTTGATTTGTTTCTACTATATATGTTTCATCTAAACCTTTTTCATACAATTCTACTTGTATCGCTTCTGCATTTGCATAATCATCAATAATAAATGTTGGATTAATTGAACCTGTAATATTATCGTTTTCTGTATCAATATTAACTAAAGCATCTGCATTTGTTACTATTGTATTTGCTGAATTAGAGAACATACTCATCATTGAATCTTCTGATTCTTCATTATCTTCAAATATACCTATAATTTCGAATTCGTATGTTTTACCATCTTCATCTTCTAATTTAATTTTATCGTTTAAAGCTAATTCATTATAAGATGCTAATTCTTCATTTATAAATACATAATTACCATTAAATGCTACATCCCAAGCATTGTCTGTAATTTCAGTCATTGTATAAGTTCCATTTATGAATTCACTCATTGATTCTACTGAACTATATCCTGTTAAAGTAAAATCCATTGTTGATCCACCCATTGGTCCTTTACTACCACCAGGTCTACCTCCGAAACCACCAAAATTAGAATCAGTTTCAATTTCTGCTTTATCAATATTATTACCGTTTAATGAAAAGCTATATGTGTAATAATAACTTTCAATATGTTCTGCTTCTGCAAAAGATTTAACATCATCTATTGTATAAGTTGCAATGTTTTCAAACTTTTCTTTTGCTTGTTCTCGTCCTTCTTCTCCTCTCATATCAAAGTCTTTCATCATTGATTCCCTATCAAATGCTAAAGTTAATTCTTTAGCATAAGCACTACTATAGGAATTAATTAAATCTGTTGCTGTATTATTGATTGCTAGTGTTATTGTACAAGCACAAGCAATTACCAAAATAATAGCACCTATTAAAATATTTCTACCTTTATTTCTTGTTATAGAAATCCATGCATTTTTAAATATAAACATTTTGTATCCTCTCCTTTAAATATTTTTAAGTTAATTTAATAGATATTTCTTTTGTATTTTTATCTCTTAAAACTTTAACCTTTATTGTTTCTCCACTTTTATATTTATATAATTCATATCTTAAATATGCAACATTCTTAATCTCTTTGCCATTTATTTCTGTAATTATATCTCCACTTTGCATACCGTTTTTTGATGCTGGAGAATCTTTTTCTATATCAATAACGATTACTCCAGATGTAATATTATTATCTGTTATATATCTTCTGTAATTAATATAATTTCTAGCATCTTCAACGTTTAACATAGATACTCCTAAATATGGATATGAACTTTTATTACCATTAATTATTTGTTCTGCTTTTTCTATTGCGACTTCTATAGGAATTGCAAATCCTATTCCTTCTACTCCTGTAGAAGATATTTTTGCATTTACTACACCAATTACTTCTCCATTTGAATTAGAAATTGGACCACCACTATTTCCACTATTAACAGGCGAATCAGTTTGCAATACATTCATAATATAATCTGGTTGATAAGAATTAGATAAACTCACTTCTACTAATCTTTCTTTTCCTGATAATATTCCACGAGTTACTGTCCATGAATATACATCTCCAAGAGGCGCACCAACTGTAAATGTTGTATCTCCAACTCTCATGGTATTACTATTTCCAATTTCTACTGCTTCATATCCTTCTTTAGTTTCTACTTTTAATACTGCTATGTCACTATACTCATCACTTCCAACTAAAGTAGCTTCTACTTCATCTCCGTCTGTATAAGTTATCTTAAACGAATTACCACCATCTACTACATGATGATTTGTAATTAAATAGGCTTCTGATTCATTTGTCTTATATATAAAACCTGAACCTGTACTAATAACTTGATTTTGCTTATAAGTTGATACAACTATTACACTATCATAAACTTTATCAACTGCATCAGCTATTCCATTTTCTGTAATGGTTACATTTTTTTCTAATTTTGTTATAGTTTCTTGAAACAAACTTGGATATTTATCAATTATAAAAAATGTAGATGTTATCCCTAATATAAAAGTACCTATAAATAAAAAACAAGTAGTTATTATTTTTGGTGCTTTTTTCAATGTAATCCCTCCTTATGTTTTTTGTTTCATATTAATTCTATAATTCAAATATTAAAAAAACATTAAAATCAAACGACTTTAATGCTCTTTTTGTTTAAATGTTACTCTAAATGTAGTGCAATTATCTTTAGAAAAAGCTATGATAGAACCATCATGATTATTAACTATATTTTTGGCGATAGCTAACCCTAAACCATATCTATTAGAATCTCTGTTTCTTGATTTATCACTACGATAAAATCTTTCAAAAATTTTATCACATTCATCATTAGGAATATCTTTTCCATTATTGATAATATCTAATATTATATTATTCTTATCTTTATATAAATTAACCTTTATAATACTATTTTTATAACTATGTTTTATTGCATTATCTATTAATATACTAACAACTTCATCAATTTCAATTTTACTACATTTTAACATTACATCTTTTTCAATTTGAGTATCAATACTAACATTATTTTCAAATGCTAAACTTTCAAATACTAATGTTCTTTTTTCTACTATTTTAGATAAATTATTCATAGTATATAATTCTTTGTTTGTTCCACTTTCTGATTTAGATAAATCTAATAATTTTGTAATTAAATTATTCATTCTATCTGATTCAGATTTCATATTGTTAATGTATTTCTCATTTTTCTTATTTACTTCAATACAATCAATACTAGCCATCATAACGGCAAGTGGTGTTTTTAATTCGTGTGAAGCATCTGCAATAAAATCTTTTTGTTTATTGAATGTTTCTTCTACTGGAGAGACAATCCATTTAGTAATTTTCTTTGATACGTAATAAACTAACATTTCAGATAATCCTAAAATAAGAATAGATATTAAAAGTAATGATGATAATCTATATCTAATATTAGATGTATCTACAATAACTAAATATTCTCCAGATTGAAAGTTATATGATATATCACTAAAATATAACGAATTAATCTTTATGTTACTATTATAGTTATTGAAAATAATTCTATTTGCTTTATTAATTATTTTATTGTCAAATCCATTTTCATTATGACTTATTTTATGAATTATATTATTCTTTCTGTCTAAGATAAAGGTGTAAAAATCATAATCCATTATTATTTTATTGTTTAAATCATCAAAATTTTGATTAATTGGCTTTCTATTTGGTCCTCCAAAAAACATCATATTCATTCTTGTTAGATTTCTTTTAATTCCATTATATTCTTTGCTATAACTTTGAACATTAAAAACTATTATTGTTACTACTATAAATAAAGAAATAATTGAGAATATTGTATAAAATGTCTTTTTCTCTAATTTTTCCATTTATACCTCCAACTTATAACCCATTCCTCTAATAGCTTTTATAGTAACATCTGAATCTATTATTTTTAATTTTTTTCTAACAAAGGACAAATATGCTTCTAAGTTATTTGATTCAAAGTCAGTATCGATTCCCCATATTTTATCGTAGATTTGTTCTTTTGATATTATTTGACTTGAGTTATTCATTAAGTATTCTAATATCATTAACTCTTTATATGATATGTTTATTGATTCATTATTTTTAGTACATGTAATAGTAGATGTTCTTACATTTAATTCTATATCTCCAAATTTTAAAATATCTTTATTTATATTTTTTTCGTTATTTCTCAATTGGACATTTACTCTAGCAATTAATTCTTCCATATGAAAAGGTTTGGTTATATAATCATTTGCACCATTTTCAAATCCTATTAATTTATCATCAAGTGATGACTTTGCAGTTAGCATGATTACTTTTGTATCTATATCGTTATCCCTAATTTCTTTTAGTATTTCTATACCATTTAATTTAGGCAACATGATATCTAATATGATAAGGTCATAAACACCACTTAAAGCATTATCTAAGCCATCTTCGCCATCCAAAGATATATCAACATTGTATTTTTCTTTTTTTAGTTTCGTTGCAATCATATCTGCTAAACTAAATTCATCTTCAATAACTAATATTCTCAAAGTAATCACCACCTAACTTATTATAAAATTTGAAAGTTAAAATAACATTAAAAGTTAAATATTATTTCTTCGATATTTATATTATACTACAAAAATTATCCCTTTTTTTATTCTACTTAAATCTTCCCTTATTTTACCAATTTCAAATTAGTGGATCTAAAATGGATCTAAAGTCATTTTTTAGATATTTTATAACAAAAGAAAAACTCGCGTTTTCCCTTTATTTACTTGGGATTGCGAGTTATTTTCCACAACATTGCTTATATTTCTTACCACTTCCACATGGTAAAAAGATTCATAGCTTTTGGTGGCACTTTCGGGCTTTTGAGGGCGTTTGGCAGCCCTTTTTTGCCCTTTTTGGCTTCCGAGAGCACTCGGGAATCCTAGCTAAAGGTATCTAAAAAGGTATCTAATTTCCAAAAATTAGACTTTTTCAAATGTTTTTTGTATTGTTTTTTTTCATTAATTATTTTTACTTCTTGATAGTATTTTTTGAACTGCAACATCTTGCCCATCTGTTATGCAATATTCAAAAAAATTATGTCTTGTATTATAGTAACGATCTGAATAATCAGATATTTGAGAGTTGCCATACGCAATATTATGTGTTGCTTCAAATTCTTCTTGATTGTCTTTGCTGATGGCTATCATTCTAGAACCATCTTCTAAGTCTCTATATACTACTGCTATTTGTTCTCCATCAATTTTATCAAAATATTCAAAATGAATGTCTTTAATATGTTTTGCCTCAGATTCAAATAATAAACACCAAATATTATTACTTTCTTTTATTAATCCATGACCATATTTTTCTATAATTTTTCCTACAATACATCTTTTTCCATATTCTATTAAATCTCTTGATTCCTTTAATCCAATTAAATAACGATATCGCTGAACGATCGGATTCTTTTCAAGTTCAACAATTTCAGAATAATCTCGAGTTGATATTTTTTCCATGTCGCTATAATCTTGTTTAATCATTTCCAATATATCTTTTTCCATAAACCCTCCTGTTAATTATTATAACATAAAACGTCATATTTTTTTCAAAATTCTTATCATTAAAAAGTTGATGTTGTATGTGTATTTGGCAGTGGACATAGTTTCATCTTTTTTTATTAACAAAATCTTTACAATCCTTTATAAATAAAGGAAAAATCTCACTTTTTAGTTATACAAAATTTTTGTATTTTTGCTTCTAAAAAGGGTATCTAGATACCTTTTAAATACTCACCGGAGGGTATCTAAAAAGGTATCTAAATTATATTTCGAAGTTTTCGGAGCATTAGAAAAGCCCGTATTTACGGGCTTTAGCCTATCTTCCACAACAATTTTTGTATTTTTTCCCGCTCCCACATGAAGTGGATTTTCCTATATTATCAATACTATCTATATTTATAATATTATTTGTATTTATTCTATTTCAGATGAAAGGATCATCTATATTATACGTATTATCTGTATTATTTTATATTATAAATATTTCTCTACTGTGGACACGTCGTGGACTTTGTCCACATCCGTTTACTTGATATGAGTATATCATATTTCTATTTTTTATCCAATGTACGATTACTCAAATTCTATTATTTTTCTGTATAATTCTATTATTTCTCTTTGACCCTCATATTTTTCATATCTTTCATTTAAATCATTATAAATAAACTCTTCAATTAATTTTATATTTTTAGATAATTGTTCACTTGTATTAATAGTATTATTTTTATATACAACCTTAAACATTGAAAAATATCCAACTATTAAAGGCATACTCAAATTCAAAATATAACTAAACCAATCTAAATTGATATTGTACATATTATGTTTTAATTTATCTTTTCCGTTAACATTTCCTCTAAAAATTCCAACCATTAAAGGATTTCCATGAGTAAATTTACATAACTCATCATAAACTGTATCATAATATGATGGTGCTATATATTCCATTATATCCTTGATTTTTATTGTACTTTTTTTATTTTGTTCAACATAATTAAACAATTTTTCACCATCATTTTTAATGATATAATATTTAAAATAAAAGAAAGTTTCAGTTAAAGTTCGCAATATAATTCCTGCATCCGCATAATTCCCTATTTCTGATAGCAAGAATATACTTCTAATTTTATATGGAAAATCTGATGAGAAAAATTGAAATAAATCTTGAATTCTCAGTAATTCAACATCATTATCAGATGCTAGTTCTCCTCTGTATTCGTCCATTTTAAAAAGTGAATCATATACTATTGGCACAATTGAATATAATCCTTTTAATATTGAATAGTTTTTCTGTTTTTTAATTTCTTCACTTTCAATCATTAAATCATATCTACTTTGTTTATAAAGATTATTATAAATATTTATTATCATGTTTAAGGCACTTTCTATATTAATATATTTTTCAAAATATGGGGATTCTTCTGGTAATGACTTGTATCCTTTAAAATGAATAGTTACAAATACATCTTTCTTTTCATCTTCGTAATAAGCTAATACATCACATTTATTTTTACAAATTGCAACTGGTATTAATTTTTTATTATATAATTCATGGTTTTCTCCTATTTCGTTTTTTATTAAATTTAAATCGCAATCAATAGTCCAATTAAAATCAGAATCCATTATTTTAATTAAATTTAAAAATTGTTCTTTATATTTCACATCATCACATCCTTTTTTAATATTATACCATTCAATTATTTAAAATTAGTATTTGCTGGCTTAACATTTAATTCAAATTGTTGATATACATTTTCTTTATCCTTTTTTGTACTAGAAATATAATATTTTTCTGTAGTTTCTATTCTTTTATGACCTAGTACTTCAGCAATATCTTTTATTTCACATCCACTTCTTAAACTAATAGTAGCAAAACTACCTCTTAAATCATAAAATCTACAATTAATTCCTAATTCGTGATGAATTATTTTAAAAGGATATTTTATAATATCTGTTCCTGCGTACGTTCCATCTTTCCTAGTAAATACCATTTGAATATTATTGTTTCTAGATTTACTTTCTATAACTTTATATTCTACTAACTTACCATATTTATTTTTAACTTCTTTTAAGATAAATCGCTTATAATTTTTACCATACTGTTTCTTATATTTAATTTGTACTTTCTTATAATCATATAATACTGAATATAAAGTATCACAAATATAAACCTCTCTAATACTACCAATTGTTTTAGTTGGACCTAAATACCACCTGCTATTTTCTTCTTTATCTTTTGCATAAACTGTTTTATTTATTTTGATTATTCTATTGTCTAAATCAATATCATCCCAAGTTAAAGCAAATACTTCACCGGTTCTCATACCTGTATAACAAGCAGTTAAAAATGCACATATAAAAACTTTGTTTTTTTTAAATCTACTTAGAATTATTTCTATTTCTTCTTTAGTATAGATATGACCTACATAGTTTTTTTTAATTCAAATGATAATACTCTAGGTATTTCTAACTCTGTAGCTGGATTATTCTTAATAAATCCAAAATAATATGCTGCGTCTCTTAATGAACTTTTAATAACTTTTTGATAATTTCTTAATGCATCTCTTGTACTAGATGTTTGATATAACCTTAATAACGCTTGATTTAGAATATATGGTGTTAAAACTGATAACTTATAATTACCTAATTCCTTTTTGATATTTCGAAAAGATTCTTTATATCGCTTTGCTGTTGAATATTTGTAATTAATTTCAAAATATTCTTTCATCCAATAATCTAAATAATCTCCATATAGCATATTACATTCTATACTTGTTACTCCATTAATAAATTCATCATATGCTTTTTGTCCTGCTGTATATGCTTCATTCTTTGTTTTAAAACCACATTTTGTTATTTGCTTTCTCTTTCCATTTACCTTTCCTGCCTCAAAGCAATATTGATAAGTATTGCCTCTTTTTCTAATATTAATCATTTTTATCATCTCCCTTTCAAAAAAATAAATGTTAGCAGTTAAATACTAACATTTATATATTTAGATATTAAGTCCTACTTTTTCTTTTACAAAATTCATTTTTTTAGAAGAATATATTCTAGCCTTGCTAGCACCACTTGTTAATATTTCTTTTAACTTCTTTTCATCATTTCTATATTCATAAAATTTATCTTGAACATTTTTAATAAATTTACAAACACTATTTGCTACTTCAGTTTTAAAATCTTTATAATTATAATTTTTATATTTATCATTTGCTTCTTCTATAGTCATATTGTTAACTACACATATTAAAGACATTAAATTTGATATTCCTGGTTTATTTTCTTCATCGTAATAAACCTTACCTTCACTATCTGTACATGCAGACATTATTTTCTTTCTTGTTATTTCAATATCATCTAACATAAAGATAGTTCCTTTATCATCTTTTGGTGCAGACTTACTCATTTTAATAGTTGGATCTTGAAGATTCATTATTTTTGACCCTATTTTAGGTATTTGATATTCTGGTAATTTAAAAGTTTCTCCATAAATATTATTAAATCTTTCACCAAAATCTCTTGTCTTTTCTATATGTTGTCTTTGGTCTGCTCCAACCGGTACTATCTCAGCATCATATAGTAAAATATCTGCAGCCATTAAAGTTGGATATATAAATAATCCCATATCTTTTTCACTTTTTCCTAACTGTTGTTTTTTTGATTTAAATTGAGTCATTCTAGATAATTCTCCAACACTACATTGGAATGACATCAAAAATCCTAGGTTACAATGTTCTAACACATCACTTTGCATAAATAATGCTGTATGGTTAATATCAATTCCACATGCCAAATACATTGCTGTTATGTCTAATATATTATTTCTAATTTCTTTTGGATCTATATATGTTGTTAATCCGTGAATATCTGCAATAAATATTAAAGAATTATATTTATCTTGTTGTTCAACAAATCCTTTAATTCCTCCAATATAGTTTGCTAAAGTTATACTTCCTGTAGGTCTTACACCTGTAATCATTGTTTTCATTTTATTTTCCTTCTTTCTTAATTATTTTATATTTTAAATCAATGATTAATATAACTTGCACCATCGTTTCACATATTTTTCCATACAACCATCTCCTTTATATAAATAAAAAAGATTCCGGTCCTAAAAATAGGACAAGAATCTTGTGCCACCTAATAATAGTTCATTTCATATACCATCATATATGTTCACTTGATAACGGGTAGAAACTCCCGATTTTTCATACTTTAAATAATTTCTGAAAAACTCTCTTTGGGCCATTCAATATTCATCCATTACAACTTTCCATCAACCAGTTGCTTTCTATAAACTTCATAAATATCTACTTCTCCAAATCACTGATTTAAAATATGAATAGATTATAGCACTAAATTACCTTTTTGTCAAAAAACACACCCAAAACAAAAGGATGTCAACAAATAAATTATTGTCTACATCCTTATTTTGTCTACATTTTTTTAGTTGTTGTGGACAAGTTTATAAAACTAGAACCAACTCAATTTTTTATAAATCTTCGTTTTCCCTTATTTTATGCTACTTCCCACAGCATTGTTTATATTTTTTCCCCGAACCACATGGACATGGATCATTTCTTCCTATCTTATCAGACTTTTTAGAAGATTTAATTGTTTCTTTTCCATCGTTAGCGATTACTTTTTTTGCTACTTCTTTTCTTTCTGTGTTTTGTCTTATTTCTGATTTTAATAGATAAATACTTATTTCACTATTTATTTTATTTTGCATATCATCAAATAATTGATATCCTTCCATAGTATAAGCTTGTAATGGATTTTCGTTAGCGTATCCTCTTAGACCTACTCCTTCACGTAAGTGACTCATAGTACTTATATGATTCATCCAGTGACTATCAATTACTCTTAAAGAGATAGCTTTTTCAAATTCATGTGTTACTTCTTCAGGGATATCTGCTAATTTTTCTTCATAATCTTTTATAACATTTTCATATATAATATCTATTACTTGTTCTGATTTTTTATTTTGAATTTCTGATAATTTTAATCTATATCTTTTTAATAGATTTTCATTTGCGGCTTCTAAAATTTCCTCGTAGTCTTTATCTACTAATTTATTTGTTTCTATTAAATGGGACATAACTAAATTAGTTATATATTCTTTAAATCCATTTAATACATTTTCATGAATTGATTCATTATCTAATATTTCATTTCTTCTTTCATACATAATAGTTCTTTGATTATTCATTACGTCATCATAGTTAAGTAGATGTTTTCTTATATCAAAGTTATTTCCTTCAACTCTTTTTTGAGCTGTTTCAACTGTTTTTGCAAACATGTTATTTCTAATTGCTTGGTCTCCAGTAAAGCCGATACTTGCCATCATTTGTTTATATTTATCTGCACCAAATCTTAATAGTAAGTCATCTTCAAAAGATACGAAGAATTGGCTATATCCAGGATCTCCTTGTCTACCTGCACGTCCACGTAATTGGTTATCAATTCTTCTTGATTCATGACGTTCTGTACCTAGAACACAAAGTCCACCTAATTCTTTTACACCTGGTCCTAATTTTATATCTGTTCCACGGCCGGCCATGTTAGTAGCAATTGTTACTGCACCAATTTCTCCGGCATGAGCAATTATTTCAGCTTCTCTTGCGTGGTTTTTAGCATTTAAAACTTCGTGTTTAATTTTCTTTTTAGTTAACATTTTACTAATTAATTCACTTGTTTCAATTGCAATTGTACCAACTAGAATTGGTTGACCTAATTTATGTCTTTCTTCGATTACTCTTACAATTGCATTGTATTTTCCGTCTTTTCCTGGGTATAATAAGTCTGTAGCATCAACACGTACAACTGGTCTATTAGTTGGTATAGTGATAACATACATGTTATATATATTTCTAAATTCTTCTTCTTCAGTTTTTGCTGTACCAGTCATTCCTGATAATTTTTTATACATTCTGAATAAATTTTGGAATGTAATTGTAGCTAACGTTTTAGTTTCTTCGTTGATTTTTACGCCTTCTTTTGCTTCAATTGCTTGGTGAAGTCCTTCAGAGAATGCTCTACCTTTCATTAGACGCCCAGTAAATTGATCAACAATGATTATTTCTCCATCTTGAACTACATAGTCAACATCTTTTCTCATAAAGTAATTTGCTTTTAGAGCTAGATTTATATGATGAACTAAGGCTGTATTGTTAATATCATATAGATTATCTATTTTAAACATTTTTTCACATTTATGACTACCTTCGTCTGTTAAAGAGATTGTTCTTGTTTTTTCATCTTTGATATAGTCTGCATTTTCTTTTAATCCTTTTACAAACATATCTGCTTTATCAAAAAGATTAACATTTTGCATTACGCCACCAGATATAATTAATGGAGTTCTTGCTTCATCTATTAAAACTGAGTCTACTTCGTCAATGATACAATAATTAAATGGTCTTGCTACTCTATTTTCTTTTCTTACTACCATGTTATCTCTTAAATAGTCAAAACCTAATTCATTATTAGTAGTGTACATAATATCACAGTTATATACATCTTGTTTTTCTTTTGGGTTTAATTCTCTTAAATTAACTCCAACAGTTAATCCTAAAAATTCAAAAATTGGTCCCATCCATTCAGCATTTCTTTGTGTTAGATATTCGTTTACTGTTACAACGTGAACTCCAAGACCTGTTAATGCATTAACATAAGCTGGAAAAATAGTAGTTAAAGTTTTACCTTCACCGGTTTTCATTTCAGCAATATTTCCATAGTGAATAGCTAATCCACCTAGTAATTGGCAAAAATAGGCTTTTTCACCAATAATTCTATATGCTGCTTCACGAATCGTAGCAAATGCTTCGACTAAAACATCTTCAAGAGTTTCGCCTTCTTCTAATCTTTTTTTAAATTCATTAGTTTTAGCAGCTAATTTTTTATCTGATAATTTGCTGTATTCTTCATCTAGAGAATCTATTTTTTCTGCTATAGACGTAAATCTTTTTAATTCTTTATATTCTGTATCAAATAATTTTTTAAATATACTTATCATGTTACTCAACTCCTATAAAGTATTTTATCAAAAATTTATTTAAAATACTAGTATTTAAGTATAATTTATCTTATTTAGAGAATAATAATACTGGGTGATAAAAATGGCTAAGAACAAAAAGTCTAACAGTTCTAATTCATGTACTAATAATAGTATGAATGCTAACAATAATACTAGAACTAATAATAGTAATAGTAACAGTTCAAGCATGAATTCTAACATGAATAAGACTAACCTAAATAAAAGCAACTTTTAATAGTTGCTTTTATTTTTATCTTTTTATAAATAAATACAACATTATGACTATGGTTATTAACAATCCTATAATGTAAAATAAATTAATTATTATATAGCCTTTACTAGTCCTTTTTTTTATTAATTCGTTTATATCATTTATAGTTTTTCGTCTACTCTTTATATGTTGCCTTCTTTTTTGTATTTTTTTATTAAAAATTGATCTTTCTAGATTTTTTTCAATGTGCCCTACAAAATCAAGTTTTGCTAGTATTGTTTTTTTCTCATTGTAAATTTCTTTAGATGATATATCTTCTTGTTGTGAAAGATAATGTAATTGTTTTCTATATAATAAATCAGTATATTCTAATGCACTTGAAATTATAGTTAATTCTTCAGCTGATAGTTCATCTAAATTAACACTTTCTAAAAAAGTTTTACTTGATAAAATAGCATAAATTATTCTTTTATCCAATTCATTGAATTTCTCATTTCTAATGATTTCATTTATTTTTTTGAAACTCATATCTGAATTGAGAAAAACTTCAAAAATTGGTGATATTTTTTCTATATTTTCTATCTTATTCTCATTATTCTTTTTAAGTATTTTTTTTACTAATTGTATTGCTTTTTCAAATCTATCAGATGCATCATACATAACATAATTAAAATAGTGCTTTTTTTGTGATTTTTTTATATTTTCTTTATCTTTTTCATATAGGATTGGGAATTTCTTTTTCATATATTCTTTTGCCTTGGAAATTCCATATAAATATGCTCCTATTTCAAATGAATATTGTTTTCCGTTTGTTGCATAATCTTTATCATCATAATTTCTTATAAAGGAATCTATGTCATATATGAAACCTTCATAGCTATATTTATCTATTGTTTTCTGAAATTCATGGTGCATTTCATGATAACATGTTTCAACTAAAGTAAAATATTGCTGTTCTATTCTTAATATTTTTTTAATTGAGTTTACAAATATAACCACCATATGGCTTTTTGAACTTTGAAATCCTGAAGTTATAATTGGTAGCATAATATCTTCTAATTTTCTAATTAATTTATATTTTTTATCAAATAAAGATTCTTTGTAATATTCAATTATTGTTATAGGATATATATTTGTTTCTAATCCGTATTGTTTTTTTTCTTCTTCACATATTTCGTTAGCAATCTTTTTTATTTCGGCACTAGTTAACTTTTTCATTATTACATCTCCAATTATTATTTATTTCATTATATCATATTTGGTGATGCAAAAGCAAAAAACTTTAATTAGGATATAATCGTTTAAACTTTTACTAATTTATATGTGGTTTGATATATTCTTTCATCTGAAGCATATTCGATTACATAGTGATTATCTTTTTTACAGATAATAATTCCTATTGTTTTTTCTTGATTTATCCTTCTAATATTTATATCAATATAGTTCATATATTTCTGTATTTGTCCAATATATTCAGATTTTAGTTCTGTTACTTTTAATTCTATTACTACATAACAATTAAATTCAATGTTGTATAAAAGCAAATCTATATAATTATAACGTTCTCCTAATTTAATTTTATATTCACTATCAATATAGCAAAATCCATTACCTAGTTCTTTCATAAAAGATGAGATGTCTTCTAAAATTAGTTGTTTTAATATTTTTTCTGATATTTCTTCATAATTATTTTTATTTTTAATAATTATTGGATGTTTTATAAAATCTTTAATATTATTATCTTCATTATTAAATATTAATTTATTTTTTGTTCTATCATCTAATCTTTCATACTCTTTATTTTTAATTTTAGTTCTTAGTTCTCTTACAGATAAATTTTGCTTAACACTTATTTTAATATAATAATTTATTTTATTATAATCTTCAAACCAA
This sequence comes from Bacilli bacterium, assembly GCA_017409025.1. GTDB lineage: Bacteria > Bacillota_I > Bacilli_A > RF39 > UBA660 > RUG705. The sequence continues at coordinate 17,562 of JAFQTN010000001.1, read as the reverse complement.
ATTAATTCACAATAATGTGTATATGTCAATTCGTCCGTCAGTGACGGACATTTTGTACTAACTTCATAAAATCTTCTTATATACTTTAATCTTGTTGATGAATATCCTTTTCCAAACTCATTTGTCAATTTTATTGAATGTTATTTTATTATTCCTTCTCCATAGTGTTTTCCCGCTTCAGATAATAGTTTTCCAACGTTATAGTATGTCTTTAAATCATTTTTGTTTTTAGAATAATCTTTTACTTTTTTGTATGCTTCATTACTTATTAGTTCATTTTTTATCTCATTATAATAATTCATTATCTACTCCTTCATAAATATTATTCGTAAAAACTTTGTTAATTACTTTTTTATTTTGAAATTTTACTTATAGAAAGATACAAAATGTAAAGTATTATTATAATATTTTAACTATGATGATACTGATAATTACACATGATAAGTCTGCTAATAGACCTATTAGAAGAGATTGTTTTATTTTTTTGATTTTAATACTAGAATAATACATGGCAATAATATAAATAGTAGTATCAGTAGATCCAGCTATTATCGATGATATTTTACCTATTAGAGAATCTGCTCCATGAGTTAATAATATATCATTTAATATCATCATACTAGAGGATGATGATATAGGTCTTAATATAGCTATAGGTAGTATTTCTTTTGGGAATAGATTAATATTAATTAATGATATTAAATCATTTAGTAGATCACTTTTTACTAAGACTGTTACTGATATGATTATAGCAAAGATTGATGGAAAGATATCTAGACTTATCTTTAATCCTTCTTTTACTCCTTCTAGAAACTCTTCATAGATATTTACTTTTTTATATAGGGCATAAATAATAACAATTAAAGTAATTAAAGGAAGTATTATATTTGATATAGTAATCATCTACGTATCACCAGATAATATAATCTATCTAATATTAAACCAATCATACAAGATAACGTTGAAGTAATTATAATATATGGTACTATTGACATGGGATTTATGCTTTTATTTAACATTCTTAAACTTATAATAGTAGTTGGTATAATGGTTACTGCAGCAGTATTTAAGACTATAAATGTTATCATACTACGAGATGCAGTATCTTTATTTTTATTTAATTCTTGAAGAGATTTCATTGCTTTTAGACCAAATGGTGTTGCTGCATTACCTACTCCTAGCATATTCATAATAATATTTATACTTATATAACTAAATGCTTTATCTCCTTTTGGAATTTCAGGGAACAATATTTTTAATATTGGTGTTAATAGTTTCGCTAATTTATCTAATAAACCACTCTTTTTAGCAATATTTACTATACCTAACCAAAGACACATTATGGGTATCATGCTAAATATTAATTCGATCGCTTTAGATGATGCTGATAGCATTTCATTACTTATATTAATATTATTGGTTATTAAACTATAGATAATACCTAGAATAAAAAAAGATGCAAAAATATAGTTTATCATGTTAACCACTTTCTAATTAAATCAAAGATGGTTTCTGTTTTCTTTTTTTTCTTTTTAGCATATACAGGTATTTCTTTTACTAAGGTATCATCTAAATAGATATAGTTTGTTCCCACGATATCTCCATCTTGATAATTTTCTTTCTTTTCTAATTTGATATGTGATATAAGATTATGAGTTTCTTCTTTATTCATAGTTATGTAAACATCATCTTTTACATATAGATCATCGTAATATGAATCTTTTTCTACTTTAAAGGTATTTTTATTTATTACTTTAAAATTGATATAGTTATCAAATATTTTTTCATATAGTGTTTTATGAGTATTCCAATCATCTGAATCTTTAATGGTTACTACGATTAGATTTATATTATTTTTACTTGCTGTTGATACGAGAGTTCTTTTTGCTTTTTCTGTGTATCCTGTTTTCCCTCCTGTTACATATTCATATGATAATAGTTTATTTTTATTATGCCAAATATAAGTTTTTAAATTAGTTTTAATAGTATGTTTTTTAGTTTTAACAATTTCTTTATAAGTATCATTTTGCATAGCATATTTAGTTAATAATGCCATATCATATGATGTTGATAAATTTCCTCTTGTAGTATTATCTAGGCCACTAGAATTATAGAATATGGTATTTTTCATACCTATTTCTTTAGCTTTTTGATTCATTAATTTAACAAATTCTTCTTCAGAACCGGATATATAACTACTTATCATAATAGCTGCGTCATTACCACTTCTTAACATTAATCCATATAATAAATCTATTAGTTTTATTTCTTCACCTACGGAGATATAGATACCCGATCCATAACTTTTTAAGATAGAATCATCTACTTTTACTATTTCTTCTAAATTACCATTTTCTATTGCTAATATACAAGTCATAATTTTAGTTATTGATGCGATTAACATTGAGGTATCTTTATTTTTCGATTCAATTACTCTTCCAGTATCCATATCCATTAAGATATAACTATTGGCAGTACTTGTACTAGCATTACAATAATTAATACAAGTAAAAAATAAAAGACTAAATAATAATACTTTTTTCATTATTACTCACCTAGTAATATTATGAATTTATTTTATTATTTAGTCCTTGTTTATTTAATTACTTTTCTTTTTTAATTCAAATTTTAGTTCTTCTATTATATGACCAATATTTCCTTCTCCAGCGTATTTAGTCATATCAAAGAAATTATCATTATTATTTACCCATTCTAATTTATTTACTTCTTCAATTAAATTAACTTCTTTATTTAGTATGCCATAGTATACTTCTAATTCCATATTCCAAGTTATATAAGTCAAGTTCATGAAATGAGTTAGTACTATATCTTCTTTAGTAATATTTGTTTCTTCTTCTAGTTCTCTATAGGCTTCATTTAAACCATCATTTTCTTTTTCAATTTTTCCACCTACTAGATTAAATAATCCCATATATGGTGGTTTTGTTCTTTTACACATTAATATTTTTTCTAAATTTTGATCGTATACGACAATAACATTCATTCTTTTCATATTGTTTTCTCCTTAAAACTATATTTTTTAATTATTGTTTAATATCTTTTCAAGATTGATTTCAAACTTTTCTCTAAATTCACTATCTTGGGATAATTTATCTTTTATAATACTACCATACATATCTTGAGGTAAGTCTTTAATATTTATTAATTTTATAAATTCATCTAATTCCTCTTTTGCATTTTTTGAATCTTGATATTCTATTTCTACGTAACTACCAATAAGATCAAATTCATCAATAAAGATTTTTAAATTTTTATATTTTCTTACTTCTCTATATCTTTTTAAATATAGATATGGCTTCATACCGATTAATTTTAAATAGTTAATTCCATCTATAATTTTTTCTAATTTTATAGATTGTTCTAAACATTCATCTTTATTAATATAATTTTTTACTTCTAAAGTTATATTATTTCCTTTTTGTCTTACTCTACATATAAATCCATATTTTGAATATGATTCAAAACCAACATAGCCACAAGTAATATCTAACATTTCTATTCTTTCTTTATATTCAGTTGTAACTTCTTTTATTTTTTTATTTGTTCATTTGATATACTATATCTTACTTCTTTTTCTAATTCCATATTTTCTCCTTTTTTATAGCCATGTTATTTGACTTTCTTTAATATTCATATTTCCATAGCCAATTCCTACATGTATTCCTTTTTCTTTTTTTCCATGACAATCTGTTCCGCCAGACATTAATAAATTATATTTTTTACAATAATCTTCTAGAAATTTTATTTGTTCAGAGGTAAATTTAGAATAATATACTTCTACTCCATCTATAATATTTTCTTCTCTTAGTTTATCTAAAAATTCTTTATATTCTTCTAAGGGGTATACAAATAAATGAGCTATAAAGACTAATCCATTAGCCTCTCTTATTGTATTTGACACTTCTTTTGCAGTAGGTAACATGCTAGAAAAATCTAAGTACGCGGGAAATTTTGGATTACATGTACAATTTCTAAAAAAGATATCTTTATCATTCCATTCTATTTCTTTAAATAATTTTTTATTTTCTGGATATTTTTTTATATTTTTATAAATTGTATCTATAGGCCATCCCATAGCTTTATTATACTTAATATCATCTATTTTTACATTATTTTTTTTACAGGAATTTACTAATATTTTAAATTCATTATCTAAATCTAATTTATATTTAGGGTTTTCTTTGTATGTTTTTTTACACCACGTATCAATTTTATCAATATCAATTTTATAACCAAGTAGTTCTATTTTAGTACCTTCAAAAACAGCATTAAATTCAGCACCGGGGATAATTCTACCTTTAAATATTTCTTTATAGTTATTTTTTCTTAGTTCCTTATGTGCATCTACGGTATCATGATCTGTTATAGATAAAATTGTAACTTTATTTTTTTCTGCCTCTTTCAAAAGTTCTTTTAAAGTCCATACTCCATCTGAATAATTTGTATGTGTGTGTAAGTCTATCAATTTCTTCACTCTCTTTCTTTTTTATATCATAAAAAACAACAATAATCCATATTTATGAATATTATTGTTGTATTTTTTTTGGTCTTTCTTTTTTGTATGATTCATAGTGTACTCTTTCTACTAATCCCATTGAAAATAATAATGTTATAGTATAACTACCTCCATAACTTAAGAAAGGTAGTGGTACACCTGTTAATGGTCCTATCCCCATAACTCCTACTAGATTTATTAGTATATGAAATAATAGATAACTAAATACTCCATATGCGATGATTGAATTACCTAGATTATTAGCTCTTTTGGCTATATTTAAGATTCTTATTAAGATAAAACAGTAAATTCCTACAATAATTATTCCTACGAACATTCCCCATTCTTCAACTATTATTGGAAAAATGAAGTCTGTATGAGCTTCTGGTAAATATAAATATTTTTGAGTACTTTGTCCTATTCCTTGTCCTGTTAATCCACCATTTTTTAATGCTATTAAACTATTACATAATTGATAACCAGTTTCTTCTTCATATCTTTCACATGGATCAAAGAAGTTAAATCTTTTTAATTGATAATCTCTTAAGAATGAGCCTCCTGTTAAAAGGAGGGCTAATGCTACTAGAACGATACCTCCTAGGAATAGTTTATTTATAGGACTTCTGGTTTCTTTCTTTAAAGGTAGTGCATAAAATATTAGAATCACTATTCCAAATATTACAAAGGCTGTTCCAAAGTCTGGTTGCATTGCTACTGATACAAAGATAATAATTGTTAATAATATTGGTTTTAATAGAGTCCATTGATTATCTAAATCATCTTTATGGGTGTTATAGTAATTAGCTAGGAATAGAATTATAATTATTTTTCCTAATTCACTTGGTTGAATAGTTATTATTTTTAAGTCATACCAACTTTGAGATGAATTAAATACTGATCCATATATATGTAATCCAAACAATGATGCTAGTAAGATTATCATCAAGACTGGTGATATTCTTTTAAAGAACTTTGTAGGTAAATATATAGCTCCTAAAAAGCCTATTAAACCTATTAATACAAATATTCCTTGTCTTATAAAATAATAGTAGATACTATTATCATATCTCATGTATGATGCCATTGATGAAGCACTTAGTACCATAATTAGTCCAAAGACAACTAGTACTAACATAGCTATTACTAAAGGCTTATCTAGTTTTGTTCTTTTTTTCATAGTATCACTCTATTCCTTATATATAAATAATAACAAAGAGTCAAAAAAAAGTAAACAGGTTAATACCTCTTCACTTTTATTTTACAATTATTTTTCTAACATAATAGTTACTGGTCCATCATTGATTAGTTCTACTTTCATTTCAGCTCCAAAGATACCTGTTTCTACGTGAATATGTTGTTTTAATTTTTCATTAAATTCATCATATAGAGATGTAGCTTTATCACCAGATAGTGCATTTACGTAACTGGGTCTTCTTCCTTTTCTTGTATCTGCATATAGTGTAAATTGGCTTATTGATAGAATACTTCCTCCGACATCTAGAATACTTTTATTCATAATGCCTTCTTCATCATCATAGATTCTTAAATTTAGAACTTTATCTACCATATAATCAATATTATTAGAATTATCTGTATGAGTAAAACTTACTAAAATCATCATTCCTTTACCTACAGAACCTACAACTTTATTATCTACTTTAACTGATGCACTGTCACATCTTTGAACTAATATTTTCATTAATTTATCTGCCTTTCTACTTTTGTTACAAATTTTAAATTATTTAATTCATTACAGAACTTATCTAGTTTTTCTTTATTTTCTACTAGAACAGTAATATCATATATTTTAAAATCATTTTTACTCATTGTAGATACACTATCTATTACGATACTACTAGCAGTTGCTTTGGCAATAATATCTAATAAGTTATCTTCTGCATTAGTGTATACTAATAAATCTGTAGCAAACTTTTTAGTAGTATTTTCATTCCATTTTACATTTATTAATCTTTCGTCTAAATCAAGAATGTTTTTACAACTACTACGATGGACTGTTATTCCTGAACCTTTAGTGATATAACCAATGATATTATCTCCAGGTATTGGTTTACAGCATCCACTTAAACTTACTTTTATTTCATTCATTCCTTCTACTAGGATATCATTTTTTATTATTTGTTTTTTATTGTCTGCAACTTTATTAAGTTTTTTTGTAATAGGATTTTCTTTAGGAGAAATTAATTTCATTACTGATGCAATAGTATATTTTCCTGAACCAATAGATACATATAATTCATCTAAATCTTTTATTTTAAGTGTATCTAGAATTACCCCTAAATGAGATTCGATAGTTTCAGTAATTGGTAAATTTTTCTTTCTAAGGGCATTTTCAAATATATCTATTCCACGTGATAAGTTTTCATCTTTTTCTCTTTTTGAATAGAAATTTTTAATTTTATTTTTTGCTTGAGTAGTTGTTACAAAATTTAACCAATCTTTATTTGGACCTTTAGATAGTTTACTAGTATTTACTTTAATAATATCTCCAGTTTTTAATTTGTAATCAAATGGAACGATACTGTCATTTACGATTGCACCGACCATTTTATCTCCTACTTCGGTATGAACTTTATATGCAAAGTCTACACAAGTAGCTCCACTTGGTAATTCTATTACATCTCCTTTTGGAGTATACACATATATTGAATCATTGAATAGAATATCTTTTTTTACATTTGTAATGAATTCTTCTGGAGTTGAAGAATCTTTATTTAATTCCATAATACTTCTAAAGATTTCTAATTTTTGGTCCATGTTATCTTTAATAGCTATTTGTTTATTTTCTTTATATGACCAGTGAGATGCAATACCATATTCTGCTATTTTATCCATTTCATATGTTCTGATTTGGATTTCAAATAGTTGTCCATCTATTCCAAAAACTGTAGTATGAAGGGACTGGTACATATTCGTTTTAGGCATAGCTACGAAGTCTTTAAATCTTTTTGGTACTGGTTTATATTTAGAATGAATTAATCCTAGTGCTAAGTAACATTCTTGTTCTGTATTTACAAATACTCTTAGGGCTAATATATCATAAATATCTTCAAATTTTTTACCTTTAGCCATTTTATTATAGATACTGTAAATACTTTTGCTTCTACCTTTCATTTCATGTTGGATATTGTGATTATTTAACAGTTCACTAACATCTGATAGCATTTTACCTACTGCTTCATCTCTTTCACTTTTTTTGACATTTAATTTTTCAACAATGTCAAAGTAAGCAGTTGGATTTAAGTATCTAAGAGATAGATCTTCTAATTCTGATTTTATTTTATAAATACCTAGTCTATGAGCTACAGGTGTTAGTATTTCTAAAGTTTCTTTAGCTTTTCTTTTTTGTTTTGCTTCAGATAAGACATATAGTGTTCTCATATTATGAAGTCTATCTGCTAATTTAACGATTAGCACTCTAACATCAGAAGATAATCCTACTAGGATTTTTCTTTGATTAGCTGCCATTTGTTCTGAGTCTGAGGCAAATTTTAGTCTGTTAATTTTAGTTACACCATCAACAATAGTAGCTACTTCACTTCCAAATAGATTTGATATTTCATCAAAAGAACTATCAGAATCTTCAATAGTATCATGAAGTAAGGCTGCACTTATAGCTTTTCCATCAGCTTTAACATCAGTTAAGATCCAAGCAACATTTAATGGATGAGTAATATAGTCGTCTCCAGTAATTCTTTTTTGAGAAAAATGTTTTTTATAAGCATAATCATAAGCATTTTTTATCAACTTTAAATCTTCTTCATTATCATCATAAATGCTTACTTTTTCTATTAAATCTTCAATAGTTATGTTTTCTGTTTTAATACTCATGGTATCACCTTCTTATACTTTTATCTTTTAACAGTTTATTCCTTTTACTTTTAATTCTTGTATTTCATCATCGTCGTCATTATTTTTTACTGGTTTAGTTATTCTTCTTTTTTCTAGATATAGCCATAACATATTAGAAATAAAGATTGATGAATATACTCCAGCGATGAAACCTACTAGTAAGGCAATGTTGAAATTCATTATTTCTTTAGAACCAAATATCAATAAGATTATAACTGGAATTAGAGTTGTTAGAGTTGTTAATATAGTTCTATATAATGTTCTTTTTATTGATATATCTACTAGTGTATCTAAATCCTTTATATTAGTAATATTATTTTTATATTTAGTTTTATAGTTTTCTCTTATGATATCAAAAGTTACAATTGTATCATTAATACTATAACCGATAATTGTAAGAATTGCAGCAATAAAAACTGAATCTATTTCTATTTTAAATACACTAAAGAATAAGAATGTAAATAATACGTCATGAATTAGAGCTACAATTCCACTTATTGCATAGTTAAATTTAAATCTTATAGCTACGTAAATAATAATTCCGATACTAGCTAAAATTAGAGATTTAATAGCATTTTTTACTAGTGCTTTTTGAACGACTGATGATACTACATAGATGTCACTTTCTTTATTATAAGTATCTAATAGTTCATTTTTTAAATTAGTTATATCATCTTTTTCTAATACATCTTTTAATACTATATTTATTTCTTCTTTATTATTATTTGTTTTTTCAATAGTATATTCTTTATCTTTAAAAAATGAAACTAATTCGTTAGTAGTTATATCTTCATCATTTATGCTAATACTTGTTCCACCAGTAAAATCTACTCCTAGATTAGCACCTCTTGTAAAGAAGAAAATACAACCTATTGTTAGTAATACTAATGATAGTAAGATAAATTTATTTTTATGTTTAATAAAGTTTAGTTTTTGATATGGAATAACTATTTCTTTATTTTTAGTTATTTTCTTTTTATTAAGTCCAATAAATAATCCTAGTTTATTATTAAATACATTAGTATTTACAAATATTTTTAAGATAAATTTAACTAAGTAAACCATAATTAGAATTGTTACTATTATATTTATTATTAACATTGTTGCAAATCCTTTAACTGAACTTTGTCCAAATATAAATAGAATTATAGCAGCAATTATTGTAGTAATATTAGCATCTATGATACTTCCAAAACTATTTTTATTACCTATCTCAAATGAATCTTTTAGGTTCTTTCCTATTTTTAAATTTTCTTTAATTCTTTCAAAGCAGATTACGTTAGCATCTACTGCCATTCCAATACCTAGTAACATAGCTGCAATACCAGGTAATGTTAATACTCCATCTATTAAATAGAATACTAAGAATGATAGGAATGTGTAGATTATTAATCCAAATCCAGCGATTAATCCTGAGAATCTATATATTAGTACAATTAAAGCGATTACAATGATTATTCCTATTACTCCAGCAGTTAGAGTTTTTTCTAAGGAATTTAACCCAAATGATGCTTCAACAGTCCTTGATGATATTTCTTTTAAGTTAGTAGGAAGCGCACCTGAATTTATTAATTCTACTAAAGTAGTTGCTTCTTCTTTAGTAAATCTTCCTTGTATAATAACATCGCTTGCGAATGCTCTATCAACGGTTGCCGCTGATAAACAGTGTGAATTAGATGTTCCACATCCACCTTTTAAATTTTCAGCATTTAACTTTTCTTTCCTATATGAATCAGTTGATTCTTTATAATCTAACCAAATTACGATAATATTATTATCCATATTACTAACTTTTTTTGTTACTTCATAGAAAGTATCAGTATCTTTGATTTTTAAACTAATAGCAGGTTGTCCATACTCATCTTTAGTTACTTTCGCTTCTCCACCTAGTACATCACTTGTCATAAGTAAATTATCATTATAATCTCTAAATGACAATGTAGCAGTTGATGAGATAGTATCTCTAGCATCATCTATATTAGTAATTCCTGCTAATTTTACTCTAATTTGATTTTCTCCTTCAATAGTTATTTCAGGTTCTGATACTCCTAGTATATCAATTCTTTTAAGGATTGATTTATACGTTGAATATAACATATCTTCAGTTAATTCTTCATCTTTAGTTAAAGGTGATACTTCATATAAAACTTCAAATCCTCCTTGTAAGTCTAATCCGAAATTAATTTTATCAATTAGAGGCATTATAAAGTATGCACTAACTGAAGTTATTAATAAAACAATTATTAAAGTTATTGTAAATTTTAGTTTTTTCATATTATCCCCCTATACTGTTTTTTACTTCTTCTAAGTTAACAGTTATTATATCATTTACGATATCTGATAGTGTTAAATTGTTGGAATTCCTCCATTTATAATTAATTAAATAAATCCATATATTTTCATTAGTTATATTTTTATATTTTGAATTTAATATTAATCTTTTTTTGACATTAAATGCTGGTAATACTTTTTTATATAATTCTAATTGTGAAGTAAATTCCATAATTATCACCTTTATATAATTATATAACAAATAAAAGATAATTTACAAGTTATATTTGTAATATATAGGATTTTATTATATACTTATCTTAGGTGAGTTATGAAAAAGTTTAATATGATTGATGAAGAGTTTATTTGTGAAAATTGTGGAATGGATATAGATAAATTAAATTATACTGCTAGAGATCATTGTCCACATTGTTTATATTCTAAACATGTAGATATTATGCCTGGTGATAGAGCCAATAGTTGTTTAGGTTTGATGAGGCCAATTGGAATTGAAAAATATAAAAACACTTATAAGATTATATATAAGTGTTCTAAGTGTAATCAAATTCATAAGAATGTAATGGCTAACGATGATAATTATGATTTAATTGTCAAACTATCTGTTAGCGAGCATTTCTAATGGCATCGTAAATTGTTGGCATTATAAATGTAAATATTAATAATATTGCAATAATTATAAGGAAGACTTTACCCTCACTTCCTATTTTTATTGTATTTTTTGCTCCATGTTTATTAATCATTTCTATGTTTTCTCTTACTTTAGGATCAGTTGAATAATCAACTTTAGGCATATTATTATATTCCCCATTAACATTCATACTATTTAATGAAGTATCTTTTACTTCTTCATTAGTAGTTATGAATTTATTTTTATTTAAATTTAACATAGGATTTTCTTCTTCAAAATTATTGTTTGTTTCATTTGTAATATTATTCATTGGGTTAGTATTTAAGTTAATGGGATTATTTATGAATGTATTTTGTTTTTGTACTTGATTATTCCCATTATTCATATTTACATTATTGCTATTATGATCTATTTTTATAAAATCCGCATCAAATTGATGATTAGCATTTTTATTATTTTCCATTGAACTAGTATTTGGTATAACATTTAATGGTTCAGTCGAATTTGATGCAATTGGATTTTGATTATTTAAATTTCTTAGTATGTTCATTTGAGGATTATTATTAAAGTTATCTTGATTATTCTCCATGTTTCCTCCTTTTACATATTTTGATTATTATTTTGTGGTCCATATACAAAATTTATTGGTTGCGATGATTGATTAACTGTATTTTCTATATGTGATTGTGGCATAGGTTGATTATAGTTTGGTTGAGACATCGTTTGTTGGTTATTATATGACTCTGTTATTATTGGTTGTGGTTGTACTGGTTGTGGTGTAGGAATTGTTGTAGGATTCATTGGTTGTGGAATTGTTACATTCTGATTCATACTAGATACCATTTGCACATTATCATTCACCATTTGTGGTATATTATTTGAAACATTGTAGTTAGGCATTTGATTTATCATTGGTTCAGGAGCCATTGGCAGTGAATTATTTATCTGCCCAGGTATCATATTAATTGGTGTTGGTACTATGTTTTGAGGAGTATTTTGATTCACTGGTTGTTGAATATTATTTACTGCTTCACCAAAACTTGGAGTTGATTGTGGTGCTATCATCGGTTTTTGTTCCGATAAGGGTTGATACATTGATTCTTGTTCAACTTGCGGAATCACATTTTCAACAGGCATTGGATTATTCATTTGACTCATATTGTTTGTTGGTACTACATTTACGGGTACTGGGGTTGGTTCAGTAACTACAGGTTGAACAGTTACATTACCTATATTTGGTGCTATATTATTTTGCACCGGTGGCATCGGATTAACATAATTCTGTTGCTGGTTATTGTTAGCGATAGTATTTTCTAATCCATTAATTTGTTGATATTGCATTGGTTGTGGATTATTCATAGCTCCAGCATTCATGTTAGAATTTGCAGGCTGAGAAGTATCTTTATTTTTATCTCCTTTTTTCTTATCTGCTAAAAATCCGATTATTGTTATAATTGTTATCAAAAGTATTACTATAATCCATATATAGTTATCTATTAAAAAATCTTTAATATTCATTAATTACATCTCCTCTTTATTCTAATAAAATAATATCATGAATGGATATTATTTGCAATCTTTTATTCTTCTAATCCAAATCTTGAAAATACAGTATCATCTATTTTAGAAATAGCTTTTAATGATAAATCCATTGATTGTTTATATTTTCCTTTTCTGAACAATTCTGTTGCTTCTTCCAGTGATTTATCCAATTCTAAGGAATTGGTTCTATATCTATTTCCATATACGATTAATTTTTCACACAAAATGACACTTTTTACAATATCATTAGTTTTGTTATATATTTTAAACACTAGGTCTCTTGCTGTGTCTACTCTAATGTTTAAAATTTTTATAACGATTGGTTTTTTATCTAATTCTTTAATGATTTCTCTTATTGCTTCTCCCGCTTCTTTCAATTCAATAAAATAACTATTTGGTATAACAGGAATTTTATAATCTTTTAATTTAGCTTTTGCTTGAAGTAATAATTGTTCTATCATATTTAATTGTTCTTTAGCTCTATATTCATCATCTTTCATACTAGTTATAGACTTTAATCTATAGTCTAAGTCATCTTGTAATCTAGTAAGTCTATTTGATAGTCCATCTAATTCTTCAACTAGTTTTGAATATGCAAAAGTTCTTCCTTTTCCATGTTCAAATAATACTTTATAATCTTCATTTATTTTTTCTAAAGATTTATTTATAACATTGAATTTATTTATTTCAGAATCTGATAAATCATAAGTATTTTTAATATCATCCATTTGAATGTAGATATCATATACTACTTTATTGACAGTTTCCAATTTCTTTTTTAATTTTTTTATATTTTCTCTAAAAATATCTTTTGATTCTTTTTCTTTATCAAAACTACTGAATATTGTATTAAAGTAATCTAACATTGTCTTTAATTCAATTTCAGAGTTTTCTATTTTAAATAGCTTTAATTTTTCAATTATATCTGATACTTTTTTATTTATCTCTTTAATGTTATATTCAATATTTAGATAATCTAATGGATAACCATCTCTTTGCATTCTAAAGTATTGTGTTTTAGTTTCTTCAATTTTATTTGGTATCATAATAGTTGCTATTAAAATTAATGCTGGTGTTAACTCTAAATATGATTTTAAACTATTGATATTTTCTTCTAAATCTATTACTACCTTTTCTACTGAAACATAATCATTTTTATCCATATATGTTTCAAACACTTTGAATTTTTTATCTATTTTAGATAGTTCTTCCTTGATATTATCACAAAGAGGTCCATAATCTTTTTCTGTTCTTTCAAACTTACTTTCTAATTCTCTATGGATAATTTTTAATTTAGTTACGATAGAACGATTTCTTTCTTCAGAATTAGTTATTACTTTTACTTCTTCAAGTAGATTATCTGTTTTTTTCTTTAAAGATTCTAGGGTCATTTCAATATATGCTATTTTCTTTATAGCGTTTTTATAATCTTTTCTTTCAATTAGAAAATCTGCTTCAGTAATTAAATCAGTTAACATATCTATTTTATTATCTTTTATATCTTGGAATTGTTCATCCCACTCTGATAATTTTTGTTTTAGATTATCTGTTTTTACTAATTCTCTTACTTTAGATAATTCGCTTAGAATTGGAACACCTATTAGTTTGTTTTTTTCATAATCTAATTCTTCGATAGTCTTTTTATATTTCTTTTGTTTTTTGTTTTGCATTATAACTAATGCTACAATTGTAGATATGAACATAGTCAAAAAAATGATTACTGGTAATATTAATTTGTTTTCCATTTTTATCACTTCCTTGACAATTTTATTCATAATATATTTTACCACAAAATTCATTATTTTAATAGTATTTTTTTTATAAAAAGAAAAAGTGTTTTTTAGTTTACACTTTTTCTTCGTTTTTTTAATATTTTTCCCAATGCCAGTTTCTTATTTCTTCCATATCTTGGCCATAGTTACCAATATATAGTTTATGTTCTATTAATTTATTTTTACATTCTTCAACTAGAGATGATGATCTATTTCCTAGTTGAGGTAAATATTTTAGAGCATCTATTACTAGATGATATCTATCAATTTTATTTTGTACTTTCATATCAAACGATGTTGTAATAGTTCCTTCTTCCATATATCCATGAACGTGCATATTTTGATTTTCTCTATCATAAGTTAGTTGATGAATTAAATCTGGATAGCCATGGAAATTGAAGATTATTGGTTTATCTTTAGTAAATAATTGATTATATTCTTCTGGTGTCATTCCATGAGGATGTTTATTATTAGATTGGATTTTCATTAAATCAACAACGTTAACCATTCTGATTTTTAGTTCAGGAAATTCTTTTCTTAGTATCATGATAGCAGCCAGAGTTTCAACTGTTGGTGCATGTCCGCATGAAGCCATTACGATATCTGGTTCTTTACCTTCATCTGAACTAGCAAATTCCCAAATACCTGCACCTTTAGTACAGTGAGTAGTGGCTTCTTCCATAGTTAACCACTGATATGTAGGATGTTTTGATGCAACAATTACGTTAATGTAATTCTTACTTTTTATACAATGATCAAAACATGATACTAGACAGTTAGCATCTGGTGGAAGATACATTCTTGATATTTCTGCTTTTTTAGTAGCTAAATGATTTAAGAAACCTGGATCTTGGTGAGTATAACCGTTATGGTCTTGTTGCCATACATTAGATGATAAGATATAGTTTAAACTTGCAATGGGTCTACGCCAAGGTAGTTCTGAACATACTTTTAACCATTTAGCATGTTGACTAGCCATTGAATCTACAATTCTGATGAAAGCTTCATAACTATTAAAGAATCCATGTCTTCCTGTTAAAAGGTATCCTTCTAACCATCCTTGACAAAGGTGTTCTGATAACATTCCATCAACTACTCTTCCGTCTGAAGCTAGGAATTCATCAGTAGATATTCTTTTTTCAATCCATCTTTTATTTGTTTTTTCAAATACGTGGTTTAATCTATTTGATAAAGTTTCATCTGGTCCAAAGATGCGGAAATTCTTTTTGTTCATAGATATTAAATCTCTTACATAGTGACCTAGATTCATCATATCACTTTCTTTTACACTACCAGGTTTTGGAACTTTAATTCCATACTTTTTAAAGTCTGGTGTTTTTAAGTTTTCAAGTAATAATCCTCCGTTAGCATTAGGGTTTGCACCCATTCTTTTATTTCCTGTTGGTGCTAATTTCTTAATTTCTTTTCTTAATTTTCCTTTTTCATCAAATAGTTCTTCTGGTCTATAACTTCTTAACCATTTTTCTAATAGATTTAAATTTTTAGGATGTTCTGTATCTACTTTTAATGGTATTTGATGAGCTCTGAATGTTCCTTCAATTTGTTTTCCTTCAACAATATTTGGCCCAGTCCATCCTTTTGGGGTCCTTAATATTACCATAGGCCATAATGGTCTTTTTATACTATTTCCTTTTTTAATTTTTCTAATATCTAGAATTACTTTATCTAGAGTAGTAGCCATCTGTTCATGCATATCCATTGGTTCATAACCTGATACAAAATATGGTTTATATCCACAACCATTAAAATATTGTGTTAATTCTTTATCTGTCATTCTTCCATAAATTGTAGGATTTGCAATTTTATATCCATTTAAGTGAAGTATTGGTAAGACTACTCCATCTGTTTTAGGATTTATAAATTTATTAGAATGCCATGATGTTGCTAATGGTCCAGTTTCTGCTTCACCATCACCTACGACACAAGCAACGATTAAACTAGGATTATCCATTACTGCACCAAATGCATGCGCTAGACTATATCCAAGTTCTCCACCTTCATTAATTGATCCAGGAGTTTCTGGTGCTACATGGGAAGATATTCCACATGGGAATGAGAATTGTTTAAATAATCTTTTCATACCTTCTTCGTCTTCAGATATATGTGGATATACTTCACTATATGTTCCTTCTAAGTAAGTATGGGCTACCATTGCATTTCCGCCATGACCGGGTCCTGAAATATATATCATATTTAAATTATTTTTCTTGATAATTCTATTAAGGTGAGTATATATAAAGTTTTGTCCTGGTACTGTTCCCCAGTGACCTACTAATTTAGGTTTAATATCTTCTAGAGTTAGTTTTCTTTTTAGTAGTGGATTATCTAATAAATATAGTTGTCCTACGGCTAAATAGTTACTAGCTCTAAAGTATGCATCTAATAATTCTAATTCTTCTAATTTGATTTTTCCCATTTTATTCCTCTCCTACTCTAAGATAATTTTAACAAAAAAGATAATATATTTCAATCTTTTTTTATTAGGTTACAAGTTATAAAAAAAATACTAGAAATTTCTAGTATTTTATCCCATCGTATCTGTATTACTTGATACGATATTTACTGTAGTTACTCCACTTACTTCTGATAATTCTGATATGATTCTGTTACTTATTTGTTTTTTAAATCTTATATCATATATTAATTCTACACTATTTCTATTTATATATTTTCCTTTACATTGATATCCTTTTAAATTTTTATTTAATACTTTTTCTATTACATCTACATTTATATTATTTCCTTTTATTATTAAGATATATTTATTTATGATTGCTACTGTCTTTTTAAATAAGAATAAGATTAAACATACAAAGATTGATCCAACAATTACGATAGTATAATTTTGCGTACCACAGGCTAGTCCAGATACTACTCCCCAAAATATAAAAGCTGTATCTCTAGGATCTTTTACTGCTGTT
>JAFQTN010000036.1 GCA_017409025.1 Bacilli bacterium | reverse complement strand
GCACTTCTCCTTGTGTTAACTTACCTCTAAACGATAATACATTATATAGTTCCAATGTTTGTCCTGTTTTAATCTCCATCATCTTTCATCTCTCCCTAATAACTGTCATTATAATAAAAAAAGTCACAACAACTAGCTTCTCAACTAATCATTGCAACCGAACTATCATAATAATCTATTATTCCCTAATAAACTATCGTAGACTCCCAGCTTTGCGTCCTTATATTTCTACAAGTTTGCCCATCTTTTATCTTTTCCCTGATATTGACCATTATAACTTTATCATATTAATCTGTCAATATATTGTTTGAGTTTTAGTATTTTTACAAAAATCATATTTTATATTACCATTTCTGATCAACGTCAACAATTTAACAACACTTCTATCAATGTGAAAAATTGAAATCAAAAAAATACGTTATGATATCTCCAAATTACTTCTTCTCTTTTTTATTAAATAAATTTGTAAAAACAAGTACCAATCCAAATAATGCCATACAAATACTTGCAATTAGCATATATTCCTTTTTTTCGGTAAAATTAAACACTATCATCATTACTCCTGCACAAAACATAATTACAGACGCCATCAATTTCAACATTCTGTTCTTATTCATCAAGCTATACCTCTTGTTTAAACATTACTAATCCGCAATTTTTACATACAATCGCTTTTACTTTATTCTTCTTTTTTCCTGATTTAATCACAATACCATATAACTTGCCTTCAACTGTTACATCGCCTTCACTAAATTCTTCTTTTCCACATGATATACATACCATAGCATTTCCTCCTTATAGAATTATATAGCTTTAGTATTAAAATCAAAGTTGTAAACACTTGATTTTAATGCTGTTATATATTTAATATGTTTTAATTAACGTACACATCTATTTCAGCATTATTTATATCTAATGGGTCAATCTTCATACCATCAACTTCTTTTGCACAATTATCCACACCTAAAAGACTATAAACAAAAAATGTCTCATTAACAATCACTCATTACTTTAGACCAGTATTATAAATAGAAACCACTCTCTAATATTCCTCAATTATTGTATTTATGATACATTCTTTCTATCATTTAATATGGCGATAACCTGAACTATAATTGATATAAAAATTATTACACAAATGACAATATTTAGGAAACTATTAAAATCATCAATAAAACTACCTACCAAAACCACAATAAAACATATAATATTTAAAAATAATAATATAATATTTTTTTTCATTTTAATTTCCCTTTCAATTGAGCAAATGCAACAATTCTCTTGTTACATATGCTCACTAATAAATATCTCGAGTTTCTAAGCCCAAGCCCATACAATTGAGGCAACACCACCAACAATCGCCGAATATCCTACAACTTTTGTTGCTGTAGTTGGTTCCGGTACACATAAACCTGCAACGCCTCCAACAATTGCTGCTGTTCCTGCAATTGTACCAGCTATAGTTGCAAGCCAATTTCTACCACCATCAATCACTTCCATTTCTTCTATGTTCAATTCATAGAATCCATTGTTTAAAACCATATCCATCGTTTTAAACCTCCTTCTTTTAATAAATTTTTCTTTACACTTATTAAAAAAAGCTATATACTTATCTCGAGTACTTTTTTCATAAGTGCTTTGCTTTTGGGACTCTGATGGTTTTCGCGAATCATATCAGAGTCCTCTTTTT
>JAFQTN010000035.1 GCA_017409025.1 Bacilli bacterium | reverse complement strand
TATCACGTATAATCTAATTATGGTCAAATTGACCTATATTAGATCCCTTTCTATTTATATTTTAATATATAACTTTTTAGGGTTATAATATTTGGGCACTGTGGATTTGTATCTATACTATTACGGCTTTGACCGGTTGGAGTTGACAACTACCACAGGCTTTTATTTTTATTGGTAATTAGTTAGTTAACGCTTTGACGTTTTATATCTTACGTGAATACATAAATAGAAGTCTTGTGTAAAACATACAGTGCATTAATACTAATTAGGAGGTGTTTTCATGTATTTTGTTGGTATTGATATATCAAAATACAAACATGATTGTTTCATTTGTACCGAAACAGGAGAAGTAATTGAAGAAAATCTATCCTTCACAAACACCAATGAAGGATTTACTCAATTACTTAATTTATTAAAATCTTTAGATAATAGTTATGAAATTAGGATAGGATTTGAAGCAACAGGTCATTATGGTATGAACCTTAAACTTTTCCTAGAAAAGAACAACTATTCTTTTATGGAATTTAATCCAGCTCTTGTTAAAAGATTTATTTCCACATTAACTCTTAGAAGAACTAAAACAGATAAGAAAGATGCCATGCTCATCGCTAAGTATCTTATATCCGTGGATTACAAACCCCATCCAAAACAATTTTATCACAAATATTCTTTAAAGTCTTTATCTAGAATGAGAGAAAAATTAGTTAAACAACGTTCTTATTATGAAGTTCAATTAACTAATGTACTAGATATTATATTTCCTGAATTTAAACCTTTCTTTAATAATTCATTTTCAGTTACTTCATTATTTATCCTAAATAAATATAAAACTGCTGAAAAAATAAAAAATATGAAAGATTATGATTCTATTAGGAAAATATCTAGGGGAAGTTTTTCTTATCCTCAATTTATTAAACTTAAAGAACTTGCAAAAAATACTATTGGTATTTCAAATGATATCTTTGAAACAGAACTTGAATCTTTAATTATTCTTCGTTCTAATGTTGATATTCAAGTAAAAAAACTTGAATATCAAATTGAATCTATTATCAAAGAACTTAATCCACCAACTCTTTCTATTAAAGGAATTGGTTATATTTCGTGTGCTGGAATAATTTCTGAATTTGGAGATTTTTCTAGATTTAAATCTGCAGATGCTTGTGTTGCTTTTGCTGGTATTGAACCTAGTATCTCCCAATCAGGAACTGAGTTGCACACTGGTCATATGGTTAAACACGGTTCAGGTCATTTAAGGTATTTCTTAATGAATGCTGCTGACTTTGTTTTTCTACATGAACCAATATTTACAGAATTCTATTATAAAAAACGTAACGAAGGTAAATCCCATAGAGTTGCATTAAATCATGTTGCTAAAAAACTTGTAAGAATTATTTATAAATTAGAATCTGAAAATATCAAATTTATTTCAGATATAAAATAATGGTGTAATTTTATATCTATTTAACCGCTACGAAAAGTTTTAAAAAATAAATTTTTTAAAACCTTTTTGTAGTGGAACAAAAAAGTTTTTAAACTTTTTTGCAAAATGAACTTGACTTCTTATAGTTAGTCAACTC
>JAFQTN010000013.1 GCA_017409025.1 Bacilli bacterium | reverse complement strand
TAACATTTTTCCAACAAAAAAGTAAGGTTTAGTAAGCTTAAAATTCGGTAAAACAATAAGCAACCTTACAAATTAATTATACTCTATTTTTGAAAAAAATAAAAGACTATTAACAAAATTTACTTTGTCAACAGTCTGAAATAGAAAAAATAAATATTTTTCTATTTAAATTTAAATTATCTTTTTATTGTTGTTCCAGTATCATATAATGGTTTTTTATTATTACTATCTAACAAATTCTCTGCTACAGACTGCAAATCTGTAGGAATAAGAGCCATAATATCACAAATATCAGACAAAACAGACAATTCCTTTATTCTAGTTACATCATTTACAAGAGAATCACCAATACATAATCTAATACTAAAATTTGTAAATATATCATCAATACCACTAATACCAAATATTTTATTTCTTATACGCCAAAGAGATTCAACTTCAAATGCCTGAATATATCTTTCATTTGACAGTTTAACCTCATCATTAGGTAACTTACTATTAATTCTATTTCTTATATTAAATATAAATTCGCCTAATTCTTCTTCTAAAATATTACCCCTATTAATTTTACAAACAATAGAATTACAAATATTAAGACGCTTTAGTTGTTCTTCAGTAAAAAACATTAAATAACACCATACCTTTCACTACTATAATAATATCAAAATAATAATATCAATTCAACATAACTATATTAATTTTACAAAAAAGTAAATAAACGTATTTACTTTTTTCCACAATCTATGTTGATATTAATAAGTTTTTATTGGTAATACTAATTGAACTAATGTTACTTCTTCATCACTCTTAACAATAATTGGAGAATTATCATTATTCATAAGTAAATGAATCTTTTCTGAATTAAAACTCTTAATAGCTTCTAACATATATTTAGAACTAAATGATATAGATATAGTATCATCATTATCAATTGATACTTTTTCTTCTACTTTACCAATTTCAGGTGAATTAGATGAAATAATTAATTCTCTATTCTTAAGTTCTAATTTAATAGTATTTTTATCTTTATCAGATGTTAATAATGAAGCTCTATCTATCATATCATGTAAATCACTATAATTACATACGATATCTATCTTAAATTCTGAAGGAATAATATTAGATGATACTGGATAAGTTCCACTAATTAATCTAGATAAAAATACTAAATTCTTATATTTAAACAATACTTTATTATTAAATATATGTAAATATACATTTTCTTTATCATCTTCAAGTATTCTTGATAATTCTATTAAGTTCTTACCAGGAATAACTAAATTAAATTCATTTTCATAACTATCTTTTAAATCAATTTCTTTTCTAGCTAATCTATAACTATCAGTAGCTATTACTTCTAAAATACTGCCATTTAACTTAAAGTTAATACCTGTAAGTAATGGTCTTGTTTCAGATAATGAAGTAGCAAAGAAAGTTTGATTAATAAGTGTTTTAAAAGTTACAGGATTTAAAACTATAGGATTTTTAGTTTCTTCTAAATCAAGATTAGGAAATTCATTAGGATCTATTCCATTTAAATTAAATTCAGAGCCATCAGTTTGAATAATAGTATTATATCCATCAACTACTTCAATAACTATATCCTTATCAGGTAATTTTTTAATAATTTCTACTATATACTTACCACTAATAACAACAGAACCTGTTGAAACTATTTCAGTTATTTCTTCTTTAGGAATAAAAGTTCTAATAGATATATCAGAATCACTTGCTGATAAATATAATCCTTCATCTTTTAAATCAAATTTAATACCTGTAAGTATTGGAATTAAATTCTTACTAGAAATAGCTTTAGAAGTATTTACTAGATTTTCTAATAATATTGTTTTCTTAATAATTAATTTCATTTTTTTCCTTCTTTCTTTTAATAATATTATTACTATTATAATGATGTTGAAACTGTTGAAAACTCATCTAAATACTTGATTTTATTGATAAAATTTATCAACAGGTATGTTTATAACTTAAATTGTTATAGACATATATCAACAAATTATGTCAAGTTCTTTTTTAAATCCCTTATTACTCCTTTTAATTTTTCATTAGTATTTAATTCTTTTTCTATTCTTTGATAAGCACTTATAATAGTAGAATGATTTCTTCCTCCAAAATAAGATCCTATTTTAGGGAAGGATTCAGTTGTAAGTTCTCTACATAAATATATTGCAATCTGTCTAGGAAAGTTAACTTCATTATTTCTATTCTTTCCTTTCATCTGTTCTATACTAATTTTATAGTAATCACATACTACTCTCTGTATTCTTTGAACATCATTCTTATAAAAACTTCTATCTTTTAACTGATCTTTTAAGGCATCAACTGCAATATCTAAAGTAATATTTCCTTTATTAAACATAGAAGAATATGCTAAAACTCTAGTAATAGCTCCCTCTAACTTTCTAATATCAGAATCAAAATTATTAGCTATATATTCAATAACATCAGATGGAATATCTTCAGCAGCTTCTTTAAAAGCTAACTTATTCTTAATAATACTAACTCTTAAATCATAATCAGGAGTAGTAATATTAGCAGTAAGACCCCAATTAAGTCTCGTTAATAATCTATTTTCTATAGAATTCAAATCATCAACAGCTCTGTCGGAAGCAATTATTATTTGTTTATTAGCATTATGTAGTTCATTAAAAGTATGAAAGAATTCTTCCTGTCCCTTAGGAGCAGTACTTAAAAACTGAATATCGTCGATAATTAAAACATCAACATTCCTATATTTATCTTTAAAAGTATCAATTTTATCATAATTATTTTTTTCACTATACCTAAATATTCTTGTATATTCATCTACAAACTTATCAGATGCAATATATAATACCTTCTTATCAGTATTTTGAATTAAATAATTACCAATTGCATGCATCAAATGAGTTTTACCAACACCACTTTCTCCATATAAAAACAAAGGATTATAAGTACCAGGAGATTCTGCTACGACTCTCGCAGCCTTATAAGCAAACTTATTACTATTACCTACAATAAATGATTCAAAAGTATAATTAGGATTTAAATTAGCATGATCAGATGATTGGCTAACATAATCCTCTTTAATACTATTCTTTAATTCTTTCTTTTTTTCTTCTTCCAATAAAATAGCATCTTTTTCTAAAATAATATTAATAGTAATATTAGAATTTGTAACCTTATACATAGCCTCTGCCATAATATCCATATAGTTATCTTCTAAATGCTTTTTAATAAAATCTTGATTAACAGTAATTGTTGCTACATCGTCTTTAAATGAATAAAGTTTAGTATCATCTTCGTTAAACCAAATATTAAAAGATATATCGGTAATTTCATCTTTAATATTATTCAAAAATTTTTGCCAAAGTTCATTATTATTCATAGTGATACCTCTCATTCAGTCTTAGTTTTATTTTAACATATTAGTTTATTTTGTCTATCATTTTTTTATATATGAACAAGTTATCAACAGTTTATCAACAACTTATCAACAACATAATACCATATAAAATAAAGATTTAAAAGAGTTTTCAACAATTTTTCTTCTTTTTCTAATTTTGTCGAAAATTTTATAAACATCTCGCTAACATGTTGAAAAATAAGAAATTTGTCGAAAAGTGTCAAAAAGCTATAAACAATATCTGTTGATAGAACAAAATTATAAACAATTAGTTGTTGAAAACCTCTTTTTTATATTTTTTCCTGTTGAAAAGTAAAAAAAATATTTCCCGGGAAATAAAAAAGATACCTATTATAAATAAGTATCTATTATTATTTATTCCAATCTACAATCCATTTTTCATATATAGAAGCATTAGCACTCTGTGGTTCTGGATTTGGCATTTCCATTTTAACAATCATTGGTATTTTCATCATTCTTCCAAAAGCTACACAAGTACCTGATTGCAATGATTTTTGTTTTTCAATAACATCTGAACTAATATTAGGAACCATTTTTCTAATATATTCTAAATCAGTCGGATGATTTAATTTAAATATAATAAAGTTAGAACATTGTGATAATACCGTTTCAGATAATTCAGTAGGTCTTTGAGTGATTAAATCCATAACCATCCCAAATTTTCTCCCCTCTTTAGCAATTCTTTCAAATATATTATATCCAAGAATTTCCACATCTCCATCCTTCTGAACATATCTATGAGCTTCTTCTAACATTATATGTATTGGCATCGAACCACGAGGATTCATTCTTTTAGAAAATTTAAATAATATTCTACTAAAAATTTTAACTAAACTCTTAGCAAATCTATCATCTACTTCTTCTAATACAAAATTAATTAATTGAGCTCTAGTATTATTATTAGTAACCAGTAGCGAATTTATAAATTGATCTGCAGTCATGAAATTAGGAACATCAAAAAATTCTCTATTAGAACTATTATTAATCGTATGTAACTTAACTTTAAGAGCAATTGCTTCACTATAAGATTTCTCATTAAATAAAAGTCCTTCACTAATTAAAGTAAAATTTAAAGCTATTTCTAATTGATCTAAAGTAAAATAAGTAGGAATATATTCTTCATTCCATTTAGTATTATTATCAATAAAACTTTGAATATATTTAGTAACCAATACTCTTTCTACAAATTCCCCTTCTTTATCAATATCAAAACATTTTCTAAATTCTCTAGTATATCCAATTCCTGGTACCATTGTATCTAAACTAAGCTCATCTGTATAACAATCAGTTAAAATATTAAAAATTTGATCTCTAATTTTAGCAGGTACTTGATTAGAATATAAAACAGAAATAATTGCCTTTGCAATTAAATGATTTTTATATTTCTTAGATTCATTATTATTTCTAGCAAAAATAGAAACATAACAAAGCATCTTTTCTATAACATTTATTTGAAAATAATCAGTAACATCAAGTAAATTAGCATAGTCATCTACATCAAGTATCCATAAAGGTAATCTAATTCTATTACCACCATCATCATCCTTATCAGTAGTATACAACTTATAATTAAAATTATTATTAATCTTATTTATATCTCTAAATGCAGAATCATATTCACTAGTATTATTGAAAATAAATATATTACTATTAAATGGAATTTTATCTTTCATTGAAAAAAAGTTTTGAATAATCCTAGCTACCCCACAAGTTTTACCTGAACCAGTATTTCCAAAAATAGCCATATGATTACTAAACATCTCATCTATATTAACCTTAATTGGATAATTATTATATAATGGACTCACACCAAGTGTCATCGTTTTACTATCATTAGTACCAACGAGTTCTCCCAACTCGTGTTGATTAATGATTCTAACCGTTGCATTAAAAGTGGGTCTTCTAATTATTCCACTAAAAAACTTGTTATCCGAAAATTCTCCTAAAAAAGATATCTTAGCTTCATTATTAACTACTTCCTCTATTTCACCTAATATCTTTTTATTATTATCTTCTAAGATAACATTATAATTAAGAATATCATCACTAATATTGTTTGAAATTTTTACTATAGCGTAGTTTTTAGTTAT
The DNA here is from genome assembly GCA_017409025.1 of Bacilli bacterium. Classification (GTDB taxonomy): domain Bacteria; phylum Bacillota_I; class Bacilli_A; order RF39; family UBA660; genus RUG705. Next base: position 48,283 of record JAFQTN010000013.1, on the reverse strand, counting down.
TGATAAAATTTTTTCAAACATAAAAATCCCTCTATTCTTTTATAAACATTATAGCAAAAAAAAATGTAAAAAAAAAGATAAATGGGTCAAAAAAGAAATTTTTTTATTGACAGAATTAAACTAAAACTATATAATAAAGAAGATTTTAACTTGGAGGTGTTAATTTATATGAAAAGAACTTATCAACCAAATAATAGAAAAAAAGCTAAAAAACACGGATTTTTTGCAAGAATTAAAGGTAAGATTTTAAACAAAAGAAGAGCTAAAAAAAGAAAAAATTTATGCGCATAGCCACAATTACGTGGTTTTTTGTTTATACTAAAGAACAATTTACATAAAGGAGAATTTACATGAATAAAGATAAAATATTAAGAAAAAGTGAAGATTTTTCTAACATAATCAGCAATCAAGTAAGTTTTAAAAATAAATACTTTTCCCTATATTATAAGGAAAGTAATAATACCCTATATGGAATCACAGTTCCAAAAAAAATAGGAAAAGCAGTTATTAGAAATAAATTAAAAAGACAACTAAAAAATATTATTTCTAATAATGAAAAATATATACAATCTAACTATAATTATGTTATAATTATTAAAGAACCCGCTTTGAAATTGGATTATGAGGGTCTAACAAATAACTTATTAGATTTAATGAAGAAAGTAGGAACAAAATGAAAAAAAGAAAAATATTAGTATTATTACTTTGTCTATTTCTTTTAACAGGATGTACTAAAACATTAAAAGATAAAGATAATAAAATAGTAAAAAACACTGAAACTGGTCAAACTATAACAGAAAATGTAATATGTAGACCAACTGATGAAAGTACGCTAAAAATATATGAAGAATATGAAGTAGATATTGAAAGTCTTCCTTCTTGTGAAGAATTTACTCCATTAAGTAACTATGAAGGATTATGGACAAGTATTTTCGTAAAACCATTGGCTTGGTTAATAATTAAAATAGGTGCTCTTGTTAATAATTATGGTCTATCCCTTATATTAGCTTGTCTACTTATAAGATTAGTATTATATCCATTAACTAGAAAAACAGCAATGCAATCAGAAATGATTAAAAAGGCTCAACCTGAATTAAGTAAGATTGAAAAAAAATATGAAAATAAAACAACTACTGAAGATCAAAATAAAAAAGCACAAGAAATGATGATGGTATATCAAAAATATAAAATTAATCCCCTATCAGGATGCTTACTAGCATTTGTTCAATTACCATTATTATTTGCATTCTATGAAGCTATTAATAGAACACCAGCAATCTTTGAAGATAAATTCTTATTATTTGAATTAGGAAAAACACCATGGGTAGCTATTCAACAAGGAGAATATATATACATATTATTAATAGTTTTAATCTTCTTAGCAACATTAGTATCATTTAGAAAATCACTAAAAGATCAAACTGCTCAAGGAATGAATATGAAAACAACACTATATATAATGTTAGCATTAATTACATATAGTTCATTTACTATAGCAAGTGGTGTTGGTATCTACTGGATTACATCTAACTTATTTACAATAATTCAAAATCTACTAGTAGAAAGAAAGAAGGTTAAATAATGCAAAAATATATCTATGAAGGAAAAACTTACGAAGAAGTAAAAGAAAAAGCTTTAACAGAATTAAAAGTAGCAGAAGAAAATTTAATAATAAATATTCTAGAAGAAAAAAACACTCTTCTAAAAAAGAGTATTAAAATAGAAGTTATTAATTATAATGATATAATTGATTATGCCAAAGAAGTTATAATAGAAATAACTAAATTAATGGGATTAACTGCTAATTTAGAAGTAAGAAGAAGAGATGAAAATATAACTATTAAAATATTCTCAGATCATAATGCTGTATTAATTGGAAAAAATGGTTATACAATAAGTGCTCTGCAAACTCTAGTAAGACAAATAATATATAATGAAATTAATCAAAATATAAGTATAATACTAGATGTTGAAAATTATAAAGAAAAGAAAATTAAAAATATTGAATATCTAGCTAAGAAAACTGCTAGAGAAGTAGCAAAAACTAAAGTAGAAGCTACACTTGATAGTATGAACTCATATGAAAGAAGAATTGTTCATAGTATTCTATCAGAAGATAAATATGTTTATACTGAGTCAATTGGTGAAGAACCAAATAGATGTGTAGTTATTAAACCAAAAGAAATGTAAAGATATTAAAAAAAATATCTTTTTTTCTTTATCTGTGATAAAATATACACGAAAAGGAGAGATATTATGGAAGATACAATCGCAGCAATTTCTACCGCCTTAGGTGTCGGAGCTATTTCAGTTATAAGAATAAGTGGAGATAAATCATTAGAAATAATAAATAAAATCTTTGATAAAGATTTATCTAATGCTAAAAGCCATACTATTCATTATGGTCATATTATAGATAATTCTGAAATAATAGACGAAGTATTAGTAAGTGTTATGCTATCTCCTAAAACTTTTACTAAAGAAAATATAATTGAAATTAATTGTCACGGAGGAATTAATACAACTAATAAAGTTTTAGAATTAGTATTATCTAATGGTGCAAGATTAGCGGAACCTGGAGAATTTACTAAAAGAGCCTTCTTAAATGGAAGAATTGACTTAACCCAAGCTGATGGTATTATGAATCTAATCGAAGCAAAAACAGATATCTCTCGTAAAATGTCCATTAATCAATTAAATGGTGAAGCTTCTAATAATATCAAAAAAATAAGAAAAAAACTGGTAGATATTGTCAGTAATATTGAAGTAAATATTGACTATCCAGAATATGAAGATATTGAAGTAGTAACTTCAGAAAAAATCTATCCATTAGTTTTAAATATAAAAGAAGAACTAGAAAAAATAATTAAAAAATCAGAAGATGGTAAAATAATAAATGAAGGAATCAAAATAGGAATTATAGGGAGACCAAATGTTGGTAAAAGTAGTCTTCTAAATACTCTTCTTGAAGAAGAAAAAGCAATAGTAACTGATATTGAAGGAACAACTAGAGATATTGTGGAAGGTAAAATTATTATAAATGGTTTTGTATGTAACATAATAGATACTGCTGGTATCAGAGAAACAGATAATATCGTAGAAAAAATAGGTGTCAATAAAAGTTATGATATTATAACTTCATCTGATCTAATAATAATGATATTAAATAATAATGAAAGAATAACTGAAGAAGAATTAGAATTACTATCAATGATTAAAAAGAAAAATCACATTATAGTAATAAATAAAATAGACTTAGAAAATAAATTAAATCTTTATGTTGAAGACGCTATAAAAATAAGTATTAAGGATAATACTGGTATTGAAGATATAAAAACTAGAATATCAGAAATATTTAATCTAGATAAAATAACTACTGATGATATGTCATATCTAAGTAATGCAAGAAGTATTTCCCTATTAAAACAAGCATTATATAAAATAAAAGAAAGTTTAGCTAATATAGAAAATAATACTTGGGTAGATATTATAGAATTAGACTTAAAAGAATGTTGGAATATTCTAGGAGAAATTATCGGAGAAACTTATACAGATGAATTAATAGATGAAATATTCTCTAGATTTTGTCTGGGTAAATAAAAATAGAAAAAGAAGTGATAAATATGAATTACGATATAATCGTTGTTGGAGCAGGGCATGCCGGATGTGAAGCAGCATTAGCTTCTGCTAAAATGGGAAAAAATACTCTTTTAGTAACATCTAATATAAATAATGTTGCAACATTGCCATGTAACCCATCAATCGGAGGATCTGCTAAAGGAATAATCGTTCGTGAAATAGATGCCCTAGGTGGAACAATGGGACGTATTGCCGACAAAACAGCCCTTCAAATGAAGATGTTAAATTCATCAAAAGGACCAGCTGTTAGATCATTAAGAGCCCAAGTAGATAAAGTTACTTATCCAAAAGAAATGCTAAAAACTCTAAAAAATCAAGAAAATTTAACTCTACTTGAAGGTATGGTTGAAGATCTAATTGTAGAAAATAATACTGTATTAGGTATCATTCTTGAAGACAATACTAAAATTACTAGTAAAAAAGTAATCTTAACAACTGGTACTTATTTAAAAGCCGATATTCTAGTAGGCAGTGAAAGAACTAGAAGTGGTCCAAGTGGAGAAAAACCCTCAATGCATTTAAGTGATAAATTAGCAAGTTATGGTTTTGAGATACTAAGATTAAAAACAGGTACTCCACAAAGAATAGATAAAAATTCAATAGATTTTTCAAAAACCCAAGTAGAACCAGGAGATAAAGTTTGTTATAACTTCAATACTGAAGAACATACAGAATATGATACTACAGCACAAGTACCATGTCATCTTATATATACAACGCCTGAAACTCATAAAATAATACTTGATAATTTAAATAAATCAGCAATGTATGGAGGAAGAGACGATATTACAGGCGTAGGACCAAGATATTGCCCATCTATCGAAGATAAAATAGTTAGATTTAAAGATAAAGAAAGACATCAACTATTCATAGAACCCGAAAGTATCTACTATGACGATATGTACTTACAAGGTTTTTCCACAAGTATGCCTCGTGATGTTCAAGAAAAAATGGTTCATAGCCTACCAGGCTTAGAAAATGCTAAAATTAATAAATATGCTTATGCTATCGAATACGATGCAATCTACCCTACTCAAATCACTAGATCATTAGAAAGTAAAGTAATCAAAAATTTATATACTGCCGGTCAGATTAATGGTACAAGTGGATATGAAGAAGCCGCCGGACAAGGAATAATTGCTGGTATTAATGCTTCACTATCTTTAGAGAATAAAGAACCATTAATTTTAAAAAGAAATGAAGCATATATTGGAGTATTAATTGATGATTTAGTAACTAAAGGAACTATTGAACCATATCGTATGTTAACATCACGTGCAGAATATAGACTAATTTTAAGACATGATAATGCTGATATAAGATTAACAGATTACGGATATAAAGTAGGTTTAATAAAAGAAGATAGATATAATAAATTTAAAACTAAGAAAGAAAATATTAAAGAATTATTAAATTTACTAAAAGAAATAAAATTAACGCCAACTATATCAAATAATGAATTATTAACTAAATTAAATAGCGCAAATATTAAAGATTCGATATCATTATATGATTTATTAAAAAGAACAGAAATAACTATAAATACATTGTTAGAAAATACTTTATTAGAAGATTCTTATGATGATGAAGTTTATGAACAAGCAGAAATAACTATTAAATATGCTGGATATATAAATAAAATAAATAAAGAAGCCGAAAAAATGTTAAAATATGAAGAAAAACAAATACCACAAGATATTGATTATAATAAAATACCAAACTTAGCTTCTGAAGCTAGACAAAAATTACTAAAAGTAAACCCTACTACTATCGGTCAAGCTTTAAGAATAAGTGGTGTTAATCCATCTGATATATCTATATTAATGATTTATTTAAGGAAGAAATATAATGAATAAAGAAGAATTTTTAAAAGAATTAAAAAAAATAAATATCAATATCAATGATAAAACTCTATCTAAATTAGATGAATATTATGAAATTCTAGTTGAAGAAAACGAAAAGTATAACTTAACTGCCATAACGGAAAAAAATCTTGTATATCTAAAACATTTTTACGATTCATTATCAATAGTAAGAATAATTAATCTAGAAGATCAGTACTTACTAGATATTGGTACAGGAGCAGGCTTTCCTGGTTTAGTATTAAAAATAGTATTTCCTAATTTAAAAATAGATTTATTAGATTCTACTAATAAAAAATGTTTATTCTTACAAAAAGTAATAGATAAATTAGAATTAAAAAATATCAATGTAATAAATGCTAGAGCTGAAGAATATGCTAAAGACAATCGTGAAATCTATGATATCGTAACATCAAGAGCAGTAGCTCCATTAAAACATCTTTTAGAATACTCTATCCCTCTACTAAAAGTTAATGGTAATTTTATATCATTAAAATCAAACATTGATGAAGAATTAAAAAATATTAATAATTATTACAATAAATTATATCTATCAAATGAACAAATAATCAAATATGAATTACCAAAAGAATTAAGTTTAAGAACACTATATAAAGTAACTAAACAAAATAAAACACCATTAATATATCCTAGAATGTATTCACAAATAAAGAAAAAAGATATATAAAAAGACTAATGATAACTATATTATTATCACTAGTCTTATTTTTTTGTCTCATTATAATATATATATTCGGCTAACTGTGAACTAACTAAATCTAGTTCTGGATCATAATAATCATCTAAAGAGTTTTCAATTTCAAAAACTAATTCTCTTACATTACTAAATTTCTTATAATCAATATTATTCTTTGATAATACAGATATTTGATAATCACTTAAAAGCAAATTATTATCTCTTCTTTTAAGTAATAACTCTTCTTGATTAGAAAAGTTAATCGCATCGTTTAAAGATAATTCTTTATTATTAATAATCATAAAATCACTCATCCAAGATAATTATATCACTAAATAAATAAAATGATTGAAAAAAAAAAAATAATAGTGTATTATATTAATATAGGGTAAGAGAGAATGAATTGGAGGTGGTAAGTTGCAACAAGAGACTAGTGTGGTAAAATTAAATACTAGTTTAATAATTCCAAATAAATATCAACCTAGAAAAGTTTTTGATGAACAATCACTTAAAAGTTTAGCAGATTCTATTAAAAAATATGGAATTATAAATCCAATTTTGGTGAGAATTAAAGATGATAAATATGAAATAATTGCTGGAGAAAGACGATTCAGAGCAGCAACGCAAATTGGTTTAACTGAAGTGCCTGTAATAATTAAAACAGCGGATGAACAGCAAATGGCTGAATTAGCGTTAATAGAAAATTTAGAGCGTCAAGGACTATCTCCGATCGAAGAAGCAAAATCATATGAAGAGATTATGAGAATAGGAAATCAAACCCAAGCAAGTTTAGCAGAAAAATTAGGAAAATCTCAATCATCTATTGCTAATAAAATAAGACTACTTTCATTACCTGAGGAAGTTCAAGATGCTCTAGCCCATAAAAAAATAAGTGAAAGACACGCAAGAAGCTTAATTAATATCGAAGATAAAGATAAACAACTAGAATTATTAAATAGAATAATAACTGAAAAGTTAACGGTTAAAGAAACAGATCAAATTATAAATAAAAAAGAAACCCAAGAAGAAGAAATAAAACAAGCAATAAGTGATATTATGAAATCACTAAATATTAAAGAAGAAGAAAAGGATGATGAAAATATGAATAATGGAAATTTCTTTCCAAACTATGATAATAATAATGCAGCAAATAATAATACATCATTAAATATGATGAATATGCAAAGTATGAATCAAGCACCAATTGTCCCAGAACCAGAAGTAGTAATGCCTTCGATACCTACTGCACCAGTAGCTGAACCTCAATTGGTAGCACCACAAGCTCCAGTATTTGGACCACAACCACTCCCTTCAGTTTCTGAAGTACCAGTAATGGCACCAACAATGGATGCAACACCAATTGTTCCTGAAATGCCAGCGCCTATAATAAATGATGCTCCAGTATTTGGACCAGAATTAGTAGTGCCACAAGCTCCTGTAGAGCCTCAAATGCCTACTCCATCATTAGATGCACCTTTGTTTAATCCAAATGTAACAATGCCAAATCCAGTAGATCTAATGGCTCAAGAACCAGAAGTAGTAATGCCCTTAGTTGAACCTACATTAGAAGTGCCACAACCTAGCGCAGTACCATCATTTGAAATACCAGTAACTGAACCAGTATTACCAACACCAATAGTAGAAGATAAACTAACTAAGTTACAAGATTTATTAAATGTTAATGGTTATAATTATAAAGTTTATAGTAGTGAAACAGATAATTGTGTAATTATTGAATTTCCAAAAAATTAATAAAAAATAAAAGTATCTCTAAAGAACAACAGTTCTAAAAAGAGATACTTTTTTATTCTTCCTCTACCTTTTCCTCTAATTTTTCTTCATCTTCATCTACAGATATACTATTTTCTTTTTTAAATACAGCATCCAAATCATATTCATTATCTACATGTGGTTCAGTACCTTTTAAGAAATAAAACAATTTCTTTTTTTTATCATCTTCCGCAGCTAGTTCTCCAGTAATTGGATTAACTAAAACACCAACTATATTATTAGGAATATCATACCACGAAGTATCCTTATTGCTAAAATATCCTTCCATACCATCTATCCAAACCTCTTTATGGTAACTAGAATCAGTACTTTCTACTAATCTATTATCATCATATCCAGTCCATACACCCAAAACAGCATCCTGGTTATATCCAATAATCCACATATCAGTATTAGTTGTCCCAGACTTAATTGCATACTTATTAGTCATTTTTGGTAATAAACTAATCATAGTCGGGTAATTATAATCAATAAAATCTGTATCATAAGTATAAGTTAACATCTCATTCAATATATATACTAAATTTTCATTTAATATATTAACCTCTTCCTCCTTATATTCATATAAAATATTTCCGCTACTATCTTCTATTCTTCTAATGAGATGACTATTTACCTTATTTCCCAAGTTAGCAAAAGAAGCATATCCGGAAACCATCTCCATAAGACTAATTTCTTCAGTTCCAAGGGCAAGAGACGGAACTGCTTCGAGTTCATTAGAAATTCCTACTCTATTTGCAATCGAAACTAAATTTTCTTCTCCTAAAAACAAATGTGTCTTCACTGCAAAAATATTATCAGAATAAGCAATTGCTGCTCCCATTGATAAAGGACCATCAGCATATTTATCATTATAGTTTTTTGGAGTATATGTCTTATTCGTTGAAAAAGAAAATGTAGTCTTCTCACTAATGAAAGAACTTGCCGAAGTAAATCCACTTTCAAGTGCTGCATAATATAAAAACGGTTTCATCGTAGAACCAACCTGTCTTTTAGCACTAATTGCTCTATTAAACTGACTCTCATTATAATTAGTTCCACCAATTAGTGCTAATACTTCACCGTTATCCGGATTCATCAAAACACTAGCAACTTGTAATTCACCAAAGTCTTTATCTTCAATAGACTTTTCTAAACTGCTTTGAGCCATATTGTCTAAAGTCGTGTAAATTTTAATTCCTCCAGTTTCTAAAATAGATTCCGGTATTGAAGCAATCGTAGATAATTCATTTAAAACAGCATCCTTAAAATAAAGTTTTCCAGAAGTAATATTATCATTTTTTATTCCAACATAATTAAGATCAGTATCTATTGCATCATTAAATTCCTCTTCGGTAATACTTTCATTATTATACATTAAAGTAAGAACAGTTTTCTGCCTTTTTTTAGCTAAATCTAAATTATATAAAGGAGAATAATTAGATGGAGACTGCGGAATACCAGCAAGCATTGATGCTTCAGCTAAAGTTAAATCATTAGCACTTTTATTAAAATAATACCTACTAGCATTCTCTATTCCAAAAACTCCTCCATAATTAATTGTATTTAAATACCCTTCTAAAATCTCATCTTTCGTATAATGAGTTTCTAGTTCAAAAGCAAGTAGTGCTTCTTCTATCTTTCTTGTCCAAGTTTTATCATAATTTAAATATAAATTTCTAGCATATTGCTGTGTTATCGTAGATGCACCTTCAGATAAACTTCCAGAAGTAAGATTATTGAACATCGCCTTTACTATTCTAAGATAATCAAAACCAATATGTTTATAAAAATACTTATCTTCAGTAGCTAAAGTAGCTTTAATTAAATTATCACTAATATCCTCCAACTCCACCCAACTATAATTATTAAATACTAAATTATTTTCATTATCATATAAATAATAAGATTGATTCCTAGTAATTTCTAATTTTGGAGTAACTAAACAATATATATATAAACCAAAATTAAAAAGCATAAAAAGTCCAAATAAAATAACAAAAAACTTCCCAATTTTCTTAAGTATTTTCATCTAATCACTCTCATTCATTATACCTACAATTATTATTTATCAAAAAAGTAAAAATATGAGTTTTATTTTTAAATAACTTATGATATAATGTTGTTTGAGTTTTTACGGAGGTGTTTTTTATCAAACTAAAAGTTAAAGGATATTTAAAAAATTTAACTGAAAATACTGAAGATTTAATTGACACTAAAGCTATTAAAAATTCTAACATAATAAGTTATATAATAGATGATACAAAATATAAAATTATAATAGATAAAAATAAAATAACACTCCTAAGAGAAAATAATGAATTTACTCATGGAATGTTATTTGAAGAAAATAAAACTAATAAAAGTGAATATTATTTAAAAGAATCTAATTATTCATTAGAGTTTAATATTTTAACAGAAAAATTAATTATAGATAAAAATAAAATAGATATAACTTATAAAATAATAGAAAGTAATAATATTTATAATTACGTATTAGAAAGTAGTGATAATTTATGAGTATTAAAAGAAAATTACAAGCTATAATAAAAACAAGTCTAGAAGAACAAAATATTGATTTTGATCTAGATAAAATTGTTATAGAAACACCAAAAGAAAATAAATTTGGAGATTATTCTACTAATGTTGCTCTATTGTTAACAAAAGTATTAAAAGACAATCCTATGAATATTGCATCTAGAATTAAGGAATCAACAAATAGTGATATTATTGAAAAAGTAGAAATAGCTCCCCCAGGATTTATTAATATTTATCTAACAAAAAAAGTATTATTAGATGAAATCAATAAAATAATAACTGAAGATAAAAATTATGGAAGAAATAATGTTGGTAACAATGAAAAAATAAATTTAGAATATGTAAGTGCTAATCCAACTGGAACCCTTCATGTAGGTCATGGTCGTGGTGCTACATATGGTGATAACTTATCTAGAATAATGTCTTTCTGTGGATATGATGTAACAAGAGAATACTATATTAATGATGCTGGTAATCAAATGAACAATCTAGGTATATCTATAAAAGAAAGATATAAAGAATTATGTGGTCTAGATTGTAATCTACCTGAAGATGGTTATCATGGTAAAGAAATAATAGCAATTGCTAAAAAAATATATGATACTTATCAAGACAGTAAGTTAGAAGAAGATATTCCATATTTTAAACAAGAAGGACTAAACATATTATTAGAAGCAATAAAAAAAGATTTAGATAATTTTAGAGTTAACTTTGATGTATTTACTAGTGAAGAATCTCTATATGATAAAGGTGAAGTAGAAAAAGTACTAAATAGTTTCAAGATAAATGATAATTGCTATGTTTTAGATGATGCCTTATGGTTAAAAACATCAGAATATGGAGACGAAAAAGACAGAGTTATTGTTAAAAATGATGGGAATTATACTTACTTACTACCAGATATTGCATATCATGTTAATAAAATAAAAAGAGGATATACTCACCTAATTGACGTTCTAGGAGCAGATCACCATGGATATATTAATAGATTAAAAGGAGCACTAGAAATATTAGGGCATGATAGTAGTATCCTAGATATAGAAATCTTACAAATGGTAAGACTACTAAAAGATGGCGAAGAAATTAAAATAAGCAAAAGAACTGGTAAAACAATTACTTTAAATGATTTAATTGATGAAGTAGGAATAAATGCGACAAGGTATTTCTTTGCATCAAAAAGTCTAGATACTCAAATGGATTTTGACCTAGGTTTAGCGGTTAAAAATAGTAATGAAAATCCAGTATATTACATAGAATATGCTAATGCAAGAATATCAAAAGTATTAAATAATTACCAAGGTAATCTTCAAACAAAAGATAAATTTAATACCATTGATGAAGATATAGCATATAATATTATGAATAAATTAATAAGATTTGAAGATACAGTAATATCAGCAAGTGTAAAAAGAGCACCTCATATTATATGTAACTACGTATATGAGTTGGCATCGTTATTCCACTCATATTATGGAGCATATAAATTTATTACTGAAGATTCTGAATATACAGAAGAAAGAATGCTTCTATTAAAAGCAATTAAAATAGTTATTAATAATTCATTGAATTTAATTGGTGTAATACCAAGAGAAGAAATGTAGGAGGGACTTTATGAGCTTAAGTAAAATGACTAAAGAAGAAATTGAATTATTATCATATACTGATATCGCAAAATTATATTTAGAAGAGAAGAAAACTACTTTAAATACAGCAGAATTATTTAAAGAAGTTTGTAATTTATTAGAATTATCTGAAGGAGAATATCAAGATAAAATAGCTGATTTTTTCCAATCATTAACTACATCTAAAGAATTTATTCTACTATCAGATGGTAAATGGGATTTAAAATCAAAACATTCAGTAAAAGTAGCAATGGATGAATTGTATGAAGAAAAAGATGAAGAAGAAGAATATGATTTAGAACCAGAAGAAATGACTGAAGAAGATGAATTTAATTCAATTGATGATGAAGAAGATTATGCTGAAGATGATTTAAGTGATTTAACAATTCTAAATGAAGACGAATTAGATAGTGAAGAATAGTAACTATCTTTTTTTGTTCTAATAAATAAATACATTCATACACTTAACTAGGTGACATATGAAAAAGATAAAAGTAGGAATACCTAGAGCATTACTATATTATAGATATAACGTATTATGGAAAAATTTCTTTGAATCATTAGGTTGTAACGTAGTACTAAGTCCAGAAACCAATAGAGAAATAATAGAACTCGGAGTAAATAATACTATAGATGAATGCTGTTTATCTTATAAAATATATGTAGGACATGTCTTATACTTGTCTGAAAAATGTGATTATATTCTAATATCAAGAGCATGTGACTATGGTAAGAAAGATAAAGTATGTACAAGACTAAATGGAACATATGATGATATTAAACATAAAATTCCATCAGAACAAATACTAGATTATAATATTGAATATACCAAATTAAAATTTCCTATCCTAGGATTTATTAAAATGGGATTAAAATTTACAAAGAATATTATTAAAATTTTATATAGTTATCATAAAGCTAAAATTAAACAAAAAAAATATGATATTAATCAAGCTAATAGCGAAAAAAATAAACTATCAAAAACAAATAAAAAGATTCTAATTCTATCTCACTTCTATAATATTCAAGATAAATTTATTTCGAAATATATTACTAACTATCTAGAAAAAAATAACATCATTCCCATTTATTCAAATAAATTAGATAAAAAAATTACTAATGAATTTTCTCAATATTTTTCAAACACCTTATATTGGAAATATTCTAAAGAAATGATAGGGGGTCTATACTATACAAAAAACATGATAGATGGAATAATCTTTATATCTACCTACCCTTGCGGAATTGATAGTCTAGTTAATAACTTAGCTATTCTAAAGAACAAAGATATCCCTACCCTTAATTTATTAATAGATGAAAACATAACCGAATTAAGTCTAGAAACAAAATTAGAAAGTTTTGTCGACATTTTAAATCAAGGAGGTACTAATGAATAAAAAAATTTCATTTCCTCATCTTGGAGACTATTATATCCCAATTAAATATATAGTCGAGAAAATAACTAATTGTAATATTATAATACCTCCTAAAAACAATAAACAAACAATTGAATTGGGTTCAAAATATAGTCCAGATGATATATGTATGCCATTTAAATATAATTTAGGTAATTATATAAATGCTTTAGAATCAGGTGCAGATATATTAATTCAAGCAGGTGGTGGATGTAGATATGGCTATTATGCAGAATTACAAGAACAAATTCTAAAAGATCTAGGATACAAATTCACTTTTATAAACTTAATCCAGGATAACCATGTATCTATAAAAAAACTATATAAAGAAGCAAAAAAACTAAATCCTAAATTAAACATCTTTAAGTATCTATATTACCTATTACAAGGTATAATCTTAATTATAACAATGGATAAAATAGACAAGTATATTAGAGAAAATATGGCTTCCGAGAAAATTCCAGGATCATTTGAACAGTTAGAAAAACAATATAAAAATAATCTTACTAAAGGAAATTTATCAATTATTAAAATAATAAAAAGATATATTAAATATAAAAAAGCATTTAAACAAATTAATTTAAAAGAAGAAAAAACACTAGAAATATTACTAATCGGAGAATTATATTCATTAATGGATATGGAAGCAAGTAATAACTTAGAAAAAAATCTCATAAAAGAAGGCATTAAAGTATATAGATATACTAACCTAACTTACTTATTAATAATAAAAAGATTTATGAGAAGTATTCTCTTATTTAAAGGAAGAAAATATTTAAAATACCCTCTCGGTGCAGACGGAACAGAATCAGTAGTTCACTCTATAGAACACGCAAAAAAAGGAATAGATGGTATAATTCATATCAAAAGTTTTAGCTGTGTACCAGAAATAAATGCCATGCCCACTCTAGCAAAAATAAGTGAAGATTATGAAGTGCCAATTTTATATCTAAGTTTTGATGGAGAGAATAATATTTCTAATATAGATACTAAAATTGAAGCTTTTAAAGATATGATAAAATCTAAGAAAAAGTCTAATTAAAACAAGAAAAATCTTGTTTTTTTATATGATAAATAATATAATAAACATATCAGGGAGGTAAATTATGAATGAAATAAAATTTGTTGACTATAGTCAATCTAAATACAAAGAAATAGGAACATTTTTTCAAGGATTAGCTAAAGTAAAAAATAGACAAAATTTATATGGCTTTATTAATAAGGAAGGAAAAGAAGTAATAACTCCGGCTTATCTAGATACTAGAGAATTTAGTGAAGGATTATCAGCTGTTCAAGATCCAGATAGTTTTTTATGGGGATTTATTAATAAAAAAGGAGAATTAGTAATTCCTTATCAATATAGAGATGCCGGATGCTTTTCTGAAGGATATGCTTCAGTACAACTAACAAATGGTAATTGGATATTTATTAATAAAGATGGATTAAGAGATTTTTCTGGGGAATATGCAGAAGTACATAGTGAATTTAGCGAAGGATATGCTCTTGTAAGGCTGAACGGAAAATCAGAAAAAACTTTTATTGATAAAAGAGGAATTATCAAAGGAAGTTATAAAAATGCAACGCATTTTTCAAATGGATTAGCTGTTGTAGAAGATGATAAAAACTATTATATAATAAACCAAAATTTTTATCCCATTTCTACCAAAAATAAATCAGAATTTAGCAAAATTGAAGGAAATACAGAATTATTATTTTTAACCAAAAATTTTAATTGTTATGGATTTCTAACAGAGCAATTTGAAGAAATAATCCCAATTGATTTTGAAAAAGCAGAAAAATTCAGTGATGGCATGGCCAAAGTAAAGTTATCATCAAATTGGGAAGGATATGTAACAAGAAAAGGAAAAATTATGGCCTTCTCTAATAACTATCAATATGAAGAACTAAATAACTTTCACCAAGGTTTGGCTCGTGTTAAATCAGCAGCAACATATTTGTATGGGTATATTAATAAAAAAGGAGAAGAAACAATTAAATGCGAATATGAAGATGCAATGGAATTTAATGAAGGGTTAGCAGGTGTAGTAGATACTGATGGAGTCTTCCATTATATTGATAAATATGGTAAAAAAATAATAACTCTTCCTCAAATGTATTTCTCCACTTTAGAATTAGATGATAAAATAATAATACTATCAGCAGAATCAAAAGAAGAATTAGCTGTAAAAAAACTACAAGTTCTAAGTAGTATAAAATCAGAAATAATTCAAAAAGTTACTGATGTTATAGACCAATTAGCATATGATGAGACAAGTTCGATACCAGAAAGTCATTATACTAGAGTAAGAAAACCTAATATAGAATAAAAATCAAGAAAAAGATACAAAAACATTTTGTATATTTATTTATAAAAATATGCTAAAATTAAATTAAGGAAGTGGTTGTATGAGTTATGAAGAATTATTAAAAATAGTTATAAGTGATATTCCAATAAATCCACAAGAAAAACCATTTGGAATAACTTTTATAGCTCCACCAGGAATAGGCAAAACAACAGTATCAAAAATATTATCTAAAAAAACAGGTATATATATAACTGCAAATGATAAAATTAGAAGAATTGTTGAGGAATATGGCATTGATCCAGAAAAAAATCATAAATTAGTAGAACAATTGGCTAATGATAGAACGGTATATATGTTAGAAAATAAAACCAATATGATTATCGATGCCAACATGCAATTTTTCTGGGAGTCAGCTCAAAATAATTTTAAAAATCATAATGCTAGCCTATATTTTATAAAATTAGTATGTGAAGAAGCAGAAATAATAAGAAGAATAAAAGAGAGAGAAAAAAACTTTGGAAAAGATCCAGAAAATTATTCTAGAGCACCAGTAGAATTGTACTATAAATATAAAGAAAAATTAAAAAATAGTACTTTTCCAGAAGAACTTGTATTCTATACTATTGATATGAATCAATCACAAGAAAAAATAGAAATGGAAATAGATAAGTTAGTAGAAAAATTAACAGGAGAAAAAAATAATGAACAAGACTAAAGTATATTTAGTAAGACATGGATTCACACCAGCTAATAATGCAGGATGGAATAAACAATTCGGAATAAGAGAATATTTTTATAGGGATGAATTTGTACCATTAGATAAGACTTATGGTGTGCAGCAAGCTAAAGAATTAGGTCTTTTCTTGAAAAAGTTTCTAGAAGGGAAAAAAGTTCTATTTATAGTTAGCCCATATTATAGAACAAGAGAAACTTTAACCTATGCTATAGAACATTTAGACCCGTCTAATTATGATGTGTCAGAAGAAAAAACAATAAGAGAAATAAATCAAGGAATTCTTTATGGACAACCCTCTACGTATATGAGTGATGATTTAGAGATGGAAATAAATAAAGAAGAACGCAAAGATAAAAATAAAGTGGCCATTTCTTATCCACAAGGAGAAAGCGAAATTGAATTAAGAAGAAGAATTAGAAATTTTTCAAGAAAGTTAGAAGAATATCGTTCTAAAGGAACGTATGATGCAATTGTCATAGTCTCTCATGAAACTGTGTTGAAAAACTTATATTATTTAATGATGAATCAAGAGCTTCCTATAAAACAAAAAACAGCAAGTGTTATTACAATGGAAGAAAATCCAAAATGTATCTTTGAACCAGAAACGTCTGTTCCCAAAGGATATTTAGTAGATCTTGATTTGTATAATAACTATAGCATGTTAATGAAATTCTACCAATTAATTGAAGAATTAAAACAAGAAGTAAAATTTCAAAAATTTTGTAATAATATGAAAATCCCTTTAGAAATGGCTTCTATATTTATACCTAAAAAAGGCGAAACACTAATTATTCCACCAGGAAACGACGAAAAAAGAGGATATTTCTTTATAGATTGTACAGAAGGACAAGATGCATATACATATGATACAGGTAGTACATCCACATACTATGTATTAGAAGGAGAAGGTGTCTTTGAAATTGGAGGATATCCAGTTGAAAAAAATGGAGAAATAACAATCGTTAATTCAAAGCAACAACCTGTTAAAAAAGGAGACATAATTGTTGTTCCTAAAAACACTATATTTTATTATTCCGGAAACATGAAATTAATGGAAAAAATGGAACCAAACTTTGTTGCAGAAAATGTCAATGTAGTGAAAGACATTGAATATTCCAAAATTAAAACGAAGAAATAATATAATTAAATAATAATTTTTAAGAAAAAGATACAAAAATATTTTGTATCTTTATTTTTTATGATATAATGTATATTGAATAAGAAGGTGGTAATTTGGAAGAGATAATTACTATAATTTTAATTATGTTAACACTATTAACAATATTTTGTTTATATAAGATACTAAATAAAAGAGGCTTATATTTTGCTCTAGTTATGATGGATTTAATATCTTTTGTATTATCTTTTAAAATATCATATATATTTAAAATGAATATTAACTTAGGAATTATTCCATTAATAGCATCATTTAGTATACTATATATTTTTCTAACAAAATATAGTGCTAAAGAAATTAAAAGTCTATTATTAATCACGTTATATGCTAATATAACTGCAGCATTATTATTAGTAGTTATGAATTTCTTTATACCTGCTATTACTGAAACAATATCAATTAATATGCAAGGAACATTTGAATATAACTATAAAATATTAATAGTATATCCAATTATAGTATTATTAAGTCAATTAGCAACAGCCAAACTATATGTTTTACTAAAAGAAATTCAAGATAATAATACGATTTCAATAGCTTTAACTTATATAATAACAGGATTATTATATACATTAGTTATGTATGCAATTGCTTATATCGATATTATGGAACTAAAATTTAGTTTGTTCTTGGGAATATCTACATACATATTAGGTCTAGTTATCACCGGGATAAATATTCTTTTTGTAAATTTATTAAACAATAAGAAGGTGATAAAATGAGAAATATCTTATTAATAGTAGCGGAAGTATTAGTGTGTTATCTAGCCATAATTATTCTAAATAAAAAATATAAAACAGATGGATTGTATGTGTATGGTGTAATTGCCACATTTCTATCGTGTATAATGAGTTTAAAACAAATCGACTTAATGGGCGTAAATGTTCCAATAGGATTTGGAGTTACAACATCTTTAATAATAGCAGGTAACATTATTACTCAAAAAAGAGGCCCTGAAGAAATAAAAACATACATAGGATTAATATTTATAACCGCCCTAGTTAGTTGTTGTTTTCTAAACTTATCTGGACTAATGAAAGCCAGTGACTATAATCTATATGCTAATAAATCATATGATAGTATATTTGAATACAACCTAAGAGTATATATAGCTTTAATAATAGCAACAATAGTAAGCGTATTTTTAAATAGCAAATTATACTATGAGCTAAAAAAAGTAAGAAATAATGTGATGTTTAGCAATATATTTTCTATCATAATCGTAGAATTGTTAGATAATATACTATTTATCTTAATAGCATACTTGTTTGAATATGAATTAATAAATATAATATTGTGCATAATACTTAGGTACATGATAAAAACACTAATTGGCATAATAGGTACAATACCTATATATATTACAAATAAATTTAATTAGTAGGGAGTGGTAATATGAGAACAAGAAAAAAAGAATTAGTAAGTGATAATTTAAAACCTTTCGTAGGAAACTTAATCAAAGAAAACAGATTAAAATATAACTATTCATTAGAAGATCTATCTAAGGCTATAAATCATCAAAAGAATAGACAAACATTACATAAATACGAAACAGGTATGTTAAATATTCCTTATGATTTATTCTTTGAAATATGCCGTATCTTTAATATTGATACCAGTGTATTATCTGAAGTAGATATTACTGAAGAAGAAAGAAAAAAATTAGAAAGTAAATTCGTTAAAGAATATATAAGTAGTACAAGGGTAGATAAAAATTTAAATACTAAAAACGAAAAGATAATTAATACTTATAAAAATGCCAACTATGAACCTTTAGTAGGAAAATCTGAATTAACTATTAAAGTTCTAGATGATTCAATGTCCCCATACTATTTAAAAAATGATAGAATATTCTTTGAAAAACAAGAAGACTATAAAAATGGTGATGATATAGTAATTGCTACAAAAAGTAATATATTATCAGTTAGAAAATTATATAAATATCCAAAAGGTATAATTCTTCAAGCAATGAATCCTAAATATCCAAGTTTAAATGTTAATATTATGTCACCAGATATGATATTAGGAAAAGTAATTGCAATTCATAGAGAAATAAAATAACATTTCTTTTTATAGAAATGTTATTTTCATATATAGTAATAGAAAAACAACCAAAAGGTTGTTTTAACTATTTTATAAAAGACTAGTTTAAAGCATCTTTTAATTTGTTTCCAGCTTTGAAACCAGGTACTACTCTAGCAGCAATTTTAACTTCTTCACCAGTTTGTGGATTACGTCCAGTACGTGCTTCTCTTTTCTTAGCAGAGAATGTTCCAAAACCAACTAATGTAACTTTTCCTTCCTCTTTTAATCCTTTTGTTACACCTTCTAACATAGCTTCTAATGCACGAGTAGCATCAGCTTTTGTTAAGTCAGCATTTTCAGCAATGTATTCAACTAAACATGCTTTTGTCATTCTTAATTACCTCCATTTTCTAATTTAAGCACTTATCTTATGCTTACAACATAACAATATCATAAAATTGCTTATAAATCAAGACTTTAACAAAAAAAAGACTAGTAATATAGCCTTTTTTAATTTATTACCAATAATTAACATACAATTATAAAACAATAGCAATCATCGTAGAACTTCCCTTGTTAATAATCTTAGTTAGAGTCTGACATAATTTATATCTAACAGATTCTGGCATCATAGCAAGTTTTGCCTGAATTCCTTCTTGAACAATCACATCCAAACTTCTTCCAAAAATTTCACTTTTCCATATATCGGTATTGTTTTCATTTTCAGTTAAACCTTTTATTAATTCTTTACTTTGAAGTTCACTACCAATAATTGGTTCGAAAGTAGATTCTACATCAACTTTTATCATATGAATAGAAGGTGCTTTAGCTTTAAGCTTAACTCCATATCTACCGCCTTGCTTAATTATCTCTGGTGTCTCTAATTTCATATCAGACAAAGTCGGTGATGCAATACCATACCCAGTTTGTTTAACAGTCTTAAGTGCTGTTTTAATTTGATCATACTCATATTTTGCTTCTTGGAAATCCTGGAACAATTTAAGCATTCCTGCCTTTGAAGAAATATCTACGTCTATTATCTCTTTCAATACTTGGTTATATAATTCTCCTGGAGCAGAAAGATTAATCGTAGCTTCTCCAGTTGAAGGATCTACTTCAGATAAATATGATTTTTCAATATATTCTGAGTCATTGAAATAATTAGTTATAGTATCGATATCTCTAATCTTATCTATAGATAATACGCTCTCTTTAATTTTATCAATATAAGACTTTTTTAAATAATGACTCGGATTTAATATTGAAATCCAATCAGGAATATTTACTTTAACTTCAACAATTGGAAATTCATACAAAGCTTCTTTTAAGATGTTATACATATCCCTTTCTTGCATTTGTTCAACGTTAATAGGTAAAACTGGTACATTATATTTTTCTTTCATTTCATTAGCCAAAATAATAGTACTATCACTACTAGGATTAACAGTATTTAAAAGAACGATATATGGTTTACCTATTTCTTGTAATTCATTTATAACAGTCTCTTCAGCTTCTAAATAATCTCCTCTAGAAAATTCTCCAAAAGAACCATCAGTAGTAACCACAATTCCGATCGTAGAATGGTCTTTAATAACCTTCTCTGTGCCAATTTCAGCAGCCTCCACAAAAGGAATTGGTTCACTATACCAAGGAGTCATTACATATCTAGGACCATTTTCATCTTCTACCCCTTTTGCATCTTTAATAACATAACCAACACAATCAATCATCTTAATATTAGCAGTAAATTCATCAATAGCAATTTTTGCTGCACTAGCAGGAACAAACTTTGGTTCTGTAGTCATAATCATTTTACCATTAGCAGCCTGAGGCAATTCATCTAAAGCCCTTTTTTTATCGAATTCATCGGGAATATTAGGTATAACCATATTTTCCATAAATCTTCTTATGAATGTTGATTTACCCGTTCTAACAGCCCCTACTACACCCAAATAAATATCTCCACCAGTTCTCTTAGCAATATTTTTAATAACATCAATTTTTTCCATAACGACCTCTTTTCAATAAATACTATGCCTATTTACCAATTTTATTCAAAAAAAAGAAAACAAACAATGTTTTCTTATATTATAAATACTTTCTTAAATATTCTCCCGTAAAACTATCGTTACATTTAGCGATATCTTCTGGAGTACCCGTAGCTACGATTTCACCACCAAGATCTCCACCATTAGGGCCTAAATCGATAATATGATCTGCTACTTTAATGACGTCTAAGTTATGTTCGATAACTACTACAGTATCACCATTATCAACAATTCTGTTCAAAATATTAAGTAATTTTTCTATGTCATATATATGAAGACCAGTCGTAGGTTCGTCTAATATAAATAAACTCTTACCTGTAGGTTTCTTTTGTAATTCTTTAGCAAGTTTAACTCTCGCTGCCTCACCACCAGATAATGTCGGAGCACTCTGTCCTATTTTTACATATCCAAGACCAACATCTTGTAAAGTCTTAAGTTTATGTAAAACTTTAGGATGATTTTCAAAGAAAGTAATAAGTTCATCTACTCTCATTTCAAGTATATCATAGATATTCTTTCCTTTATATTTAATGCTTAAAGTTTCTTTATTGTATCTAGTGCCATGACATACATCACATGGAACGTACACGTCAGGTAAAAAATGCATTTCTATCTTTTTTACACCATCTCCCCAACAAGCTTCGCATCTTCCACCTTTAACATTAAAACTAAATCTACTCTTATCATATCCTTTTATCTTAGCATCTTTAGTTTCAGCAAATATATCTCTAATATCATCAAAAACACCAACATAAGTAGCAGGATTACTTCTTGGAGTTCTACCAATAGGATTCTGTGTAATTAAAACCACTTTATCTATCTCATCGATCCCTTCAACACACTTACATTTACCAGGTTTTTCTTTTGTCTTATATAAATTATTAGCCACACTCTTATATAATATTTCATTAACTAAACTACTCTTTCCAGATCCGGATACTCCAGTGACACAAGTAAATGTTCCTAAAGGAAATTTAACATTAATATTCTTTAAATTATTCTCTTTTGCCCCTTTAACAGTTATAAATTTACCATTACCTTTTCTTCTTTTCTTAGGAACCTCTATTTTTCTTTTACCAGATAAGTATTGCCCAGTAATGCTATCTTCGCAAGCCATTACTTCACTTGGAGTACCACAAGCAACAACTTCTCCACCATGTTCCCCAGCTAATGGACCAATATCTACTAAAAAGTCACTTGCCATCATCGTATCTGTATCATGCTCTACGACAATCAAAGTATTACCCAAATCTCTCATTTCTAGTAATGAATTGATTAACTTTTCATTATCTTTTTGGTGTAATCCGATACTAGGTTCATCTAAAACATATAAAACACCAGTTAATTTAGAACCAATTTGCGTAGCAAGTCTGATTCTTTGACTTTCTCCGCCAGATAAAGTGCCAGCAGTTCTACTAAGAGTTAAATATTCAAGACCTACATTAATTAAGAAATCTAGCCTATTATTAATTTCTTTAACTAATAAGTCTGCAATCTCTTCCTTTTCCTTAGTAAGATCAAGTTTATCCATAAATTTTCTTAAATCTCTAATTGATAAACAACTAACTTCGTAAATATTTTTTTTGTTGATAAGTACTGATAAAACACTACTATTAAGTCTAGAACCATGACAAGTAGTACATACACTCTCAGTCATATAAGTTTCTATCCAGTCTCTTATCCAAGTGCTCTTAGTCTCAATATATCTTCTTTCTAAATTAGTAATAACACCTTCATAATAATCTTTTGCATTTCTCGTATTACCATTCTTAGACACATACTTAAATTCTAATATGTCCGGAGAACCATATAAAATAATATCTAATTTCTTTTTATCTAAATCTTTGATTTTAGCATCTAAATCAATATCATAGTATCTAGCCACCGTATCTATCTGTGTTCTCATTGTATTGTCATCATCTACATTAATAGGTTTAATAGCACCTTCATTAATACTAAGATTTCTATCAGGAATAACTAAATCTAAATCAAGATTAAACTTAACACCTAATCCCTTACAATCAGGACAAGCCCCATACGGAGCATTAAATGAAAACATTCTAGGCTCAAGCTCAAATAAAGAAAAATCACAATAAGGACAAGCAAAATCTTCACTAAGAATCATCTCATCATTCAAAGTAGGCATTTCAATAATAACTTTACCGTGAGATAGTTTACAAGCTGTTTCAAGAGAGTCATATAGTCGTGTTCTTATATCTTCTTTTACTATTAATCTATCTACAACAGCTAAAATAATATGTTTCTTATTTTTATCTAATTCTATGTTTTCGCTAAGTTCTTTAATTTCTCCATCTATTTTACATCTAATAAAACCGTCTCTTCTTAAATCTTCTAAAGTATCTTTATGTGTTCCTTTTTCGCCCTTTACAATTGGAGCCATAATCATAATCTTAGTTCCCTCATCTAACTCCAAAACTTTATTAACCATCTCTTCAATACTTTGAGAACTTATTGGTATATTATGATGTGGACAATATGGAGTACCAACCCTAGCAAATAATAATCTTAAATAATCATATATTTCTGTAATCGTACCAACCGTAGATCTAGGATTCTTATTAGTACTTTTTTGATCAATACTAATCGCCGGAGATAACCCATCTATAGAATCAACATCAGGTTTATCACTTCCACCCAAAAATTGTCTCGCATAAGCACTAAGACTCTCAATATATCTTCTCTGTCCTTCAGCATATATCGTATCAAAAGCCAAACTACTTTTTCCAGAACCGGATACTCCTGTCATAACAACTAATTTATTTTTAGGTATTTCGATATCTATATTTTTTAAGTTATTAACTCTAGCTCCCTTGATAACAATTTTATCCATATTATCGCCTCTTTCAAGTAAATATTATATCTTTAAATTAAAAAAAAGACAACTATCATAAAGCTTAAAATGTAAATATACATATACATCTAAACACTACAAATAGTTATCATTATCTATTATCTTTTTAAATTTTAATTTAATTCTATGAAAAGTATTATATATAGACTTTACATCTTTATTTAAAGTATTAGCAATTTCTTCAAAACTATAACCATCAATCTTAGCTTTTAATACTTCCTTTTCAAAATTAGTAAGATTATTAATGAGTTCTTCCATAATATCCCTTTCGCTTTCCTGAGAGATAAAAGAGACCTCTGTATCAAAATCATCTTTAATACTCTTTTCTAAATAATCATCTATTGTTACTGCATCATTCAAAACTTTATCTCTACCACCGGTAATCTTTCTAAGATAATTAATGATTTGCCTATTAACACATAACATAGCAAATGTATAAAAAGAAGCATTATCATCTTCACGAAAAGCATTAATAGCTTCATCTAAACCTAAGTAAGCTTCTTGCATTATATCACTAATTTCAATACCATGATGACTTGCTCTAATAATAGCTTCTTCACTTTTTTTAACTATAATTGGTTTATATTTTTGATATATCAAATTAACAGCATCTTCATTACCTTCTCTAGCTAAACACACTAATTCATAATCATTATACTGCATATTACCTCCTGCTAGAAACTATTCTAGAAAGAACTATTCCACAAGATACTGAAGCATTTAAACTATTGATATTTCCACTCATTGGAATTGTTGCCATAAAATCACAATTATCTTTAATTATTTTACTAATTCCTTTTCCTTCGTTTCCAATAACTAAACATATAGGCATATTATAATCTATTTCTGTATAATTAGTACCCCTCATATCAGTGCCAACTATCCAATAACCAATATCTTTTAATTTTTCTATTGTATTAGAAAGATTGACAACTCTAATAATTGGCATATTATAAATAGCACCAACACTAGTTTTAACTACAGTACCATTAATATTAACACTTCTATCGTTTGGTATGATTATTCCATCTATTCCAAGCGCTTCACAAGTTCTAATTATAGCCCCAAAATTATGAGGATCCTCTAAATGATCTAACATAACTAATATAGGATTATCTTTCTTTATATTTTTAATAAAATCAAATTCATATGTCTTAACATCATCAACATCTAAAATAATACCCTGATGCAATCCATCTACTTTAGAATCTAATAACTTATTGGGAACAAAATTAAATTTAATCTTATTTTTCTTAATTAAATCCATTAATTCTCTATCATTAAACTTTTCTGCTAAATAAATTTTATTAATTTTCTCCCCACTAATAATTTTCTCTTTAGCAACATTTTTTCCATATATATACATATTAGTCCTCCAACTCAAATCCCCAGTTAATTAAACCACCATCTAAATTATAAACATTAGTATATCCCAAACTAATTAAAGTCTCTGCTGCATTAGAACTTCTCATACCAGTAGCACAATATACTATAATCGTAGTATCTTTATTATAATTAACACTATTTATATTATCAACAGGAATGTTGATAGATCCCTCTATATGACCAGTATCATATTCATCATTACTTCTAACATCAATAACTATTGCTTCGTTATTTATTAGATCCATTGCTTCGTTTGAATCTATTGTTTTATAATCATTTCCACATGCTGTAAGCATTAAAATACATACTAATAAACTAATTATTTTCTTCATAATTACCTCCCAATATATAATTTATTATTACATTAAGTCTTTCTCTTTCATTATTTAAATATAGATAACCAATCATTGCTTCAAACCCAGAAGATAATTTATAAGTAATAATATCAGTATTCTTCGGATGACTTGATCTTTTATAATTTCTTCCTCTGATTACAACATCTAATTCTGCTTCATTTAGTAAATTATTATCCATTAAATATGTTAAAATCTTTGCTTGACTTTTAGCAGATACATATTTAACTGCTTCTTTTTGTAATTCTTCTACTTTAGCAATACCATTTTTTATTAAATGCTCTCTAATATAAACCTCAAAAACAGCATCTCCAATATATGCCAAAGTAATTACATTAATTAAATTAACATCCATTTAATCACCACTATCATTTTATCATAATCCCCATAAAAATACAAATAAATTAACTAGACGTAAAAAAGAGCCGATATGATCACCGGCTCCAAACATCATACATTTCGTATGACATTATTATTATAAACAATATTTAAGTAAATATACTCTTTTGTATAATAAAAAAATTTTAACAAAGTAAAACCAACCTGATTTTTTCAGGTTGGTTTTCACATATAGTTAACCTTTACTTATAGTTTACTATAATAATCAAATCTATTTTTAGCCCATTCTTTTTGCTTATTTAATAATTCTTCTGCTTCATTAGCATTAACCTTTTTTAAATTAGCATATCTATTTTCATTAGATAAGAATTTATCATATTCATTAAAATCAACATCTTTAGAATCTAAACTAAATGTTTGATTATCTGGATTATATCTAAAAGTTAAGAAATATCCACATTTTGAAGCTAAATATGCATCATCTAAACTATGTTCCATACCAGTTTTAATACCATGTTCAATACATGGAGCATATGCAATAATTATTGATGGTCCATTATGATTATTAGCTTCTTGTAATGCTTTTAAATATTGTTCTTTATTATAACCAATATTAACACAAGCTACATATACATGAGGATAACACATAGCAATTCTTGCTAAATCCTTTTTATAATTATTTTTACCAGTTGAAGTAAATGAAGCAATCGAACCAACATTACTAGATTTTGAAGACTGCCCGCCAGTATTTGAATATACTTCAGTATCAAGAATCAATATATTTATATTTTCATCCGTAGATAAAATGTGATCAAGACCACCATATCCAATATCATAAGCGAATCCATCTCCACCAACAATCCACATTGATTTAGGAACAATATAGTCTCTTAATTCCTTTAATTTAGGATGTTTATTAAAGTCTATTTCATTACAAACTTCTAAACATACATCATAATTATCCATATCATTAATCCACTTTTCAAACAAAGGAGATTTATTTTCTTCCATATATTTTCTAATTTTATCTCTCTTAAGATTAATTCCGGTTTTGATTCCAAGACCAAATTCAGCATTATCTTCAAACAAACTATTTGCCCAAGGAATACTATAAGGAGTAGACGGAGCACTAGCACCATATATTGAAGAACATCCCGTAGCATTAGCTATTACTAAATTATTATTAAATAATTGTGTTAAATTCTTAATGTATGCGGTTTCTCCACAACCAGCACAAGCCCCAGAATATTCAAATTTAGGCTCTACAAAACCAAGGTTTTTAACATTCTTAATTTTAGGTTCATACTCTACTTTATTTTCATTTAAATATTCGAACTCCTCATTCTTAAATTTATTCTTATTATACTTTTGCATCTCTAACGCTTTTTGTCCATTCTTTCCAGGACAAATATTAGCACAAAGACCACAACCAGTACAATCTTCATAAGAAATTCCAATCGCATATTTCTTGTCTTTTGGAAACATTGAATCTAAAGTATTTTCATAATTATTATCATCATCTAATAAATAAGGCCTGATAACTCCGTGTGGACATACGAAGGCACATTGATTACATTGAATACAATTTTCTTTTAACCAACAAGGAACATTTTCTGCAATATCTCTTTTCTCATTTTTCGTAGTTCCTCCAGGAAAAATTCCACTTTTCCTCTCTTCAAAAGCACTAACAGGAAGTGTATCTCCTTTAAGTAGACCAATAGTTTCTTCAAAAGTAAGATTCTTTCTTTCTTCATAAGGTAAAACTATCCATCCAGGATTAACTGGAACTTCATAAACTTTGTCTAATGCACTCTCAATAATTTTATTATTAACATCAATTACACTATCGTCTTTATGAGCAAATCTCTTTTTGTTAGATTCTTTCATGATTTCTAACACTTTATTAGTGTCCATAATCTTAATAAGATCAAAAATACAAATTTCCATACAAGTACTAATTTTATTTTTAAGACCTAGTTCATTAACTAACTTATATGCGTCAATTGCGTAAAATTTAATATTTTTCTTTGCTAATAAGTGTTTAACTTTATTTGGTAAAGAAATAACTAATTTTTCTTTATCTAACTTCGTATTTAAAAATAAAGTACCATCATCTTTAATGTTATCTAAAATATCATATTTATATATATATTCTTCTTTTGATACGACAATTAAAGAAGGATTATCAACATAATATGGTCTTCTTATTTGCTCACTAGATATTCTTATATGACTTCTAGTAACTCCGCCAGATTTTTTTGAATCATATTGGAAATATCCCTGAACAAAGTTATCAGTATAATCTCCAATAATCTTAATAATATCTTTTGAAGTAGATACCATTCCATCAGAACCATATCCATAAATCAAAAATTCAGTCATCTCATTAGGAATATAAAAATTATTATCAACATCTAAACTTAAATTACTAACATCATCGTTAATTCCTATAGTAAAGTTATGATGAGCATCATTACTATTCATAAAGTCAAATACCGCTTTTATTTGAGCAGGAGTAGTATTTTTTGAAGATAGTCCATATCTTCCACCAATAATATTAATGTCTCTATCTTTTAAAGCATTAACAACATCTAAATATAAAGGTTCTCCATCAGCAGCAGGATCTTTAGTTCTATCTAGTACTGCAATATTTTTAACATTATCAGGAATAACATTGATTAAATGGTTATTGCTAAATGGTCTATATAAATGTACTTCAACTAAACCATATTTGCATCCTTGACTATTCAAATAATCAACAGTTTCTCTAACTGTATCACAAACACTTCCCATAGCAACTATAATTGATGTTGCATCTTCTACTCCATAGTAATTAAACGGCTTATAATCATATCCAGTAATTTTATTAACTTCTTCCATATATTTTTCAATAATAGAAATACTTTCTTTATAATATTTATTTCTAACTTCGGTATTTTGAAAATATATATCATCATTTTGAGCAGTTCCTCTAGTATTAAAATCTTCATTGCTCATAGCTCTATTTCTAAAATTAGTTAAAGCTTTTTCATCAATTAATTCTTTAACTTTATCATAATCTACTAATCTAACTTTGCTAATTTCATGACTAGTTCTAAAACCGTCAAAAAAATTAATAAATGGTAAACTTGCTTTAATTGCTGATAGATGAGCTATCATTGCCATATGATATGCATCTTGCGGATTTGCCGAAGCCAACATACAAGCACCCGTAGATCTAACAGCATATATATCTTGATGATCTCCAAAAATACTAAGAGCATGAGTTGCTAAACTTCTAGCAGCCACATGAATAACACCGGGCAACATCTCTCCAGCCATTTTATATAATGTAGGAATCATTAAAAGTAAACCTTGACTAGCAGTAAATGTCGTAGATAAAACACCAGATTGAAGAGCACCGTGAACTAAAGCTACAGCACCAGATTCTGATTGCATTTCCACAACCTTAACTTTATTACCCAAAAAATTTAAATTGTTTTGATTAGCTAAAACATCAATTTTTTCCGCCATTGGTGAAGCAGGTGTTATTGGATAAATTCCGCATAATTCACTAAATTTATAAGCAACATTACTTACTGCTTCATTAGCATCCATTGTTTTATAATTATTCATAATTAAGCATCTCCTAACACTATAATTATATAATAAAAGATCGTTTTATTCAACGTTATTAATATCAAACTAAAAGAAAAAGAAATACAAATAAAATGTATTTCATAAAAATCCTAATGATTACAAATATCATTAATTTTTTTAATATTTATATCGTGATTCATATCAAAAACAATTTTTCTATATTGCTTTTCACTATTTGCATTGCATATATACAAATCATAAAATGCTGTATCAAAATGCAAATCATTATCTATATTGCCAAAAGTAGTAACAAAAATATCCGGATAAGCATTATTCTTTTTTACATTAACAAAATCAACTAACCATAAATATACAAAATATAAGATAAAGAAACTTATAATTAAGAGAATAATATACTTTTTTTCTTTGTCACTAGTTATAAATTTTTTAAGTAGATAACTAAAAATAATCATCAAAATATAAGTCCCAATTATTGAATAACAAGAAGTAAAACCAATCGGAGTATTAAAAACAGACATCGATATAATAATCATTAAACTACCAAATAGCAAAATAAATAGATAAAATATAAGTTCATTTATATATTGTTTTTTCTTTGAATAATTAATAGCGTTAACAATATTTTCCTCTAAATTTTCAACTTT
Source organism: Bacilli bacterium (assembly GCA_017409025.1). GTDB lineage: Bacteria > Bacillota_I > Bacilli_A > RF39 > UBA660 > RUG705. Next base: position 17,254 of record JAFQTN010000013.1, on the reverse strand, counting down.
TTCTTTTTTAGATATATATTCCCCACTTAAAAGTTCATTTATTGTAATATCTAAACATTCACTTAACGGTTTAAGTAAAGCTAAATCAGGCATACTTTTTCCGTTTTCCCATTTAGAAATTGCTCTATCAGTAATTCCTAACTTTTCTGCTAATTGTTTTTGTGTTATTTTCTTCTCTTTTCTAACACTTGAAATAAACTTTCCTATTTTTTCTTGATTCATAACTCTCTCCTTCTAGTAAAATTATAATAAATAAATTACAAGAAAGTAAACAAACTATTAGTTGAATTAATAAAAACAAATAACAGTGGAGAAAAAAGACTTTACTATCTACAAGTAAAGCCTTGATTAACGTAATTTTCTCTCATTTCATCTAAATCTCTAGAAAGATTAAATCTAGCTAAATCGTTATCACTAATAGTATCATAATCTATTACATAAGTAACAGTGTAATTATTATCTACATCATTTGTGTTTTGAACTGAGAAACCAGTTACGTTTCCATAAGTATTTTGAACAGTTGCATGTCTGTCACGAAGACCAGCGGAATCTAATATAAGACCTGTAACGCCACCAACAATTGTATCAATAGCACTTCCAACAACACCATCTACAATACCGTCATCATCTATTTGAGAATCGTTAGTAGTACCATCTGTACCAGTACCAACACCATCAATATCATTGTTAGTATTAACATTGTTGTTATCAGTAATGTCATTAAGTTCAGCGTCATTGTCATTATTGTTAGTATTATTATTAGTGTCTACGTTTCTACCAGTATTACCATTATTTCCATTATTATTATCAAAATTATAATCATATGTAATCCTTACTTTCTTTATTTCATCTTGTTCATGGTCTATATCATAACTTACCTTAGTACTACCGTTATTAGCATCAGTCTTGTAAGTACAACTTAATGTCTCTGTAGCACCACAACCAGTAAGCATTAAAATACTAGCAAATGACAAAATAAATAATTTTTTCATTTAAATACCTCCTTTTAATAATAATATGACCAGAAAACTATAGAAAATAATTTGTAATTTTTTCCAAAAAAAATAGGTTTTGAACCTATTTTTTTGCTAAAACAATAAAATTAATATTCACAATTACCTGGTGTTCTAGGATAAGGAATAACATCGCGGATATTGTCAACGCCAGTAAGATATATTAATAATCTTTCAAATCCCATACCAAATCCTGAATGAAGACAACCACCGAATTTTCGCAAGTTTAGATACCAATCAAAATCTTCTTCCTTCATACCTAGTTCTTTCATTCTATCAAGAAGTTTATCGAAGTTTTCTTCCCTTTGACTACCACCAATAAGTTCTCCAGCACCAGGAACTTCTAAGTCAACTGCAGCAACAGTTTTTCCATCGTCGTTTTGTTTCATATAAAATGCCTTAATGTCTTTTGGCCAGTTTTTGATAAATACAGGACCATTGAAGTATTCGGTAATATATTTTTCGTGTTCCCTCGCAATATCTTCACCATATTCAGGTTCGAATTCCCATTTAACGGGAGCTTTCTTTAAAATACTAATTACTTCTTCGTGATCAATTCTTACAAATTCACTATTAACAAGTTTATTAAGTTTTTCTAATAAACCTTTTTCAACGAATTTATCAAAAAATTCCATTTCTAAAGGACATTTTTCTAAAACATACTTAACAATAAATTTAAGCATTTTTTCCATAACATCCATATTACCTTCTAAATCACAAAATGCAATTTCTGGTTCAATCATCCAAAATTCAGAAGCATGAGTTTTAGTATTTGAATTTTCAGCTCTAAAAGTTGGTCCAAACGTATAAATTTTTTTATAAGCTAAAGCATAAGTTTCACCTTCAAGTTGCCCAGTAACAGCCAGTCCGACTTTTTTGTTAAAAAAGTCTTTACTGTAGTCAACCTTACCTTCTTTAGCAATTCTATCTAAATCCAAAGTAGTAACTTGAAACATTTGCCCAGCGCCTTCACCATCATTGGCAGTAATTAATGGAGTATGAACGTAAACATAACCATTTTCTTGAAAAAAAGTATGAATTGCATGCGCTGCAACACTTCTAACTCTAAAAACAGCTCCGAACAAATTAGTTCTGGTTCTAAGATAAGCTTGTTCTCTTAAAAATTCTCTAGTATGTCTTTTTGGTTGAATAGGATAATCTTCAGGACAATCACCCTCTAATTTAAGACTAGTTAATTTCATCTCAATAGATTGACCGCTTCCTTCAGACTTAATAATTACACCACTAGCACTAATTGCACTACCAATATGCAACTTTTGAATTTCATCAAAATTATCTAAACTATTATCATAAACAATTTGTAAATTTTGAAAATAAGTTCCATCATTAAAATCAATGAATCCAAAATCCTTTTGTTTTCTATGATTTCTAATCCAACCTTGTACAGTTACTTCTTTATTAATATAATCATTTTTAAATAAGTCTTTAACATCTATCATGATATTCCTTCTTTCTTAGAAATATTATACCATAAAACTAAAATATTATATATTTTTTTTGTTAAACGAACTAAAAAATCTCTTTGGATTATTAGCAATAGCATTAAAAAGTTCATTATTAGATCTAATTTCCCTGATAATTTCTATATCAGAAGTAGATAATGTCATAGAAATAGATGTATCATCTTCACATACAACATTAAGTTCTCTTCCCATTAAATAATCGGCAGAAACTCCAAAAACGTCTAAAATTTGGTTTAATACATCTAAACTAGGAACCCTATTTCCGTTCTCATATCCAGAAACTGACACTTTAGTAACACCGAGCAATTTACCTAAATCTTCTTGACTCATTCCATTTTCTCTTCTAAGTTCACGTAATCTATATCCTAAAATCATATTCCTATCCTCTTTCCTATATTAATTAAATTATTTTTTCTTTTTGTCCTTTTTCTTATCTTCGTCAGTAGTTTCTTCTCCGTTATCCTCTTCAATGAATTCTTCTTGAATTGTTTCACTTTTTGAAGAAGATAAAAAGGTAACTCTGTCAGCAATAACTTCAACTTTCTTATATTTTATTCCTTCTTCACTTTCTAACAATCTTGTTTGAAGCCTGCCTTTAACTCCGATAACATCACCAGTTTTGCAATATTCAGACGTACTCTCAGCCACACCGGTCCACAATGTGCAATCTAAAAAATCAGTATCATATTCACCATTTTGATTTTTATACGATCTAGAAACTGCTAAAGTAATTAAACTTTTTTTCTTACCACTTTCAGTGAGTATTAGTTCAGGAGTTCTTACTAACCTACCAACTAAAATAACTTGATTCAACATTTTTCCTCCTTTCGAATGCACTATAACATAGTAAAAAATAACTATCAAATCATAAAATTTAGATAATTAAAACACCTAATAAAAATTTTTTAAAAAGTGAATTAAATTAAAAAATTAATTTATAAATTAATAAAAAAATGACAAAAAAATAATAAGAAAAATAAAAAACAGTAAAAAATAAAAAAAATCAAATAAGAATTTGATTTTTTTTAAATTTAACATAAATTTTACACTTTAATTACTTACTTGTTTTATATAAAGTTTTAATACTATCAGCAATACCATCTACATATTTATTCATATTATTAATCATATTATTTAAATTACTTTGATTAGATAAATAACCTAACTCTAATAAATATGTTTCAGTTCCTACGTTACTATTGACATAAGGATTAGCTATAATACTAGCATTTCTATCGTCAACATAAGCTCCAGTAACTATACCGCCAGTCTCTCTTATTATATAGTAATAATTAGAATTAGTAGTTATATCATAAGCTTCTAAATTGTTTTTCTCATACCCTTCTAAAGAAGATTTAATATCATTCTCAGTAAAATTCCTTGTATAAATACTATTAAAAACCTTATTGACTTTATTATTAGAATATCCTAATCCTGATTTAGTAGTAATATTATTAACTAATAATTTAGCAAAATCATAATTGATATTTTTAGCAGTATATACTTCTAATCCAGAAACATACGCTGAATTATTACTATTTAAATGAATTGAAAACATATATTTAGCATTAACTTCTCTAGGAATAACAGCTCTTCCATGAACACCATATTCTTCTAACCTATCATTAGAAGACAATTGTCCTTCTTCGTGTGTTAATTTAACAGTAAAGCCATAATCTGTTAATTTAGCTTTTAATTTATTGGCTATATCTAAGGTAAAATCAGTTTCTTTATAACCGTTTTTACTAGCTCCACCGTCCATTCCCCCATGTCCAGGATCTATAACTATATCATATACATTATCATCATTATTATCAGACACATGCATCATCATCGTAGGATAACTTTCTTCATTATCAATAACTATTTTTTTATCATAACTACTCATAGTATAATAAGTAGTAGTTTGATATTCAGAATTATTTTTTAAAGAATAATATTTATATTTTTCTTCCTCATCTTTTGTATATGTAGTTCTTAAAAATAAATAGTAATCACCAGTTGGAATTTCATCCAAATAAATTCCATCATTAACAAGTTCTGAAACATTAAATTTTCCCTCTAAATTATTGAGTTTATAAGAAATAAATTCCCCATTATAAAGAACTAATTCAGGAGTATCTGTAAAACTATAACTTCCTTCTATATTTAAATGAGTTCCATAAATATATAAATTGTCAACATTAACCAATTCTTCTTCCATTGTTAAAACAGGTATTTTGTCTTTAAAATAAGTGTCATATACAATAAACCCACAAAATGCTAAAAATAATATTCCTAAAACTGCTAAAAACTTTTTCATTACATCCCTCCAATATTAGTACTTAAAAGTCTATTTAATTCTACAGCATATTCCATAGGTAATTCTTCTCTAAACGCATTAACAAATCCAAGAATAATTAATTCTTTAGCTTTATCTTCGTCAATTCCCCTGCTCATTAAGTAGAATAATTTATCTTCTTCTATCTTAGAAACAGTAGCCTCATGTTCTAAATATGAACTGTTATTATCAACTATATTTGTAGGAATTGTATCACTTTTAGACATACTATCTAAAATTATCGTATCGCATTTAACGTTACTAACAGAATTTGTAGCCTTCTTGGAAATTCTAACAGTCCCCCTATAAGTTGCATTTCCACCATTTGATGCAATTGATTTAGAAATTATATTACTCTTAGTATATGGTGCTAAATGAATCATCTTAGCTCCAGTATCTTGAATTTGTCCTTCAGACGCCGAAGCAACAGTAATACAACTACCTCTAGCATAAGGCCCATTCAAAATACAACAAGGATACTTCATATTAGTCTTAGAACCAATATTTCCATCGATCCATTCCATAAGACCATTTTCATCTACTATAGCTCTTTTAGTAACTAAATTATAAACATCATTTGACCAATTCTGTATAGTAGTATATCTACATTTAGAATTCTTTCCAACATATATTTCTACAACAGCAGCATGAAGTGCATCTTCGGTGTAAGTAGGAGCAGTACACCCCTCAATATAATGAAGCTCACTATTATCATCAACAATTATTAACGTTCTTTCAAATTGCCCCATATTCTTACTATTTATTCTAAAATAACTTTGCAAAGGTCTATCTAACTTAGTATTTTTAGGTATATAAATAAACGTTCCACCACTCCAAACAGCCCCGTTTAAAGCAGTATATTTATTTTCATCATATTTAACTAAATTATTAAAATATTTCTTAAATAATTCTGGATGTTTTTTTAATGCACTATCAGTATCCATAAATATAATATTCTTATCTTCTAGTTCTTTAATCATATTATGATATATTACTTCACTATCATATTGTGCACCAATTCCATCTAAATATTTATTTTCAGCATCAATTACTCCTAAATCTCTAAACTCATTCCTAATAGCACAAGAGATCTTTTCCCAATCATTAGTAAGTTCTTCAGTTCTTTTTTTATAATAATTAATACTATCGAAATCTACTTCAATGTTAGGTCCCCAATTAGGATTACTTGTTTTTTCGAAATATTCAAAAGATTTAATTCTAAAATCATACATCCAATCAGGTTCATTTTTAATTGAAGATATTTCTTTAATAATTTCTTTAGTAAGTTTCATAGTTAACACCTCGTGTTATTTCCAACCTAATTATAACAAATTTTTAATCTTAAGTATATATAATATAAGGGCAAAAATAAATTTTTACAAAAAAGAAGAGCTATACAAACATTTTGTAAACTCTTGCTTTTTCGTCTTTATTTTCATATATAGCAATTAAATTATTATTTTTGTCTATTATAAATGCTCTATCACCTTCAAAAAAAGGTTCCAGCATAACACCATTTCTAATTTTAAAAGCCATATCATCATCTACAATTACCCGTTTCATATTAGGTAATGACTCTAATATAGAAATTAATTTGTAATTACCATTCTTAATATCATCAATAGTATAACTATCCTTTATATTAAATTGACCTAAAGTATTTCTAACCAAACTATTCATTACAGCAGGAACGCCTAATTTATTTCCTATATCCCTAACTAAACTTCTAATATAAGTTCCTTTGCTAACTTTAGTTTTAATCTTGAAAAATACTTTTCCTTCTTTATACTCTATATCATCAATAATATTAATACTATATATCTCCACCATCTTAGAAGGTAATTTAACATCTATGTTATTTCTAGCATATTCATATAGTTTCTTGCCATTAACTTTAACTGCAGAATATTTAGGAACTTCTTGCATGTAACTTCCTTTAAAAGAATTTACAACTTCAATAATTCTCTCTTTTGATATATCAACAATTTCTGTTGATAGAACAGTTCCTTCCATATCTAAAGTATCAGTTTCAATTCCTAAAGTAATTCCTGCAATATACTCTTTATCATGATTAGTTAACATTTCACATAGCTTTAAAGCACTACCAACACATAACACTAATACGCCACTTGCCATTGGATCAAGTGTACCAGTATGTCCAATTTTTTTAGTATTAAGTGATTTAGAAACAATATTGACAACATCACGACTAGTGTATCCTAAATATTTGTTAACAACTAAAATTCCATTCATTTTAACAACATAACCTTTTTAGTTTCATTAATTATTCTTTCTTTTGTCTCTTCTAAAGTTCCACTTAATTTACCGCCAGCAGCCATTACATGTCCACCGCCACCAATAGCATTGGCAACTTTACTTACATCAACAACACCTGTTGATCTAAGAGAAACAGTCCAACCATCATCTTCTCTGATAAAGATGGAAACCTCGACTCCCTCAATATTTCTACTGATATCGACAATACCTTCATGTTCGCCTAATACAGCGCAAACCTTATCGAAATCTTCTTTTAATATATATGTAAAAGCAATCTTTCCATCACATAAAAATTCTAATCTATCCATTCCGATTTGCATTAATTTATATTGAGACATAGTCTTTTTACATAATAATTTATCATATAAAGCATGAATATCAATTCCTAAATCATTAATTTCAGCAGCCATATTAAATGTTTGACTATCAACAGTATTAATAGCAAAACCGTTCGTATCAGTAAGAACACCACTAATTAAAGATTCTCCCATCTCCTTATTAAAAGAAACACCAAAATCTTTAAGTAAATAGTAAATTACTTGTGAGCAAGAAGAAATACTACCTTCAATATAATTAACATCACAATATTTAGTATTACTGATATGATGGTCGATACATATAGTGTTTTTGCATCTAGATAGCAAATCTTCTTTCTGACTAATTCTTTCCCTATTAGCACAATCCACTACTATGCCTAAATCATATTCTTTATCAGTAGTATCAACAATTCTGTCGATAGATGGTAAAAAATTAAAAACTTTAGGAATATCTAAAATTACCATATCAACAGATTTGTTGATAGATAACAAATAATGGTACATTCCTAAAACGGAACCGATAGCATCCCCATCGGGATTTTGATGGGTAAGAAGTAAAATAGAATTACTATTATCTATCAAATTCCTAATTTTACTTCTCATTATTAATCCTTTCAATTATATCTTCAATCTTTTTACCATATTCAATTGATTCATCATATACAAATTGAATTTCTGGCATTTTTCTAATTTTTACTCTATCGCATAAACTAGTTCTAATAAATCCTCTAGCTTTATTCAAAGATTTTAATACTTTCTCACGATCATTATCTAAAGTAGTAAAATATATTTTAGCAAAAGACAAATCATTAGTAATTCTAACATCAGTAATAGTAACAAAACTAACACCATTATCTTTTATTTCAGTATGAATGATCTTACTAATCTCTTCTACAAACATATTATTCAATCTATCTATTTTTAAACTCATAAATATCCCTCGCTACAGTCTAGAATTTTTCTTTTGTAAACTTGCTTTAATAGCAGCGTTATAACCATTAACAAACCACTCGTTATCTCTGTATTTAGAAGGAATTTCTCCTAAAGGAATCCCCTTTAGAAAAAATTCTTTTCCTAGTTGATACAACTCATCATTAATTTTATCAAGCCTAGCAGCTCGTTCATATCCTTTAACAAAATTAGTATCATTTCTTAATTCTTCTTCTGCTTCCTCTAGTGTATGCCCCATATTATACCAAACTTGGCCTAATGTCATTATTTGAGTATCGTTACGATCTTTATTTCCAATTTCAGATTTCATCTTAACATAAGAAGCATGTCTTGCATGAATATTTTCTATGTTATATCTATTTTTTCTAGTATCACTCATAACTTACCTCTTAACTTCAACAACATCATATGCTTCAATTATGTCATTTTCTTTGATGTCATTAAAGTTTTCAATTGTAATACCACATTCAAGACCTTGTTTTACTTCTTTAACTTGATCTTTTTCACGTGCTACTGAATTAATATTACCATCATATATAACAACTCCATCACGAATAACTCTAGCCTTAGCATCTCTTCTGATAATACCATCTATTACATAACTACCTGCAATAGTTCCAACTTTAGAAAATTTAAATAATCTTCTAACTTCAGCTTGACCAAGAACTTTTTCTTCATATGTTGGTTCAAGTTTACCTTTTAAAGCGGCTTCCATTTCTTCAACAACTTTATAAATAATATTATAGAATCTAATATCTACACCTTTTTCTTTAGCATATTCAATAATTTTATTATTTGGCCTAATATTAAATCCAATAATAATAGCTTTAGAAGCAGCAGCCAATACAACATCACTCTCTGATATAGCACCAACACTACTTCTTATAACATTAACTTTAATGCCTTCTACATCTAATTTAACTAAAGAATTTTTAACAGCTTCTTCACTACCTTTAACATCAGCCTTTAAAATAACGTTTACTTCTTTTTCTCCTGCTTCAATTCTATTAAATAAATCATCTAAAGAAACTGAACCACTAGAAGCCATACTCTTCTTCTTAGCAGCTAAAACTCTTTGTTCAGAAATAGATTTAGCTTTCTTTTCATTTTCAAAAGCCATAAACTTATCACCAGCAGAAGGAACCTCACTAATACCAGTAATAGATACTGGCATAGAAGGTTTAGCTTCTACTAAGTTTTCTCCACGATCATTTTTTAATGTTCTAATCTTACCAGCATAATTTCCTACAACGACAGCATCACCTAATCTTAATGTACCATTTTGAATTAATACTGTACTAACAACACCTAAAGATTTATCTAACTTAGACTCAATAACTGTTCCAGATGCATATCTATTAGGATTAGCTTTCAATTCTTGCATTTCACTAATTAACAATAAATTTTCAAGTAGTTCAGGAATACCTTCCCCAGTTTTAGCAGAAATATTAACAAATAAAGTATCTCCACCCCAAGTATCTGGTGTGATTCCAGCTTGACTCATTTCAGTTAATACTCTATCTGGATTAGCTTCAGGTTTATCAATTTTGTTAACAGCTACAACTATTGGAACACCAGCAGCTTTGGCATGATCAATTGCTTCTCTAGTCTGTGGCATTACACCGTCATCAGCAGCAACTATAATAATAACTATATCAGTTATACTTGCTCCTCTGGCTCTCATTTCAGTAAATGCAGCATGTCCAGGAGTATCAATAAAAGTTATATATTTATCATTATATTTTATTTGATAAGCACCTATATGTTGAGTAATACCTCCGGCTTCTCCAGAAACAACATTAGTTTTTCTAATAGCATCTAATAAAGAAGTCTTACCATGGTCAACATGTCCCATAATCGTAATAACTGGAGGTCTTTCCTCTAAATCTTTTACATCATCAATAATTTCCAATTCTTCAAAATTAGTTTCATCTCTAGTAGTATCTTTCTTTAAAGTCTTACCATATTCTAATGCCAAAATTTCAGCTGTTTCAAAATCAATCATTGCATTAAGATTCATAATTTTTCCTAATCCCATTAATTTCTTAATAATTTCAGCCACATTTTTATCTAAAACATTAGCAAATTCAGATACACTCATTCCTTCAGTATATAAAACAATTGAATCATCATCTGTATTTATATTAGATATAAGTTTATCTTTGTGTTTATACATTTCTTTCTTCTGTTTAGCAAAAACTTTATCATCATCTACTTTAACTTCTTTTTTAGGATTTTTCTTTTTCTTCTTAACTGTAGCAACAACTTGAATTTCTTCTAATTCCTCTTCATAAGAATCATCATATTCATCCGTAACCTCTTCTACAGCAGTCTCTTCTTCGTTAACAGAATCAGTATTTTCAATTTCATTATCAAGTAATATTATATCGTCATCAGATAACATATCAACTTCATTATTAACTTTAATTTCAAGTCTTTTACATAGAGTTAAAATTTCCTCAACACTTTTGTTCATATCACTTGCATATTCAAATACACTCATCATATTAAACACCTCCTAATTTTCTATTATTTTTCTTATTTCATTATATATATCTTGAGATATAGTAACTTCTAATTGTTTTTCTAAAATCTTGTTTTTTATAGCCTTATCTAAAACAACTATATCTTTTTTAATATATGCTCCTCTACCATTAATTTTTCCACTGATATCAGCAACAACATCACCATCAGTAGTCCTAACTATTCTAAGAAGTTCTTGTTTTGGTAATTTTTCCCTAGTAACAATACAACTTCTCATAGGAATTTTTCTATTCTTCATCTAATTCCCCTGCTTTTTTAATAGCTATTTTGTATTTAGTTAATCTAGAAGCTAATTTAACATTTTGTCCCTTCTTACCAATTGCTAAAGAAGAATTTTCATCATTAACAATAGCAACAGCTTCTCTTTCTTTTTCATCTTTAATAGTAACTATAACATCTTTAGCTGGGCTAAGAGCATTTTGAATAAATTTAACTGGATCTTTATCATATAGAATAACATCTATTTTTTCTCCATTAAGTTGCTCTAAAACTCTATTTATTCTAGAACCTCTCTCACCAATGATAGCTCCAACAGGATCTACCTTATCATATTCAGAATATACAGCAATCTTACTTCTATTACCAGCATCTCTTGCTACTGAATAAAGTACTACAGTACCATCACTAAGTTCAGGGATTTCATTTTCAAGTAATCTCTTAACAAAACCATAATGACTTCTAGAAAGAAGTATAAATAATCCTTTAGGACCAATTTCTAATTTAGAAACATAAACCTTAATAGATGAACCCATAACTAATTTTTCACCAGGAATGATTTCATCTTTAGGTAATACTCCATGTGCTCTACCTAAATCAACATAATAATTTTTAGAATCTTCTCTAGATAAAACCCCAATTAATAATTCATCTTGTTTATCTTGGAATTCTTCATTAACTAAATTCTTTTCAGCTTCTTTTACTTTTTGAACAATAATTTGTTTAGCAGATAAAGCTGCAACTCTTCCAAATGATTCAGGAATAATTTTAACTTCAGTATCGATTGTTTCACCAACTTCGATGTCATCTACTATTTTTCTAGCATCTTCTAATGAAATTTGAGTTTCATCATCAAATGTATCATTTTCCTCGTCTAATTCAACAACAGTCTTAAAAGTATAAAGTCTAATGTCTCCAGTTTCACCATTAACTTTAGCCTTAACATTAGATATACCTTCATTTTTCTTATATGCATTAGCCATAGCTGCTTCCATAGCTTCAATAACTATTTCTTTATCAATTCCTTTTTCAGCTACTAATGCATCTAATGCTTTCATAAATTCTTTAGTTTGTTTACTATTCATCATATCCACCTTTTTCTTTAGTAGTTATATCTAATATATAACTATCATCAATAAAATCGATATCATCAAGTAATGGATTAATAACATTAGTTACTTCCACACACTTATCAATATCTATTGGTTCATCTCTATCGATAACGATTCTTAAAAAATAATTTTGTCCTTCTTTGACATATTCTACTGAATCGATAGAAACACCATGTTTCAAAACCTCCTCTTCAATTAAATTTCTAATTTTCTCTTCCATAACGCCTCCTATCAATATTAAAGAGTGGTTTTTATGCCACTCTTCGTCAAGATACCCATATTATATCATACATTTTTAATGTAAACAACCCCAAAGTATGTGACAAAAAAATATACTCCTTTGAGTATATTTAAATACTTAGTGGCGCGCCCATAGGGATTCGAACCCCAAACCTTTTGGTCCGTAGCCAAACGCTCTATCCAATTGAGCTATGGGCGCACATCAAAAAATGCATTAATAATATATCATACATTTTTTAAAAAGTCAAAAAAATTCCTTCAAACCGATTATAATTGAATATTAATATCAGTTCCATTAAGCTCAATTTGTCTATATTTTACACCACATGCATCAAATAATTTCTTAGATGCTATAAAAGAATCTTGCTTAGCATACTTATCAGATAAATATATCACTTCTTTAATTCCAGACTGAATTATTATCTTAGCACATTCATTACAAGGAAATAAATCTACATATACTTTAGCATTCTCTAAATCTTTTCTACTTCCTCTATAATTTACAATAGCATTCATCTCAGCATGACAAACATATAAATATTTAGTATTTAAAGGTTCACCTTCTCTATCCCAAGGGAAATTTTCATCATTATACCCATTTGGAGTCCCATTATATCCAATAGATAAAATTCTATTATCATTACCTACTATACAAGCTCCAACTTGAGTAGAAGGATCTTTACTTCTCATCGCAGATAACTTTGCTACTCCCATAAAATATTGATCCCAATTTAAATATTCTTTTCTTTGCTTATTAATCTTTTCCATACTTCTCACCTCATAAATATTTATTACTTTATTAATTTTTTCTTTAAGCAATATGGTACAACTTCATTTTTTAATGTATTAGACAAAATATCTGTTCCACAAGACGAGTCATACCATAAAAAACTTTCTATTTCTTCTGAAATAGTTAGGTCACCAGATAAACTACCATTATATTTAAATACATAAAAATGAATTGGAGTTACTCCGTCAGATGTAGCAATCTCATCAAATTCCATAACAAGTTCGAATAGGCTTTCATCAAACATAGCCTTATTTCCTAATTCTTCATGGCATTCTCTAATTGCTGCTTCAAGAGGTGTCTCATCTTTTTCTACACCGCCACCAATCATCTGATAGGTAGGTCTCTTTTTAGGTTTATCTATAAGTAACTTTTCATTTTCAAAAAACATTGTTCCTACAACTCTTATCATATATTTATACCTCCATCTTTTTTCTTCTTAGAACAAGGTATTGGATCATATCCACCCTTATCCCACGGATTGCATTTTAAAATTCTCTTTATAGCAAAAAAACTTCCTTTAAAAAAACCAAACTCTTTTATTACACCAATTGCATAATTAGAGCAAGTTGGTTGATGCTTACATATTTCGTGCCATGGACCGGGAATCTTTTGATAGATTTTTATTAACCAAATTAAAACATATTTCATAATTTTACTTCTTTACAAATAATTTATCAACATTCTTTTTTGGCATCATCATTTTTAGACTACCATCAATAGAAATTTCATATCTTTTCTCAATATCATCTAGTTTTTCGCCATCAACACACCAAGGCTTCCTCGGAATATCAATGAATTTAATTTTAAAATTATCAGTTTTATATGAATAAATACCAGGTACTTTAGAAACATCATACATAGTAAGAAGATATAAACTTTTAATAATATCTTTTTTCTTAGAAATATTACATAAAAGAACTTCAAATTTATTATCATCTAATTTAACATCTTTATAAAAATTATTAATTCCTGATATTCTATTAGCACTAGAAATAATTATAAACGAAAATAAACCTCTATATTCAACACCGTCAACTTCATAAATAATTTCACTAAGTCTAGTCTTATTAAAAAATGATTTTATCCCTTCTGAAACGTAAGCTAAATAACCGATATTCTTCTTTAATTTTCTAGGAGTTTCATACGGAATATCAGCAAATTTTCCAATCGCTGCAACATAAACAAAAGGTTTATCATTCATAAGACAAATGTCTATATTTTTAACAACACCATCTAATGTTAATTTCAGGTTATTAAGGATGTTCTTTCCATATCCCATCATTGTTCCAATATCGTTAGTAGTACCACAAGGAATATGTGCACAAACAAGCTTTTCTTGCCTCATAAAGTTTCCCGTAACAGATTCATTAAATGTTCCGTCACCACCCATTGAAATTACCAAATCTACATAATCTAAATCTCTAACAATCTCTGTAGCATGACCTTTATACTTTGTATAAATAATCTCTGCTTCATAGCCATGATTATTAAGAATTTTAATAAATTGCGGCATCATTTTAAAATTTGCCTTTTTACCACTAATAGGATTATATATAACTACGCATTTTTTCATCCCATCACCTCACCTTATATTTTAACATATATGCTAAAAAAAAACATATAAATAATATAAATATCGTAAATTATTTACATTAATTACTTATATGTATTCATCTAATTGTCAAAATCATAATTCCAAAGACCTAATTTTCCTTTGCAAAAGATAGGTTTATTATATTTAATAACATTCTCTAATTTCCATGCATAAGTCTCCGTATAATTACTTCTTCCATATACAATTGGATCAATTTTTCTTAACGTATCATTAAATTCTTTAGAAACGAGGATACAATCTACTATCTCAGCTTCACCAATGATTGCTCCTTTAATACATTCAATATTATAATCTTTAAATCTATTAAACATATTTTTATCTAAATTTAATCCTGCATGAATTAATATTTTTCCTCTATAATTAGTTTTCCAACTTCTAAATTCATATTTCTTATAACCATTTACTATCAAACTAGCCCATGGCTCTCTAATGGTTAATACCTTCATAATATCATCCTCTAAACAAATTATAACACAAAAAATAGCACCCTAGGGTACTATTTAAAATAAATTATCTAAATTGGCAACAAGATCCACATTGTTGATTAGTAACTACATTTTCTTCACAACAAGTATATCTTGGTTGATAAGTATGTCTAAATATATGATTATTAATTATTCTAGTGTTTATTGGACATACGTGTTTTACTTCATGAACGATATTTCTTTGAACAACTCTTTCTCTTCCCGGTTCCATAACTGGTCCAGTAGTCATTCCCATATCAAATCCACCATCAAAATTTTCATTCATATTCATATTAACATTTTGATTAGTATTAGTATTATTTATGTTAATATCAATATTATCACCATATCCAAAACCACCATTTTGTCTTAAATCATCGTTATAAAACATATTTAATCCTCCTATCTACATATATAATATGAAATATCTAAATTATTGACTATGTAAAAAGCACAGAAAATATTAAATGATATTGACATATCCTAAAAAAAGAACTATATTAAAATTAACTTTTATCAAGAATGAGGGAGAGGATTAGCTCTATGATCTCATACCAACCTGCAATATGTAAGGTGGTTCTGCTAATATCGATGAAGGAGTATGTAAAAAAGCACACAAACTCTTTCAAGAGTTTTTTATTTTTGATAAAAGCTATGAAGGAGGAAAAAATGAAAAGATTTGTAACAAGTGAATCAGTAACAGAAGGTCACCCAGATAAGATCTGTGACAAAATTAGTGACAAAATTCTAGATATAGCCCTAGAATTTGATAAAGAAAGTAAAATGGCTGTAGAATGTACAATAAAAAATAATATTGTATTTATTTATGGAGAAGCTACTACCAAAGCAAAATTAGATTATGAAAATATTACAAAATGGGTACTAAAAGATATCGGATATGAGGAAGAATTTAAAGTCATCATAGAAGTTAGTAATCAATCACCAGAAATTAATAACGCGGTAGAAAAAGATAATATTGGTGCAGGAGATCAAGGGATAATGTTTGGATATGCTACAAATGAAACAGAAGAATATATGCCATTACCATCATTGTTAGCAAATAAACTTACACAAAAATTAACTAAAGTTAGAAAAGAAGAGAAAAACAGTCCATTAAAACCAGACGGAAAATCACAAGTAACTGTCGAATATGAAGATAATATTCCTAAAAGAATAGACACCATTGTAGTTGCCAGTCAACATATAAAAAAAATAACACAAGAAAAATTAAGAAAGTATATTAAAGAAAATGTAATTGATAAAGTAATTCCAACAGAACTTGTTGATAAAGATACTAAAATATTAATTAATACAAGTGGCTCGTTTGTTATAGGCGGACCATTCGGAGATAGTGGAACAACAGGAAGAAAAATAGTAGTGGATTCATACGGTGGAAGTGCAAAAGTTGGCGGCGGTTGTTTCAGCAGTAAAGATCCAACAAAAGTAGATAGAAGTGCTGCCTATTACGCTAGATATGTAGCAAAAAACATAGTTCACCACGGATTAGCAGATATATGTGAAATAGGACTTTCATACACTATAGGTTCTCCTAATCCGATTGAAGTAAATTTAGAAACCTATAATACTAATAAAATATCACTTGAAGAAATATATAAATTTATAAACAATAATTTTAATTTTAGCGTATCAAACATTATAAAAGAATTAGATTTAAAAAGGCCTATATACTATCAAACAGCAGCATATGGACATTTTGGAAGAACAGATATAGATCTACCTTGGGAACACATAAAAAGAATCCAATAATAATGATATGAACCCCGTTTCTTGGACATAGAAACGAGGTTTTTATATGTCAAAATTAAGTTATGAAGATAAAATAGAAATTTATAATGAAAGAAAAAACGGAAAAACATTTAGTTATTTATCCACTAAATATAATATCAGAAT
>JAFQTN010000012.1 GCA_017409025.1 Bacilli bacterium | reverse complement strand
TGGAGATGGAATAGCAAGAAAAAATACACAAATATTAAACAAATCAGACTATTTTTTCAGCAAATTATCAAAAAAATAATTTATAGCAAAGAAAAAGCAATATATTTTTTCAAATATATCACTTTGTCAACAATCTGAGAATTAACTTTTGTTAATTCTTTATTTTTTTAAAGTCCTTTTATATGCATTACTTTTTGCAATTTGTTTGTTAGCTTCCATTTCTACTGTTTTATAATCTATTTTTCCAACAGTCGTAAGGGGTAAACTATCTCTGAATTGATAATTACATGGCAATGAATATGGTGGTAATTTTTTTTCACAATCTTGACAAATCTCTTTTTCTACATTTTTATAGTGTTCTTTAAACTCCTTCTTTAAAACTATATAGGCTTCAGGTAAACTGCCATATACTTCATCTTCTAATGCAATAACACAACATTTTTCCACAGCGGGATTTTGATATATAATTTTTTCAATTTCCGAAGGATAAATTTTAAATCCACCCGATATTATCATCCTTTTTATGCGGCCTGTAATGTATAAAAAGCCATCTTCATCAACATAACCTAAATCACCAGTATGAATCCATTTCTCACCTGACGAATGAATTTTAACAACTTTTTCTTCTTCGTTTTGATTATTTAAATATCCCATCATCATCGTAGGTGTCTTTATATATATTTCTCCAACTTGGTTATAACCTAATTCAATTTCAGTATCTGGATCACATATACATACAACATTCTTTACAAATGGAATCCCCACACTTCCTATTTTATTAATATCTCCAACGCAAGCAACCGCAGCAGATCCAACTTCGGTCAAACCATAACCTAATTCAATTACAGCATTTGAATTATGTTCTTTAAAAAACAAATTATGTTCTTTTTCTTTTTCAATCGATGTACTATCTCCACCAGAACCAGGATGTTTTAAAAAACTTAAATCCATTCTCTGCACTTTAGAATTATTTGTAAAATCTTCCCAATATGTAGGAACGGCTAAAACATTATTTGGATGATATTTTATCATAAATTTAGTAAAACCCTCAGGAGATAAAACCGGTGCTATGATGTTTGTTAAACCTAAACACAACGGCATATGAATAGCACCTAAAATTCCATATGCCACAAAAGGAACTATATCATTAAGAAAAGTATCTCTTTTTAGATATGTATTAAATGCTTGAAATTGTAAAACCATTGCATTAAAATTATCATTTGATAATTTAACAGTTTTTGAAACACCAGTCGTCCCTCCCGTATGAACCAAAGCAGTAAGCATATTCTTTTCATATGCGGGAAATACCGGTTTCAATTGACTCGGAATTTTAAGTAATTCATTCCATCCAATATATCTTTCTTTTTTCTTTATTTTATCTATAATTTTTCTAGTTTCTTTATTTTTAACTTTATCTCCTAAATTTGCTACGATTTTTAATGCCGATGGTACAGAGTTGAAAGGTGAAATAGTTATTACATGAGAAACAGAAGTTTCATTTAACATTTTATCTATTTCTGGCAAAAAATTGTCCATAGCAATCAATATTCTAGAATTCACTTCATTTAAACAATTCTTTATAGCATTTGAATCATATCTGACATCCACTAAATTAATAACTACTCCCAACTTATTTAAAGCATATAATGTAATTTCAAGTTCTGGATTAGCAATTGATATAATTGTTACAACATCGCCTTTTCTAACACCTAAATTATAGAATTTATCAGCCGCCTTATCAATCATGCTAATAAATTCTTTAAATGTTATTTTAGTCCCATAATATTCAATTGCACATGTATCTAAATTATCAGCATTCTCGTGACACATATACTGATAAGCTGTCATATTTGGTATTTGCGTAGATAAAGTTTCTTTATCATAATATTTTAACCATGGTTTATCTATGCTTGCATATCCAACAAGTGGCCCTTGTATTTCTCCGGTAGCTAATCCTCTTAAATATAAATCCCTTTCTTTTAATTCTTCTTCAGATAATTGACCTATTTTTTTCTTTAATTCAATTAATTGTTCCTTAGTCATATTTTCATTTCCCCCAAACTAAATTTTATATTTTACTACATAATACTACAAGCAAATTATAGCATATTTTAGTGCATAAAAAAAGAAAAATTGAATATTTTTTCTTATCATTAATAGATATATTTATTTTATAACCATTATTGTGAATTATTTTATCTTTTTTTACTCGATGTTTCTAATTCTACATCTGACATATATATACCTTTGTCTGAAAAATCTTTTTTATTTGTAAAACTGTATTTAGGACTATTAGCACTTTTTTCTTTATTTTGAACAAGACTGTTTTCTTTTGCTTTTTGTTTTGTCTTTTCAATTTCAATCTCTCTATGTAAACGATCTAATTCTGAAGATATCTCTAAAAATTTTTTTTCTTTTTTATAATCACGATAAATTGGAACTCCCACTGATATAAAAATAGCCGGGATTAACATTGACCATAAAGTACCAAGCGATAATCCAAAATTCATAGCATTGACTAAAATATTCCCAAAACAAAATAATAATCCTAACGATACACACAATTCTATAGCAAACTTAACACCATAATGTTTGAAATCCAATAATTGTGATTCCAATATTTTAATTCTTTCTTCCTTAGATGGATTTGATTTTAAATGTATATCTAAATGTTCAAGCATTTCTTCTATCTCTTTCATACAACACCTCTATTAAAATTATAACATAAAAAAAACTGATATACAAATAAAAATTCACGTTTATACTATCATAACGAAAAAACCACTTGAATAATCATTTAAAATCTGATAAAATTCAAATAGGAAGGTGATTTAAATGACAGTGCAAGATTATATAAAGAGTTTATCTGATTTAGGATTTAACGAAGCAGAAATAAAAGAAAACTTAACAAGGAGAACAGACACATACAAAACATATTTAAAATTCATAAAGAATAGAATAAAAGAATTAGAAGAACTAGGTTATAGCAAAGAAGATATAATAAAAACAATACTAGAAAGCGATTTAATTACAGACGAAAGCAAAGGGCACGGAAAAAAATAACAAAACATTAGAACTAATCTGATGTTTTTTCATTATAAAAATCTATCTCTAAATCATCTACTTATACTTAAACAAATCATATTTTACACTTGCCATAGGCATAACCCCATAATAAAAATATCCATAAAGAAAACAAATCTTAATCTAATCCATTCCAAATTAAAACCCATAAAAAACAATTAGAATTAATAATATCTAATTGTTTTAATTATTTTTCTTTAGTCATTAAGACATATTCCTGTAATATACCAATAGTATTCTCAGTAATATAATTATCTTTTATTTCAAATCCACTCTTTTTATAACACTTAATAGCATTTATATTACTCTTTAATGGAGATATAACTAATAAATTAGCATTCTTTTCATTAAAAAGATAATCACTTATCATATTAATAGATTTATATCCTATACCCATATTATGATAATCTAATTCACCTATAAAAACATCTATTTCATAACAATTATCACTATCAATTTTATAAAGAACTTTATTATCATTATTAATTGACTGATACTGTATTATTCCAACTGGTATATTTTTATATTCTATCATATATACAGATATAGAACTATTATCTAATGTTCTAGGATAATACTTACTTTTAATTTCTTCTAAATTAAGTTTTCTTTGTTCAAAATGAGTGTATATTTCTTTTTGTTGATACCATTTTTCTAATAATTTATAATCTTCATTATTGTCTTTTAATCTTCTTAAAGTTATATTTTCAAAATTCATTATACTATCCTACTTAAAAATAGTGTTATATTCACTCAAGTTCATATGTGTATAACGTAGTATTTTGTGGATTAAAAGACAAGAAATCTGTATTTTCATCATATCCAATTAAATTAAAATGAAGAGCCTTAATAAAACCTCCGTGAGAAATAATTAATATTGATTTATTCGGATATTGTTCTTTTATTTTATTTAAAAATTTATTTGCTCTTAATAAACAATCTTGAATACTTTCAATGTTATTTGAAGAATCATTAAGTTTATAATCCCATTGTGAAGAAATCAAATCATAATTTATTTTTTTACCTTCATAATCACCAAAAGATCTTTCTACTAATAATTCATCATAAACTATATTTATCTTATCGCCAACAATAATATCAGCTGTCTTCTTTGCTCTTTTTAATGGAGAACATAGACAAATATCTATTTGTTTTAGATTAATATTATTTGCTAGTTCTTTAGCCTGAAAGATACCTTCTTCATTTATATCAATATCTGTATTTCCTTGCAATAATCCTATTTTGTTCCAATCTGTTTTTCCATGACGAATAATATATAATTTATTCATTATGATTCCCTTTCTTCCTTACTAAACAACTCTCCATAGATAAATAATCTAACTCCATTTTTTCAAAGTTATCAATTCTTAGTCATATGTGGAGAAAAATGAAAGAATTAAAAAAATCAGTTGTTTATCACAAACTTACATTTTTGCTTAATAAATCTAGTGATAAATTCATTTTATCTTCATTTTCCTGTATTCTTTTTCTAAAATTACTATCATTAATAGCACCTTTTTATTCGATAATTTAAATATATTGGATTTTACCTAAATTATTCTCATATATAACTCTGGCTATAGCACCATTATACATATAATAACATGGAGCTATATGACCTATATTAGCATCAAAAATTATAGGAATTTTTAATTCTTTTAATTCGTCATACATGTTTTCTCTATAATTTATGCCATAAGAATCCGACTGATTTATTGGTCGACCTATAATAATTAACTTAGCATAGTCAAACCAACCAGCATTTTTCAACTGCCACAATCCTCTTTTTACTTCTTCTGGATTCAAAGTACAAATATCTATATACCAAATAAAACCATAATTTTTGTATTTTTGAGTAAAATTAGATAAATTATCATATTTAGTACCACATATGCATATTAAATTATCTAATAAACCTCCTATTACCATGCCTGATACTTCTATCTTATCTTTTTCGTAGTATAATTTCCAATCATTAATATAATTACAATCATAATTGATCTGTGGCAAAGAAAACTTCCAACTCTCATCTTTTTCTTCTACTTTTTTTATTTCAACTAAATCAAGATTATTTCCTTTTAAAAATTCAACATAATCATTAATTACTTTATGTTCTATTCCTATTTCATAAAAATTATGACCATATACAGATGCTATATCGCAATATGTTGTTAATAAAAAAGTTAAAATTGTATTATCAGAACAACCACAAAATAACTTTACAGGAGAATTCTTTATTTTATCTAAATCAAGACTATCTAAAATCTCCATTTCATATTCCCCACCACCGATAGCAATAAGAATATCAATCTCATTATTTAAATACATATCTTCAAATTCTTTAGCTCTAATTAATGAAGTGTTGCTTCTGCCATTTAAATCATTAAAACAACTTTCTGAATATATAATACTATAGCCTAATTTTTCTAATCTTTCTTTAGCATTATTACACATAGTTATATATTTGTGTTCAGTAAAACCTGTACTAGGAGCCACTACGCCTATCGTTCCATTTTTATTTAATCTTTTAGGATATCTCATACTATCACCCAATTAAATTATAACATTTAATTATAAATTAAAACAACCAGTTTTATATCTTCTGATTGCTTTTTATCTTGTTTAATCTATTTATAGATACTTTAACACTTTGAAATTCTGCATTAATAGTACCTAATACTTCAAAGTTAGTTATTATCTTAGCATAATAAGAATATATAAGTAATACTGTTCCTATTTCCATCTTACCTATACTAACTAAATATATGGCATATATTATAATACCATATCTACATAGTTCAATAAATCCAAGTACTAAATATATCATAGCTTTAACAAATAAATTAAATTTAGCGTTACTTTCTAAATATCTTATAGTACTACTTATAAAACTATTATCTTTTATTTTCTTTTTTTCTTTTAATACATCATATATGTTATGTATATTTATGGTTTTATAATCTAAATTATCTTTTCTATTTTTATTCTCTATCTCTATTCTAGAGCCAAAATATAAAATAATTATAATCATAAAGATAGATATTATTAAAGTAACTAAGAATATATAGAAATTAATAGATAGAAAATACATATATATAACCAAAAATTCTAATATTTGAATAATTCTAGTTACAGCATTACCAATAAAAGTACCTATTATATCTATATCATTATTAATTATATTAGTATATTCCCCTAGGGTGACATTATCCACATTACCTTCCATTACTAAATTGGTATATTCTAAATATAATCTATTATAATATTCAAACCATGATTTTTGATTAAAATAACTCCATAAATAATATAATAAAGATAATATTAAAGTTATAATTACTAACTTAAAAGCACTATCAAATTCTAATGCTGTAGCATGATTGATACTATTGGTCCAATATACAGGAATTATTAATAATAATCCTTGTATAACTACAGAAGTAACAATTTTTCTAATAAGTTCTTTTTTAGTTCTTTTAAGTATTGTAATTATATCCATCTATATCACCTATTCTAAGTCGATATAGTCACCTGTATTTAAATTATATTCTTTGGCATCACATTTATCTATATGAAGTTCTAGAACATAACTATCTTTCATTTTTATATGAACATTATCCATTACTTTTCCATTAACATTGACACTAACTATATCACCATTAGTATGGTCAATATTATCTAATTTATTACAATGAATATGTCTGTTGGCAATTATACAGCAATTTTTTTTGAATATTTTACCATTTGGACCTTCTAAGTAAACTGATTCTGAATTTTCTAAATCGCCACTATCTCTTACCGGAGGATTTATGCCAAGTAACAAACTATCATCTCTTGATACTTCTACTTGAGTATATTCTCTTAATGGTCCTAATACTCTTACGTAAGGAAATTCATATTTATCAGTACTGACTTTAACTACTTCTTCACAAGCATATTCTCCTGTCTGAGTTAAATCATTTCTTTTTTTAAATTCATAATTTTTGCCAAATAAAGTTTCTGCATCATCTTTACATAAATGTATGTGTCTATTAGATACTCCTACTCTTATTTTCATTAATTATCATCTCCTAAAAAATTATTTTCTCCACTTTCATTATATAATCTATTTGAAGGATTTACAATAATTTCTCCAAGTTTTTCTTCTAACTCATCCCTTGCAACTTTAGCAACATTACCACCAATATGAGCCACTTTTATATTTTCTTTTAATCCCTTTGGCCTATTCTTTGCTGCAATTCTTTTTGTTGCCTCTTCAGATAAATCAGATAAAATAAGTTCTAGATTGTCCATATTATCTCTAAGATTCTCTTTTCTTAAACCTTTAAATTCTTTATATTGATTTGCTGTCATACCAGACCAACTTCGATATATTTCGTTAGTAAGGATTGCATATTCATGTTCTTTTTCTATTCCTAATTCATACCAAATATCAGTTAATTTCTTTCTCTCTTGTAATGTTCTAATTCTCTTACTAATCCAATCCTCATCATAACCTTTAGTCCTATATAAATCAATTGCTCTTTGTATGCTCAAAGATGGATCAAACACTTCATCTATTCTTTCTTTGCCAAGTCTTGCTAACCATCTTTTAATTGGCTCAGCATTCTTAGATGGAATTGATTCAATAATTCTGAACATTCCTTCAATATCACAAACATCAGTCATACGATATTTTCCGTCTTTTGCTTTTAATTTCAACTGGTGACAAATTGTCACCGTTTCGTTCCCTTCTTTTTTAAGTCTTTCTTTTAATTTGTTCCAATACTTCCTAGGATTTTCACTCTCTGATAATATTTCTACTATATCAACAATACTAATATAGTATTTTTCCTCGTTCTTATCCCATGCTGTTCTAATTGTTTCATTTTTAAATATTTTATTAATTATCTGTAATTTTTCAACTGACACCTATACCTCTTTCTTAGTGATTATCACTAAATAAACAATACTATTAAAATAAATAAAAGTCAATATAAAAACAAATATTTGTTTGTTAACTTTTTATGCTTTAACATATCGTTAATTTAATCTGTTTATTCTATATGAATATTATTATTAATTACTAATATAATTATAGAGAAAGGATGATTTTTATATGAATGGAAGTTATTTTAATAGTGGTTTTCCAGGTACTGGGTTAGAAAATAATACTGTACCAAATCAGCAATCTATGCCAAATTTTCAAAATCAAAATAGTTTTTCTGGACCTATTGAAGAACAATCTTATATTGAAAATATATTAAGATTAAATAGAGGTAAAAAAGCAAGACTTCATGTAACTGTTCCTGGTTCTGTTGAATGGCAAGATAGAGTTTTTGATGGAATTATAGAACAAGCCGGAAAAGATCATGTAATTTTATCAAATCCTAATACTGGGGAATGGTATTTAATATTAATTATCTACTTAGATTTTGTTACATTTGAAGAACCAATTAACTATAACAAACAATTTTATACATAATTCTTGTTTTAAACAAATTTATTTGATATAATTAATATGGTGATAATATGAACGGCTTTCTAATAGCATTATTTATAATAATAACTTTAATAATCATTTTACTTATAACTTATATTCATATATATAATAAAATTAATGAATCAATTATAAGAATTGAAGAAGCAGAATCTAGAATAGATAATAATTTAAGAGATAAATATGATCTTCTAAATAGAAGTATCTCTCTAATTAGAAATAAAATAGAACTAGGACCTGAAGCATTTAAAGAGATAATTAAATTAAGAGCTAGAAAAATAAGTAATTTTGATTTAGATAGAATTCTAGTTAAATCTTATAATGAATTTTTAAGTATATATGAAGCTAATTTAAAATTAAGGGAAAGTGATGAAATATTTAAAGTATCAAGACAATTAGAAATAATTAATGATGAATTATTAACTCTAAGAAATTATTATAATGCTAACATTACTAATTATAATAAAATGATTAAAAAATTTCCTACAAATATCGTAGCTAATATTAAGAAATATAAAGAAAGACCATTCTATGATTTAAAAGATATGACTGATGAAGACTATGAAGATTTTAAATTATAAAGACTAATAGTCTTTTTTTATGTTATAATTATTATATGGTGATAATATGAAAAAAATAATTTTGATAATAACTATTATATTTATGCTAACAGGATGTATAGATAAGAATATTGATGATAATAGTATGGATGCTGAAATTAATATAGATGAAACAATTAAAATAGATGAATATATAGATGATAATCCTATTAAAGTATCTTTATATGAAGGGAAAAATAAAGTTAAAAAATATGAGACTACTCTAGGGAACTTTAAAGATTTTGCAGTATTTGATATATATTACACTGATATAGATACTCTAGATAGTTCTAATACCAAATCTAATTATAAGAAATATTATAGTATGTATGAAAATATTGATAACTATAAAACGGGTTTTTATATAACTTTTGAGGCAGAAGGTAAAACTATAGAAAAATTAATTCTAGATCCTAGTGCTATGCATTCGATGGCACCATATGTATATGTATATCTTTATGATGATGTTAATCAAGTAGATGGAACTTATTATTCTCATTTAGAATCAAAAGATATGAATGATGATACGATTATTTCTTCCGTTAAATTATTCTTTGCTCATAAGGGAACTTCTATAACTTCACCAATTACTGTTACTGTATTCACTTACGATAGTGAAGATGATTTTACTGAAGATAAATATTATAGAGGAATATCTAGTTATACTGTTAATATTGAAACAAATTAAAAAAGCGATATTATTTTGATCACTTTTTTAATTTTATATAATTATAATACTCTGTTAAAATATTAAATGATAGACGTATCATTTAATATAATATTATTGTTACCACCATTGAATTTAAAATTCATGGGATAAACTATTGTTTTTTCATTTACTAAATCTGCTTGTTTAATGTCCATTAATCTTTCTATCGTAGGACTAGTATTAATGGTTACTATTTTTGTTTTAACTTCTCTTACAAATTTAGATGCATTTTCTTTTGAATTAGTAAATATTGAAGAACTATATCTATTACCATTATAATTTATTTGTGCTATAGCTTCATCAATATCATCAACTAATATTGAATTATTGTTATCAAATTCAGTATTTTTATTAACATATACTTGAATATTTAAACCTGTATTAACTATTTTATTTAAAAATTCTAAGTGAGTAGTATCTTCAATATATAAATCAAAATTCTCATATCCACTATAAATTGTTCTATTATTACTTTTTTTAGCGATTAATCTTTGGAGATTATGGTCTCCTATACATATAACTAAATCAATGTTAGCATAATTAGATAAAACATCATCATAGTTTTCTGTCAAATATATTTGTATCAATTTTTTAGATATATTAAATTGTTCTAAAACTCCCTCGACAATTTGAATTATTAATTGATTAGTCCCATACATATATCCATTATTAGTAATTATTGTGGTGTTTCCTGCTAAAATGTTTCTTAAAATTATTTCGATAATAGCATATGGATTTCCATCATTTATTACAATTACAATTCCAGAATCCATTATTTGCTTGCCGTATATTAAATTCTTATCATTATCTTTTTGTGAAAGAGTTACACTACCATATATTAAATCTTCTTTTTTTATATTTTCAAAAATATTGTCAATAATGGTTAAATCAATTATAAATCCATTACTGTTTTTTTTATCAATTTTATTTGCTTCTAAAATTAATTCTTTACTATTTTTGAAAGCATTTTGTAATTCATTAATTATTTGTTTTAAATTTTGATTTAATTTGGTTTTGTCTATGCTTAAAGCATCCATCAAAATTGTATTAATTTTTTCTTGCATTGCCTACACCTCTTTCTATATCTAATTCATCGGTTAATCCCATTACTTTATCGTACATTTCTTTTTGTTTTTTATCTAATAAAGATGTATTAATTTTTTTATCTTTACTTATTTGCTCTAATGCTAATCTTATTTGCATTACTACTATATTTTCAATATCCATTTGTTGTTTATTATTATCAACTTTAGTGTTAAATAATAAATCAGCTATCCTTACAACGTCATCATTGACATCATATATTATTGCAAAATTAGGATTCATTACTATTTTTGTTGTTTTAGAATTTAGTCCATAATCTCTTGCTATTTGTGTAACTAAATGTTTTTCTTCTGAATCTTTATTAACATAATTATCTAAACATTCAGAATCTCCTTTGGTAACTATTTCCAATTTACCAAGAGTAAGTAAGGCTATTTCATCAAAGTTAGAATCACTATATTCGATATAATCATCATGATGAACTGTAATAGTTTCACCGATATATTCTTTTCTGTCTTTTCTTTCTTCTATAATATATTGAGTAGATGAATCGCTTATATATAAACCTCTATTTAATCTTACGGGTTCTTTAAAAGGTATTGGTCTTGTTAGCTTCGGATTTTCATCAATAGGTAATGTTTCTATAGAACCTTTTATGTTACTATAACCTTCTCCGGTTGTTATTTTTCCTAATCTTAATCCATCATATTGCTCTTTTGTAATTTTACCACTTTCAAGAAGTTCTCTATATGCTTTCTCATCTTTATCCATTAATTCGTGAGCTGCCATTTTATAAATAGTTAGTATGTCATCAGTAAACTGATTTCTTATACCGGAATCTTCTAGTCCTCTTGAGACACCATTATCCCACATTTTTTGATCAGGTATTTCAATATTATCAAAACATAAAACATCCTTGTTTCTCCATACCCAACTTTGCGCAACAACTTCGCCTTTATCGTTGGTTACAATGAATACTCTTCCATTTTTATCTACCATACTATGTTCCATACAAACTTCTGCAGGTTCACCTAATCTCTGACAGCAATCA
Organism: Bacilli bacterium; assembly: GCA_017409025.1. Lineage (GTDB taxonomy): Bacteria > Bacillota_I > Bacilli_A > RF39 > UBA660 > RUG705. The sequence continues at coordinate 49,735 of JAFQTN010000012.1, read as the reverse complement.
CTTTCAAATCCTATTGACATTGCTCTAGGATCATCTAGCCTAAGTATCTCATAAGAATAATTCCCTGAAGGAAGTTCAATAATGCATTCTGATTCAATTCTTGGAATACTACTGAAAACTCTTTGTTTTCCATAATTATAAATTTTTTGTAATGTTTCAAAATCAGTTTGTGAATAATTTTGTAATGCTGCCGCCTGCGTAACTCTCTCATTTCCAACATTTACATTTACATATTTATTACTATCTAAGTAGCTTATAGCTAAATCTAATGTTAAATTTACATTAGAATATACCGCTTTTATTTCTTTGAATCTGTTTTGTATAACGGATATTTTTGATAAATATTGACTATTATTCATAATTTGATCATAATTTGATAAGAAAAATTCTCTAAAATCTGGATCATATTCTAATTTAAATCCACCAAAATAGCGATGTGCTTTACTTGGTGTTAAGATAGATAATTCATTAGGATTAGATAAAATTTCTCTTATTGCTTGAGCAGTTTTAGGATATCTTTGTTCATTTATGTTTAGGCTATAACTTCCATCATCATTTTTTATATATATTTGACTAAATATATTTTGAGAAAAATCTATGTCCAAATTTTCTTCTTTCAATGACTTTAATAAATCATATAGGGCATTATAATTATTGTTTTTAACATAGGCGAGCATTTCATTATATGCTTCTTCTTTTTCTTCTTCGGTCATAGGGATAATATTGCCATCAAGATCTATTTTAATTCTTCGTTCAAAAATGACTCTTTGTTGGCTATAGAATCTTATTTGTTCTTCGATTCTTTCGATTATGTATTTTTTGTTTGTTTCAATTTTTCTTGGTAAAACAGTTAATAAATCATATAACTTTTTGAAACCTCTTTGGTCTTGATCGAATACACCGAAAGAGTATGCCAATTTTAACATTGCATCTCTTGATTCTGGTTTACTAGCAAAACTTTTGATTTTCATTAAACTACTCCAATTAGCTCCTGATGTTAAAAATTTGTCAGCATCTTCCAATCTTATATTTTGCATTACTACATAATCTGGTATAAATTTACCTCCAGTTTTATCATACCAATCTTTCATTAATGTTACTTGATCTGACATTATCATTTCAGTAACAGTTTCGTTTTTGTTAATACCTAATTTAATTGCATTTTTCGCACCAAACAACACAAAATATTGTAGCATATTTTCTTTAAAAGCTGTCCCTCTTAATAAAGCAGTCATAATTGATTTACCTTCTAAATATGGAAGCCAATCTTGATGTTCTTTTAAAACTGTAAATGTTAATGGATGATTATCGTTTTTGTTATAAAAATATTTCTTTAATTCTTCAGGTGCGTCTTCATTTAAAAATAATTCAGGATGTTTTTCTTTTAAAAAATCAGGAGCATCATCAGGATGATAATCCATTTTTCCGGTTAAGATTTCTCTTAAAATTATTTTTTCAATTCTTTTAGTGACTTTGTTTAAATCAACTTCCCTATTATTGCTATTTTTGATAGGTTCCATGTATTCAGTAAAATCATTAATAGCAGTATCTTGGGCAAGCAAATTAACAATTCCATTTAAATATCTTCCGTATTTACGACATAATTCTAAAAATTTTTCTTTGCCATATATATTTAATAGTTCTAGATCACTATGCTTATTATTGCAACTACTGGTTGACATGACTCCTTTATCGTCTAATTGAAATGTATAACTTCTGTAACTAGTTTTGTTCCCGAACGCTATTAATAATTCTTTATCCTTTAGAATGGTTACTAATTCAGGATATTTTCTTATATCATCAAAAGATAATATTTTATTATAATAGTGAAATCCTAATTTTTCTCTCTCTTCGTTGGGAATACTTGTTAAATTAGAAAAATCTACAAAAATTTCGGGATGTTCTTTAGTAAATTCTGGTACATCTTTTAAATATTCATAACTTATTATATTAGAAGTTATTATTCTTTTATATATTGCATTTCTTATTGAAAGTTCAATTTTTTCTTCATCATCTATTTCGTTGTTTAAACTATCAACAGTTAGATTTTTTAAGATTTTTCCGTACTTAGATATTAATTGTAAATATTTAAGATTGCCGTATCGTGATATATATTCCTTATCAAATTCAACAGAATTCGGAACAATAGTTCCGTCAGAAGCTGCCAATGCAGGAACGTTTAATTTTAAATTAGCGGTTATTGTATTTGATAAATTTTTATCAATCAGAAATGGTATATATTCTTTATGTAGATATAAATCGTGTGGAGTAATACTGTGATTATAAAATGCTTTTCTTAATTTTTCTGGTGCTTCTTTAGCAATAAATATTTCAGGATGTTTTTCCCTAAATTCTCCTTCCATCCAATCGTAATCAGGAAAATCATAAAAATTTCCGTTAGCCCTCATGGAATCTATATACAAAGCCAAATTGTTTAAAAAATCTTCATAGTTCAAAGTGCCATATTTGAAGTCTATTCCGTCTTTTAATAGTTCATACCTACTAGTGGAATTATTAAACGTGACACATGCTTTTAACATTTCTAGTCCACGAGAATTTGAACCTGACTGATGAGAAAATAACCCAGTCTCTTTTTCAAATCTTTTAATATTTTCTAATCCAAACAAATTTATTAAAGCTTGTTGTTCTTTATCTAAAAGGAAAAAAGATGGTTCATAAAGTAATAGTTGTTCCCTATTAACTAATTCATTATGATTTTTAAAAAAAGGTGCTAGATAATTAATTAACTTTTCTTTTGTGTCAATAGATTTATTTAATTTTGGTAAGTCGTTTACTAATGCAAAATAACATAATTTGGAAGTCAAATTACCCTTTATTATATAATTAACCAACTCTGGATATATACTTAAGCATATTTGTAATATATCATCACCTAAGAAATTGCTAAATTGTGAAAAATCATAGAAGTATTCCGAAGAAGTAGATAAAAAATTACTTATTGGAATATTTTTAAATAAATAAATATTATTTATAATATCATCCCATGTTAGTTTTCTCGAATAATATCTTTCCCTTAAGTCTTCAGGAATGCTTTCTCCCAATAAAAAGGTTTCACTATTTTCTAAAACAAATTTTTCTGGCAGTTTTCTAATATCAATTTGACCATATTTTTCATTCATAATCGCATCTTTTAAATACGAAGAATACATATCCTTTATTTGTGATACTTCACAAGATTTAATGTCGTTTAAAAATTTTTCTCTTTTAGTAGATTCAATATACAATTGTGCACTTGAATTTAACATAACTGAAATATCATAAACCATCTTATAATCTTCTTTTGATATTAAAAATAATTGCATAGCATTTTCTAGCCCAATATTATCAATTAGATGTTTGGTATTAGGTTCAAACGAATTTCTTATATTTTTAGATTGCAATTCAATTAGTTGTTCATTTGATAAGTTGAATAAATCCTCAATAGTTAATTTACTACTATATATTTTTTTCTTTATTTCTTCTTCGAATGAATTAGAAATAAACATATTTGGATTTTTAGCAATAACGTTTTCATCAAAATTATCAGAATTGATTATCCTGTTAATTTGATCTATTTTTTGTATCTTACATCCTTTATAATTGACAAATTCAGAATATTCAACTATTGAAAAATCTATATATGCTTTTGTTTTGGAAAAATCAGCAATATGTTCTTTATCACAAATTATTAACAAATCTTCCCATAACTTTGGTGAGATACTACTTAAATCATGTGATAACAATTCATTTTGAAGGTTAAGATATTGTTCAATTAATTTTTGTTTTTCTTCTTTGGCATTGGATTCATTTTTTTCTAATACTTCATATTTTTCTCTAATATGCGCTAACTTACTTTTGATTTCTTTGAATCTATCAATAGTTAATTTTCCCATTTGATATAACACCATCCAATCATAAGGAATATCTCTATTATCTATTTATTATTATAACATATAAATTTTGATTTTTATATATTTTATAGAAAATAATTATTACATATTTTTATTTAAAACAAATATTAGAATAATAAAAAATTTATTTATAAAAAAGACCAAAATTATTTCAAAATTTTAGTCTAATTATTTTAATTAATTATTATTGATTGCAGCTTGTACCACTGTGCTGTTAGGGATGAATAAATAATATAAATAGTTAAAATGGCTTAATATTTTTCCTTACTAATTAATTTTTAAATTTTATCTACATTAACAAACCAATCTTTAATATATTCATTAGTTATATAAATATTATTGTTAATTCCTGTACCTATATATATGTTTGGTTTATTCTTCGCGTGGTAATCTGTCCCTCCACTAACATATTTTTTATATTTTAATGCTATATTTTTTAGATTTGACCTATCCTGATTACTAAATAAAGGATATTCACATTCTAATCCATCCAATTGATAATTTTTTAAAATTATTTCTATTTCATTTAATTTATTCATTTCATCAAAAGGATATACTAATGGATGAGCTAAAAATGCTAATCCACCAGCATCATGAATATTATTAATAACTTCTGTTAAGGATATACCATATTTACTTTCATCATAATAAAATATACTATTTTTGTTACTAGTGTGAATTCTATAAAAACTATTTTCATCAAATTCAGGACCTATCGCTAATAATATTTCTTTATTTTCTTCATGTTTCAAAAGTTCCTTAGCTAATACATATGAAGCATATTTTCTTCTCGGATCAGTTCTAGAAACACTAATATTTTCATCAAAAATAAGTTTTAACTTTTTTGCACGTTTTTTTAATTCATTTAATGATTTAACTTGAATGTCATATATATCTATTTTATTTATTTTTATTTTATTATAATCTATTCCATATCCTAATACTTCCATAGGAATACCATTATAATATGTTTTTAATTCAACTCCTACTATAATCTTCCCACTAAAAAGATCCCTTATTTCTTTATTTTCTAATTCCTTATACGCATCCACTGAATCATGATCAGTTATAGAAATAATATCTAACTTTTTTAACTCAGCATTTAGTAATAATTCTTTAACATTATCTGTACCATCAGAATAAGTAGTGTGCAAGTGTAAATCAATCATTTTTTTCCTCCTTATTAGTAGTAAATCTCCTATATTATATCACAAAAACTTTTATTATCATATAATTCCTCATCTTGATAGGATTATAATTTCTAATTTATCAAATACTTCATCTTGAGTCATTAATCTTAATTGTCTTACAAATGCAATTCTTGATCCTTGTGATAAATCTTTTAATTCAGGTTTTGTATATAACAAACGCATTTTTAACACCTCCAAATTTCAATCGCAAAAAAGCAAAAAAAAGACTAAAATGTACTATTAATAAGTCATTTTAGTCTTAATTTATATTATTAATTATATTTATATCTTTTTACTCAATTTGGATTAATATAGCATTTTGCTTAAAATCCTTATTTTACTTGAGTTTGTAAGCTATCTAAATAGAATTAGTTATTCATCCCTTCTTTGATAGCGGCTTGTGCAGCAGCTAATCTTGCAATAGGAACTCTATATGGTGAGCAAGATACATAATTAAGTCCTACTTTGTGGCAGAATTCAACTGATGCAGGTTCCCCACCGTGTTCTCCGCAAATACCAAGCTTAATATCTGCTCTAGTTTTTCTTCCTTTTTCACAAGCCATACTTACTAATTGTCCAACACCATTTTGGTCTAGTCTAGCAAATGGATCTGATTCATAAATCTTAGTTTGATAATAAGCATCTAAGAATTTACCAGCGTCATCTCTAGAGAATCCAAATGTCATTTGTGTTAGGTCGTTAGTTCCAAATGAGAAGAATTCTGCTTCTTCAGCAATTTCGTCAGCTAAAAGTGCAGCTCTTGGAATTTCTATCATTGTACCAATATGATATTTGATATTAGAATTCTTTTCTTTTTTAACTAATTCTGCAGTTTCAACAACTATATCTTTAACAAATTTTAATTCTTTCTTTTCTCCAACTAATGGGATCATTATTTCAGGAACAATTTCGATTCCTTCTTCTTCTGATACTTCAATAGCAGCTTCAATTAAAGCTCTAGTTTGCATTTTAGCAATTTCTGGATATGTAACAGCTAAACGGCATCCTCTATGACCCATCATTGGGTTAAATTCGTGTAATTCAGCAATTTTATTCTTTAAGTGTCCAACAGTAACATTTAAATCATTAGCTAACATTTCTATATCTTTTTCTTCTGTAGGTAAGAATTCATGTAGAGGTGGATCTAAATATCTAACTGTCATAGGTAGACCATTTAATTCTTTGTACATTGCTTTAAAGTCACCTTTTTGGAATGGTATTAATTCATTTAAGGCAGCTTCTCTAGCTTCTACTGTTTCAGATAAGATCATTTTTCTAATTTTAGGAATTCTATCTTCTTCAAAGAACATGTGTTCTGTTCTGCAAAGTCCTACACCTTCAGCTCCAAGTTCTACAGCTTTTTTAACATCTCTTGGATTATCAGCATTAGTTCTAACTTTTAATTTTCTATATTCATCAGCCCATGCCATAATTCTTCCGAAGTTCCCAGATACAGATGCATCAACTGTCTTGATATCTCCTTTATAGATTTTACCAGTAGAACCATCTAATGAAATGTAATCTCCTTCGTGGAAAGTATGTCCACCTAGAGTGAATGTTTTAGCGTGTTCATCTAAACTGATTGCTCCACATCCTGATACACAACAAGTTCCCATACCACGAGCAACAACTGCAGCATGAGAAGTCATTCCTCCACGTACTGTTAATACTCCTTGGCTAGCAACCATGCCTTCAATGTCTTCTGGAGTTGTTTCAAGTCTTACAAGGATAACTCTTTCTCCTCTTCCACCTTTACCAGCAGCTTTAGCAGCGTCAGCAGTAAAATATACTTTACCAGCAGCAGCACCAGGAGATGCAGGTAATGCTTCGCCAATTACTTCACCATTTTTAAGTTCTGTAGCATCGAACATTGGGTGTAATAATTGATCTAAGCTTTTAGCGTCTATTCTAGAAATAGCTTCTTCAGGAGTAATCATACCTTCATCTACTAAATCACATGCAATATTAATTGCTGCACTAGCAGTTCTTTTACCATTTCTAGTTTGTAAGAAATATAATTTACCTTCTTGAATAGTAAATTCCATATCTTGCATATCTTTATAGTGGTTTTCTAATTTATTAGCAATAGCCATAAATTCTTCGTAACATTCAGGCATATCTTCAGCTAATTTAGTTATAGGTTGTGGAGTTCTAACACCAGCAACAACGTCTTCACCTTGTGCATTAATTAAATATTCTCCATATATACCTTTTTCACCAGTAGATGGGTTACGAGTAAATGCAACACCTGTTCCAGATGTATCTCCCATATTACCAAATACCATTGCTTGTACGTTAACAGCAGTTCCCCAGTCACCTGGAATATCATTCATTCTTCTATAAACGATAGCTCTAGGATTATCCCAAGATCTAAATACTGCTTTAACAGCTCCCATTAATTGAACGTTAGCGTCTTGTGGGAATTCTTCTCCGTTCATGTGTTCACTATAAACACTTTTGAATCTATTAACTAATTCTTTTAAATCTTCAACTGTCATTTCAGTATCGTATTTAATACCTTTTTCTTCTTTTAATTCATCAATAATTTTTTCGAAGAAAGATTTGTTTACTTCCATAACTACATCAGAATACATTTGAATAAATCTTCTATAGCTATCATATGCAAATCTAGGATTTCCAGTCTTAGCAGCAAATCCTTCAACTGATTTATCATTTAATCCTAAGTTTAAGATAGTATCCATCATACCAGGCATACTTGCTCTAGCACCACTTCTTACAGATACTAATAAAGGATCTGATTCATCTCCAAATTTCTTTCCTTGAATTTCTTCTAAGCCTCTTAGTGCTGAGAATATTTGTTCTTCAATTTCACTTGATATAGTTTCACCACAATTATAATATTCTGTACAAGCTTCTGTTGTAACAGTGAATCCTTGTGGGATTGGTAAACCTAATACTGTCATTTCAGCTAAGTTAGCACCTTTACCACCAAGTAAATTTCTCATTGTTGCATTACCTTCTTTGAATGCATAAACGTATTTTTTCATATTTCATTCCTTTCTTTAGACCATTTTATCATATCATATTAGATATTATTTTTTCAATATGATTTTTGTTTTTTTACATCTTTTTTACTACTAAATATTTACAAAAAGCATTTAATCAATTTATAATATAATTAAGGAGGAAGTATGAAGAAAATTTTAAAGGAATTTAAGGAATTTATTTCTAAAGGTAATGTCATTGACATGGCTATAGGTGTTGTTGTAGGAACTGCTTTTAGTAAAATAGTTACAAGTCTAGTAAACGATGTAATTATGCCATTAGTAGGTATTGTTATCGGTGGTTTAGATTTTACATCTTTATCTATTAAAGTTAAGGATTCTGAAATTTTATATGGTTCATTTATTCAAAATATTGTAGACTTCTTAATTATTGCGGCATGTATTTTTACAGTAGTAAAAATTATGAATAAATTCAAAAAGCCTAAAGTTGAAGAACCTAAAACAGTGGAAACACCAGAAGATATTAAATTATTAACTGAAATTAGAGATCTACTAAAAAAGGAAACAAATAAAAAATAAATATTAAAAAAAGTGAAATTACAATTTATTTTGTAACATCACTTTTTTCTTTTTTTCTATGATCTATTATAATGTTTGTTTTAATTATAAATATTAATACAACTATAAATAACATGGAGTACATAATTACACCAACAGTTCTATCATATAACATATATATTAACATTGCTGATGCGAATAGTATGTCTAGTGCATATATAACTAACACTACGTTTCTATGAGATAAATTTAAGTTAAGTAATTGATGGTGTAAGTGTTCTTTATCTGGTTCAGATATAGGTTTTTTATTAACTAATCTTCTTAGTATTGCAAATAAAGTATCCATAATAGGTATTGCTAGTAGACATATTGGAGCTAGTAATGTAGTTAGGGTTACATTCTTAAATCCAAGTAATGCAATAACTGCTATTATATATCCTAAGAACATACTTCCAGAATCTCCCATAAATATTTTAGCTGGATTAAAGTTATGACATAAAAATCCTAAAGTTGCTCCTAACATTATAAATGTAATAACAGCATCTAAGCCAAAACTATGTTTCCATAATACTGCTACTATTCCTATAGTTATAAAATATATTGAACTAAGCCCTGCGGCTAAACCATCCATTCCATCTATTAGATTGATACAGTTGATTATAGCTACAATAAATAGTATTGTAATTGGATAACTAAAGATGCCAAAATCAATATAAAAACCAAAAGCAGATAAATCTTGTAATAATATTTGTCCATAAAATGCTACGACTGAAGCGGCTATTATTTGGAATAAAAATTTAACTTTAGCTGGTATTGGTTTAATATCATCGACAATACCAGTAACTATTATAATAAAACTTCCTATTAAAATAGCATTCATCTTAAGAGACATTGTTCCAAATAGTATATATCCAAGTAAAAATCCCATATATATCCCAAGTCCACCCATTCTAGGCATTGGTTTTTTATGGACCTTTCTTTTGTCAGGAATATCCATAGCACCTACATGAGCTGCTACTTTCTTTATAAATGGTATGATAGCTAATACAAATAAAAATGGTATTACTATCATATAAATTATTTCTTTTACATGCATGTACATCACCTACTACTAAATTATAATATATTAATTATATAATTTCAAGATATAAATTTATCTCTTTTTTTACTTATAATTTTTAAAATTTCTTGATTATATAACGAACATTTGTTATAATTATATATAGGAACATTTAATAGTTGGGTGCTGCCTCTATCTTTATAGATTGGAGGTGATGCTTATGGGTAAGAAAGATTTTTTAATCTGTTCTTTAATCGTTATCATCCTTTTACTTATAGCATTACTTTTTGTAATTCTTAAATAAAAGTGCACCTAACTCAGTTTTGAATTAGGTGCTACACAAATTTTTGGGTAACACTCAACATGCAAAAATTGAATGTTCCTTTAATATTTTATGAAGATTTCTTCATCTATATACATAATAACATAAAAACGACTTTTTGACAAGTCGTTTTAAATTTATTCTCGAACATTTCGAGTTTGTTATCAATCTGGTACCAGCCAAGGGACTTGAACCCTCACGCCATCACTGACAATAGATTTTGAGTCTATCGCGTCTACCATTCCGCCAGGCTGGCCTTACATATTTAATTATACAATAGATTCTTTTATTTGGCCAGTCTTTTTTATCATTTTAGTTATTATCGATATAATTTTCGATTAATTTAATCATATTTTCTGTGTTACTTTTATATTTTTTAGGTTTAAATTTTTTTATATCTTTTAATAGCTTTTCTAAGTTATCAAAATCATATAGTGGTAAGATATATCCAGCATCTGAAAACTTTTCAATTATTTCTAATTGATGATTATTTGTATGTTCTTTATATTCTTTTAACCTTGGTGCAGCAATTACTTTTTTGTTATTTTGTAATCCAGTTAAAATAGATCCTACTCCCCCATGAGTAATGAGTAAGTCACATTCAGACATTATCTCTCTAAATTTTTCTCTATCAATTAGATCAAATATTTCCATATCTTTAGTTTCATATTTAGTATGTCCTGCTTGCACTATTACTTTTTCTTTGATATTTCCTTTATCTATTTCTTTTTGAATAGCATCTAATAATCTTTTAAAACTTTTATCTTGAGTTCCTAATGTAACAAAAATCATATTATTCCTCCTTGATTATTTTTTTATATATTTTATTTCAATATCTTTAGGTAAATTATAATAATTAATAAAGCTTTGATAATTAAACCAATCTTTATCTGGTAAATTAATATCCATGTGATAATCACCATATTTAGATGGTATTTCTGTTAGGTATAATGTGTCTTTAGAATTACTCTCTTTATATGTATTAATTTCTTCAATTCTTTCTTGGTGATAATTACCGATAGTTTTATATATGTATATCTCATAAGATAATAGAGATATGGTTATTAATGGTAATATTATAAATAATATTTTCTTGATATTTTTATTTTTTATAGTTTCATTTAATAGTGAAATAGATATTAATATTATATACATATAGAAATAGTAATTAGGTCTACCTGATGCATGTGTTGGAGATATAATATTAAAGTATACGACTGCATATATAGATAGGCATAAAATAATATTTTTATATTGTTTATTTTTAATACATGTATATATTTCTCCAGTTACTAATAATAATACTAACGTAAGATATAACCAGTTATTTTTTAATATGTATATTAATATCATATTTAAAATTATTAAAATTAGGTTTACTATACTAAATTTATCTTTATTTTTAATTAGTAATATAGATATAGATAATATATAGATATATGATAATGACATTTTATAATTGGTTAAATTTAAGATGTTTTTTGATACGATTGGAATAGATGTTAATAATTTTTCTATTATATTTAAACTATTCCATACTTCGTCACTTACTAATCTATTTTGGTTTGCTGGTGATAATAATAAAACCAATGAACCAAGAAAACCTATAATATAGAATATATAATCTTTATTAAATTTTTTAAATTGACACCAATCTATAATCATATTTCCTAATACGTATACGATAGTAAATACCATTGTACATTCATGTAGTAAACATAATATAAATATAATTAACATGTTTATATATTTATTTTTATGAAAGCCATATTTATGATGGAGATATACTAATGATATTAGTAAGGTAAATACCCAAACATAATTAACTGATCCAGCTACCCAATATATTATTTGTTTAAAATTAATTAATAATAAATATAATGATATACCTAATAATAGCGATAATATTTTATTAGTTTTTTTATTGTTTAAGTTAACTATTTTTATTAAAAATACTATTCCTAAAATTATCATAATAGGATTTAATACTGTCCATAATGTTTTATCAAACATTAATATAGTTTGTAAAACTGAATGAACTACGACTCTACCATTTATATTAAAGTAATCGGCACATTGGTTTTTTATTACATCTAATAGGGAGTCTACTCTTACATCGGTTCTATATAAAAACATATAAGGTAAGTCATCATTAGCTAAGAATGTTTTAGAATGAGTATATACTAATACCATAAATATGATGGTAATGATTAGATAAAAATATTTATTTTTCATAAATTTTTTCATTTAGAAAATCCATCCTCCGAAGGTTGCTTTTGGATATAATTCTAACATAGTTTCCCATTGTACTATAAATAGATCTGCAAATTTATATATTATACTTCCTGTTGCTGATTTTGTTTTAGAATTAGCAAATGTTTCAATATAAATAATTTTACTACCGAATATTTTTCCTAAACAACACATTGGTCCTGCAGTATGAGCACCGGTTGTAACAATATATTTTGGTCTTACTTTTATGTAAATAAATAATGATTTAAAACAGTTATATAATAGTTTGAATGGATATGTTAGCATGTAATCTTTTGTTCCATATACTAAATAACTTATTCTTTTTTGATATTTAGATTTTAGTTTAACATTAGATTTTGTTTTTTCTGTAACTATATGGTAATCATATTTATCAAACATAGGTTTTAATTCCATTAATTCATCTAAATGTCCACCAGTTGATGATATAAACATAACTTTTTTCTTTTTCATAAATCTACTCCTTTATAGTTTTATTTATTTTAAATAATCTTAATAATTTATTTAAGCATTCAATAAAGAATTTATCTTTTAATATGTATAGTATTATGAAGTAACTAATTCCACCTAATGTGATTTGGATAAGTGTAGAAATTATTCTAGGTTCTAAGATAGTTCCTACTGAATATGTTAATATAAACATAATAATTCCACTTATTAGATAATTTTTACTACAACTTATTAAATCTTTTATTTTAATTATTTCTTTAGTGTAGTAAAATTCTATAGCGAATACTGTTACTTCTGCTGCAATAGTTCCGATTGCTGCTCCAATAGCGTTATATTTAGGAATTAAAAAGAAATTTAGAATACAATTTAGTATTGCTCCTGATATTGTTGCTATTGTTAATATTTTAGTTTTATTTATAGCTGTTAAGTATTGGTTTCCAAGTACTGAACTAAGGGAAATAAACAATACGATTATACTTAGGATCATCATTAAAGGAATTACTTCAGTATATCCTTTTCCTAGGAACCATGGTATAAAATTATTAGCAATTGATATTACTCCGAACATTAATGGTAGTGCCATTAGTATTGAAAATTTAAATGATGTAATAACATTACTTTTTACTGATTCTTGATTATTATTTTTAAATTCATTAGCTACTTTTGGTAACATTACTGTACTTAGTGCGGTAATTAGAGCTAGTGGGACTTTTATAAGTCTTTCGGCTTGATCATAAAAGCCAACATATTTAATATCTTCTGCTAAATATTTAATCATCATTTTATCACATTGAAGATATACCATTGATGCTACTTGAGGAATAAATAGTTTTAAGGTTGGAATTAGGTGTCTTTTGATATCTAATCCTTTTAGAGTGATCTTTCCTACTCTATCTTTTACTCCAAAATATAATACAAAATTTACGATTACTGCATATATTGATGAAATAATCATAAATAGAAGTAGATCTTCTGGTCCTTTTATAAATAAGAAAATACTTATTATATTTAATATTTTAACAATAAAATTTCTTGTTACAGTTATTTTAAATTCTTCAAATCCTTGATATATCCATGCTATATCTATAAATGATGCTAATAAGGCTACTAGTTGAATTAATAAATATAATCTATATTCACTAAGTAATGCATATATTATATATATTATGGAAGTAATTATAAAACAGATTATTCTTAGGAAGAATAACTCACTAAATGTTTTTTCTAATTTCTTTTTATCGTCTCTTACATATGCAATTTCTCTTAAGGAATAATTATTTAAACCTATTAAACCAAGAGCTGAAAAAATAGTTACTACTGATGAGGCATAACTATTTATACCTGTTCCTTCTGGTAATAGTGTTCTCGCTAAATATGGTGCTGTTATTAATGGCACTATAATTAAAAATAATTGATAAAAAGAACTATAAATATAGTTTATAATTGCTTTTGGTTTTTGTTTCATATATTCACCTCTAGATATTAAATATCTCTATATATAGAATACTATAATTCTAGTATTTTTTCAAGATTATATAAAGTATAAAAGAACTCTAGTTAAAGAATTCTTTTGATTTATACTTTTAGTTAAATTTTTCTCTACTTGATATTTCATATATTATTTTAGATAATGTTTTATTAAAATATTTTAGATACAAGTTTTTAGGATTTAATCCTTTTAAGTAATGGTTCTTTTTGTAATTAGGGAATTCTTTCGTTACTTTTTCTATAACTGTATTAACAGCTTTATTAAATTCTAATTTATTTTTTGTTTTAGCCATTCTTTTTATAAAGGTTGCATATAAGTATCTTACATATGTATATTCTAGTTCTTCTTTATATTCATCGAATATTTCATTTTTCTTATAGTATTCAATTATATCATCCATAGCTTCGATTAGTTTATATAATTTTTTATCATATACGTAAGTAAGGGATCCTTCTCTTTGCAAATAATTATGTAATGGTTCATGTATAACACCTATTTTTTTTGCTTTAGAATATACCATATACAAAAATTCTACATCTTCACAAAAGTTCATTCCTTTTTTAAAAGTTATTTCTTTAATTAAATCTTTTTTATAGATTTTATTCCAGATAACAGCATAAGCATCAATCATTAATTCTTTATTAGAAACAAAATCATTTTTTATATTACTTGATATATATTGTTTTTTATCTGGGAAGATTGCTTCGGTGTCACATGCGACGATATCAAAATCTTCAGAAATGGCTTTTTGATATAATTTTTTATACATATCTTTATCTATCCAGTCATCACTATCTAAAAATCCGATATACTTACCTGTTGCTTTTTTTAATCCTAGATTTCTAGCTTCGCTTACGCCACCATTTTCTTTTTCTAAAGCTATAACGTTTGAATATTTTTTAGCATATTTATCAATTACTTTTTGTGTATTATCAGTTGAACCATCGTTTACAACGATTATTTCTATATCTTTTAATGATTGTTTAACTAAACTATTTAGACATTTGTCAATGTAATTTTCAACGTTATATGCTGGTATGATTATACTAACTTTCATTTTCTTCCTTCTTTCTATCTAATTTTCTTAAAAAATATCCACAGATAAATCCAATATAAATTGTTACAAACAATTCATCTAGAATATGTCCTGTTAAAATAGATGTTCCTAATACTGCTCCAATAGATAATAAGAATGTAATATTAAATAGAGCTATTTTTTTCTTCATTTTTTTAATTACTTTAATACATATAATGGCTATTATAAATATGTATGGTCCAATTAATAGAATCGTTCCTAAATATCCCATAGTAAATAGTTGGACGATAATATCATGTTCCATATATATACCACCATTTCTCATTCTAGAGAATGAATATCCGAACAAACCATATTTAAGTTTGTTTTGATTGTTTTCTATAATTCTATTAGAAATTAATCTTTGCATTTCTCTATTTTCAATAACACCATTTTCTATTGATCTATCAAAGATATTATACCAAAATCCTGGATCAAATTTATAATGGTAAAGTTCATAAAGATACTCTTCTTGTATTTTAAATACTTCATAACTTTCTTCAATATATGTATATGCTTTTTGAAGACTTTCTTCGTTATTATCTATTTGTGGTCTTTCTTTTAGTGAAGATAAGTCTCCAAGTTCGTAACCGTATTGTCTTCTACTGATGGGAGAACATGTTAGAAAAATTAGACCAATAACACTGAAAATTAAAATAGTTTTATAGTATGATGTTTTAGTTCTTTTATCCTTATAGATATATTTTGATAAGGTAATTGCTAATAGGATACATATAACTATTAGAATCCATCCGAATGATGCTATTCTTGTCCCTAACATAATCATACTAATTATTAAAATTATAGTTGTATACATATTTATAAAATTATATTTTTTTAATGTTGCAAATATACAGAATGGTAATAGTAAAATAGTTAATCCACTAACTTGGTTGGCCATATAGAACCATCCTTTAGAGGTTAATTCTGTAAATTCATATTGATTTAAATCAGTAGTAAACCATTTTAACCAGTTAATTACAGTATGACCTTCTCCATATGAAACATATGATATACATAGAGTATTTCCGATAAAAATAATTGTTCCAATAATAGCTGCAGAAATAGTTATTACTTTTAAGAATTTTTCTTCAGTAATGTTAGTGTTTCTCGTAAATTCAATGATTGCTAAAGGCAATAACATTCTTATTATATAAAATAATTCTGATACTAATGAATATGTAAAATTATTAGGTATTATCATACTACTATCACTTGCTATACTATGATGGATAATAGTATAGATAATTAGCATTATAAAATATATAATTAAAAATTTATAATGTTTTTTTTCTATTTTCCTTAGGGTAATTAGTCCCAATATACCAATAAAACCACATCTTACTAGTGTTGGTATGGTAAATCCGAAAATAAAATATTTTTCATTTTCAAATAGTGGTAAGATATCTAAGAAAGGTTCTATTACTATAAACAAACATAATATTCCTAGTAAGTTACTATTTTCTTTAATTAAATTTATTAGTTTATTTTTCATTCGATAAAACTCCTTCAAGTTCTTTTATAATTGTTTCATTATCATATTCGTAATTTAATAAATTTTGTTTATATTTTTCTAATTCATCTAGATTATTAAGAATATATTTTAATCCTAAATATATTCCATTATATGAATTTTCGGTGATATATCCGTTAATCTTATCTTTTATTATTTTATTTGTTGCATGATTTTCTGTTGCTAAGACAGGAATTCCTAAAGTCATTGCTTCGATTATTACTAAACCAAATGCTTCATATCTAGATGGTAACATAAACATATCCGAATCTTTTAAATATTTATATGGATTTGTTACTTTACCCATTAGGGATACTTTATCTTCTAAATTATATTTAGTTATTAGTTCATGTAAGTATTCTTTTTGAGGGCCATCACCATATAATCTTAATTTAAAGTTTTTGGGTAGTATTTTTTCTTCTTTTAATTGATTAATTGCTTTGATTAGTTTGTCATATCCTTTTTGTTCATGAATTCTTCCTACGGATACAAAATTAATATCTTTTTTATTTAGAATAACATCTGATTTTTCTTTTGCTTTTTCTTTTATTTTTATTGTGTCTACGACATTAGCGATTACTTTGGTTTTATCTTCTAGATGATATATTTCGTTAAAGGCATTTTTTACACCATCTGATACGGCAATTATCTCATCAAATTCTGGTAATATTTTTTTAAATAATTTATCATATTTACCATTAGGGTTTACTTTTTTATATTCGTAATGTAACCAATGTATTTTTCTAGTACTATCTCCGAAGATTGTAAATAAGGCGGTAAATCCATCTTTAAAAGCTATTTCTAAATCATATTTTTTAGTTAATATTTTCTTTCTTTCTCTTCTTATAGTATTTTTAATATTACCTGTTTTCATATCTAGAATAACTTTAAATTTATGATATATTTTAGATAAATTAAATGATTTTATTACTTCTTTTAAAGTATAGTCTATGGAACTAAAGTATTTGGTTCCATAGATTAAATTAACTTCTTTAGGAAGGTCAGTTAATTTTTCTCCATTATTATGAAGTACTAAGATGTCAATATTAAATTTATTTAAATTTATCATATTTAGGATGTCTTCAAGTAATACTGATACTCCGCCCATTCTTCTTTCATCTACGACAAATAAAATATCTTTCTTTTTCATAATATCACCTGTTTATTTTAGTATTAGTTTTAACAATTTAAATTGTTTATGATAAATTAATGTACATACTATTTTATATTTGATACTTTTATTTTGATAATATTTATTTTTATTCCATTTAGGGAATTTTTCTTTAATTATTTTAGTAATTTTTTCTACTTCTTCATATTTATCAAATTGCATAAATCTTAAAGATGCTGCATGAAGTAAGTGTTCTATATAAATATATTCTACTTCTTCAGTATATTTATCTTTAGTTTTATCTATAAAATTATTATAAAGATTATCTAGTGAAGGATATATATGAGTTAATTTATCATTATATTTAGTTTGTTTCATCGTAGAACCTTCACGTATTAAATAATAATATAATGGTTCATCTACGTATGATATTTTTTTTGCATATAAGGACCAAAGTGGAACTACGGAAATATCTTCGTACGCTCTTAAATTAGGGAAAGTTAGATTGTTTTTTAGAATTAAATCTTTTTTAACAATTTTACCCCAAGGTCCAGAATTATTTAAGATATATTTTATGTGTGAATCTTTACTATCAAACTCATATTTAATTTCTTTTCTAGTATCACTAGTTACTTCGATATGGCCGGTAGAGCATACGATATCGGCTTTATCTTTAACTCCTTTATTATATAGTTTTTCTAACATTCTGATATCAATAAAATCATCACTATCTACGAAAGTTACATACTCTCCTTTAGCAATATTTAGTGCATAGTTTCTAGCTACGCCTTGTCCTTCATTCACTTTTTTGTGGTATACGATTATATCTTTAAATTTCTTTTGATATTTTTTAATTATTTCTTCACTGTTATCTGGTGAACCATCATTTATTAAAATTATTTCAATATCTTTTAGAGTTGAGCCTACCAAAGTGTCTAGACATCTTGGGAGGTATTCTTCAACATTATATACTGGAACAATGACACTTACTTTTACTTTCATATAAATCCTTTCTAGCCAATATAACTTTTCAACTGACTTACAGTAGTTGAATCATACATGACATATCTTGGTATTTTAAATTTATTAGTACTTGGAGTTGCTTTTTTAAATCCACCTTCAAAGGCCATGGTAAAGCCAGCTTCTTTTAAAACTTCAATAGAATAACTATTATATTCATAGAATGGATAACAAAAAGCAGTTGAACCATCTAATTTTTCGCGGCTTAAGGCAAGGTCAGCAAGTAATTTATCTTTAGCAAGACATTTAATAGCTCCCCCTTGTCCTCCAGGACATACTCCTTGATTATGAAGATTATCACCGTGTGAATGATATTCAACATATTTTTTATTATATAAGAAATTAATTTCTTCAAACCATGAAGTTATTAAGAAGATAGTTCCATTTAGTTTATACTCTTCAAGTAAACTAGTAGCAATTCCTGTTCTCCATCCATCATCTATTGTTATTAATGTAGATTTAGGTAGGTTTATTTCTTTATTTAAATACATTTCAAATTCAGACATAGTTGGAGTGAAAATATTATTCTCTTTAATATAGTCTAAGTGTTTTTTAAACCCACTTTTAGATTTACAGATTATTTGATTACAATCATTTCTTTCTGATGCTTTAGTTTCATCATAGAAAAAGTGATAATTTAATACTGCTATTCCACTAGTATTCTTTTTATCAGTATTTTTATTTTCTTTAGTTTCAGATACGTCTTCTTTTTTTACATATAATAATCTATCATTAAATTCTATTCCATAGATATCTTTTTTCTTTACTATTATTGGTAGATTAAATGAAGTATCTATTGAATATATTAAATTATCAGATTCATCATAAAAATTAGTAGTATCTTTAGTAACTATATTTTCATTAAATGGAATATATTTTTTATATCTAGATTCTTCAATTTCAGATAATTCTTGGATAGCATCTATATCTTTATAGTAGATATAATATTCATCAGCTAAATTTTCTATTTTTAAATACTCATCTTTGAATGTAATTTCTTTTTTGGTAAGAATTAATTCTTCTTCTTTAGCAATTTTCCCTGATTTAAGATAACTATTATTTTCTAATTTATAAAGATTAGATTCTTTATTAGTTATTACATATTCATTATAGTGTTTAAGAATATCGCTTGTTAACTTTTGTTCTTTTAGTTCTTTAATTCTATCAGAATTTATTTTAAAGCATACGATTGATATAGTAATAATTAATATGATTGTTACTATTAAGAAAATTACTTTTTTCTTAGTATTTCCTTTTCTTCTTCTTTTTCTACTCATTTATTAGTACATCTCCCGTCATTTCTTTTGGAATATTTAAATTCATTATATTTAGTATTGTTGGTGCTATATCAGATAGTGAACCTACTTTATTTTCTTTTAATCTTATATTCTTATCTAATACGATAAATGGTACTACGTTAGTAGTATGTGCTGTATTTATAGTATCATCATCATTTATCATTTCTTCACAGTTACCATGATCAGCAGTTATAATAATTGTATATTCAGATAAATCAATATTATTAATTAATTTTTCGATACAAATATCAACTGTTTCTACGGCAATTATTCCTTTTTCATAAACTCCAGTATGTCCTACCATATCTCCGTTAGCATAATTTAATACGATTAAATCGTATTTAGTTTCTTTTAGTTCATTTAATAATGTTTCTGTAATTCTTTTGGCAGACATTTCAGGTTTTAAATCATAAGTATTTACTTTAGGGGAAGGGATTAATATTTTTTTACAGTTATTTAATTCTAATTCTTTTCCTCCATCAAAGAAATATGTTACATGAGCATACTTTTCTGTTTCAGCAATTCTTAATTGAGACATATTATTATTTGATATAACAGTACCTAAGACATTATCAATATTTTCTAATTTAAAGGCATTAGTACAGATTACTTCATCACTAACTGGCATCATAGTTACTACTTTAATATTGTTTAATATCTTTCTTTCAAAACATTCATAATCTTTATTAGTTAATGCAGCATATAATTCTCTTAATCTATCAGGTCTATAGTTAAATGTTATGATACTATCATTATCTTTTATAATTCCTTCTCTATTGATAATTGATGGATTTATAAATTCATCAGTAATTCCTTTGGCTTGATTATTTTTCCAAGCTTCTTCAGGGCGATTATATTTATCACCAGAACCATTAGTTAACATATCGTATGCAAGTTTTACTCTTTCAAAACGATTATCTCTATCCATCATATAATATCTTCCACAAATAGTTGCTATTTTACCAAATCCGATAGTTTCTAATTTATTTCTTAATAATTTAATATATTCAATTCCAGAATCTGGAGCAGTATCTCTTCCATCTGTTATAACGTGGATATAGACATTAGTAAAATTTTCTTTTTTACATAAATCTAGGATAGCAAATAAGTGATTAATATGGGAATGGATTCCTCCATCACTTAGTAATCCGATTAAATGTAATTTAGAATTATTAACTTTAGCATGATTAATAGCATTTAATAATTCTTCATTTTTGTAAAAATCTCCATCTTTGATACTTTTATTTATTTTTTCTAGAGACTGATATATTACTCTTCCAGATCCAATAGTAGAATGTCCTACTTCAGAATTACCCATTTGTCCAGAAGGTAGTCCTACATATTCACCTGAAGCTTCAAGTAAAATATTAGGATATTCATCCATTAATTTATCTAATGTTTTTGTATTAGCATTTTTTAATGCATTACCTTTTAATGACTCTCTTATACCTACCCCGTCCATTATACATAACAATACTTTTTTCATATTTTCACCTAAGATAATTATACTATAAAAGGATATAATAATAAAGAAAAAAGGTCAAAAAATTGACCTTTATTTTATCATTCACTTAACTCTATTTGATATTGATCATCTATTTTACCAGTTCCACCTGTTACTATTACATCAGGATTTAGATATACGACTGGACGATATGACAAGGTTTCATCACCCGCAAGATATTCTGTTACATTTCCTTCATTATTTATTATAAGGGCTAAATTAGTCCAATAATTTACATCTGGATCACTGGAATCAGTATAATCACTTATTAACCATTCATTTTCTCCTGTATATAACCAATTATAATTAACGCAATTAGCATAATTTTTTAAAGTAGTATAATCTTCTACACAATTATATTGTGTAGCGGCAAAACCATAGTCACTTGGGCTCAATAACCCTACATTCGCTTTATATGTTCTTACTAATTCTTTTTTATAAGTTCCTTCAACGGTTGAGATATCATTTAAAACCAAACCTTCCCATTTTGCTTTTGCAATAAATTTTCTTGACTCTTCAGATAAACCATAAATACTGTAACCATGTTCTTCTATTTCTTCTGTTAGCCAGCTCTCTACGTCTTTTTTGTTATAATATCCGTTATTTAAAGCGTAGTTGATATAAGAATAATTCCATGTTGGGTCGACCCAAGTTGGATAATTGTGATAGTTTTTATCAAACGATTCAGCTCTTACTATTTTCGGATAATATTTTCCAGACTCTAATCCTAAAACTGAACCATCTTCCAAACCTATAATTCTCCATGTTTCATTATTAAATGTTATATAATTATCAACTTCTTTTCCTTCATATCTATAAGTATTTAATTTTCCATTTGAATTTTTGGCTTTTTCAATTTTAAATTCATGGGTACATGAGGTGGAACACAAATATTCCGAAGTTTCAAATGTAATATTAATTGTATCTTCCGGTGTCAAATAATGTTCATTATCACCCCAATACATATCAACATATGCATCATACCTTTGAACAATTTTATCATTTATGTATAAATAAAAATTGTTACCTTCATAATAACCATTGAAACGATAATAACCGGCCTCTTTTGGTGATAATGTCAAATTTGTAGATGAGCATTCATAACTTGCACATATTCCCTCAAACCAATCCTCTACAAAACAAAGACAATCAAATTTAATCGAAAACAAACCTTCTGTTTCATTTTCTATTGTAACTCCGGAACCTAACGTCATCGTATTCCAAGCACTTGAATTAGCAGGAACAGTTTCATATTCACTTGTTTCTCCTGTTTCTATTGTTTCAACATATACGTTACTATTGTTAGCATGTGATAGTGAAATTATTTTTTCATTGAACTTTTCACCCGAATCTGTACATTGCCCACCTAGAGATAAATTAAATTTGGAATTTTGAGTTAAATTATTTGTTTCTTCTGAATCTAACCATATATATAAATAATATTTTTTAGGTGTTAAATTTGCGCTTGTGAACACTATATTATCTAATAATGAAGCACGGCTTCCAGTTGTTAGTTCTTTAAAATTACCACTAGTAACATACCCAGTGTTTCCTTCTTCACAACCTCCAGCATCAGATGTTGATATGGCATATCTTAAATTTTCGTTATTAGCTAACGTTGAATCTATAGAATTTACATTTAACCATAGATCCATTTCTAATGTCATATCATT
The DNA here is from genome assembly GCA_017409025.1 of Bacilli bacterium. GTDB lineage: Bacteria > Bacillota_I > Bacilli_A > RF39 > UBA660 > RUG705. The sequence goes on along the minus strand of JAFQTN010000012.1, from coordinate 26,324 downwards.
TCTTTGCATACTTGCAGACAGGGTTATTTCTTTTTTTAATGCATATTCACTGGTAGCACAATTTTTTGCATATATTGGGGCTAATTGTATATTATCATTGCTTATACCTTCTCCACCATCTGCATAACATGAAAAATCTTTAGTTATTGTAAATGCTAGGCCAGTATTCTCAGTTGAATCCCAAACCCAATATGCTAAGGTTCCACCCATTAATGTAAATATTATTGTAAATACACTTAATATTGTTATTATTCTTCTATTTTTATCATTCATTTTTTCAACACCACTCTATTATATTTTTTATTACTATATTAAGTATACATTTAAATTGTTTAGAATGCAAGTTGAAATTAAAAAAACTAAACACATTTACATGTATTTAGCATTTTTTAATTTTTTTCTTTTTGTTTTTCTTTCTTTTTTCTACGTTTTGTTTCTTTTGTTAGTTCTGTTAAGGCTATTCTTTTAGTTTCTTCGAGAAACTCTTGTTCTTCTTTTTGAGATGCATTGATAGCCATACCTAATACAAATATAAATGATAAGAAATAACACCAAACTAACATGATTATGATAGATGAAAGATTACCATATAGGATATCATATCTAGCAAAATATGTTAAGTAGAATTTAAATATGGCAGTTGCTATTATCCACATAATTGTAGTAAATAATGCTCCATAAGTAGTTTCTTTACTTTTTACATTTTTACTAGGTGCTATTGTATATATTAATTTAATATTAAAGTATATTATAAATAGTGTTAATGGCCATTTAAATATATTAAATATTATAGTTATCTCATCAATATAGTTTTCTAATATTTGTGCTTTATGCATTAGGGAAATTATATTTTCACCGAACATTGGAACTATTACTAAGAATAATAATAGGGTTATAATTATTAATAAAATTATTAGAGAACTGATTCTCTTTTTTATTTTATCTTTAGCATCTACTTTATATAATGTATCTGATGCAGTTATTATTGCATAAGTACCGTTAGATGCTAAGAAGAAAGCAAGTATGTTAGAGATACCAACGTTAGTATCAAAACCTTTTCCTGATATTACATCTATTATTACTGAGCTTACTTGTTCTGGCATAATATTTTGAACTAGTTTAGTAACTAAATCTATAGATATATCAAAGGAAGATGCTATTAAGACAATAATTGTTAGAATAGGAATTATTGCCAATATAAGGTTGAAGGCAATATTAGATGGTAATATTGCCATTTCTGGCTTTGATAATATTTTAAATAATTTTTTAAAGTACCCTTTTATCTTCCTTTTCATAACTACTCCTTATTATATTTTTTCTTTTGCTTGTCTCATAGATAATGTTGCTTCGTTAATAGCATCATCAATGGTTTTAATATCATCTTCGATCATACTGTAACCTAGAGTTGCACCAAAACCGTGTGGTAATTCTTTTAATTCTTTGTTTAGTTTTCTAGTATATTCGATTACTTTTTTCTCATCGTAACCTACCATATATATTAAGAATTCATTACCATCAGTTCTTACTATATCAGTATTTTCTTTTTGATTAACTATCAGTATGCTTGCTGCTTTTTTAATTAATTCATCACCTTCAGCATGTCCATAATTATCATTAATATATTTAACATTATTTAAGTCAATTATAACTATAGCTTGTGGATAAATTATATTTTCATCCCAACTTTTAATATTATAATTTAGATAATTTCTGTTTTTTAAAGAAGTCATAACATCTATGAATTTAAGTTTATCTTCTTTCTTTAATTCTTGCTTTTTATCTTTCTTTTTCAAGATTAAATAAATTATTAGTACAAATGATAATACTGATACGATTGCTACGATTAAATATTTAAATATTGTATTTAGCTCTTTATTTGAACTTATTATGTAGTCAGTATTATACATATATTTAATATTCTTATAATTTATATCTGATACATAATAGTTAAATAGTTTATAGAATGTATTATTTTTATTAACATCTCTTATTACAAAACTATAATCATTAGTTAATATATTTTGATATATTATTTTATAATCTTTAAATTTAGTATTTTTATAATATTCATATGTATCTCTATCTAAAATAACAATTGAATCACTTCTTATATTTCTAAGTAAGTCATCTGTATTATTATAGCCTCTAGTTTTAATATTATTAGTATTTAAGAAATCATATAAGTAAGTATTTTTTACAGTATATATTTCTTTCCCTTTTAGACTTCTGATAGTATTAACTACTAATGATTCTTTAGATAAAACAACATATTCTTCTTCAAATGGACTATTAGTTTTTAAAATATCTACATTTACTCCGTTTGTATTAAAGTTTGCAAATATTAAATCTACTTCTCCATGTGAAAATGCTTTTTTTAATTCTTCTACTGAATTATATGCTACTATTTTAAAGTCAACATCGGCAAAATCTTCAAAACCACTAAGATAATTTGAAAATGTACCTACAAATTCTTTGTTAATAGTATTTTCGTATGGCATATTAGTTACATATCCATATGTATATGCTGAACCATTATATCCCATCTTTTCTGCTTCAGTAATATTTTCATAATTGAATATTGCATCTAAGAAATATTCTCTATATTTATCTTCTTTATATTCTTTTTCATATATCATCCAGTATTTATTAAGAATACTTTTTAGAGTTTTATCTTTATTTACAGTCATTACATATTGTTTATATAATTCACTTAAGTGATATACGATATTTAAATCATTAGTTAGAATATCATCTAGATACATAGTTTTTGGAATAGCCATGTATTCTATTTCGTTTCCTCTAATTTTATTAAGCATTTCTTCAACATCTTTACAAGCAACATATGTAATATCACTTGCTTCATTTAAATAATATTTTACATTATTGATGTCATTATCTAATACACCTAATTTAATACCTTTCAAATCATTTATATTATCTAAGACGTCATTATTTTTAGATACTATAACATAATAATCTTTATATATTTCTATATCATTGTCTGTTAATTTAGTATTAAAATCTAGAATTCTAAATGAGACATTTTTTAAATTTTCAGTATTATTTTCAGTATATGATACTTTATTGAACTCAATATTATATGTGTTAGTAAATTCTTCTAAATATGAGAATGTTATTCCTTCCCCATTTTGTCCATATATTGGAATATCGTTGTATATGCTTACATCAATTATATTGTTAGAATTATTATTAATCCAATTTTTTTCTAAGATTGAAAAACTAGAACTATCTTTAGTATAATTTAAAATAAATATAATTAAAGATACTGTTAAAATAACTCCAATTATTGATAATATTATTATTTTATTAATTTTATTATTTTTTTTCATAACTCACCTAATTTTTAGTCCAACTTATTTTTTCTGTTTCTGGATGCTTTTGGCCTACAATTACAAAGCCTTTTTTCTCTTCTTTTCCTTCTTCTACTTCTTGTTCTTTGATATTTTCTTTTAAGAAATATTCAAAATCATAATAACCTATTACTTCTTCACTATATTTAGTTAGTGTATTATTAGCAATTTCCTTGGCTTTATTTTTCTTTGTACCTTCTTTAAAAGTAATTGTTGTATAAACTATTTTACCTTGTGTTCTTATTGTAATATTTTCAACTTGATCTAATTCTTTAGTTTCATTGATTATTTCTGTAGTAACACTTTTTTCTAATTTTATTAATCCATTTAATCTATTTCCATACTCTGTTTCTCCAGTAGAGAATATCATTCTTGAACAGATTATAAATAAAATTATTATTAGTATTAATACTAATAAGCATATGATTGCTAACCCTTTATGTCTTTTTATTATATTCATAACTACCTCCGTTATAATTACATTATATAATAAAATATAATATATTTCAATTATATCTTACTATATTAATTTATATTATATTTTATAATTTAATAGAATTTTATTAATTATGATTTCTTCTAGATTTTCTAGGTAATTTATCTTTTTCTTCCTCTATATTTGGTGTTTTTCTAAGATTATATCCTAAAGAAGATAGTTCACCATTTTCTATCATTGAAAGAATTTTTGGGTAATATTTTTCTGATAAAGGATTACATTCTTCTTTAAATATTTTTATAAATTCTTCTTGTAATTTATTTTCTCTTTTTCTTTCTAGAGTTTCTTCAATAGAGAAATTTTCAGCAATCAGTGCTCCATATGGTGATATACCTATAAAGCCAATTTCTCCTAGAGAATTTTTATCTACATAATTATCTCTTGTATCAGTTAAGTATAGCATTACACTATCTTCATATATTTCATATTCTTTTATAATTGGTTCCATTTTTTACTCCTTTTCATATATTGCTTTTAAAACTATATCAGCAGTTATTTTTGTATCTATGTCAAATTTTTCATTATTTAATTGCCATTCAATAAATTTATATCCTTCTTTTTTAGGTGTTGGTAGTTTTTTTAATTTAGAATATTTTTCTATTGTTTCTGAATTGATTGTATTCCCTCCATCAGTATCATATACGATTGTTACATATTCTATTTTTTCCCAAACAGCTTTAATAGTTATATCCTTAGTTACTTTTGTATTAAATGAAAAATCTTTATCATTTAGAGTCCATTTTAGAAACTTATAACCATCTTTTACTGGTGGTGTTGGAATATTAGGGGTAGTATTTATATAGATATCTTCAGAAGTTAGACCTGTCCCACCATCTAATTCATAAGTTATAGTAACTTTATTTAATTCATATTTAGCTATTAAAATAATGTCTTTAGTTATTTTTGTATTAAAAGCAAATAATTCGTTTTCATGATACCATCCTAAAAAAGTATGATTTTCTTTTTTAGGGGCTTTTCTTTCATTAATAGTTGTATTTTCTCTTACTACTTCTTTATCTTCATAGTTATCAATGATATACGTTATTGTATATGTATCTTTTACTTCAGGAGTTTCTATCCAACTAGCAGTTAAATTTATATCTTCATTTATTGGATTATTTTGATTATATGGGGTACCATCTTTTAACCATGTTACAAATAAGTATCCTTCTTTAGTAGGAATTTCTATATCTTTTATATTTTCTCCTTCTTTTATAGTGATACTTTTCATTAAACTTCCACCATTAGTATCAAAAGTAATTTTATATGTTTTTTCTTTACAACCAGTTAATATTAAACATAATAAAAGTATTACTAGTATTTTACTTCTCATATTTACTCCTTGTTAAATTAATAATTTTAGATACGATTATTTGATAATTATCAAATCTCTTTTCTACTTTACCATATATTTTTATTATATCATAAATTTCTAAATTTTTATTTTCTTCATATGTTTTAGGAAATAAAGTTAAGTCAATTTGCTTATATTCATCACTTGCTTTAATAAAGGCCATAACATCATTTTTCTTAGTTAATATTTCTTTAATGTTATTCACTTCTAAGACTAGTTCAATATATTTATTAGTATATTCTTCTAAAGAAAGTGTATTAATAAAATTATTTTCTTTATATTTACTTACTGGATGATATGATAGATAAAATCCAAAAGTATTTAATTCATTTTTTACTAATTCTTCTTTAGTATATTCAGGTAATTCATCTATTACTGGTGGTTCTATTTTAATTAATCCAGAATCTTTTGCTAAATCTACGTAGTTTAAAACATTATCTAAATTATTAATTAGAGTATTTTTATTATAACCAAAGGTATCAAAAGAACCTGATAATATTAAAGAAGTTATTACTTTTTTATTGATGCTCTGACTATTCATTCTTAATACAAAATCAATAAAATCTTTAAATTCACCTTTTTCTCTTTCTTTTAAGATCATATTAGTTACGTTTGTTCCAACATTTCTAATTATTGATAATGGGCATATTATTTCATTATTCTTAGTTATATATTTGTTAACGGAAACATTTATATTTGGTAAAATTACTTTAATATTCTTTTGTCTTAATTTAGCAATATAAGTATTGGTTTTTATTTCATTATTAATCTGACTAGTTAAAAGAGATACCATAAAATATGGATAGAAATGAGCTTTTAAGAAAGCCATTTTATATGAAATTATAGAGTATGCTACGGCATGTGATTTATTAAATCCATAGTTAGCAAATTTTAATATTCTATCGTATACTTTATTAATAGTATCAATATCATATCCTCTTTCAAGACTTTTTTCTACAAATTTTTCTTTTTCTTTTAGAAGAATATCTTCTTTTTTCTTTGACATAGCTCTTCTTAAGATATCTGCTTCACCAAGAGAGTATCCTGCAATAATAGAAGATATTTGCATAATTTGTTCTTGATAGACAATTATTCCATAAGTTTCTTTTAGAATTGGTTCTAGATCTTTATGAATATAATCTATTTTTACTTTACCCTCTTTTCTTTTAATATAATCATCGATACTATCCATAGGTCCTGGTCTATATAAAGATAGGGCTGCATAGATATCATTTAAAGAATTAGCTTTTAATTTACGTAAAAATTTAATCATACCAGGAGATTCAAATTGGAATATTCCATCAGTATCTCCATTTTTAAATAGTTCAATAGTCTTTTTATCATCAAGTGGGATATTATTAAAAGTAATGTTTATTTTTTCTGTTTCTTTAATATTATTGATAACTTCATCTAACATAGTTAAATTAGATATTCCTAGAAAGTCCATTTTAAGTAATCCTAATGGTTCTAAATAATCTTTAGAATATCCGGTTACATACATTCCTAATTGGTTTTTATATAAAGGAATAGTTTCATCTATATCGATATTACTCATAACTACTCCAGCAGCATGAACAGAAATATGTCTAGGTAATCCTTCTAGATTAAGTGATATATCATATAGTTTTTTTAATTCATAAGAATTATCAATTAATTTTTGTAAATTTTTATTTTCATTATATGAAGAATTTAAGTCTTTAGTACACATTTTAGCAATAGTATCAATTAATCTTTGACTAATATTTAAAACTCTTCCAACATCACGGATTACTTGTTTTGCTCCAAGAGTATTGAATGTAATTATACCAACTACTTTTTTTTCTCCATATTTTTTTGTTACATAGTCAATTACTTCCATACGTTTATTGGCATCAAAGTCAATATCAATATCAGGCATAGTAATTCTTTCTTTATTTAAGAATCTTTCAAATAAAAGATTATATTTTATAGGATCTATATCTGTTATACCTAGAGTATAACTTACTAAAGATCCTGCTGCCGAACCTCTACCTGGACCTACTAAAATGTTGTTTTTCTTAGAATATAAGACATAATCATAGACGATTAGAAAATAGTCATTAAAGCCCATTTCATCAATTACTTTTAATTCCATATCTAATCTTTCAAGATACTCATCTGGTACATTATCATTTAATCTACGTTTAAGTCCTTTATGGGATAATTCATATAAGAATTTTTTACTATCAATATTCTCATCATATATTGGTAATAGCCCATTAGTATATGTTAATTCTACATTACAAGAATTTGCTATTATATTAGTATTTTCTATATCAATTTCCGAAGAAATTGAAGATACTTCTTCCATTGTTAATAAATGATTAAATTTATGAGTATTTAATTCATATTCTCCAAGTATTTTACCTTCTTTTATCATTTCAAGATAATCTAAGTATGTAGAATCTTTTTCAGATAAATATTTTATATCATTAATTAATACTTTTTTATCTTTTATCTTATCTCTTTCTTCTTTGGTTGTATATCCAATATATTTATCTATATAGATATTATAAATAGATTCATCATAGTTAGAATATGGCATAACTAAGATAAGATTATCTTTATAGTTTGTTAAATCTTCATAAGTTAAGTCTCTATCTGATTTAATAGTAGCTAATTTAATTAGATTTTTATAACCATTTATATTTTTAGCGTACAATAAAAGAATAGTATTAGATATTGTTAATTCTATTCCTATTATTGGTTTTATATTATTTTTTTTACATTCTAAATAAAACTCCATAACGCCAAACATATTAAATTCATCAGTTATGGCAAGACTTTTATATCCATATTCTTTAGCAAGAGATACTAATTTTTGGATATTATTTAAACTACTTAAAATTGAATAGCTTGTTTTAACTCTTAATGGTGTGTAGTTCATAATAAGTCTCCTCTCTTTTATTTAATAATTAGAATCTCCATAAGAAGTACATTACGCATAGTACTCCAACAGCAATAATTGTAGCAAGTATAGCGACGTTAGAGAATCCTCCACTTTTTACTCCGATATCTGTCCCTAAGATTGATCCTTTAAATTTTTTTACTAAAGCATTCTCTTTTTTAGGTTTATGGTTTGCTAGTTTATAAGTTTTACTCATATCTAGGTTGTGATTATCATTAGAAGTTATAACTAATGTTTCGATAGTTCCATCATCATTTTTAATTTCTTTACTAATATTATTCATAGTATCCTCACTTTCTTTTATTTTCACTAATCATAGTTATATTTATGGTTAGTTGCTTAATCCTTTCAATTATTCTTCTTGCTTTTACTTTATCTATATCTTTATTAGTAGTAGATAGATGCGTTTCTAATTCTTTTATGGTTAAGTTAGATGTAAATAATGTAGGTAGATTTTCTTCCATACGGTACTGCAAGATTGTTCCTAATATTTCATCTCTTGACCATTCAGTTACTGAATCAGCTCCAATATCATCTAGTAATAGAATTTCTACTTTTTTGATATAGTTAAATTTATTTTTAAATTCATCAGTATTATTAAACGATTCTTTTAAGGCTCTTAAGAATTCTGGGTAGTATATCATAGCTACTTTATGTCCTTTTTTGGCAAGTTCATTTAACATAGCTGATAATAAGTATGTTTTACCACACCCAAAATTACCATTTAAGTAGATGCCTTTTTGTGGCACTCCTTTAGTGTAACCACTTATAAATTTATTTATCCATTCAATAGTTTCAAATCTATTTTCGTCAGTTGTATCAATATCTTTCATACTAGCATTTCTTAGTGATTCAGATATGTTAAAGTAATAGATATTATCTTTATACTCATTTTGTTTATCCATTTCTTTTTTATATTTACATGGAATATAACAAAATTCGATGTCAGTATCATTTTTTTGAGGATAATATACATATCCATTTACTTCATTAATACATTCAAATAGATTTTTACATTTCTTACAATTTTTTAGTTCACATGAAGATTTTTCTAATTTAGTAGTATATTTCATAAGAGTTTCTGTTGGTAAATCTAATTCATTAGCTATACGTCTAAAAGTCATATCTTCATCATATTTATGTCTATAGTCTGCTTCTAGTTTATAGTTAGATTTGCCATATTTTCCATTTAGAACTTCAGTTAGATTTTCCATATTATCTATACTCCTTTAGCATATCTTCAATAGCTTGTCTTTTTTCAACGCTAGCTGTTTTTGCTTCGATATTTTTATCAAACCAAATAGGAACTTCTTTTTCCATTCCCTCTTTTGCTTTTACTGTAACTTTCTTGCTGATTTGTTTATGATTTTTTTTGGCTATTTCCATAGCATCTTCGACTGTTTCTATTTTGTTTCTTACCCACTGTCCAGCAATCGTTTCAATAAGTGAACGATTTAATTTATTATCATTAGTTTTTAAGACATAATCAATTAATACGTTAACTACACCTGGTTTTAATTTATAATCTATAATTAAATCTTCAAGTAGTTTAATATCTCTTTTCATAGGTTCTGCCCCATTATGTTTACTTTTTAGAAAATCATATGGGCTTATCGTTTCAAATGTATAAATCATTTTAGCTAATTTAGAATTATCTCCGATCGGTTTTCTTAAATATTCTGGTTGAGTGTGTTCAATTACTGTAGGTAATAATCCGTTATGATCAAATTGATAATGATTTCTACATGTTTTTCTTAGTTCTTCTCTATTAATTGTTCCTCTTTCATTGATACAGGTTCTAATTATGTTTTGCATTTTAGATACATCAATATCATATAGGAACGCAAGAGATATGATTAGTTCTTGCAAATCTTTAGTGAATATTTTTTTATCTAAATTAGATCCAATACTTTCTATTAAGAAATTGATATCAAAGGAACTGTTTATATTTAATTTTAATTTATTATATTTACGAATACTATCAGATGAACTTATATATGAAGTATATGGTACTGATTCGAATACTTCAGAAAATGAATGCGTTATTTCAGTGTAACCATCTTTATTTACTTTAGGTATTTTGTAGAATGCTACTAATTTTTCATACTCTATTTTACCAATATTATTATATAAGACAATATTAAATATTGGATGTGAGAAAAATTCATGCGCTGATACTGGTGAATATAATTCATAAATATAGTTATTAACTGTATCAGTTTTTAGATATGTTTTTAATAAACCTATTGCTTCAAGGACATTTCTAGCTTCTATTAATTCATTAGTAGAAATATGCATACTAGATAATATTTTAGCATGATTTGATACTTCACTAATAATTTGTAATCTATCTAAATCATTTAATAAAATATTATATAATGTTATTGGAAGTGATCCTATAATTGGTAAATATAACATATTCAATACTTGTTTATCATTATCAGTTATAATACTTTTATTAATAACGATATAACTATCTGCTGGTAATAGAGTTTCTCTCATAAGTATCACATTCCTTATACATAAATTATATAATAAATTTATATATAATACAAGTGATTTAACTACTTGGTTACGATAAATCCAGTAGCTATTGGTCTTGTTATTTCTTGATCAAACCAATTGATTGGTCTATTTACTATTTTATTGTTTATTACTAGTACTGATGAGTTACCACCATCTAAATTTGCAGCATTATATGCTCCATATTTTAACATAATATCTGTTAAATCTTTCATACCTGCTCCCACTGAATCTACTCTTCTTCCGTCTACGACTAAAAATAATACTATTCCATCTTTTCTTTGCCCAATGGCAGTTCTTGGATGAATTCCATATCCACCATTACCTTTTATGAAAGAAGATTTGCCATTTACTATTAAGAATGGTCCAAATTCTACGGCATCTCTAACTCCTGCTTCAATGGCTTTTTCAGCAGAAACGTCTCCTAGAAATAGTTTATGGTCATTAGTAAAACCAATTACACCACCGGCTTTATCTCTATTTCTAGATGACTGAATAATTTTACCATCTTCAATAATTATTCCTCTAGGTTCTCCACCATTGCTTGCTCCATTTATATCTACGAAACCGCCACCATTAATAGCAACGATGGCATTATTTTCTTTAGCCATATCTACTAAATACTGACCGGTTACTCCTATATATTTAGTTTTAACAACACTTATTTTAGATGGATCATAAATAACTGCCATATAAGCATCAAATTTATATCCTTCTACTTTGAAATATTTATATATTACTCCTTCTTCATGATCTAATACTTGCTTATCATATTCGTCTTTATATACTGTTTTATTAATTGTATTATCATATATTTCTATTAAATTCGTATCAGTTTCTCCTTCTGGTTCTATAATACTATTTTTTTCTAAGACTTCGTTAATTGTTTCATCACTATAAAATATAGTAGCAAAATATTGATGATTCATCGTAGTCATGGCGGTAGTTATCCAGAAATCTCTAAAACCACTATAAGGACCATATAATAAGAATAATCCACTACCTATAAACACTAATAATATGGATGATATGATTATAATTAATTTTTTATATTTATTAATTAACTTCATTAGTATCTATTCCTTCATATATATTATCGTTGTTATAATCAATATAATCAGTATGAATTAATTCAAATAAGTTAATACTTTCAGATTTATATTCGTTATAACTAGTTATTTTATTATTATAAATGTTTATATCAGATATATATAAATTTATTAATTTTTCGTATATCATTTGATAACTATTACATATTTTATTTACTGATATATTTTTATAAATAAAATTACATTTATCATTAATATTATCTACATTATTATCTATCTTTTTAATAATATTATTATATTCTAATAGGATACTAAGATATTCTTCATGATTATTTTTATATTTTTCATAAATAAAATTATTTAATTTTTCTGATAGTTTAGTTCTTACATTATTATATTCATTAACATTAATGCTTAATTCTTCATAATTTGTAGTAATTATTTCCATATTTTCTTTAGTTAAATTTTTATTTTTAATAGTATTAAATATAATTAAAGTTATAAGTATAATAATTACAATTATACTTATAGATATTATTATTATTATTTTCTTTTTATTCATTAGGTACCTCTTTCCTACTTTACTAATTATATCACTTATATATTTTTTTTAAAAGATTAAAAAAGATAAACTATCATAATTTGATAATTTATCTTTTACTTATATATATTATTCTTTAAAGTCATTTATGAAAATTCTCTTACATCATATCTTCTAAATCTTCAAGCATTTCTGTTTTTGCTTGATTCATTTGTCTAGTCCATCTTCTTAAATTACCATTTTTAATATTTTGGTATAGAAGAGTTCCTCCAATTCCTAGACCTAACCAGCATAACATGTTTCTTGTTTTCATTTAATCACCCATATATAATTTGGATAAATTTTACTTAATTATACGTTTTCTCTAGTAATTCTTTTAAAGATGTTTTTCTATTTTCAATATAATCATTATATACTCCATACATAAAAGCATCTGGACTACCTATTAAAATTAATTTTTCTTTGGCTCTAGTTACTGCAGTATATATTAATTTATTATATAACATTCTTTTAAATGATGGTGTAAATGGAATTATTACTAATTTAAATTCTCCACCTTGAGATTTATGAATACTGATGGCATATCCATGAGTGATATTTATAAAATCTTTTGGTGTATATGTTACTAGTGTTCCGTCAAAATTAATTGTTACTTCATTCTTTTTTGATTTAGAAATACTTGCAGGTATAATTTTTTCAATATAACCAATATCTCCGTTAGAAATAAAATTATCTGGATCATTTACTAATTGAAGTATTTTATCTCCTTCTCTAAAAATAGTATCTCCTGAAGTTATTTCTGTTTTATGTTTATCAGGTTTATTCATAATTTCTTGTAATATTTTATTTAAATTATCAATTCCATTTTTAGTTTTATATATTGGAGCTAATATTTGAATATCTTTTTCATGATATCCTTTTTCTAGAGCAATAGTTACGATATCTTTGATAGATTCTAGTATCTGACTATCTGGGCATGGTATAAAATTATAATCATCTCTTTTTTCTAAGTATTTTTCACTTAGTTCTTTATTTTTTATTTCATGTGCTAGATTGATAATATAACTACCTTCAGTTTGTCTATACAAGCAATTTAATTTAATAACATCTAAGACATTAGAATCAATCATATCTTTTAGTATTTGTCCTTGGCTAACACTTGGTAATTGGTAATAATCTCCTACAAAAATATATTTAGCACTTAATGTTGTTCCTTTTAATAATGCAGTTAGTAATAATGTATCAATCATACTAGATTCATCTACGATAATATATTCTTCTTTGTTAGGATGGTATTCATCTACTTGAAATAAATTAGCTTCTTTATCCCATGCTAAATATTTATGAATAGTATATGCAGGTATACCTGTTGTTTCCATTAATTTTTTAGCTGCTCTTCCGGTTGGTGCTAACAAAGCTATTTTACTTTCGTTTATTCCATATATATCCAGAAGTAATCTTACAATACATTTGATAATAGTAGTCTTTCCTGTACCAGGACCTCCAGTAATAATAGTTAAATTATTATTTAATGCTTTAGTAATAGCTTCTTTTTGAGAATCATCATAAATGATATTGTTTGCATCTTCCAATACTTTTATTTTAGTTTCTAATTTAGGAAGTTTTCTTTTTTTCATATCATTTAATTTAGTTAATCTAGATGATATATATGATTCAGAAGAATGATATTCTTCTAAATAGTATTTGTTTTTATCTATAAATAATTTATTTTGTTTAGTTAATTTAAGAAGAATATATTCAAATATATCTTCTTCTAAATCATCAGTATGTTTTTTCATATATTCATACATTTCATCAAAATATAGATATGTATCTCCAGAGTTAAAAGTTAATACCTTCATCATATTAATAGTTAAGGCTTCAAGTCGTCTTTCATCATTTAACTCATATCCCATATTCCTAGCTATTTTATCTATTTCATCAAAAGATATATCTATATCTTCAGATACATCATATACATTATTATTAACGATATCCATAGTATTATTTGCATATTTTTTAAGTAGAGTTATAGCATTTTTAGTAGTAAAACCTAATTTAGATAGTTCTAATACGATATATGAAGTAGATTGATACTCTAATAGTGTTTCATATATTTTAGTTATTTTAGGTTCTTTTAATCTTGGTATACCTAATAGCGAGTCTTTATTTTCTAATATTTTATTTATGGCATCATTTCCTAATTTATCGACGATTTTTTTAGCAGTAGATTCCCCAATTGGAAACATATCACTAGATAAAAAATCAATTATTTCTTCTTCTTCTGTTGGTAATACTAATTCATAAGATTCTACTAGAAATTGATGTCCATATTTACTATGTTCAACGAAATTACCTTCCATTTTATATGTAGTTTTATATATTAATTCATTAAAAGTACCAGTAAAAGTTACTACTTTATTTACTTCTTCAGGTATATCTGATTCCTTTACTCTTAGAAGTCCTACAGTATATCCATTAGTAGAATTAGTATAAATATCTTGTATAAATATTCCTTTTATATATGCCATATATATCACCATATTAAGTATACCATAAAAAAATTAAAATTATAGTTTAAAATATAATCTACAAGCATTATTTTATATTACACCAAAGGCAAAATTAAAATATCAAAAAATACCAAATATACTACATTGTATTTGGTATTTTTAAATTTATTATTTATTTTCTTTTTGTTCTAGATAAACTTGATATTTTAATGGTTGTTTCTTCTAAGCTACGATCTATTGGTGCTATAGTTACTTTTTCATCATCCATATATGGAACTTCTTTACATTTAGTCACATTTTTTAAGAATTGAATTGATTCTTCTAACTTCTCTATTTCTTTTTTTAAAACTTCTATTGCATGTATATGCTCTTGTTCTTCTTTTTCTCTTTTTTTGTTAGTACCTAGAGAATATGTCTTTTTTAAATCTTTTTTTAAATATCTATTATATGTTGAATTATCTAAAAAACAAGATACAACAAATACGGCACATCTTGATAAAAATTCGCCCAAAAATGATAATTCAAACCAAGTTATTAACAACTGAGTTAATGCTGCTGCTGGTGTCAGTGGTGAAACAATAGCTAATGCTATAAAAAAGATAGGCATTAAAATTCTGTAATACATCATAAATTTAGATGCTTTTCTTTTAAATTTAATAAAACCCAGCAATTCTTCATAACTTTTTATATCGTTTTCCTTGCTTTCTATCTCGTTTTTTGCTCCAACAATATATTTTATATTTTCTTCAGTAAAATTTCCTTGTAGTAGTTTTATATCTCCTTTATCACTAACTGTCATATAAGTTTCTTCGTTTAATTTAACTAAGTTATTATCCATATGTCACATCCTTTTTCAAATTTATGCTCGTCGAAAACTATATTCTCCAAAATATATACATAATACAGATAGCGCCAATGGCTATAATTGTAGAAAGTATTGCTATATTAGAGAATCCTTCTGCTCTTACTCCTATTTCTGCTCCTAGAATTGAATTTTTAAATCTACTTACTAATTTATTTTCTTTCTTATATATATTATTTGCTAATTTATATGTTTTATTTGCATCTAATGTTTGATAGTTATCATTTGATGTTATTACTAATGTTTCGATAGTTCCATCAGTATTTTTTAAATCTTTTTCTATGATATTCATAGTTCCCCCTCTTTCTTGGTTTTATATGATAGCATACTTTTGTTTGTTTGTCAATATTTTTCATATATTGGTCTTTTTGTTGTAAAAAAAATATTAGTATGCTAAAATTATAATCGGAGATGATAAGATATGTTTAAGAAAAAGATTTTACCTATTATTATATTTTTTACTTTGTTGATAGGAATGTCATATTTCCCATATATACCGATGAAATTATTTAACATTAATTATGATAATTTTAATATGACAATGAAAGCTTTATATATGTTTTTTTGTGATTTAGGTTATATGTTAGTGTTATTTCTTTTATATAAAGATAAGATTATAAAAGATTTTAAGAGTTATTTTAAAAATTTTGGTAAAAATTTTGAAGTATCTTTTAAATATTATTTTATTGGAGTTCTAATAATGATTATTAGTAATTTAATTCTTACAATATTTGTTAGTGGGGCTACTGCTAATAACGAAGAAGCAGTAAGAGCTATGATAGATCAGGCACCACTTTATATGTTATTTTCAGTATCTATATATGCACCTTTTGTAGAGGAATTAATATTTAGACATAGCATAAAAGATAGTGTTATTTGTTATGGAAAAAATAAAATTACTAAATATATTTATATTATTATTAGTGGATTTATATTTGGATTTTTACATATGTCTTTAGAAACAACCAATTATCTAGATTATTTATATATTGTTCCTTATATGTCTTTAGGAGTTTCCTTTGCAGCTTTATATCATAAGACTGATAATATATTCTCATCTATAATGATGCATGCTCTTCATAATACTGTTACTGTAATTTTGTATTTTTTAGCTAGTGGAGTTATGTAATGAAGAAGTGGTTTAAATTTTTTATTAGTTTTATCTTAATTATTATGGGAATTATATTATATGCTAGATTTATTGGGACAATGGGATTTAGTACTAAAGAATATACTATTTATAATAATAAATTACCTAATGGATTTGATGGTATTAAGGTTGTACATTTTAGTGATATTCATTATGGTAGAGCTATTAATAATTCTAAAATAGATAAGATTGTTGATGAAATTAATTTAATTAATCCTGATATAGTTATATTTACAGGAGATTTAATTGATAAAGATGCAGATTTAAATAACAGTCATTATGATTATTTAACTAAAGCTTTTAGTAAGATTAATTCTAGATATGGAAAGTATGCAGTTCTTGGAAATCATGATTATAAAAATAAAGATAGTGTAATAGATATATATAATAATAGTGATTTTATTTATTTAGAGAATAGTTATGATATTATATATAATCAGAATATGGAAAAAATATTTATTGGTGGAATTGGTAATGTTAGTTATAATTCAGATAACATAGAAAAAACGATGGAATACTTTAAAGAAAATGAAGATATTGATTATAAAATAATATTAACTCATGAACCTGATATTACTGATAATATTGTAAATAATTATAATGTATCTTTAATACTAGCAGGACATTCCCATAATGGTCAAATTAGATTACCAAAAATTGGGGCTCTTATTACTCCGATGCATGCTAAAAAATATTATGATGAATATTATAATGTTAATGATACTGATATATATATATCTTCTGGTATTGGCGTTAGTACTGTTAATTTTAGATTATTTAATAGACCTTCAATTAATTTTTATAGAATAAATAAGAAACGATAAAACTAAAATGTTTTATCGTTTTGTTTTCTTTTTAAAATATAATTGTGATAAATAATTATAATAACTACTTTGACTATAACCTTTATTAGTAGATTTATTTATTCTAGTTTTTATCATAAATAAACCTTCTTCAACTATTGCTTTTGTTCTTCTTTCACTAATATTTAATTTTTTACTTATTTGGAATATATTATATTTTTTTCCTTCTATTCCTAAATATAGAGATAATACTTCTTGTATTTCTATAGGTAGGTCATTAATTAAAGATTCTAATTTTTCTTTAGAAAGAGATGATAATAATGATACTTCATATTCTTTAATTCTTTTCTTTATGAAGCATTCCCTTTTCATATTTAGAAAATCTTCTAACATTAATTCACTACTTTCAATGTTACTAATATGAATATTATAAATAGGTAATTTTAATTTAAAAAGAGCATCATTTCTTATCTGTCTAATTCTCTCTGATGTACCATAACCCATCTTTTTAGCTATTGCATCTAAGGAATACTCTACATCATCATAAAAACCATAATATAGTTTTATAACTTCTCTTTCTTTTTCGTTAAGAAATTCCAGTAATTTTAATAAATTTTCCTTAATTGTTTTTTCTATTAATTCTTCTTCAATATCAACATCAGATAATACATTAGTATCTAAAAAATCTTCTAAGCCAATATCTTCAGTAGCTTTTTCTAATGAAAGTAAAAATTTTACTTTTTCTCTAGAAAAACCAGTAATCTCCATTAATTTATTTATAGTTGCTTTTTCTTTTAAGTCTTCTTTTAATTTTTTTATTATTTCTAAATTTTTAGCTGTATGTTTTTTTAATCCTTTATCAGTAGCTAGTAGTTCATCAAATATTTTATAATAAGAATACATTCTAAGATAATTAGAAAAAGTTAAGTTTTTACTAGGTTCATATTTATCAATAAATTCTATTAGTACTACATACCCAATTTGATATAAATCTTCCCTCTCATATTGTTCATCTGTCATGGGATAAGATTTATTAATTATTTTATATATTAATTCCATATATCCTAGAACAATCTTATTTCTAATTTCTATCAAATCTTTGGTTAATTTATTTTGTTCTTCTTTATCTTTTGTATTTTTTATTTTTTCTTTCAATTGTTTATATTCAAGTAGTAATTCTTCGCCTTCAGCATAACTAATTCTATTGGGTAATTTTTCTAATTCTATACTATTTTCATAACACATTTTTTCTAATAATCTTAATTGATCTTTAGTTAAATCTAGTGGAAGATAATCATCAACATGTATTATAAATTTTTCTAATGTTTTATCATATTTTACTTTAGTAAATACTTCTTTTAATAAAAAAAGTTGATTTTTAGATAACGCCATAATTATTACTCCTTCTAACTTCTTTTCTTTGTACTATTAATATAATTTAACATCATATTTTCAAGATAACTATTTTCTTCTCTATTAGTACCATTATATTTTTCTTTATACATTCCATCTATTAAAACAATTATTTTTTGAATCGAATTTCTTAATCTTTCACATATTGTATTTGTGGATACTCCAAATTTGTGAGCTATTTCTTCTTTTGTATACTCATTACCATCATATAATCCTAAATACATCATTAATGTTTCTTTATTTTTTTCATTTAATTGTTCCATTAACTTGATTATTTCTTTTTTAGGTATTCTTTTTATCAAGTAATAAATTAGATATACTTCATCTGAATGTCTAAAATTTATTTGATCAGTAATCTCTGTTTCTGAATCGATATCATAAATCTTACTTAGTGCTTTTCCTCTAATAGAATTTTTAATATTTTCTAGACCACAAGATATGGATTGTCTAACCCCTTCTAAACTTATTTTTAACATTTCTGCTATTTCATTATAGCGATAAGATCTATTACCTATAAATCCGAAATATAATAAAAGACAATTTCTTTGGGTTATAGGAAGTGTTTCAATAATATCAATAACTCTTTCTCTATTAAATAGTTTAATAACATCTTCCTCTATTGATATATTAGGAAAATCTAAATCATCATTATCATTTTCATTTAATAATTCTAACTTTTCATCAAGACTATCATGATTTATTCTTTTTTCTAATAATAAAAGCAATTCTATATCTTTTTCTTTCATTTCTAATATATTAGCAAGTTCTATCACAGTAGGCATTCTATTATATTTTAAATTAAACTTATTTCTTTCTTTAATTAAAATATATAAATTGTTATTATCATCCAAAGATATGCCATCAGATAAAAAGGCAATACGTCTAGTTAAATGGGATATAAAATATTTATTTAAATGAGATATGAATTTATTATTTTTATTTGGATCAAAGTTATCTATAAAATATAGTAATGTTTCATATCCAGCTTGATATATATCTTCTTTATCTTCTCTTGATGTAATTTCCGGAAAATATTTCAATATTATTCTTAGTGTTACTTCCATATAACCTTCAGCTATCTTATTTCTAATTATGTATATTTTTTTCTCTATCTCTTCAGATTTTTCTAATTTTAGTCTTTCTTTTAAAGTTTGATATTCTTTAAATAATTCTATTGTTTCTTTATTACTCAACCTTTTAGGTAATTTAATTAAATCTATATCATTGTCGATACACATTTGTTCTAACAATTTTAACTCTTTATCGCTTAACTTTAAAAGAAGATAAGTTTCTGGTAAAACTTGGAATCTGTTTGTTAATTTATCAAATTTTACTTTAGTAAATACTTCTTTTAACAAGAAATACTTTTTTTGAGTTAATTCCATATTTTACCTCCATATATTTATCTACTATAAATATTATATCATAATCTTATCTTTTTCTACAACAATTATCGTTTAATAATTTTCTAGTATTAATATCCCTTGTTTCTTCATACTTATAGTTAGAATCATATGAATAAAATGATATTAATGAAGAAGCAAATCCTCCGGGTAAACTATAAAAAATTGAAGGTTTAGTTGTATTTATAGTGCAATATGCTCTGCTTGCTATTATGGGGTTACATTCTAAAACATCAATGGTTTTATTCCAAAATAGATCACTATATACAATCAAATCTAATACGTATGAGTTAGGAAAATCTGTTTTTTTAAGATTCTTTACGATATTTTCTAATTCAGTAATTACTTCATTAGGAATATCACTTAGTAAACTATCACTATTTCTAGATATATTATGTATTTCTCCATTTATAATAAAAGCTCTATATTCTAATAATCCATCTTGGTCCTTTTCTATATTAACAAATGAAGAAATAATAAAATCTTCATCTAAATGTTCTTTTAATGCAAAATAAAAAGGAGAATTATTATCTAATAGTTCTGATACTTCAACTACCCCACTAAAATTTTTATTTTTAGTTTTAAAGAATACTTTATCCATACCAAACATCCCTATTATAAATTTAGGATTAGAAATAATTTCTCTTCCTGTTAAAATAATATTATTTCTCTTAGTCTTTATATAATAAGGCCAATTTAATGTTTTATGATAATCTTCTTTTGATACTAAAGAATTACCTCCGTGTCTTTTAATCGCATCTAATAAATTTAATGCATCTTTAATAGTAGTTCTTGGTAAGATTAACATATCTTTTATATTTATTTCGTTATTATCCTTATCCAAGAATATATCTTTTTCAAAATCGTATATAATTAGCAAATCTAAAATTCTTGCAAATTCTATTTCTTCTTTAAATAAATTATTTTTACTACTAAAACAATAATAATATTTCATCTTTTCTCCCTTTTCTTTGAATAAAAAAATAAGTCATACGACTTACTTCTTTAATTATTTTTCTTCTTTTTTAGTTGTTGTCTTTTTTGTTGTTGTAGTTTTCTTAGCTGCAGTAGTAGTTTTCTTTGTTGTTTCTTTCTTTTCAGTAGTCTTTGTTGTAGCTTTCTTAGTTGTTGCTTTCTTTTCAGTTACTACTTCTTCATCTTTTTTAGCAGCTTTGCTATCTTTAGTTTCTGCCTTAACTTCTTTTGGAGTATAAGCTTTACCAGCTAATGCATCTTTAGCAATAGTCACTAAATCTAAGAATGCTTCTCTATTATCTATAGCTAATTCACTTAGCATTTTTCTATTTACAGTAACTCCTGCTTTATTTAAACCATTAATGAATTTAGAATAACTAATTTCTGCTTCTCTACATGCAGCATTAATTCTTGCAATCCATAATTTTCTGAAGTTTCTTTTGTTTTGTCTTCTATCTCTATATGCATATTGCCCTGAATGCATTACTTGTTCATGAGCTGTTTTATATAATCTATGTTTACTTCCAAAATAACCTTTAGCTTCTTTTAATACTTTTTTTCTTCTTGCACGTGCAATTGTGCCACCTTTAACTCTTGTCATTATTATCCTCCTATATTAAATCTTTAATTCTTTTGTAATCTGATTTGTGTAATTCTGATTGATTTCTTTTTTGTCTGTTTGTTTTTGATGTACGTTTTCCTGTATTATGTAATACTCCTTGGTGAGTGATTGCTATAGATCCACTTTTTCTTACATTTAATACTTTTTTAGTTCCTTTGTGAGTTTTCATTTTATTTTTCTTAACTTTTGCCATAATATATATTTCCTCCTTATTTTTTAGGTGTTAGTTGCATGAATATAGATCTTCCTTCCATCTTTGGCTCTATTTCTATATCTGCAATATCAGAAAGTTCATTACTAAATCTAACTAAAACTTCTTTACCAAGTTCTGGGTGAGATATTTGTCTACCTTTAAACCTGATAGTAGCTTTTACTTTATCTCCTTTTTCAAGAGATTTTCTAGCATTTTTTAATCTTGTATTAAAATCATGTATATCAATAGTAGTAGATAAACGATATTCTTTAATATCTACGATTGCTTCACGTTGCTTTTTCATTGCATCTTTTGCCTTTTTCTTCTTTTCATAACGGAATCTATTATAATCCATAATTTTACATACTGCTGGATTAGCATTTTCACTCATTAATACTAAATCGAAACCAGCATATTTTGCTAGAGTCAAAGCATCTTGTTTAGATTTAATTCCTAATTGTTCTCCATTTGGGCCAATTACCATCATTTCTTTAGCCCTTATTTGTTCATTAATTGGGTTTTCCCTTTCCTTTGTTATAAATAACACCTCCATAAAATTTAAAAATGAATACAGAAAACACCTGTATTCATCTATTTAACCTTATAATACTTTTTGTTATTATCTGGCGTTTTACCCATTAGTAGTTCTAATCAGGTGAGATAAATACATCTTCTTTCCGTTTCTCGTTAAAGATTATATTATATATTAAGACAAAAGTCAAGCACAAATATGAATATTTTTGCATATTTTATACTAGGTGGTAATATGTTAAATAACTTTTTTAATTGTTTTAGACTTTTTGTAGGTTTTAAGCTTATATGTTTACTCTTAGCTATTGCGCTAGTTATTATAATATTTTATCAATTTATTATTGCCCTAATATTACCTTGCTTTATTAATATATTAGTACTTTTTTGTGAATTTCTATGCTTCATTAGTCTCCTTTTTTATATTATATTCTTTTACTAGTTCACTAGTTTTATAAATATAATCTAATTCTCTACGTATATTTATGACTGTTTTATATTCAGAATTATTATATTTTATTTTTTTAGGAATAGAAATTATAGTGAGAAAAAGAATTAATTCTTCTTCAGTTAAAGGGTATTTACTTAAATATATTTTTAATAAATCAGAAAAGTCAAAATCTAGATAATGATTATTATATAAAGATATTAAATCATATATAGGCATATCTATAATAGATGATTCCCAACTTATTAAATATGGTTTATCTTCTTTTAAGTAATGATCTAATGATAGATTATTATGATTTACTACTACACGTACTTTTCTTTTATTTTCAATTAATTTATACCAGGCATCAATACTTCTTTTAGCATAATTTATAGCACTATATATAAAACTAATATTTCTTGATATTAAATAGTTTGATGGGGACATATAAATAGAAGATTCTATATTATCCATAACAGTATTATAATAATTATAAATGTCTTCGATTTCTTTATTTATATTTTCATAAATATATTTATAATTATCTAAATCTATTTCTTTATACATAGTAGTCTTACTGTGAAGTAATGTTAATAGATTCATCAAATCAATTATTTTTTGTTCTTTAGGTTCATCTATATCATTTATATATTTATGATATACATTATCATCTTCTTCTTTAATTATTTCTGGAAAATAATCAAATGCTCTTGATAATAGATAATTATATGTATTATTTAAATTATTTGTTTTTTTTTTATTACATAATCATTATTAATTATCTTTACAGATTTTTTAATAGTTATTTTATTTTTCATTAGTAGGTATAATTAATTTATCTCCTGGAACAATACTTTCTATATTGTTGTAATCAGCTAACATTTCTTTAGTAATATTATATTTGGTTAAAATATTATCAAGCGTATCCCCTTCCATTACTTTATATACTCTATATGTAACATATGTATCTTCTCCAGCAGGATTAAGAATATTATTATTTGCATTGTCATTATCGTTATCATTAGTAATATTTATATCTAATTCTTTTTCCATTTCATTCTCCTTATTGTTAGTTAACATTTCTTTTAATAATTCAATTCTTTCTGGTTCTATTACTTCTTCTTTTTCTTCTGCTATTTCATCTAGTAATGAATCTTCTGTTTCAGAAATTGTTTCTGGAATATCTATAGTTTCTTTTATTACTTCCCTTTCTAAAGGTTCTTCAATTTCTCCATCTACGTATAAATCAATATTTACTTTTAGATCTTTATCTGATATTAAATCATATCTAAAGTCGTCAATATCTACGATTAATGATTCTTCTTTGTAATCATTACTTAAAGCAATATCAAATGGTAATTCAAAATTAAATGTTTCTTTATCTAATTGACCATCTGTTATTTTATACTCTCCACTTATATAGAATACACCACTTATCATATCAGGATATTTATTTATTTTATGCTCTAAAGATATTGCTGTAATTTCTCTTACATCAGTACTAAAGTTTAAGACATTATTAAATGGAATTATTTTTTTCATCATTATCATCCTTTCAATAGATAATATGCTATGGCAGTAATAATAATGAGAAAAATGAATAAAATTTATTATTGTTTTTTCGACATGACGTTACATTAGTTGACACTCTTTGACAAAAAAGTTTGACTTTGAAAATAAATAGTGTTATTATGGATAACGATGATGCTATGAAAAATGAACGGTGTTTAATTAAAAAAATTAATGAATTTAAAGAAAAAATATTCAAAACATGTATTGTTTTTATAGGATTAACATTCCTAATGGGATTTTATGATGAAAGAAATATACATGTTGAACTTGAAGAGATTACAATAGAACTTGGAGATATTTTACCTAATGATAAAATTAAATATATTAATAATTATTTAATGAATAGTAATTTCTTTTTGGAAGATAATGTTCTTAAAGAGGATGACGGTGAAACTAATAAAATTGGAACATATGATTATTATATCGTATATAGAGATGAAGAAAGGAAGTATAGTAGAATAACTAATAAAAGTTCTACCATTTCTGTTATCGATACTATTAAACCAAGAATCAAATTAAAAGAAACGTCATTAAAATTTGAATATGGAAGTAATATTAAAGTTACTGATCTAGCTACTTGTTATGATTTGTCTGAATGCAAGCTTTACTTTAAAGAAGAAGTAGACAATAAGAAGGAAGGAGTACAAGACGTTGTAATAGTAGCACAAGATGAAGGAAATAATATTACTGAAAAATTAGTTAGTATTACGATTAAAGATAAACCTAAATACTCATTCAATTATGATGATATGAATCAACATAATAATATGATTAATAGTAATTTAACTGATGAAGAAAAAGAAAATTTAAGATATGCATTGGTTGAATTTGCAAAACAATTCGAGGGGAATCCTTATGTTTATGGTGGTAATTCTTTAACTAATGGAACTGATTGTTCAGGGTTCACTAAAGGTATATATAATAATTTTGGTTATCAATTACCTAGAACTGCTTCTGCACAAGCTTATGTAGGAAAAAAAATTAGTAAAAATGAATTAAAACCTGGCGATATTATAGTATACCATTATAGTAGTGGTGGACATCACACAGGTTTATACATAGGTAATGGAAAAATGATTCATGCTGCCACAAGCAAAGTTGGAATTATAATAGCTTATATGTTCGAAGGGAATAGAACATATCATAGAATTATTTATTAATAAATTTATACTCGGTATTAAGCATTTTTATTATAAATATGCTATAACTGAGTATTTTTATTTTTTATCTAGAACAAAAGACAAATTAAAATTTGTCGCCATCATCTCACAATGATGAAATTTCTGCTTCATTGACTATGTAACCATACTTCTCCACAGACTTAAATTCCGATAGTCGCTACCGTACTCATTTTTAACATTAAGAAATTTTGTTCTTTTTTATATTCTTACTTTCTTCATATATAACTTTAATCCTTCATACATTATATTTATACTTGCATTTAAATCTCTATCTATTTCATTATGACATTTAGAACATTTATATTCTCTTTTATTTATATCTTTATATCTTTTATCAATATATCCACATATACTACATTCTTGACTCGATGGATAATACTTATCTATTTGATAAAAGAGTTTATTTTTATATTTACATT
>JAFQTN010000011.1 GCA_017409025.1 Bacilli bacterium | reverse complement strand
TTCTGATATTATATTTAGTGGATAAATAACTAAATGTTTTTCCGTTTTTTCTTTCATTATAAATTTCTATTTTATCTTCATAACTTAATTTTGACATATAAAAACCTCGTTTCTATGTCCAAGAAACGGGGTTCATATCAAATAAACTTCTAGTTCTTTTTTTAAATTTTTAAAAGAAATTTGTCAAAATAAAAAGTAAAATGAATTTTTTTTACGAATAATATTATTGAGGAGGTGAGAAAGATGAAAAAAATTTTAGTCTTACAAGATGGTGTTAAAGAATGTGGCGCAGCATGTCTTTTATCAATAATTAGATATTATGGAGGTAACGTTTCATTAGAACGATTATTAGAATTAACAAAAACCGATAAAGAAGGAACAAATTTTTATAATTTACAAGAAGCAGCCAATGAAATTGGTCTAGTTTCAAAAGGATATAAACTTGATGATATAAATAAATTAATTGATTTAGAAAAACCATTCATTAGTCAAATAGTAATAAATAATTATACTCATTTTGTAGTAGTATACAAAATAAAAAATAACAAAGTAACTATTATGGATCCAGCTAAAGGAATGTTAAAACTAAATCTAGATGAATTTAATAATATATGGACAGGCTATATCCTGATATTAGAACCATATAAAAAATTACCTATTTATAATGAAAACAATTATATTATATCAATCTTAAAAGAAGTGCTATTAAATAACAAGAAAATAATTATTAATTTATTTTCACTAACTTTAATAGTAACCTTATTTACTTGTATATATAGTTATTATTTCAAAGTAATAATAGATAATATTATAAATACTGATAAGTTAAACTTACTAATTATAACTATTATTTTTCTAATAATATTCTCTTTAAAAGTATTTATTGAATACTTAAGAAATAATCTTCTATTATATCTAAATCAAAAATTAGATTTATCCATTATAACAAAAACAACTGATAAAATTATCTCACTTCCTTATAGTTATTATAAAAATAAAACTACTGGAGAAATGATTTCTAGAATCAATGACTTATTTTATATTAAAAATGTAATATCTAAAATAATTGTAACTATCTTCTTAGATATAATGTTATCACTAGTTACAATGATAATACTATTTAATATAAATAAAAGTATGTCTCTATATTTAATTATAATAACTATTATATATTTATTAGTATTTTTAATATTTAAACCAATTATTAAAAATATGACAAATATAGCTCAAGAAGATAATTCTAAAATTAATTCTTTATTAGTAGAATCGATTAGTAGCTATGAAACCATAAAAGGATTGAATTTAGAAAAAAATTTTCAAAATAAAATTAATAAATTATATCTAAATAGTATAAATAATAATTTAAACTTCACAAAACTTAATAATATAGAAGAATTATTTAAAGATCTTTTTGAAGGAATAATCTTATTATTTATTATATATTTAGGTGGCTCACTTATAATGGATAAATCAATTACTATTGGCAGTCTAGTCACATTTAATTCATTAGTATACTATTTTCTAACTCCAATAAGAAACTCATTCGAGTTCTATAAGGAATTCTACTATGTCAAAAACAGTATTAAAAGAATAAATAATATTTTAAATTATAAATATGAAAAGTTAGACAAATCAACAAACTTAAATATTGAAGGAAACATAGTAATAAAAAATCTTGATTTTAGTTATAATAACAAAATAAAAACAATAGATAATATATCATTAGAAATAAATAATAAAGATAAAATATTAATGTTAGGCCCTTCTGGTTCAGGTAAATCTACATTGTTAAAAATTCTTTATAAATATTATGATATAAAAAGGGATAGAGTATATCTAAACAATTATGATATCAATGATTATTCATTAAAGGATATAAGAGAAAATATAACTTATATCTCTCAAAATGAACTACTATATAATGATACAATTAGAAATAATATTATCTTAAATAGAAATGTTACTGAAGAAGAATTCATAAGAGTTTGTAATATGGTATATGTAACTGATATCGTTAAAGATAATATCTTATCATATAATTACCAATTAGAAGAAAATGGAACTAATCTATCAGGTGGACAAAGACAACGAATAATCCTAGCAAGATCACTATTAAAGAAAAGTAAAATAATTTTAATAGACGAAGGATTAAATGAAATAGACATAAATTTAGAAAGAAAAATCTTAAAAAATATTTTCTCTTATTATAAAGATAAAACAATTATTATTATTTCACATAGGTTGGATAATACGGATTTATATAATAAAGTATTAAATATTGAATCAGGCAAAATAAAGGAAGTGATAAGTAAAAATGAATGATATTTTAGATATAGAAATTATATTAAAAAAACAAAAATATCATGCCATATATAATATAGGAACAATTCTGTTAATTATTACATCTTTGTTTCTATATATATCTTTTACTTATAAATATAAATCTTATTATATAACGAAAGGAACAATGATAGATGGTAATATAAAACTACTAGTAAAACTAGATGACATTAAATACTTATCTAATAATAATAAATTAGAAGTAGATAATGCTTTATATAACTATCAAATAGAAAAAATAAGTGAAGAATTATATATAGATGAATCTTTTAATAACTATAAGGAAATATATTTAAAGATAAATGGAATTAATAATCTAAATAACTATGTCTATGAAATAAAAATAGAAAAAGAATATAAAAAAATAATTGATTATATAATTGATTATTTATAAGGAGGAATATATGGAATTAACACAAAAAGAAATGTATAAAGTAGTAGGCGGTGGAGTAAGTTGGGGAATAGTTGCAGGTATTGCTGCTGCCGTAGTCTACATAATAGGTTGTATTAGCGGATATACAAACCCAAATCGCTGTAACAATTAAAAAAGGAGGAATATTGTATATGAAATTAAATGATGAAAAAATGAAACAAGTGAGCGGTGGAGCAATAACTTCAGCAATGATAAATGCTCTAAGCAAAGCTGTAAATACGTTGTATGAATTAGGTAAAGCCACAGGAAGCGCATTAAGAAGATTGATTAAAAAATCTTATTGCAAAGTAAACTAGTAAACATCTAGTTAAATTTGCAGGATAAATTAACCATTTATCCTGCATTTTTCTACCACATACTTGAAAATTCTACATATATTTGCTAAAATTAACTAAAGTAGGGTGATTGGTATGAAGGATAAAAAAATATATATTAAACTAATTCAATGTCTAACAGTAATAGTGTTATATCATATTACTGGAAAAAATAGTTTGTTTTTATATGCAATAACACTAAGTTTATATAATATATTTTTATCATGCTTCTCACATATATCAATAAAGGATAAACTAAAAGAATTAAACAATGACTATGGCAAATTTAAAATATTAAAATATACTTCCTTAAGTATAATAATTATTTGCTTAATTTTAATATTATTAAGTATTCTTATAAGTGATATAACTAATATGTTTTTAAATATTGAAAATACCTTTTTACCATATTTAATTATGAGTATAAGTATAATTTCAGAACCATTAATAAATTTGTTCTTAGAATACTTAGAATCATACAATAAACCAAAATTATCTAATAGTCTATTAAATATGTACTATATTATAGAAAATATATTATTTCTAATAATAAGTATCCTTACTATTAGAATTATAAAATTACCAATCTACATATCAATTTCATTATTATATTTATCTAAAATATTAAGTTTTATAATAATAGCAAGTATTATCTATATAACATTAAAAAAACAAAATATAAAAATAATAAAAAAAGATGAAGTAAAAAAAATAAATTATAAATATGAAATAAAAGAAATACTAAAAAATAATACTAGTAAAAGTATTATAAATATAATAAAAAATAGTTATTATTATATTTCAATAATTATATTATATTTAGTCTTATCTACAAGATATAGCTATAATATCAATACTGTAGAAAAAGATTTAACATTTGTATATTTATATGGAATAACACTAATAAAATTTCTAATAGATATAGTTATATATATAACAAAACAAAATCAAAAAAAAGAAAATATTATCAATTATATATATAGAGTATTTCAAAATATGATTACGATAGCTATAACTATAGGAGTTACATCTCCATTGATTTGTAAAATATTTTTTCTAAACCCAAATAATGCAATATATTTAACAATGCTAATATCTCTTTCAATATTTATTATATTATTTGATATCACATTCAAAAATATAAAAAATAATAAAATTATATATATAAGTTTAATCGTAGGGATAATTTCAAAACTAATATTAATTATTCCCCTTATAAATTCATTTTACCGAATGGGATATAACCTAATATATGGTGATATAATAAGTACTATCATAAGTATATCTATATCAATAATTATTAATTACATATATCTAAAAATAAGAAATAAACAAGAAAAATCATTAGAAAAAATATTGACAACACTATATGAAAGTATTTTACTAAGTATAATATTAATATTATTTCAATTTATAATTCCAATAAATACTGAAAGTTATTTTAAATCAATAATAATCTTGATAATATATATATCAATTAGTATTATATTTGTAAAAGTAAAAAAGAAGAAAAGAGGTTAATATGGAAAAAGTATATATATTTGGACATAGAAATCCAGATACTGATAGCGTAACTGCTGCGATAACATTAGCATATTTAAAAAGAAAACAAGGCATAAATGCCATCCCTGTAGTTCTAAGTTCAATAAACAGAGAAACATTATATGCTCTAAATTATTTTAATGTCAAAGAACCAATGTTCTTAAACGATATAAAATTAAAAGTAAAAGACTTAGAATATTCTAAAAATTATATGGTTAGAGAAAATATTTCAATACATGAATCATATCAAAAAATGGAAAAAGAAGGTATAAGTAAGATTCCTGTAGTTGATAAATTTAAGCATATACTAGGTATTGTCAGTATGAAAGACATAGCTAAAGATTGTCTAATTGGTAACTATGCTAAAATTGAATCTAATTATAATAATATTTTAAATACTATAGACGGAGAAATAATTTTAAAATACGATAATATAATCAAAGGTAATTTAGTCGTAGCTGGATATCGTTCAACTACATTCTTAAATGATGTAAAACTAAAAAAATCTGATATATTAATTACAAATAATAGATATAGTATTATTGAATATGCAGTAATGTCTAAAGTAAAATTAATAATTCTAACAAATGATGTAGAAATAAAACCTGAACACTTAGAACTAGCAAAAAATAATAAAGTAAATATAATTAGAACCAAAAATTCAGATTTAGATACTATCAAAAAGATAAATTTCTGTAATAACGTAAGTACAATTATAAATACTAATAAAGTACACATTATACATGAAGAAGATGATTTAAGTAATTTTATAAATGAGGCTCAAAAAACAAAATATACATATTATCCTATAATTAATAAAAATAAACAATGCTTAGGTATAATAAAATTTGCTGATGTTGGATATCATAATAAGAAAAAAGTAATTTTAGTTGATCATAACTCATACGAACAATCAGTAATAGGATTAAATGAAGCTGAAATATTAGAAATAATTGACCATCATAATATTGCTAATATTGGTACAACATCACCAATAAACTTTAGAAATATGCCAGTTGGCAGTACTAATACAATTATATATCTGATGTATAAAGAAAATAATATTAAAATTCCTAAAGATATGGCAGGTTTAATGTTATCAGGTATTTTATCAGATACATTGATATTAAATTCACCAACTACTACTAACATAGATAAAGACGCTGTTAACAACTTAGCAAGAATTGCTAAAGTAGATTATAAACAATATGGTTTTGATATGATATCATATGGAACTAAATTAACTAATAAAACTAAAGAAGAAATATTATATACTGATTATAAAAAATATTCGACTGAAGATGGAAAAATTGGTCTTGGTCAAATATATACTACTGATATAAGAGATATAGAAAAAGAAAAACAAGAATATGTTGATATGTTAAATAGTATAAGTAAACATAATGAATATAAATTTGTTGCCTTATTCGTAACAGATATTATTAAAAATGGTACGTATGTATATTATAGTGAAGCTGCTGGACAAATTTTATCAAAAGCATTTAATGTGGAAATAACTGAAGGATATTACTTAGATGGAATCTTATCAAGAAAACTACAAATCTTACCAGCTATCTTAGATGTTATGAACTAAAAGTCGACAAGTAGTAAAAAAGAATAAAATGTGATAGAATAAATACAAGAGGTGAAATCTATGAGATGCATACTTATGAATAAAAACAAAGAAATATTAACTGCTGAATATCACTTATCTTTAGGAGTATTTTCTGATATTTATAATGTTATCAATATAGATTTTGCACCTATTATTTTAAAGAACACTTATCAATCAAACAAAGATTTAAAAGTAGCATTATCAGAATGGTTTAAAGGAAGAGGAATTCCTTCCTGGAGAGATGATTTAGATTTATTATTAGCGAAATTAAATATTTCTACACCTACAGAATTATTAGATAAAGCATTTGGATTATCTCTATCAGATCAATATTGGGTAAAACCGTTTGATTCAAAAATAGAATATAAAGATATAAATTTCTTTGATCACGATTTTGAAGATTCCGAATTTACCAATGCAACATTTTCTAGTACTTTAGAGTCGAATGCTAAAATCAGTTTAATATCACCTAATAACACAACAGATGGAAGATTAAAGAAAACTTGGATAACAGAAGAGGGAAAGAGATACTTACTTAAAGGTGGTTATAAGAATGAAGTTATGCAACCATTTAACGAAGTTCTAGCTACTATGATATGTGATAAACTTGGATTTAAGCATATCCCTTATAAAATAAATATTATTAAAGACAAAATTGTTTCTAAATGTGAATGCTTTGTAGATAAAAATACAGAATTAGTATCAGCCCATCAAATATTACATAATAATTGTGAAAAAGAAAAAGCCTATGAAACATATATTAACATATTAGAAAATAATGGAATTAATAACGCTAGAGAAGAAATTGAAAACATGTTAGTTCTAGATTATATTATGCTAAATGAAGATAGACACTTAAATAATTTTGGTATTATTAGAAATGTAGAAAATTTAGTTTGGATAAGTACAGCACCAATATTTGATACAGGAGAGTCTCTAAATATAATAGATTATAATGATGAAGAAGTAATAATAAATGGTGATGGAAGATTTTTCTATGACGTAGATAATTTTGATTCAATACTTAACAAAGTACATAACTTAAAAAGATTTGATTTATCAAAATTAGATGGTATAACTAAAGAATTTGAAAACTTATTATATAAATATCAATTTATTACTAAAATGACAGATAGAAGAATAAATAAAATATGTACCTTACTATCTAGTAGAATAAATAAACTAAAAAAAATAATCGAATCAAACGAAAAAGGTAATAGTCAAATTTGACAATATTACCTTTTTTTGTTATAATTCTATAAGTCTTTATACTTTATTAGAAAGGAGAAAAATGAGTAAAATAAATATATTTGGTCTTGGAGGACTAAATGAAAACGGAAAAAATATGTATGTTATCGAAATTGATGACAGTATATTTGTTTTTGAAGCGGGATTACAATATGCTGATGAGCATACACTAGGAATAGATTATGTTATTCCTAATATAGATTATTTAAAAGAAAATGCAAGTAAAATAAAAGGTATATTTCTAACACACGGACACGATGAAAATGTAGGTGCTATAGTTGATATTATTGATTTATTGGATAACGTTAAAATATACTCCTCAAAATTTACTTGTAATATAGTTAAACAAGAATTAATAACATATAAAAAGAAAACAGATAATTTAATTGAAATAAAAGAAAATAAAACAATAGAATTTGGTAACGTAAAAATAACACCTGTTAGTTTATCACATTCTATTCCAGATAATTTTGGATATGCAATTTATACTCCAGATGGAGTTATCTTTTATGCATCTGACTTTGTTTTTGACTCAACAATGAGAGGACCATACAAAACAGACTTGGGTAGATTAGCTTATATAGGAAGACAAGGAGTACTATGTCTACTTGCCGAATCATTATATGCAATGAAAAAAGATCACACGTCACCAAATCACAGAATACAAGGTTTAGTTAATGAAACATTAACTAAACATAAAGGAAGAATTATATTTAATGTATTAAATTCCCATCTATATAGAATTCAAGAATTATTTAATGAAGTATCAAAGACCGATAGAAAAATCGTCGTAATGGGAAAAAGATTACAAAACATAGTTAAATATTCAATAGATAATAATTACCTACATATAGATAGTAAATTTATTGGTGATTTATCTAATATTAATGATAGTAATGTAGTTATTCTTAATTCAAATGAAAGAGAAAAGCCATATTATAATATGATTAAAATATTAGATGGTTATGATAAATTTATTAAAGTAAATAAAGATGATACAATCTTTTTAGCAACACCAATATATGAAGGAAGAGAAAAAACATTTTATAAACTATTAGATAAGATTGCTATGAGCGGTGCTACAGGAGTAATATTATCACCTAAAAAATATTTATCTCATCATGCATCTTCAGAAGATTTAATGATGATGATAGATCTAATGAATCCAAAATATTATTTTCCTATAAAGGGTGAATACTCTGAACAAGTAGCTAATGGAGAATTAGCAGAAAAATTAGGAATTCCAAAAAATAATATAATATTAAAAGAAAATGGAGATGTAGCTAGTTTTGAAAATGGCGAACTAATAAATAACTATAATAGAATTAAAACAGGTATTATAAGTATTGATGGTGAATCATCAGATGATATCGGAGAATTAGTGCTAAAAGATAGAGAAATGCTATCAAATAACGGAATAATAATAATAAGTGCAACATTAGATAAAAAAAATAAACAACTATTAGCTGGTCCAGAAATACTTACTAGAGGCTTTATATACGTAAAAGATAGCCAAGAAATAATAGAT
The DNA here is from genome assembly GCA_017409025.1 of Bacilli bacterium. Classification (GTDB taxonomy): domain Bacteria; phylum Bacillota_I; class Bacilli_A; order RF39; family UBA660; genus RUG705. The sequence continues at coordinate 94,773 of JAFQTN010000011.1, read as the reverse complement.
GATATCAAAGATATTTCTTTAAACATAATTAAAGAAAATACTTATAATAACTATGTAGATTATAATAAAATAAAAAATACAATTAGAGATAATTTATCTAAACACTTATTTGAACAAACAGGAAATAAACCTATGATAATCACTGTTTTACAAGAAATATAACAAGAAGTATCATAACTTCTTTTTATTTTGTGAAAAAATCGAATCAAAATAAAAAACAATTATTACCACAAATATTAATATTAGAGATGTTTTATATTTTTATTAAGCCTATTATAATAATTTTCTTGATATTAACACAAATTTATATTATAATTTTATATATAGTGAACAAATAGGTGATTATATGAATCAAGAAAAAAAGAAAATAACAAAGGTAAATACTAGAATAATTATTACTATAATTTTATTACTAATAGTAATAATAAGTGGAACATTCGCATGGTTTACATATTCAAGTAAAAAATCAGCATTAGTACTTACTGTTGGTGATATAGATAGTACAAGAATAACTTTATATCCGTACGAATTTACTGGTACACTTGACCCAGTAAATTCGTATGATAGTGTATCTTATACTCAAATAACAGCAATTAATAACAATTCAACAAGTTCTTCGTTTGAACTATCATATAATGCAGAACAAATACCTGAAGAACTAAGTAGTAGTTCCGTAAAATATACTATTACTAAAAGGATTTCTGAAGATACGGGGTATGAGTTCTATAGTGATGGCGATCTATCAGAATTAACACCAGAAACACCAATTATCTTATTAGAAAAGGAAAATCTAGACCCTGAAAGCACCACTTATTATAGAGTATACTTATGGTTAGATAATAATTCTGGAGATCATTCAAATCTTCAAGGAAAAACTCTATCAGTAAACCTTAACGTAAAGTTAAATGGAATAGATACAGAAGAAACACCTGAAATTGTTCAAATTAATGCAAATAAATTCAGTTGCGAGGGTGATAGGCGATTAGCGGTTTATTATGTTACTAGTTGTTCTGGAAATGATTGCAGTTATAGCACTAAGAATGGTTTAGATAGTTCATATGACTTTAGCCTAGATATATTTGGAATTCCAACATGGACTCTTGATAAGAATTCTTATAGTGACAGTTTAAGTGATGTTGGTGGAAATTGTACTAGAGAAACTTGGTATGTTAATACTAGTAGTAGTAATCTTTATTGCAGGCAAGGTGCAAGTACTAGCGCGACAGCAAAGACTAAGTTTTCAAAATGTACTCCTATATATGTTTATCGTACGACAATGAAAATTGATGATACACATAATTGGTTCTATAGTAGTACGTATGGTTGTTACTTATATGGAGAATATTTATCAAGTAGTAAACCTTCGAGTTGTACAAGTGGTAGTGATAGTGGAACTTCAATAACAGGTACATGTGTTTGCAATAAGAGCGACGGCAGTAAAATAAACGTTTCTTGTTCTACAAATGATTTAAGAAATTCAATGTATTGTAGTTATTATTGTACTCTCAATTATTATGATATGAACTCTAGTACTTGTGCCGAAAGTTAAGTTAAAAATACTAAAAGGAATGGATTATAATTCATTCTTTTTATTTAGAATAGTTTTAACGATTTAAGATAATAATATTGAAAAAAAAATCTATCTTTAGTAAAATAAACATTAGGTGAAGTATATGTCAAAAATTAAAGTAATGGACGAAATATTAGCTAATAAAATAGCAGCTGGTGAAGTAGTAGAAAAAATAGTATCAATAGTAAAAGAATTAGTTGAAAATAGTATTGATGCAAAAAGTGATGAAATTAAAATTGAATTAATAGAGTCAGGACTTAGAGAAATTAAGATAACAGATAATGGAATAGGAATGGATAGTAATGATGCTAAGATGGCATTCCAAAGACATGCTACTAGTAAGATATACAGTGATGATGATTTATTTAATATTAATTCATTAGGTTTTAGAGGTGAAGCACTACCTTCAATTGCTGCAGTATCTGAAGTAGAACTTAGAACATGTTATAAAGATAATGAAGTAGGTACTTACATTCATATAAAAGGAGGAAAATTTCTTGAAGAAAATTCTTCTGATGGAAGAATAGGTACTAGTTTTAGAATAACTAATTTATTTTATAATACTCCAGCAAGACTTAAACATCTATCTAGTAGTTATGCAGAATTATCTAATGTAGTAGATTATGTTAATAAAATAGCTTTATCATATCCGGATATTAAATTTAAACTAGTTAATGATGGAAAAGAATTACTTAATACAGATGGTTCTGGTAATATCCTTAAAGTTATTAAGAATATTTATGGCTTAGATGTTACCAAGAGAATGATAGAAGTAGAAGGATGTAATGAAGACTATAATATATATGGATATATTTCATTACCAGAAGTGACTAGATCTAATCGTAATCATATAACTACAATCGTTAATGGAAGAGTAGTTAAGAATAGCACTTTATATAAAAGTATTAATGAAGCATATAGTAATTACAAAGAAGATAGTAGATATCCAGTATGTGTATTAATGATAGAAACTGATCCAAGTCTACTAGATGTAAATATTCACCCATCTAAATTAGATATTAAGTTTAGTAATTTTGAAGAATTAAATAACTTAATAAAAAACACTATTAATAAAGCATTAAAAGATAAAATGTTAATACCTAGTATTAGTGTTAGTGAAGTTACTAATATAAAGAAATATGAAAATTTAACTATAGATATAGATAGAAATAATTTAGTTAAAGAAGATAATAATGAATATAAAAATAAACTAGAAGATTTAATTAATTTTAAGACTGAAGAAATATCTTTAGATATGAAAGAGGAATTAGAAGAAGAACCAAGTGAAGTAATTGTTGTTGAAGACGATAGTAAAAAATTACCAGAATTATATCCAGTAGGTTTACTTCATGGTACATATATAGTATGTGAAAATGAAAAAGGTATATATTTAATAGATCAACATGCTGCTAAAGAAAGAATTAATTATGAGAATATGAGTTATGTTCTTAGTCATCCTAATGGTAATACTATTAGTCCTTTAGTATCTATTGTAATAGAACTTCCTATGAATGAATATTTAATTTTAAAAGAAAATATTGATATATTAGATAAATTAAATATAGAAATAGAAGAATTTGGAACTTCATCATTTAGAGTTATCAGTCATCCAACTTGGTTTATAAATGGTAAAGAAGAAGAAATAGTTAGACAAATAATAGAATTAATATTAACTAAAGAAAAGAATTTTTCTTTAGAAAAATTTAATGATAATTTAGCTAAAATGGTTAGTTGTAAAATGAGTATTAAAGCTAATACATATATAGATAAACCTTCAATGGAATCTTTAATTAATGATTTAAGAAAATGTAAAAATCCATACAATTGCCCTCACGGAAGACCTTCAATAATACATTTTTCTATATATGAACTAGAGAAAATGTTTAAAAGGAGTATTTAGTGAGAGATTATAAAAATGATTTAGTATCTAGAATTATAGATTTATATAATATGTATGAAAAATATATGTGGATACATGATGATGTTAAATTAAATATATTGATTCAGGATAATGCTATAGCTTTCTACTTATACAATAATAAAGAAGAAATAGATAATATAGTATTAACTTTTTCCGGACAAGAAAATAATTTATATAAATATATAAGTATTAAAATTTTATTAAATATGATGAAAGATGTAGTAGTACATAGAGATGAAAATGAATTTCATAATAGAGTATTAAAACCATATTTAAGAATAATTGTTAATGATGATAATATATTAGAAACAATGATAATATTAGTAAATAGACAATTATTAGAAATTATAAATGAAGAAAATAATCTAGTTAAAGATATTGAAACATCTATAATTAATCCAATATTTTATCCAAATAGAGTTATAAAAAAATTAGATGAAAGAATAGAAATAACAAGAAAACTGCTAAAAAATGGAGTGGTAGTATGATAATAGTAATTACTGGACCTACTGGTGTAGGAAAAACAAAACTTAGTATTAGTTTAGCAAAAAAATATAATGCTGAAATAATTAACGGAGATGCAATACAAGTATATAAAGGCTTAGATATTGGATCTGCCAAAGTAACTAACGAAGAAAAAGAGGGTATAGTACATCACTTATTTGATATAAAAGATGTATGGGAAGATTATTCTATATTTGATTATCAAAAAGATTGTAGAAACTTAATTGAAGATATTACCGCTAGGGGAAAAAATGTCATTATCGTAGGTGGCACAGGATTATATATAAAGAGTGCGCTATATGATTATACGTTATCTAAAGAAGAAGTAATTGACAATGAATATGATGGAATAGAAACTAATGAATTATACGATAGACTCAAGTCTTTAGATAAAGATATTGATATCGATAGATTTAATAGAAGAAGAATAATTAGAGCATTAAATTATTATTTAACTTTTAATAAATCTATCAAAGATAATAATAGTGGTAATAAACTTTTATATGATAGTATATTTATAGGACTAACTACAGATAGAGATAACTTATATGATAGAATTAATAAAAGAGTAGATATAATGATTGATGCAGGTCTATTAAAAGAAGTAAAATCTTTTTATGATAAAGATATGAGATATAAACCATTACTTGGTGGTATTGGATATAAAGAATTATTTAGTTATTACGATGGCAATATTACTTTAGAAGAAGCAATAGAATTAATTAAAAGAAATAGCAGAAGATATGCTAAAAGACAATATACTTTCTTTAAACATCAGTTTGATATTAAATGGTTTGATGTTAATTTTGAAGATTTTAATAAAACTATAAATGAAGTATGTAGTTATATAGATAATAAAGAAAGTTAGGGAGATTATATAATGGAAAAAGATAATAAAAAACATTATAAGGGCTTTATTTTAGATATTATAATAGCAGTTATTTCTGGTTCTTTAATAAGCATGGGTCTTTTAGAATGGTGTTCTTCGATATTATCGTTTAATCTTCCTTTTTCACTTCAAACAATCGTAGGTTTTGTATTAGGTGGCGGACTTTCCGGATTAGGAACAGGTCTTGCAATTAAAAAAAGTTTAGAAAAAAATAAAAATAAAGAATATATTGAATACGATGAATATGATTTAGAAGAAGAGGAACTAGAAGATGAGTATGAAGAGGAAAAAGTTTCTTCGTTAAAAATTGTTAAAGGTAGTGGAAATAATTATAGTTATAAATATAATAATGATAGTAACACCAAATTAGAGATTGTAAATCCAGATAAAAAACAAACTAATAAAAGAAGATAACAAAAAAGATTCACATTATTTTTTGTGAATCTTTTAATATGCTTCAGTATAAATATTTTTATCAAAGTTATGAGTATCATCGTTAAGTTCTAATAACTCATCATAACTAATTAAGAAATAAGTATCTCTATTTAAATTTCTATCACTTATTGGATCATCCCAAGTAGAATCTAAATGTGTCCATACACCATTTATATAAACTAAGTTCCAAATATGAGTATCATTACTGATTTTATAATTTTCAATATCTAATTCATTTAAGAAAATAGATATAGTATCAGCATATCCACTACATATTCCATAACCTTGTACTAATACCCCATAAGCATTATTAGATTTATAGGTATCATCATGAATATTATCTGTTTTTAAAGTATCATATTTAGTACTATCAATTACATAATCATGAACTTTTTTAATTTTTTCTTCAGTAGTCATATTTTCAGTAATAATATCATTTATTTTATTTTCAACAATGTAATTAATTGCAGTTATTTCTTCTTTACTATAAATATGTTCAATAGTCAAAGAAAACTTACCGTTATCACTATAAGTAAAAGATATTGTTTTAAAACTGTTATATGGATGTACAAAATTATTAATTACAGATAATAACTCTTCATCACTGGCAACATCGTTTAAATCGGCAGTACAATTGGTATATTCTTTAGTACATTCTCCATCAGCATAAACGCTACCAGTATTAATTACATGATATATATAATTTACTAATTCTTTTTTATTGGAAACATCATCTGTCCAATTTTGAACATATTCAAAGTTACTTTCTAAATAATAATCATTAGCAACGGCAATAACATATTCATCTTTATTTATGATATTATATATAAATTCTTTTGTTTCTTCTGGATAAAAATTTAAAACAGTTACAATAAAGATTGCTAAAATACCAGTTATTAATATGATATATTTCATAATACCACTCCTTATTTATATAACTCTTTTTTAAATAACTCTAAATTATCATTCATAATAGTTAAATAGTTTTCATTAGTATTAGTAACATTTCCATCAATACTATACATAGTATTAATAGTAATTAGTTCTAAACTATTTTCTTTTATTAAGTTAGTTACAGTACTATTAGATTCAAGACTATCAGAAAATATGTATTTTATTTGTTTTTCAGCTATTAATTTTTTAACTAAATTAACATTAGAAGACTCAATAGTTTTAATAGGAATATTAATACTTTCACCAACTTTTAATGTTTCATCAGTTTTATTATTATAAGTTAGAATATCACTAATAGATACGTTATATTCTTTAGAAATATCTGATAGGTTATCACCTGTTTTAATAGTAATATTTTTTATATCTTCTTCTAAGACAATTACTTCGATATTATATTTTTCTAAGAATTTAAATAATTCATTATCAGCAACAATAGTAGTATACTTAGCATCTTTTAATGTTTCTTTGTATACTGCATCTAATTTAGATAATTCATATTGTAATTCTTCATACTTTTCATTAATATCTTTATTTAAATAAGGATCTTCAATATATTCATTTAAACTAGTTTTAGTATTCTTTGCCATCATTAAATAATTATATGGATTTAACCATAATTCTTCAATAGAGTGGGTATAATTCATACCTAAAGTAGAATCTATTAATTTTAAATTAGAATTTTTATTTAACATATCAACGGCATAGTTTCTATCTATATCTTGACTATTAAATACAAATAAACTACTTTTAGCAAATTCATTTATTTTTTTATCAGATAATTCATATTCTTTAAAATTAACTCCACTAGGATAGATACTATAAATGTTGGCATTTTCTCCATATAGATAATTAATTATATAATTAACTGGATAAGTAGTAGTATATACATCTACATCCTTTAATGCATCACTTTTAAATATAGAACATCCAGTCAAAAGAAAAATGCTTGTTATTAATAAAAATATTTTTTTCATATTTTAACCTCTTTTCATTATATATCAATTGTATCATTTTATAACTTGTTTGTAAATTTATTTTAACCTTTTTATTGACTTAATTATTTATAATGATATAATAATGAGCGCTTAGGGGGCTATATATGAGTAATATTAAAAATAATGAAAATATAGAAATGTGTGCTATGTGTGGTGGAATGTGTTGTATGAAGAGTGGTTGTGATTATAGCTCAAAAGATTTTAAAGATTGTTCATATAACACGCTTACTAAAGAACTTTCTAAAGGAAATATATCTATTGTTTGTGCTTTAAAATTTAAAGAAGGAAGAGATTATGAAACTATTTTATATTTAAGAGCCAGAAATACTAATCGTGATATAGTTGATTTAATTTCAATGAAAAGTAAATGTTCTATGCTAGGTGATTTTGGATGTGCATATGACTATAAACATAGACCTGAAGGTGGTAAAAATCTAATACCAAGAAAAGATATCGATAGTCCATGTATTCCAGATAGAGATCCTAAAGATATTGTATTATCTTGGAAACCATATCAAAAAGTATTAAAGAGAATTGTTTTAGAGTATACTGGAATGAGTGTAGAGAAAAAAATTAGAATTGATGTAGAAAATTTATTTTATGATGTTTGGTGTGAAAATTTTGAAGGTGTTAGTCCATTAGAAAAAGAAGATTTAAAAGAATTTGTAATGTCATTAATTGGTACTTTTTCCGAGGAATATAAGAATGCTAAAGAAAGATATGATAGTAGGTATTCAGGGGTATTAAGGAGAAAAAAATAAAAAACACTTGACAAATAGTAAATAATGTTTATAATTATAAGACAAGTGAGGAGATATAGTAAGAAGTTACGAGCTATCTCGGGGAAACCTACACGTATATATATAAGTACGGAGTCACTATTTAATATAGTTGATTTCGTGCTTTTTTCTATGTTTTTAGGTGTGAAGCAACTAAGAAAGGAGGTATAATTATGATAAAATTAGAAAATGTATCCACTAGAGAATTACTGGATTATTATAAAAGAAGTGGTAGTAAAAATAATTTACATAAATATATTTATGCGATATTATCTACTGCTAACGTCACTAATTATCAAGAATTAAAACAATTAGTTTTTAGTAATAGGGAAGAATTAAAAGATAGTGCTGTTATGCTAGAATTAATGTCTAAATTAAAAAGAGTAGAGTTGTTAATAACTAGTTACGATATGTGTTTTAAAAATCCTGACATATTTACTTTTGATAATTATGACCATAGTGATTTAGATAGTGAAACAATTAATGTAACAGATGGTAATAATAAAGGAGAAATTTTGCTTTATAGTAGTCCGTTTTTAAAAGGTGGAACCATAAAAAATGCAATTAATAATTTATCCATAGCAGAAATTAAGTATTTATTAGGACACGTAAATGATATTCGTTTGGTAAACAACTTACTTTCTAAAAAACGTGGTTTTGGTCCTGATATTAATAAACAAGTATATGATGCAATATGTTTTTATGAAGATCAAGTATTAAGATGTGCTGATGAGACACTTGATAGAGGAATTAATTTATTTGAGATTGATAAGTTAGAAAAGAGAGAAATAGTTGAGTCAGAAATTAAAGATATTGCTATGTATCTTATAGATACTGCAGATACTTTAGTATGGGGAGATTTGACTGATACTCATAAAAAGAGAATAATGACATCTGCTTTATCTACCTGGGGCGAATATACACAACGTGATAGAGGTATATTAATTGATACTATTAGTAATTATACTACTCTTAGTGAACTTAAGGACGGGGTAGTAAAGAAAAAGATATTAGATAGATTTATTATTAAAAAAAGATAAGAATGTGAGTATGTATAAGCGTAAGCTAGCTACATAGGGAAGAAATTCCTACACGTATTAAAGTACGGAGTCACCTTTATATAGGGATGATTCTGTACTTTTTTAATTATTATGATAAAATAAAAAATAGAATAAGGAGTGTGATAATATGAAAGTTATTGAAGTTAAGAAATTGTCTAAGAAATTTAGAGTAAAACTAAAAGAAAAAGGATTAAAGGGGAGTTTAAAATCAATAATAAAACCTAAATATAAAGAAATAAAAGCCGTTAAGGATGTAAGTTTTGAAGTAGAAAAAGGAGAGATGGTAGCATTTATTGGACCAAATGGTGCTGGTAAAAGTACAACGATTAAGATGATGACAGGGATATTATATCCTGATAATGGGTCTATTAAGGTACTAGATATAGATCCTAAAAAAGATAGAAAGAAGTTAGCTTATCAAATAGGTACTGTATTCGGTCAAAAAGAACAATTATGGACACATTTAACTCCATATGATAACTTTAAATTCTTTGGTGCTATTTATGATATACCAGATATAAAAGTAGAAAAAAAGATAGATGAATTAAAAACATTGTTTGAATTAGATGAATTTATAAATACACCAGTTAGAAATTTAAGTTTAGGACAAAGAATTAGATGTGAAATAGTAGCATCACTTATACATGAACCCAAAATACTATTTTTAGATGAACCTACAATAGGTCTTGATCCAGTAGTAAAAGAAAATATTAGAACTTTAATTAAAAGAATGAATAAAGAATATAAAACTACGATATTTTTAACAAGTCATGATGTAGGTGATATAGAAAAATTATGTAAAAGAGTAATTATTATTAATAATGGACAAGTAGTACTTGATGATACGATGGAAAATTTAAAATATCATTATTTAAATAAAAAGATAATAGATGCTAAGATGAAGGAAATGGTTAATCTAGATGATGAAGACGGAATTACTATCTTAAAAGATAAAGGATATAATATAAAGATTGAAGTAGATACTAATAAGAAAAGTGTATCTGACGCCTTAAAACTATTAAATCCAGATAATATTATCGATATAAATATTTCTAATGTTCCTTTAGAAGATATTATTAGTGATATATACATAAAGGATGATAAACAATGAGAAAATATTTATATATATTTAAAACAGAAATTATGAGTAATCTGCAATATATTTTTAATATATTAGTAGGTTTTATTGGATTTTTTATAGTATTATTTATATTTTTAAATTTATGGAATTATATGTATGATGATCCAAGTCAACTGATTAATGGATATACTAAAAATCAAATGATATGGTATGTAATTATTACAGAGATCTTGTGGATGACTCTAGAAGGTAGAACATATTGTAAGAAAATATGTAATGATGTACGTAGTGGTAATATTGCTTATAACATCAATAAACCATATAACTATATTTTATATTCATTATCTAATCATTTAGGAAGTGTTTCCATTAAATTTATAGTATATATTATTTTAGGAATGATTATGGGATATATCTTTATGGGAAGTTTTCCTAATCTAAATATATTAAGTATATTAGCAATACTTATAACAGGCATATTGGCTACAGTTATTAGTATTCTGTTAATTACCTTTATCGGTTTATGTTCATTTATTATTGAAGATGCTAATCCATTTTATTGGTTATATAGTAAATTTATTTTAATACTAGGTACTGTGTTTCCAATTGAATATTTTCCTAAGACTATTCAGCCAATACTTACATTTAGCCCAGTATATGTAGTATCTTATGGACCAGCTAAATTATTCGTAGATTTTAATATAAATAATTTTATATCAATTATTATTGCACAAATTATATATATAATTATTGGATACTTTATATGTAGTTTGATGTATAAGAAAGGGGTAAGGAAGTTAAATGTTAATGGAGGTTAAGAATCAATTAAGGGTATTTGGCTTATCTGTTAAATATGCCCTAATGAGAGAAATGTTAAATAAAGTAACATTTATTACTAATATCTTATTTATGATATTAAATAATGCTTGTTTTATAGTTCAAATGTTAGTATTATTTTCACTAAAAGAAGATGTTGGTGGTTATAGTTTTCGTGAAATGTTACTTCTTTGGGGAATGGCAGCCGGTACTTATGGTGTTTCTAGATTTTTCTTTAAGAATTCTTTTAGTTTATCTGATACTATCAATAATGGTAAGTTAGATGCATATTTAGTACAACCTAAGAATGTATTAATTTCTAGTATTACTAACGAAGTAGAAACATCAGCTATTGGAGATATAATATATGCCTATATAATGTTATTTGCATATGGATTTACAATTCCAAGATTTATTTTATATACAATATTTATAATATGTGGTGGATTAATACTAACCAGTATATCAGTAATATTTTCTAGTTTAAGTTTTTGGTTTAGCAAATCAGATGCTATAACAGAAAGGGTTAATAGTATTATGATACATTTTGCTACGTACCCTGATGGAATATTTAAAGGAATAGTAAAGATAATTTTATTTACAATTATTCCAGTAGGCCTAGCTAACTACCTACCAGTTAGAATAATTAGAGAATTTAATATTAATTTATTTTTAATAGTAATAATTGTTACAATATTATTAATAGTAATTAGTTTTATAATGTTTTATAAAGGATTAAAAAAATATTCATCTAGTAACTTGATGATTGCTAGAATGTAGATGTATAATTAAGTTGGTGATAGTATGGAGTTTAGAAAAACAGTTTTAGAAGATAAAGAAATGCTTTTAGATTATATAAAGGAACATAATGACGCAGGAGAATATAATCCCAGTAATATGTATCCTGTAATAGAATGCATTAAATGGATGGAACAAGCAGAAAAAAATGAAGGAAATAAAAGTCAAGAAAGTAATTTAAATGATACATATATTTTAGTAGACAACAATAGAATTTTAGGAATAGTAAATATTAGATGTAATATAATTAAAGAAATGGCTGAAATATATGGACATATCGGTTATGGTGTTAGACCTAGCGAAAGAAGAAAAGGACTAGCAACCTATATGTTAAAAGAAGCATTACTAGAATGTAAGAAAAGAGGAATGGAAGAAGTTATTCTAGGTTGTCATAAAGATAATATAGCATCATCAAAAACTATAATTAATAATAATGGCGTTCTATATAAGAATAGTTTTAAGAATGGAAAAGAATCTGAGTATTATAAAATAAAATTATAGAATTTATATAAAAAAGTAGTATAAAAGGTGTGATAATAATGGATGTTATAGAATTAGTAAAATCAGAAGTAGAAAAATTATGCAAAGAATATAAAAATAATTCTCCAGATAATTATGACTTTTGGAATGAGCACATTAAATATGTATATAATCGGGCAATAGAATTAGCGAATAAATATAATGCTGATATAGAAATAGTTGGTTTAGGAGCATTATTACATGATATTGCTTTAATAAAAAAGATAGGAACCAGAAAAGAACATCATATTAATGGCCAAAAAATATCCGAAGAATTATTATTAAATTATAAATATGATAATAAAAAACTAATAAGAGTTCTCGATTGCATCTATAATCATAGAAGTAGTAAAAATGCAAAAACAATTGAAGAACTATGCGTAGCAGATGCGGATATTTTAGCTCACTTTGATAATATTCCAATGTTATTTAATTCAGCTTTTAATAGAGAAAATATTTCTTTAAACAATATTAATGATTGGTTAAATGAAATGTTAGAAAAAGATTTCAATGATTTAAGTGATAAGACAAAAGAATGGTATAAAGATAGATATAATTTAATAAAAGATATTTTAATAAAGAAGTAGGTGAAAAAATGAAAAAAATAGATAAATTTAATAAAATATTTGGTACAGAAGAATTTATAAAAGATAAATATAAATTTAATTTAATATCTCTAATCGTAGAAAGTGATGAGGCATTACTTATAAGCGATGAAGAAAATTATGTTTTAGCAAGAAGTGCAGTTGGATTACCAACGTGGATATGGACGAAAGACGGTATTTCTAGAGAAAAGGTATTACAAATAATTGAAGCATTAAATTTATATTTGACAGATAATGAAAAAGATAAATTTACTTGCAAGAAAGAACTATACGATTATTTTTTACAAGAAAATCTAGATGTTTTGAATAAAGATGATTATTTTGAAATGGGATTTTTATGTTGTGATCAAGCAAAGAAACCAAGAGAAACTGATGGGTTTATAGATACTGTAACTGAAGAAGATATTGATGTTATAACTAATTATTGGTATTTAGATTGTAAAGAAATGGATGATTATGAAGAAATTAGTATAGAACAAGCTAGAATTGATGCGAAAGAAATGATTGAATCAGGCAATTTATTTGTATGGAAAAATAAAGATAATAAGATAGTATGTATGGCAACCTATAAGGAAACTAACGGTCAAGCTAGAGTTGGACATGTATTTACCTCTAAGGATGAAAGAGGTAAAGCATATGCTGCTAATTTGATTTATGAAATAACTAAAATAGTATTAGATAAAGGATTAGTACCACTTTTATATACTGATTACAATTATGTGCCATCAAATAAAGCATACATTAATGCTGGTTATGAAGATAAGGGAATATTAATTAATTTTTCTTGTTCAAAACTAAAAGAAGATAAAAACTAAGAAAATATGTCAATATAAAAGGAGGTATATATATGATAATTAGAATTCCAAACATTAATGAACATGAAATAGTTAATAATTTAGCAGTACAAGTTCACGAATTACATGTAGGATGGAGACCTGATTTATTTAATAGTGTGGATGAAGTTATAACTTTAGATGAATTTACTGAATTAATTCAAAATAAAGAAATATATGTTTCTGTTATAGATAACAAAGTAGTAGGATACATTGTATTTTGTATTGTTGAAAAAATTAGTCAAAATAATAAATTTAGATATAGAAAACAATTAAATGTTGATGCTATGTGTGTGGACGAAAATTATAGAGGCAAGGGTATTGGAACAGCATTACTTAATTTTATAGAAAAAATAGCAGTTAATAATGAATGTACAGATATGTATTTAACAGTGAATAAAGAAAATGTTGGTGCAATAAAAATTTATGAGAATTTTGGCATGAGAGTAAAAAATATTGCATATAGTAAAAGATTAAAAAATAAAATAAAAACGAAATAGGGGTGATAAAAATGGAAGGTTTAAAATTGGTAAGACCTACTGAAGAATATCAAAAACAAGCTTATGAATATATAAATGAATTTATAGAATATAATTCAAAAATTCACGGATGTGGTAGTCTTGATAAATATATGGGTAATTATGATGAATGGCTTTTAAAGTTAGAACAAAACAGAACTATGATTCCAGGAACAGTTCCAGGAAGAGTACCATCAGAAACTTTTTTCTTAATTAGAGAAACTGATAATAAAATATTAGGTATGATAGATATAAGATTTATGTTAAATGAATATTTACTTAATTATGGCGGACATATTGGATATGGTATTAGGCCTACGGAAAGAAGAAAAGGTTATAATTCATATCAGTTGTATATGGCAATGAAATTTTGTTTAGAAAAAGGAATAGATAAAGTTTTAATTACTTGTGATAAAGAAAATATCGGTAGTGCTAAGTCAATTATTAATGGCGGTGGTATATTAGAAAATGAAGTAAACAAAGAAGATGGAAGTTTATTACAACGATATTGGATTAATGTAGAAGAGAATGTTAAAAGACTAAGTAAAAAATATGAATGATAAAACTAACTACAAAAAATGTAGTTGGTTTTTATTTTGTCTAATGGATGTAAAATTGATAAAAGAAAAAAGTAAATTGAAAAGTTTTTACGAATAATGTTATTGAAGGGAGAGGAAAATATGAAAAACGAAATTATAATTTTTGAAAATCAAAATGTTAAACTTGAGGTAAATATGCAGGATGAAACAGTATGGTTATCGTTAGAACAAATGTCGAAATTATTTGATAGGGACAGAACTGTAATAACAAGACATATTAACAATATACTTAAAAGTAAAGAACTAAGTAGAGAAGAAGTATGTGCAAAATTTGCACATACCACTAAACATGGGGCAATTCAAGGAAAATTACAGACTAGGGAGTTAGATTATTATAATTTAGACATGATAATAAGTGTTGGCTATCGTGTTAACAGCAAACAGGGAGTAGAGTTTAGAAAATGGGCAACGAAAGTCCTAAAAGATTATTTAGTTAAAGGATATGCAGTAAATAATAAGAGATTAGAATATTTAGAAAAAACGATTAAATTGATTGATATTGCAGGAAGAATGGATAAGGAACTAAAAGGCGATGATGCTAAAGAAATTATTAAAGTTATAAATAATTATTCTAAGGCATTGAACTTACTTGATGGTTATGACCATAGAAATATATCCAGACCAAATGGTACAAAAAATAATAATAAAATAAGTTATGAAGATTGCATAGATATTATAAGTAAATTAAAATTTACCAGTGATAGTAATTTATTTGCAGTAGAAAGAAATGAAGGTTTAAAAGAAATTATAGGCGCAATATATCAGTCTTTTGATGGTTTTGATTTATATCCTAGTATAGAGGAAAAGGGTGCAAATTTTCTATATTTGATTACTAAAAATCATACTTTTATTGATGGCAATAAGAGAATTGCCGCAACATTATTTATATATTTTTTAGAATTTTATAATTTGTTATATAGAGATAATGGACAAGTTATTGATAATAATACTTTGGTAGCTATAACATTATTAATAGCACAGTCTGATCCTAGAGAAAAGGATATATTAATTGATTTAGTAATGAACTTTTTAAAAGATAATTAAGTAATATATTAAAATACTAACAAATAAATAGTTTTGTTATGTTCTATATGTGTCAAATAATGTTGATAATATCATCTTCAAATGTTATAATTATTCTATAAGTTAGAAGGTGTGATAATGAAAATATTTAAAACATTAAATTTTAGTCCAACAAATATTAATTTATACTATCAAGCGTTTACTCATACTTCTTTTAGTAATGAGAATCCATCTTTTGTTAGTTATGAAAGACTAGAATTTTTAGGAGATGCAATACTTGAATTTATTATTAGTGAATATTTGTATAAAGAAAGACATCTTGAAGAGGGTGTTATGACTAAGATGAGAGCTAGTTATGTTTGTGAAGAAGCATTAGCTACTTATGCTAGAGATTTAAAATTTCAAGATGATATTAAATTAGGAGGATGTGAATCTGAACTAGGAGCCAACGATACAATTATGGCTGATGTATTTGAGGCATTTATCGCTGCAATGTATCTAGACATGGGACTTCCATTTACTAAAGAAATGATTTTAAAAATAGTGACAAAATATATTGATAAAGGTGTAGATTTTTTACATGATTATAAATCTACATTACAAGAATTAGTTCAAACAGGAAAAAAGAGCGTTGTATATGAACTTGTATCTGAGTCTGGCCCTGCTCATAACAAAACATTTGTAGCTCGTGCTATTGTAGACGGCATTGTTTTAGGAGAAGGTTCTGGTAACAGTAAAAAAGCTGCAGAACAAATGGCTGCAAAAGAAGCTTTATCTAAACAAGCGAAATAAGGAGAAAATATGTTAAAAGTAGAACACGTAACTAAAAAATATGGTGATTTGGTAGCTGTTAATGACTTAAGCTTCGAAGTAAAAGATGGTGAAATATTTGGACTTCTTGGTTTAAATGGTGCAGGAAAGACAACTACATTCAGAATGATTTTAGGACTTTTAGATGATTATGATGGTACCATTACAATAGATGGCAAAAAAATTAATTATGAAATAACTGATAAGATTGGTTTTTTGACTGAAGAAAGAAGTTTACTTACTAAATTAACAGTCTATGAACAAATAGTATATTATGGCGTTTTAAAATCAATGACCGAAGAAGATATTGATAAAAAATTAGACCATTGGTTAGAAAAGTTTGGAATCAAAGAATATAAACATAAAAAAATAAAAGAATTATCAAAAGGTAATCAACAAAAAATTCAATTTATATCTGCTATTATTAACGAACCTAAATTACTTATTTTAGATGAACCATTCTCTGGTTTAGACCCAATTAATGTAGAATTATTTAAAGAAGTAATTCTTGATTTGAAAAAGAAGGGTACAAGTATAATATTTTCTTCTCATAGAATGGAACATGTTGAATTATTTTGTGAAAAATTAGTTGTTTTAGTTAAAGGTAAAAGTGTTATTAATGGATATTTATCAGATATAAAAAAAGAATATAAAAAGAAAAATATTATAGTATCTGGTGACATTGATGAGAATATCGTAAATAAACAAAAAGGTGTTAACGATATAAAGAAAGTTAATAAAGAATATATAATTTCTATTGAGGATGATAGTTATATTAATTCATTATTTAAATGCATATCTAAGTTTGAAAATATAGTTAAATTTAGCGTAGAAGATCCTAGCTTAAACGAAATATTTATAAGTATTGTAGGTGATAGTTATGACAAATAAATTATTATTTTTAACTAAGATAAGTTTAAATAAAAAAATTAAAACTAAATGGTTCTTAATAGCTAATTTAATATTTGCAATCTTAATTGTAGGTCTTATAAATGTAGACTCAATCATTAAATTTTTTGGTGGAGATTTTAATGAAACACAAGAAATATTAGTAATTGATAAAGTTTCCGTATTTGATAGTTTTGATACTTATTATGAAGAATCTTCAAAATATTTAACTGATTACGTAGATACTGATATTAGTTTGTATTCTGATAGTTATGAAGAAGGTTTAAAATTAGTAGAGGAAGAAGATAAAATATTATTAGTTATTAGTCCAGATTCAGAAAACTATATTAAGGCAAAAGTAGTTAGTAATGAGGGTCTTGGGAATGCTACTAATGCATTGATATCTGCAACTCTTAGTAATATAAGAAGTGAATTAGCTTTAAATAAATACAATATTACTCCTGAGATGTATCAGGATATAAATAAAATGGTGGAACTAGAAGATGTTGTTTTATCTGAAGAAAATCTTGAAGATAATTTAGCTGCAGCGGCAATTTTACCATTTTTGGTATTACCTTTATTTATGCTAATAATTTTCTTAGTACAAATGATAGGTGCAGAAGTAAATGAAGAAAAAACTACTAAAAGTATGGAAATAATTATTTCTAATGTTAGCTCTAAAACCCACTTTTTATCTAAAGTATTATCTGCTAATTTATTTGTTATAATACAAGGCGTTTTACTTATTGTTTTTTCAGGCTTTGGAATAGTTCTTAGATATATAATAACTGATGGTAATTTAATGAATGGTCTTGATAGCGAAATGACAGGATTTATTAATGGATTATCATTAAATGGAGTAATCGACACTATTGGTATAATGTTACCAATAATCATCGTTATGATTTTACTTACATTTTTTGCTTACTCTCTTCTAGCGGGAATACTTGCTAGCATGACTACTAATTTAGAAGATTTTCAACAATTACAAACTCCGATAGTTATTATTAGTTTAATAGGATTTTATTTATCGATGATGTCTTCGATGTTTACGGGAAGTTTATTTATTAAAATAATGAGTTATATTCCTTTTATATCATGTTTGTTGTCACCAATTTTATATATAATGGGTGATATAGGATTAATTGATTTAGTAATATCGATAGTACTATTAATAGGGACAATATATTTACTCATTAAATATGGTCTTAGAATATATAAAGTAGGAATACTTAATTATTCACAAACTGGTTTATGGCAAAAAATGTTTAAAGCGATAAAGGAGAAATAAGATGAAGGTATACTTAAAGTTAAATACTGAAAACGGAATAATTAGCATTCCTTTTAAAAAGATCGAGAATGCAGATAAGTTTACAGTTAGATATGAAAATATGGGAACACTAATTAATTCTATAATCGAAATGTTACAATTAAAAATAGATATGTACGATGTATCAGAGGTATATTTATCTGCTTCGGCTGAAGAAGATTCTGAAAAATTACCAATTAAATATAGTAAAGATAACTTTGATTATCAATCTTTATATGAACAATTTGTAATTTATTTAAATCAAGACAGCAGAAGGCTTTGGAAATTAAATACAAAAGATATAAAGTCAAAAATAGGAAACAAACTTCAAGATAATGGAAGCATTGATGCTTATGAAGTTGAATTATTAACAGCAGCTTACTTTGGAATGCACGGCCATGAAGATACAGGGTACAAAAGAAAAAGAGAAGCATATTTTTTAATTAAAGATACTAAAGGGATTAGAATTAAAATAAATCCTATAGAAAGTATAAAAAGAGATGATTTATCAATTTATTCAAATGGTGAAGATGATTATTTAAATCATTTAATAGAATTATCAAAAAGAAACCCTGAACAATTTGCAAATCTTATGGATGAAATTGCTAAAGAAGATTTAGAATCATTATCAACTCTAATTAAAAATCAGGGTTATGGAATAGTAGATGGTGTAACAGAAATGACTGAAATTAACCAAGGTTCGATAAGACATTTAGAGGAAATGACTGGACATAAGATAGAAGAACTAAGGAAAATGTGTGTTCCTTCTGGTAAAGGACGCAAATAGTGAATCATATATTAGATTTTTTAGAATATTTAGAAGTTATAAAAAAACATTCTGAAAACACTATTAATAGTTATAAAATAGATTTAATTGATTTCTTTAATTATACTGACAAAAACATATTGTCGGTAGACAGAGAAATTGTTAATGGTTATATGCAATATATGTATGATAAAAAGATAAGTAAATCAACAATATCAAGAAAACTTAGCTCGCTTAGAACATTTTATAATTATTTAGTAAAGAATGAAGTAGTTGATAAAAATTATTTTTCTATTATCAAAAATCCTAAAAAAGATAATAGTTTACCTAAACTAGTAAAAGAAATTGATATAGATAAAATGTTTCTAATACCAGATATTAGAAATCCGATAGGTCAAAGAAATTTACTTATTATTAGATTATTATATGCTACGGGGGTTCGTGTTAGTGAACTTGTAAATATTTGTATTAAAGATATAGATTTTAGTGAAAGAACTATCAGAATACTTGGAAAAGGAAGTAAAGAACGAATAGTAATATACGGGAATCATACAGAAGAAATTCTTGATTTATATTTAAATAGTGGAAGATATAAATTAAGTAAAGGAAATAATGATTATTTATTCTTAAATAAAGATGGACTTAAATTAAGTGATAGATATGTTAGAAAAATAATAGATGATATTATTTTTAAAGCATCAATTGAAATGCATGTTAGTCCTCATATGTTAAGACATACATTTGCCACATCAATGCTTAATAATGGAGCAGATTTAGTAAATGTTAAAGAGTTATTGGGACATGAATCTTTGAATACTACAAGTATTTATACACATGTAAGCGATGATAAAATAAGAGATGTTTATAATAAAGCTCATCCTAGAGCAAAGTAAAAAATGTTAAATTAAGATAATGACATTTTCTATAGAAAATCTAGAATAAAAATTACAAATTGGGAGAATTAGAAGTATGGCAAAATTATATTTTAGATACGGATTAGGAAAATCCGCTCAATTATGCCAAGTGGCATATAATTATTTTGAACAAAGAAATATGGAGATAGCAGTTATTAATGCTAAAGATAATGAAACAATTAGATCAAGGATAGTCGTAGATGGAAAAAATGTTTTGGTAAGGGAACCTAATTTTGATTTAAAACCGGGTGTATCTTTATATGAAAAAATATATTTAAGAGATTCCGATGTTGGATTAAAGTGTATTCTTGTTGATAATGCTGAATATTTAAAGGAAGAACAAGCTGAAGATTTATTTTATATATCTAAAATGTTAGATATACCAGTTATTGCGTATGGAAATAGATTAATAGATGAAAAAAAGACATCTTTAGGCGTATGTAGGTTAATGGCTTTAGCTGATGATATTGAAAAAATAGATATGAGTATGCCTTCTAAAAGGGCAACATTAGATTTTAATTATGGGGCAATGAATTGCAGTAAAACTGCTCAATTACTTACTAAGGATCAATCGCTTATAGATGAAGGATTTAAAACTTGCATAATAAAACCTAAATTGGATAGGGATGAATTATACATCGCCTCTAGAATAGGACTTAGAAAGAAAGCTGATATAATATTAGATTTAGATGATAATATTTATGGACAAGCAGAGTATTTGTATCGAGATAGAATTAATCATATTTTAGTAGATGAAGCTCAATTCCTAACTCCAAGACAAATCGAACAATTAAGAAGAATTGTTAATGATTATAATATGCCAATATCTTGTTATGGACTTAAGAGCGACTTCCTATCTAATTTGTTTCCAGGAAGTCAAAGATTATTGGAAATATCAGATAACATATATAAGATGAATACAGTATGTAGTTGTGGATGCGGAGCAAATTTCAATGTAAGAAAAGATAGATTCGACAATTATGTTACCGAAGGTGAACAAGTATGTATTGACCAAGGTGATAACTATGATTCTGAATGTGCACTTTGTTTTATGGAACACGTAATGAAAATAGATACGGCATCTAGAAAAAGAGTTAGAAAAAAATAATTATTTACACTTATAATAAATACTGTAAAATTATGTAGAAACTATTTACAAATAGTTTCTTTTATTATAAAATATAATTGCAGGTGGGAATAAGTGGTAGAAAGTGGGGGATAATATGTTGATTGGAGAATATCATCATAACATTGATGAAAAAGGAAGATTAATTATACCTTCAAAATTTAGAGAAGAAATTGGTAACAGTTTCATCGTTACTAGAGGATTAGATGGTTGTTTATTCATTTATTCTCTAGTAGAATGGGAAAAAATAGTCTCTAAATTAAAAAAACTACCATTTACTAAGAAAGATGCTAGAATATTTACAAGATTTTTCTTAGCAAGTGCCACTGTATGTGAATTCGATAAACAAGGTAGAATAAACATTGTAAACTCTTTAATTTCATATGCGGGTCTTAAAAAAGAATGTACAATCATTGGGGTAAATGATCGTCTAGAAATTTGGGCATCAGACAAATTTGATAATCTGATGGAAGAAAACTTTGAGCAACTAGATGTTATATCTGAAAACTTATTTGATGGGGATTTTGAGAATGAAGCATAAGAGTGTATTACTTAAGGAAAGTATTGACAACCTTAATATAAAGGTTGATGGAGTTTATGTTGACGCTACGCTTGGGTTCGGAGGACATAGTTTAGAAATCTTGAAAAGAATAAATAAGGGGTTTCTTTTCGCTTTTGATCAAGATAGTGAAGCTATAGAGTATAGCACTGAAAGATTAAAAGATTATGATAATTTTAAAATAATTAAAAGTAATTTCTCTAACATGAAAGAATGCTTATTTAAAGAAAATATTAAATCAGTAGATGGAATATTATTTGATATTGGAGTGTCTAGTATGCAACTAGATGAAGATTATCGTGGTTTTAGTTATCATAATGACGCTAGACTTGATATGAGAATGGATACAGATAGTGATTTTTCTGCTTATGAACTAGTAAACGAATATGATTATAATAACTTAGTAAGAGTATTAAGAGATTATGGTGAAGAAAAATATGCTAGTAGTATTGCAAAAAATATTATAAAAAGAAGAGAAACTAAGAAAATTGAAACTACATTAGAATTAGTAGATATAATAAAAAATAGTATGCCGATGAAAGAACTACGTGATGGACATCCTGCTAGAAAAACATTTCAAGCTATTAGAATTGAAGTGAATCACGAATTAGATGTCTTAGAATCAGCATTAGAACAAGCTATTGATTTAATCAATGTAGGTGGAAGAATATGCGTAATAACATTCCATTCTCTAGAAGATAGAATGGTTAAAAATATATTTAGAAAATATAGTGAAGTAGATAGTAAGTTTAGTAAACTACCATATATACCAGATGAATTCAAACCTAAACTTAAAATAATTAGTAAAGGAATAACTCCAAGTGAAGAAGAACTATTAGAAAATAATAGAGCTAGAAGTTCAAGGCTTAGAGTAGTAGAGAAGATAAGGAATTGATAATATGAAAAAAAGAAAGAAAAAGGGAATATCTAAATTAGAAAAATTTATATATAAATCTTTTGTATTCACAACAATTATCTTAGTAGTAGGAATAATTTACAGTAATGCTACTTTAGGTAAAATAAACTTGGAAGTTCAAGAACTTAGTGATATAATTAAAAATGAAAGTGAAGACAATCAAAGTTTAGCGATGAAGATAAACGAAATGGTATCTTTAGATAAAATACAAGAAGTTAGTACTAAACTTGGTCTTACTTACAATAATGATAATATTAAGTCTGTTACAGAATAGGTGATTTTTTATGAAAGACAGGAAAATTAATACAAATAAATTAAGAGTTAATAAATTTGTATATTTCTTTGTCTTTTTTTTGTTTGTTTTATTTTCTATTACTATTGGATATAGATGTTTAGCTGATTATAAAGTTAATAATATTACTTTTAGTGAATTTATCAAAAATAG
Organism: Bacilli bacterium; assembly: GCA_017409025.1. Taxonomy (GTDB): domain Bacteria; phylum Bacillota_I; class Bacilli_A; order RF39; family UBA660; genus RUG705. Next base: position 71,140 of record JAFQTN010000011.1, on the reverse strand, counting down.
AAATATAAATGAAGAAATTATTATGCCTGATAGAGGTACAATATACGATACTAAAGGAAATATTTTAGCACAAGATGTATCTAGTTATACTTTAATTGCTTATTTAGATGAATCTAGAAGTGAAAATAGTGAAGAACTTCGGCATGTCAAAGACGTTGAAGGAACAGCTTTAGCATTATCAGAACATATTAATACATCATATGAAAGAATATTAGAAATTCTTAACAAAGATGCTTATCAAGTTGAATTTGGTACAGGTGGAAAAAATTTAAGTCAATTAGAAATGGAAGCAATAAAAGAATTAGATTTACCAGGTATAGACTTTATTAAAAGTACAAAAAGATATTATCCTAATGGCGATTTTGCTTCTTACTTACTGGGATATACTAAAAATAAAGAAGATGAAAATGGCAATATGTGGATTACTGGTGAACTTGGAATTGAAGGTTATTATAATGAAGTTCTTACTGGTAAGAGTGGATATTTAACTTATGAAAAAGATGGAAGAGGTAACAAAATAGCCAACTCTAATGAATATAAAGAAGATGCTGTAAATGGGGCAAATATAAACTTAACAATTGATAATAGTGTCCAATTATTCATAGAAAATGCTGTTAAGGATGCTCAAAAAAAGAGTGAAGCTGAATGGATAGTAATAGGAGTTATGGATGCAAAGACAGGAAAAATACTAGCATATACATCAACTCCATCATTCGACCCAAATATCAGAAACTTAACAAATTACATGGATCCTTTAGTAAGCTATGCATATGAACCTGGATCAACGATGAAGACTTTTAGTTATATGTGTGCAATTGAAAGTGGAAGATATAACGGAAGCGATACTTTTAAATCAGGTTCTAAAACTTATGTTTCTGAATTAGACGAGAATGATACAGTTACTATTAAAGACTGGAATAATAAAGGATGGGGGACTATTACTTACGATTATGGTTATGCAATGTCATCGAATATTGGTGTTGCTACCTTAATGGAAGAAGTAATAACTAAAAAAGAATTAAGTGAATGTTATACTAAATATGGATTTGGTAAAAAAACAGGAATAACTTTAAATAGAGAATTAAGTGGGGATATAAAATTTACATATGATGTAGAAGCAGCTACAGCAGCATATGGTCAAGGTATTACAATTACCCCAATTCAGATGTTACAAGCTCTTACAACGGTAGCGAATGACGGTGTTATGTTAAAACCATATATTGTATCATCAGTAGTTTCTAGCTCTGGTGAAATACTTGAAAAATATGATAGAGAAGAAATAGGTAGAGTAGCATCTAGCACTACTATCAAAAAGATAAAAGAATTAATGAAAAGCGTAATTGTTAAAGATTCTAATATGGGTACAGGTGCAGCATACTATATGGAAGGTTATGATTTAATTGGAAAGACAGGTACTGCATCTATATATGATTATGAATCCGGAAAATATTTAACAGGAAATTCTGATTATATATATTCTTTTTCTGGATTATATCCTGGTAAAGATCCAGAATTAATCGTATACATGGCCGTAAAAAAACCTAAAGATAGTAGAAATTATATAGCACCAGCCGTAAAAGATATTATCGTAAATTTATCTAAATATTATAATATTGATAGTAAAAATAATCTTGATTCTGGATACGAACTTGATGATTATGTTAATAAAAGTATAACTACAGTGAAAAAAGTATTAGAAGAAAAGAATATAAAAGTATTGATACTTGGTAATGGTAATAAAATAATTGGACAATATCCTTCGACAAATGCAACTTTGTATAAAGGTGATAAAGTAGTATTACTTACTAATAATTATAAATTAGATATGATAGATTTTAATGAAATGTCATATAAAGATGCCGATAATATACTAAAATTAATGGGAGTAGAATATAAATTAGAAGGCTATGGCTATGTATATGAACAAAATATTCCTATAGGAAATAAAATAGATAAAGAGGTAATATTAAAATTAAAAGGTAAATATTAATGTAGGTGGTATTGATGGAAGATTATTCAAAATTAGATAATTTATTTGAAGAGAAATTAGAACTATTATTTAAAGATATTAATAGTATCATGAACAGTTTAGGTTTCAATGAAGAAGAAATTAAAATAATATTAAATACAAATAAGAATTTAGAAGAAATTTTATTAATTGATTTATTTCATGATGCTCATGATAGATTAATTGAAGATACCTCCCAAACTGCTAATATATTAAAAAATAAACTATTAATGATCCTTAAGTATTATTTAAAAGAAAAGAAAAATAACTCTAATTTTAATAAGGCAATGGAAAAAACAATCGAAGAATTTAATGATGCTCTAGCTAGAAAACATAGAATTGGAAAATAAAAAGTGATATAAATAAAGAAGGTGAATTTTATTTTTGTGAACTATTTGGGGTTCGCTTCATAATATTCACTTTTTTTATTAATAATTACTTGAAAAAACTTATATATTTAGATATAATTACTAAAGAAAGAGGTGCAAAAATGATAGTATTATCAGTAAATGCTGGAAGTTCATCTTTAAAATTCCAAGCGTTCGATATGCCAGAAGAAAATGTGTTAATTTCAGGAACATTTGAAAGAATAGGAATGAAAGAAAGTTTTTATACAATTAAATTAAATGGCGAAAAAATAAAAAAAGAAGTAGAATTAAAAAATCATGAGAAAGCTTTTGAAATCTTAATCGAAGAATTACTAGAAAATAAAATAGTAGAAAAATTAGATGAGATAAAAGCAATTGGTCATAGAATTGTTCAAGGTGGACCATACTTTGATAAAACTGCTGAAATGACTGATGAAAATATGAAAAAGGTAAAGGAATTATCAAGTTTAGCTCCACTTCATAATCCAGCTGCTATAACTGGTATCAAGGCTGCTAAAAATGTTGTTCCAAATGCGTTGCAAACAGGTGTGTTTGATACTGCGTTTCATCAAACAATAGAAGATGAAAATTATTTATATCCAGTACCATTTGAATGGTGTGAAAAATACAAAGTTAGAAAGTATGGTTTTCATGGAACTAGTCATAAGTATGTAGCTTATAGAATGAATGAAATTCTAGGAAGATACAATACTAAATTAATAACATGTCATATTGGTAATGGTGCAAGTATTGCAGCTATTAAAGAAGGACAATGTATAAATACATCTATGGGATTAACTCCAAATGCTGGATTAATGATGGGTTCTCGTTGCGGAGATATCGATGCTACAGTAGTAACTTATATGATGCAACAATTAGAATGCACTGCAGAAGAAATGGACACTATTCTAAATAAACAAAGTGGACTTTTAGGTATAAGTGGTGTAAGTAGTGATTCAAGAGATATCGAAGATGGTATGAAAATAGGTAATCCAAGATGTACTTTAGCTCAACAAATGTTTACAAGAAGAATTATTGATCATATTGCTAAATATTTTGTTGAACTAGGTGGATGTGATGCAATTGTATTTACAGCAGGTATTGGAGAAAATTCTGTTCATACTAGAAGAGAAGTATTAGATGGACTTGCAGCATTAGGGATTAAAATTGATGAAGAAGCTAACGATTGTCGTGGCGTAGAAAGGTTAATAACAACAGAGGATTCATCAATTCCATGTTATATAATACCAACTAATGAAGAATTGATGATAGCAAGAGATACATATTTATTGTATCAATCTAAAGAAAAAGAAAAAGAATTAGTTGAAAATGAAATTATTTAAAGAAATTTATAAATTAATAAAAAAATATAATTATATTGTTATAGCAAGACACATTGGAGCAGATCCAGACGCTCTAGGTAGTCAATTTGCTTTAAAAGAATTAATAAAAGAAAATTTTAAAGACAAGTTTGTTTATGCTGTTGGTGCTACTGCTTCAAAATTCAGATTTATGGGTAATCTTGATAAACCAGAAAATCTTGATTTATCACAAACTCTTTTAATTGTTTTGGATACACCAGATAAAAAAAGAATTGATGGTATTGAAGATATTAATGATTATGGATGCATAGTAAAAATAGATCATCATCCATTTGTTGAAGAATTTGCTAATATAGAATATATTGAAGAATGTTCTAGTACAAGTCAATTAATATTTAAATTTGTATTAGAAAACAAATTAAAAATGACTAAAAAGATAGCTGAGAATATCTATATAGGTATTGTTGGAGACACAGATAGATTCTTACATGATTATACGACTAACGAGACGGTAGAACTTGTAAGTAAACTATTAAATATGTCAAACATTGAATTTACAGATTTATATTCATCATTATATTCAAGACCACTTAGTGAAGTTAAATTTCAAGGATATATTTATCAAAATTTAGAATTAACTAAAAATGGTGTTGCGTATATTAAATTAACAGATGAAATGTTAAAAAAATACGAAGTAGATTCTGCTTCAGCAGGAAATATGATAAATGATTTGAAATATGTAAATGAAATATTGGTATGGGTATTTTTCTCAGAGGATAAAAAAATGGATGTTATTAAAGCTAATATTAGATCAAGAGGTCCTATAATTAATGATACTGCTTCAAAATATGGTGGCGGTGGTCATAAATATGCTTCTGGTGCTAGACTTAAGAGTTGGACAGATGCTGATAATTTAATAAAAGATTTAGACGAAATTGCTAGTACTTACAGTGCTAAATAATTTCGTTTTTTTCTTGTAAAGAAAGTCGATTTATAGTATACTAATTTTAGGTGGTAACATGGATAAGATATATATACAATTAATTATAGAAACATTACTTATTTTTATAGCAGTATTTTTATTTAATTATTTTGTGTTTGTAAGAAAAAACAAGAAATTAAAAAAAGATGAAATGCCTTTAGAATTAATATATTTATCTGGTATTTATGAAATAAATCCTAAAAAAATAAATTTTAGAAGTTTTCAATATGCATATTGTTTTATAAATTCATTTATCATTACTGCAACATATTTAGCGGTAACATATTTAATAAAAACAATGCTTCTGAAAGTAATAATAGGAATAGTTTTATTAGTATTATTGATAGTTATATGTTATGGATTATTAGGAAGATATTATTTATATAAAGAAATAAAGGAAAGTAATCAGAAAAAGAAAAAAAAATAGTATTATAGGTACTATTTTTTTTGTTTATGCATATTTTAAATTGAGGAGTGATTATATGGCATACAAAGAAATAGTTACCAAAGCAGTAATAGGTAAAGGTAAGAAAAAGTACACTGATAAATACCAAATAACTGTACAGGAAACGCCTACGACTATATTAGGGTGTTGGATAATAAATCATAATTTTTCTGCTAGTGAAGTAAATGAAAAAATTTTAATTAACGGAAGTTTTGATGTAAATGTTTGGTATTCATACGATAATGATACTAAAACAACTGTAGCAACTCAAAATATTACTTATAAAGAAGAAGAGAGTGTAAATTTACCAGAAACTGGAATTACTAACAAAGATATTATTATAAGAAGTTTAAAACAACCAACTTGTATATCTGCTAAAGAAGAAGGGAATGTAATTAATTTAGAAATAGAAAAAGAATTAGGAATAGAAATAGTAGGAGATACAAAGGTAAAAATATCATTAGTTGAAGAAGAAGAAACTTGGGATATATTAGATAATAAAACAAATGATGAAATAGATAAAATTAATACAGATTATATAAACGAAGAGATAACAAAATAATCTCTTTTTTCTTGACTAGTAAACATAGTCTTTAGTATAATTATTACAATAGGAGAGATACTAATGGAAGTACAAAAATCATATATAGAATTCTTATTACATTTATTAAAATCAGAAGAATCAATGGAAATAGAAGAGTATAAAGAAGAATTAATGGTTAATTTATATTTAACATTATTATCTCTTAGTAGTCTTAGATATTCTAATGATATGGATAAAATAGAAAAAGAAATAATTAGTGACTTTTTAAGAAAATTAAATAACTTAAAAGTAAAAATACAGTTAAAAAGAAAAGAAAATGAAATAGAAAAATTATCTAGTGAATTAATAACTGAATACTATGAAAATATTAATATATTATCTATTTATTTTAAAGACGGTAATGAATTAGAAAAAATAATAAATTCTAAAGATAGTAAAGATATTACTAAATTAATAGATACTGTAACTAAAGATAAAATGAATAAAGATGATAATAAAGAAAGATATGATACTCTTAGATTAGAATTATTAGAAATATTACCAGATAGTAATTATTATATAAGTGATAATAAAATATTTATAAAAAATAATGATAAAGAGTTAGATTTATCTATAGATGAATTTATTAGTATATTTAGTTATTTATTAATACCTACTAATTATAATAAATTGTATACGAATAAGAGTAATCAAAAATCTCATGATTTAATCATATCTAATATTATTAAATTTTTAGTAGCTAAAGATAAGAAAGATTTAGAAAAGATAATAATACCTACGATTATTACTTATATATTGTCTTTAAATATAGACAATAAATATGAACTAGATACTAGTAGTTTTAATATAGAGAATATAAAGATAACAGAATTATATTCATTAGCACAAAATAATAATACTCAAGAATTAGAAAATACTCCTAAATGGAGAAATATATCTATACCTAATGAATATCTTATTGATAAATTAAAAGATTTAATTAAAAGAGGAATGTATTATTATAAAGAAGATAAGTTTATATTAGAAAATATTGAAAATAAAGTAAGTGATTTTAAAGTAAGTATTAATGAAGATAAAATAAAGTTGTTTTTAACAAATATTTTAGAAGCAAATATATAGAGGTGTTTGGTATGAATGAATTAGAAACTATTGAAGGTATTGGTCCTAAGACTAAGGAATTATTAGCTAAATTAAATATATATACGATTGAAGATTTAATTAACCATTATCCATTTAGATATGAAGTATTAAGAAAAAGTGATTTAAATGAATTAAAAGATGGAGATAAAATAACAATTGATGGAGTAGTGGAAGGGCAACCTACGGTTATATATTTATCTTCTAAATTAAAAAAAATAATCTTTAGAATAAATACAGGACATAATATTTTAAATATTAATGTATACAATAAAGTATATTTAATGGATAGTTTAAAAACTACTAAAGTAGTAACGGTAATAGGAAAGTATGATAAATTAAAAAATGCCGTAATTGCATCAGACGTTAGATTAGAAAAATTACCAGAAATTCCTAAAATAGAAAGTATTTATTATACTACGAATGGATTATCTAAAAAGAGTATATCTAAATATATTATGTCATTAATTATAAGTGGATATAGACCTAAAGAATTATTACCTGAATATATTGTAGATAAATATAATCTAATGTCTAAAAAAGATTCTATTTCAGAAATACATAATCCTAGAGAAATAAATCTATTAAAAAAAGCTAGACAAAGATTAAAGTATGAAGAATTATTTATGTATTTATTAAAAATAAATTACCTAAAAAGTAGAATTGAATCTGATAAGGATGCTATATCTAGAGAAATAGATAGAGATAAGATAGATAAATTTATTGCTAAATTACCATATGAATTAACATTTGATCAAAAGACAAGTATTGATGAAATATTAACTGATATGGAATCTAATAAGAGAATGAATAGATTATTACAAGGTGATGTAGGTAGTGGTAAGACTATTGTGGCTTTGATATCTGCGTATGCGAATTATTTATCTAAGTATCAAACAGCTATCATGGTACCTACGGAAATTTTAGCTACTCAACATTATAATGAAGCTATTAAATTATTTGAAAAAGAAAAATTAAGTATTGCATTGTTAACTTCTAATACTAGTAAGAAAGAAAAAACAGAAATATTAGAAAACTTAGAAAATGGTAAAATAGATTTAATAATAGGTACTCAAAGTTTAATACAAGATAATGTGGTATTTAAAAAATTAGGTTTAGTAATTACTGATGAACAACATAGATTTGGAGTTAATCAAAGAAATACATTTAAAAATAAAGGAGTAAGTCCAGATGTACTTTCTATGAGTGCTACACCTATACCTAGAACTTATGCTTTAACTGTATATGGTGATATGGAAATATCTAGTATTAAAACTAAACCACAAGGTAGAAAAGATGTAATAACATATTTTAAAAAAGAAAAAGATATCACTAGTGTACTAGAATTAATGAAACAAGAGTTAGATAATAAGCATCAAATATACGTTATTGCTCCGATGATAGATAATGAAAATAGTGATAACGAGAGTGTATCTGATTTAGAAGAAAAAATGAATAAAGCTTTTGGTAAAATAGCTAAGATAGGATCTATTCATGGGAAGTTAGAACCAAAAGAAAAAAATAAAATAATGAAGGATTATGAATCAGGTAAAATAGATATTCTTATATCTACGACTGTTATTGAAGTAGGTGTAAACGTTCCTAATGCCAGTATGATAGTAATATTTGATGCTAATCTATTTGGATTATCTACGATTCATCAGTTAAGAGGAAGAGTAGGAAGATCATCTATTCAAAGTTATTGTGTTCTAATCGCTAAAGAATATCAAGAAAGATTAAAATTCCTAGAAGATTGTCATGATGGATTTAAGATTAGTGAATATGACTTTATCAATAGAGGTGAAGGAGATTTATTTGGTATAAGACAAAGTGGAGAAACAGGATTAATACTAGCTAACATTAATAAGGATTATCAAATGTTATTAAAAGCAAGAGATGATGTATTAGAATTTCTTCCTGAATTATTAGAAAATAAAGAGGAATATCAAGAACTATATAATGAACTTACTAAATTAGAAATAGTTGACTAATTTACACATAAAAAATTAATTTGTAAAGTTAGAAAAAAACTATTGCAATTAACAATAATCTATATTATGATTATATTGTCATAATAAACAATATTATGACCAACCTTTTTACACTCGCTACGATATTATGTAGGAGTGTTCAACCAAAACCCCCTGAAATCCCAGCCGAGAGGCTGGGATACTTTGTTTTATAAGGGTTTTGCTTAAATATTATAGTTTTCAACTACCCATATAACTACCCACTTTGGTAGTTTTTTTAAATATTTAACAAAGTTTATATTAGTTTATTTATTGTATCTACAACATCATTTAGTTTATTTTTATACATATGAGAGTAAGTATTTAAAGTTTCATCTATTTTAGTATGACCTAAATACTTTGCAACTATTGTTATATTAGCACCATTATTAATTAGTAAGGATGCACACGAATGTCTAAAGTCGTGAATCCTTATTTCTTTTATTTCTGCTTTTTTACATATTTGATTTTTCCTATCTCTAAGTCTTGAATTAGTTATAGGAATATCACTACCGAAGATATACCAACTTTTCTTAAAACCATAATTCTTTTTTTCTTTCTCAAATAGCATTTTAAGGTCATTTAAGAGAGTTTCTGCTATTGGTATAGTTCTTATACTAGATTTAGTCTTAGGAGTTGTTACGGTGTAAGTATTTGAGTTATCATTGCCTATTTGAACTACATTCTTATTAACTCTTAATTGTTTCTCTTCAAAGTTAATATCATTCCAAGTTAATGCTCTTGCTTCACCTCTACGAAGTCCACAATAGTAAAGCGTTTCATATAGACATTTAAACTTTAAATCGTTTTCACAACTAATAAATTGTTTAAATTCTTCTAATGTGTAAAAGTCCATTTCTTTTTTCAGTTCGTTATGATTAATAAATTTAGTAATTTTATTGTAAAAACTTCTAAAATCAAAGTCATACATTTTACTTCCCCAATTAAGAACTATCTTAATAAACTTTTGTATATCATTTTTATATGCAGTACTAATATCCGCTTTATTGATTTCTTTTCTCCATAATTCATAATGTTTGACACTTAAATCTTTTAATTTAATATTATCTAATAATTGCATATATTTAATTCTATCTCTATAAGTCTTTAGAGTAGTAGGTTTAACTTTATCTTCTTGATAAGTATAATATGCAGTATATAATTCTTTAAATGTCATATTTTTATCTTCAGGAATATTTCCTATTTGTAGAGAAAATTCTCTTTCAGCTGCGAGTGCCTCATTTTTAGTTTTATATGCTTTTGATGTGTATTTTTTTCGTTTTCCGTTTAACGTGGGTATCCAAGTATAAAATACCCATTTACGACCATCTTTAGTCCATTTATATTGCTCTAATAGTCTTGTAGCCATTTTATCATTCCTCCTTTTGCTATCAAAACTATCACGCACTCTTAATAGTATTTTAACATGAATTTGGGTAGTTATAACATTAAATTAAGAGCGCTATGATAATTATTACATTCCTAATTCAAAATCATCTGATTTATCTTTTTCTTTATATTCATATTTTCTATTTACTTTATCTGCATATCGTTCCATTTCATCATAATCAATATCTTCATCTCTTGAATAATGAAGTCCGATTAGATGACCGAGTGCTTTACAAAGTTTATCACATAAACCATATATATATTCTTGGAATGTTTTTAATTCTTCTGTTAATTTTGTTATACTATCTTGTAAAGTTTCAATAATTCCATTTTTTTCAGTAATTAAAAGTTCTTGATTATCAATAGTTTTCTTTTGTTCTTCTATTAAATCATCTCGTTCTTTTATACCAACACCATTTTTTAGTTTAGTGTTTTCAGTTGTCAATTCTTCAACTTTAGAAGATAAATCTTTAATAGTTAAATCTTGCTTTTTAATATCTTTAGTTTTCTTGATATTATCTTTATGAATATCTTTAGAATAATCAATTAACTTATTAACATCATCTTCTTTATAACCACCTAATCTTTTTTTAGTTGGATTATATAAATCGTTATTCTTAATAGTAGATATATCTTTATTAACTTGTAATTCTAGTTCATTTAATGCTTTATTTTTATCAAATTCTTTTTGCATTTTCTCAACTTGTATTTGTAAATCATTTAGTTTCTTTTGCTGAGTTGTTATATATTCAATATTTGCACCTTTATTACCACGAAATAGATTATAACCTTTATCATTTATATATTCGTTATAAGAGTCTTGTACTCTAGCAAATGATAATTTACCACCTTTGTCTTTCCAAAACTGATCACAATTTAGAAATTTACCATATTCATAATTATAAATATTTTTTCCTTTGTCATCTTTCTTTTGAATAGGTACTAATTTTGTATTACCATTTTTATCAATTACTTCTTGTTTGACAATTACACCATTTGAGTCTGTTTCAAAAACTTTTCTTTTAACTCTATCAACAACAGGTAGAAAATAGAAGTGCATATGTGGTGTATCTTCATCAAGATGAACTGATGCATAAATTATATTTTCTTTGCCAACAAAATCTTCTAAATACTTATAACTATCATCAAAGAATTGTTTAACCTTATCAGGTATATCATCTTCAGATTTAATATCAGGTATAAAGATAGGTTGCCCTTCTTTTTGACCTTCTTGATAAACTCTACCACTATCTTTAAATTTCATTCCTAATTTCATAAAGAATTCAGGACCACTTGTTACAATAGCACCATTTAATAAATTTACACTTTTCTTATGGTTAAAATAAATATTATTTTTCTTTATAGTAGAATATACTTGTGATGCTAAATTAACTTCTGTAAATGGTTTATAATTTATATTAAAAGGTGTTCTTTCTATATCATAATTTCCTGTTCCTTTTCTTTCGGTTAGTTCTTTTCCAAGACCACCTAAATCTTGTACTTTATAGTTTTGTGCAAATTTTACAACTTGATTTCCATCGTGATTACTTATAAAAATTCCTCCTTTCATAGCTTCTTTGGATAGATAGGTTAATTTATTGACCTATCTCACTAGGGCATAGCCCAATCGTGAGTTTAGGGAGTTCCCTAAAAACCCCTTATGCTTGTTCTTCGCAAATGCCTAAACTAATCGTAAAGGCAAATGCTACAAACAAGATTAAATAATAACTATCTACTAGATACTTATTATTTAATGAATTATTAAAAGTAGATAAACTACATTTAATAATTGTAAAAATATTCGTTATCGCCACTTTCATTGCTAAAGCAACAAAACGTGCCACACTCATTTTTTACTTATATAACTTTTTAGAAAAAAGTTAACAAAAACTTTAAATGAAAATTATTCATTTTCATTTATCGGTTCTTCATATCTTGCGTGTTTTATTCTTTTATCAGAACTTCTTGACGGAGTAATATAAAGACCTTCTTTTGCTAATAATTCTTTATTAGAAGCAATTAATCTTCCTAATCTTTTAGCAGTAGTTTTTAAACCTATATTATTAATTACTTCAGTACAAGTGAAATCGGTTTCACCAAATTTAGCAACATATTTTATTAGTTCTATTAAATTGTAATCTAACTCATTATCTTCAACAGGTTCTATTACATTAAAAACTTGATTTTTAGATTTCTTTAATTGAATATCTAATTGAGAAAAATCTCTGTTAATCATTTTAAATTTAATTAAGGATTTATCGTTTTTATCTTCAGTTAAAGTTATAACACCATCAGGACTAGCATCAAAAGCTGTACTACCTAATGTTTTACCTTGTTTATTTAAGTGATGAGTAAAGAGAATTGCTAGATTATATTTCTCTGCAAGTTCTCTTAATTTAAACATCATTAATTGATTTATATCTTGATAACTATTCATATCGTATCCAATACCTAAATCCACATCTTTTAACATATCTATAATCATCACTTTACCGTTATATTCTTCAACAAATTGTTTTATTTTCCACTCATTGTCTTTTAGGTTAATATTACCTTCGCCATTCCTATCAATTATAAAGAATTTACCTTTAGGAAATGTTATTCCTAGTAGGTTGCAACGATCTTTAATTTGACCTTTATCGCATTCAGTGGTAATATATAAGACAGGAGAGGACATTACATCTTGTCCTAGAAATTGTTTTTTATTTGCTAATGAGTCGGAAAGTTGTAGCGACATCATAGACTTTCCAACTTTAGCATTTGCGACTAAACAATAAATTCCTTTAGACCTCATTATTCCGTTTATAATGATGTCTTTTTTTGTTTGTTCTTCAGTTATCTCGTTTATATCAATCATTTAATCACACCCTTTCTTTTGCTCTAGATTCGAGATAAGGAACATCAATGGCTAGATAATCAACAACTTCTTTCATAGGAACATGATTATTTGGAATTTTATAACCTAGTTTAGTTAAATGATTTTTAATTTCTCTTTTAACTTTTAAAGCAGAGTTTCTTCCAAATTGTCCTAATTTCATTAAATCATCTAAATTACACCATTGTTTTGAAATTAGTTCTAGTGTTTCTTTTGCCGTCATATTTCACATCCTTTCTTTGTTATAATTTTTGACAACTTATCTATACTTTACTATTGGACTTTTAGATTAATCCTAACTCCCGTACTAATAGGGTTTTTGCCTAGTATTGTTTTAAGAATTAGCATATCGGCGATTTCTAACTCTAAAAAATTGTCAAAGAACATTAGGTTGAGTTTTAATAATATCTGCAACCTTTAAGTTGAGTATATAATATTTTTAAATATATGTCAACTATAAAGTTGCAAAAATAATAAAATTATCTCAAAAAGGTTGATTTTAATTTAAAAATAGTTTATAATGTACTCAAGAAAGGAAGTTTTAGTATGAATGAGAACATATCAGTAGGTCAAATGATAGAACAAGCTCGTGAAGCAAAAGGACTATCTAAAAGAGAATTATCAAGACTTGCTAAAATAAGTGATACCGAACTTGCTAGAATTGAATCAGGAGAAAGAGAAATTCCTAATCCTAAAACTTTAAGAAAAATCAGTAAACATATAGGAATTAATTATAATGATTTAATGTATGCTGCAGGTTTAGGTTTCCAAGTAACAAACCTAAATCCATTTTTAAGAGATTATTATGAAGGATTAAAAGGCGATGAAATAGATTTAGCATTAGTAAATACAACTGCTAGTGTTGAAAATTGGGAAAATCTAGTTAAATCATTTAAAGAAAAATTAAATGATGATACATTACCTGAATATGAACGAGAAGTAATAGAACAAACTATTGAAGATACAGAATATCAAATAACAACAGGAAAAGAAATAATCAATGTATTAATAAGTGCTAAAAAGAAATGGAGGTTAGAAAATAATGGAAAATAATAATTCAATCACTGCTAAATTACACGAAAAAATATTTAGAATGAAAAAGAAAACATTAAATACATTAACAATTACTATTGATGTACTTATGTTTATAGTATTTATACTTACACTTATTTTAAGAACTAATTTAATGTTTGGATTATTTTGGATTTTTATAATACTTTACTTTATAGTTGATATGATGAATGTAATGCATTGGGATTATGATGGATTAAAAGCAGATCAAAATAAAGCATCTAAAGTAATAGGAAGTTTTAGAGATATAACAACAGTAACTATTGTATTTAGTGGATTCTTTTATTTAATAGTAATCTTTTTAGATAATATAAAAGTAATTAGCATGGCTAACATTTATGTAGTAGCTATAATGTATATTCTTTTATCAGTAGCACAATTATTTAACCATTTATCAATTAGAAATGGTTTAAAGGAAAATAAAAAACTAGCAAAAAAATATAGTAAATAAAAATAATGACATTATGACATTAAATTATGCTAGGGGGTATCCCTAAAACTAATGTCATAATGTCATTTTAACTAATAGAACCTATTGTTTTGTGATTATTTTAAAAGAATTTTAGATAAAATGGTGGTAATATCAGCAATAATTAGTTGTTATTATTGTAAAAAATGAAGTTTTAGTATATAATAACTATCACATTTTTAAGGAACTTTATATACAAATTATTAGGAGGAATTATGGAAATATTTTTATCAGATAAAATGTTTAGTAAAAAAATTGGTAATTTTAAACTAGAAGGATTAAAATACATTGAAATTGGTGATTTTAAAATATCCTATTCAGAAGAAGATTATTTATATACTATATGTAGAATAGATGGAAAAAGTTTTGATGGAAATGAATTGGACGGAACACTTGAATTTATTGAAGGTAAATTAGTACCAGTTGCTACACAAAGAACTTTAGAAGAAAAATTAATTATTTTAGTAGATAGTTATTCAGCAAAGCAAACAAATGGAAAACCGTTTTTGGAATTCTTTTATAAAATAAGTGAAGATAACAAAACAATCAAAGTTTATCCAATTTATTTAGATAAAGAACCTAATGTATATGTAAACATAGATACAAAATTAGATACAGACTTAAAATCTCTTGCACTTATGGTTAGAACAGAAAAAATATGTCGCGGAACTGTTGATAACGCAGATGAATTATGCAATTTGCAAAATAGCCCTGTCTTAACAAAGAAACTAACCCCACCGAAGAACAAAGGAAATAAATAAAGGAGGATATTATGGCGAAAAAATATTATAAAATTAATGTAAATGATTTTAATTGTTTGGATTTATACGGTTTCAAAAGAGATTCTGATAAACCATCTCATATCAAAAATGTTATTAGATTAGATGACTTTTATAGAACAAGATTCCCATACTTTATGCAACGAGTTGCTAAGTTACAATATATGAATTTTAGAACAAAAGAAAACCAAACGATTTGTGATGAGGATAGAAATCGTTATGGTGTGCCAGATTATTTTCTAGTATCTGAAATAGAACCTAATGGATTTTTTGAATATTCAGAATTATTAACAGGGATTACTTTTATAATACCAGCAGAATGTTTTGGACCTGTAAGTGAATTGAAATCTGAAATTTTAGAAGATGAAGTTGTTCAATTATTTGATAATAGTTATATAGAAAAAATTAGTGGTTTATTTCAAATGGTATATGATACAGAAAAAAAAGAAACTGTGAAACAGCAATTGGTAAAAAAACTAACTCCATCAAAGTATACAGATTAATAAATAAAGGAGATTGAAAACTATGAATAAAGAATATATATATAATGGTGGTAATGTTACTGTAATAGATGAAAAAGGTAGTGCTAGACCAATTGAATACAGTGATAATTTAGAAGAAATATTGATACAGGAAAACTTAATTGAAGATATAGAAAATAAAATTTTAAAATTAGAAAAAGATTTGAAAAATAATAAGGAAAATAACAGACCTTATATCCCATATATAGTTCCATCAGCAATTCTTGCTTTAATTGTAGCAAAAATAATTGCCAATCCCTTATTTGGAATTGATACAACACTAATGGTTGATACAATATTTGGAACAATGAATAATAGCACACTAATAATAGGAATAGTTGGTACATTTATGTTACCATTAACAACAATCATGGAGATTCTGTCATACAAGCAAGATAGACATTGGAAAAAAAAGTAGAAGAGCCGATGCTGCAGAGTATGAATATTTACAAAAAGAACTAAAAATTCAAAAAGATAAATTAGAAGAATTAAAAAAAGATAAAACAAAAAACACTGAAATTAGTGAGTTTAGAGTTGAAAAAGTTAACGATTTAGAAAAATTAAATGCATTAAAAAGCTGGATAACTTTATATAGCAATTTAGGGTATAGTATAGAAGAATATTATAAACTTTGGCAAAAAGGTGAATTAGAAGAACAATTGGCAAGCAAAGGATACACAGAATTGGCTTGTGAGCGTGCAAAAGAATATATAGAAGAAAAAGGCCCAACATTAGTAAAGAAAAGAATTCCACTTAAAAAATAATTATATTTAAAGAATAAACCTAGTAAGCAATGCCTACTAGGTATTATTTTATTTATTATCTAATAATGAATAATAGTAATCATATACTAATAAATTATTATTTATTTCTTCATTAATTACATTATCATCAAAGTTAGTTTCATATATATTAAATATCATTTCAATAGAGAAATGTTTCTTTTCTTTTTCAGTAAGTTCTAAATACTTGGCTGAAAAAAATAATAAATGCTTATATTTACTAAAATTAGTAATTACTTTAGTATAGTTAGGATCTAATTTACCTAAAATTGATTTTAATGTATTAATTATATCTTCTATATTAAAATCTACATTAAAATATTTGTTTTCTAGCAAATGTATTGCTAATCTTACTTTATCAATATTGCTTAAATCATCAAATTGATATATTAAATTTATTACTTTATTTGTATTGTTTTCTAATAACATAAAAATCTTCCTTTCAACTACCCATTCAACTACCCAAAGGTTAAAATTAATATAATTTTATTTAAACCTTTTTAAATTATATTCGTTGATTTATAAGGGTTTTAATATATTTTAATTATAAGAGTACGTGATATGAGATTGCCCCCTGAAGGAGCCGAAAGGCTCCATTTTTGTTTATATTAAAGGGTTTTAGACCTATTAAGTAATTTTAGGTACACTTTTAGGTACACAAATTTAAAATAGGTTAAAATTTTCTATGACAAACTTACTGATGATTATTGTTTTATCAGTAAATTTGTCAAAGATATAAAAGTGAAAAAATTGTGCTTTGAATTTTCTTTTTTTCTGTATATGATACTGACAAATAGGAACTTTTTTGTTATAATGTTATTAGTGGAGGTGCTAAGATGTCTGAAAGAGAATTAGATTCAAGTATAAATGATTATATTGAAACAAAAACACCTAAAAACTATGTAAAACAATTACAATGGGATATGGCTATTGGACTTCAAGAAGTTGATAACTTAAAACCATCTAAGTATTTAGAAAAGTTGTTACAAGAAAATGTAACAGGTGAAAAAACAATTTATGAAGTAGAACACGAATTAAAACAATACTATGTAGAAAAAGATAAAACTGATAAAACAATTCAAGATGAATTTGAATGTGATCTAGTTTCTACTAGAATAGTTCAATTATTAGAAGAAGATAATTTTGAACTATCAGTAGATTATATAAAATATATTCATGAATATTTATTTAAAGATGTTTATGAATTTGCAGGGGAATTTAGAAAAGTAGACTTTTCTAAACACGAAAGAATTTTAAATAATGATTCAGTTGCTTATGGTGATTGCAAATTATTAGAACAATCATTAGATTATGATATATCATTAGAAAAAAATAAAAACTATAATGAAATGAATATAGTTGATGTAATTAATAATATAACTAACTTTTCTTCAAGCATATGGCAAATACATCCATTTAGAGAAGGTAATACTAGAACTACAGCACTATTTATAGAAAAGTATTTAGTATCACTTGGATATGATGTAGATAACACTATGTTCAAAGAAAAATCAGTTTATTATAGAAATGCATTAGTAAGAAGTAATTATTTTAATAATTATTTAAATATAAAACAAGATAATAGTTTCTTAATTAAATTCTATGAAAACTTATTGTTAGGAAAGAATAATAACTTACATTCAAGAGATTTAATTGTAGAAGAATTATTTAATAAATAGAATTAAAAAGAGGCGCTAGTACAGGCTTATTAATTTAATAGGTTTTTGTATTGGCGTTTTTTAGTAGTAAAGGAGTAAGAATGGAAGTAGTATCAATAATTGATTTATCAGAAAAAATGAAAAAATTTGCTTCAAATAATCCCAAAGTAATATTTATAAGAATTAATCCTTATCCGCTGAATGATACATTGAAGTTAATTTATAATGAAATATTAAATAAATCTTGGATTAATAAATATAAAAAAGACATAATACGAAAAAGTATTGAGGAAAGAGCGGATAAAACAATTGAAAAAATTAGCAGCAAATTAAAATTATGTGAAAATGATATTATTGCTAGTGAAGCAGGAGAATATATTATTTCTGTTTTGGGCAAGCAAGCGTTATCAGATAATTTAAATTATATACATATACCGTTGGCAGAATTGTGGAAAGAAAAAAGTTCTGGTAACCCTGGATTTGACTTTCATTCAGAAAGTACAAACAATAAAATAATTTTTGGTGAAGCAAAATATATATGTGGAGAAAATGCATATAATAGTTCCTTATCTCAAATAAATAAATTTATTAATTTAAAAAAAGATTTGATGGAAATAGTTGATTTAGATAACTTAGTATCAGACAGTGCTATTACAAATTTTGAAAATAATAGAAAAGGATATGCCGCAGCATTTTCTTCAACAAGAATTTCTGATGTAAACTTAATAGAACATGTATGTAAAAATCCTTCGTTTCAAAAGTTATTAATTTATGATGAATTATTGTTAGTGGCGGTGGATATTAATGAATGACCTATTAAAAAAAATAATTTTAAGAGAAGATATAGACAATATAATAGAAACAGTAGTAAACAATATCTATGAAAAGGGGCCAATTAATCGCTCTGATTTGGAAATATTATCATTTATAAAATATTTTCATCCAGATATTTTTGCTAATTATGAAGAAGAAATAATAAATTTAATGGGTCTATTTTTCAAAAATGTTAAATCTAGTTCGTTAAAGGCTCTAATAATGCAAGATTATGGAAGTTCTATCTATGAAAGCTATGGGCAACATTTTACCCCTGTTCAAATGGATATAATAAATAATGTAAATGATAATAAATATTTTAGTTTTTCAGCTGCAACTAGTACAGGAAAATCATATGTATTTAGAGATTTATTGATAAAAAATATTAATGATATATTAATTATTGTTCCATCAAGAGCATTAATAAATGAATATTATATAAAGGTAAAAGAAATTTTTAAATATAATAAAGTTAATATATTAACTTATATAGATTTTATAAATAAAAATAGCAATAGAAGAAATATATTTATTGTTACTCCAGAAAGAGCAAAAGAAGTATTTAAATTTAAAGAATTAATAAAATTAGATTTGGTATTGTTTGATGAGGCACAATTAAGCGATGAAAAAGGTAGTAGAGGTATTGTTTTTGATTCGTTAGTAAGAAGAATAAAAAATAATTTTCCAAACACCAAAATGTTGTTTGCTTTTCCATATGTGAGCAATCCTAATGCACAACTTGTAAAAAATCATATGATGGATGATATATCCAATTATCATAGTTATAAAGAAAAAAATGTGGGGCAAATATTTTTTTCTAAAGAGAATAATAAATTCTCGATTTTTGGCATAAACAAAGAAATTATGGGAAATAACAAAATTGCAATTAGTTTTGATCCAATAAAAAGAGCTTTAGAAAATGGAGGTAGTGTATTAGTCTATACATCAAAAAGCAAAATATTAAATGAAAAAATACTGGAAAACTATTCAAAATATTGTGAATGCTGTGAAGAAATATCTGATTTAAAAGCTTTAGAATTAATAAATAAGTTTGACAAATATATGGGGACAAGTAGTGATAATAAAAAATATGGTTACTCACAAATGTCCTACTTATTGAGACGTGGAATAATATTACATCATGGCTCTTTGCCATTAAAAGCAAGAATGATAATAGAAGAATTAACGAAAATGGGATTTTGCAATTTATGTTTTTCAACATCCACTTTAGTGCAAGGAATAAATATGCCTTTTGATATAGTAGTACTCGATCGTTTTGAAAATAAACCTTTAGAAATGAAAAACCTTATAGGCCGAGCAGGAAGAAGTACACTTAATCCCAAATTTGATTATGGTATTGTAGTAATTAAGGATTCAAACAAAAGCGATTTGAGAAAAATTCTTATTAATGAGTCTACTATTAGTGCTGAATCATTACTTGATACTAATGAAGAAGTTCCTGAAGATGTTCAAAATTATAAAGACGCAATAGTAAATGATACCTTTAATGATGAATATAATTTGCCGATAGAAGATGTTAAGAGGTTAACAAAAGATGAAGTATTAACTATTGCAGATAATTTATTAAAGATGTTATTTAATAATAATAATATCATAACAGAACAAGAATTTTCTGAATTTGACAGAACAACAAAGGACCAAATTTATAATTATTTTAAGGAAATATACAAATATTATTTAAATGGTAGAGAATTATCTCCGGGAGAACAAAGTATTTTGTCTAGTTGTGTTAGAATATTATTATGGCAAATACATGGAAAAACATTTAAACAAATTGTGGGATATAGATATTCTTATATTAGGCAAAATAATGCAATAAAAAAGCTTTTATCAAAATATAAAAATAAAAAATATGATGAAAAAAACTTTGAAATAGAAGTTGATAATATTAAAGTTATACCAACTATGAAATGCTCTGATATTCCTGATAAAAATTTAAGATTTATTCCGTTGTTTGCTTATGACATGCCTGCATATAAAGTAAGTTATGATTTGGTGGCTTTTGATACTTATGACTATATTGATAAAATAATAAATTTTAAACTAAAGGATATTTATTATGCTGTGTTTAATGAATTGTTTATCAAAAATAGTGATATACGCGCTAAAAAAATGTCTTTATATATAAAATATGGTAGTGCTGATGAAAAAGAAATAATGCTATTAAGATATGGATTTGATTTTGAAACAATAGAGTGGCTTAAAGATAAAGTCGATAAAATAGATGAAAATCAAATTTTATTTAAGGATTTAGAAAAATTTACCGAAGAAGAAATATTAGAAATAGATAATTATTTATAACAAAAAAAGAGACCTAGTCCGTTAAAGGACTAGGTCATCTTTGTTTTTAGGCTTTATCATTTCATATTCTTCGTAATCATACGATTCTTCTTCGGGTTCGGGTAATGTTTCTTTATGTTCCAATAATATAATTGGTTTAGCTTCAATAACTTTATTATTTAATCTACTATTTTGTAGTTCGATAATATTAACAATAGTATCAAGTCTATTTTGATACATATGGGAATAGGTATTTAATGTTTCGTCGATTTTAGTATGTCCAAGATATTTAGCAACTAAAGTGATATTAGCACCACTATCTATTAATAAAGAAGCACAACTATGTCTAAAGTCATGTATTCTTATATCTTTAACTCTAGCCATAAAAGCATTCTTTGTTTTTCTATCTAATAGAGTAGTAGCAGATAATGGATCAATATTACCAAATACATACCAAGATTCTCTGAAACCATAATAGTTAGCATCGTCATTGTATAAATCAGATAAATCTTTTAATAAGAAATTTGGAATAGGGATAGTTCTATAACTTGAACTTGTTTTAGGACTAGTAACAGTATAAGGTTTACCAGTTTTAGGGTCAGGGACTTTAACAATATTTTTATTAACAGTTAAAGTACTTCTATTAAAATCAATATCATTCCAAGTTAATCCTCTTAATTCACCGTTTCTAAGTCCACAATAAAATAAAGTTTGAAATGCACATCTAAATTTTAAATTGGTTTCTACAGATAAGAATCTTTGAAACTCATCTAATGTATAAAATAGCATTTCTTTTTTTCTTTCATTTGGATTAGTGAAATTAGTCATTTTATTATAAACTTTAACAAAGTTAATATCATACCACTTAGTACCAAAATTCATTAGTGCTTTTAAGTATTTATAAACACCATTTTTATATCTAGTAGAAATAGGTTTGCTATTCATAAATTGTCTCCACATTTCAAAGTGTCTAATATTAAAAGACTCTAATTTAATATTTTCTAATGGCTCTAAATATACCATCATATTTTTATAATTAGATAGAGTAGTTACTTTAACTTTATCTTGTTGATATTGATAGTGCTCTTGTATTAAATCTTTAAAAGTTAAATTAGTAAACTCCGTTTGAGTTTTAATTTTTACTTTAAACTCGGCTTCATGATCTTTTGCTTCTCTACGAGTTGCAAATTTTTTAGAATGGTACCTGCATCTTTTTCCTAATAAATCTCTATATGTTAAATCAACATACCAACTTCTACCATCTTTTGTACATTCATTATTTTTAGCTTGTCTTATTGATATAAATATCACATCCTTTCTATAATTCAAATAACTTGTGAAATTCATCAGCAGCTTCTTCTGTTTCTTTATTAAGCTTATTAGCAGCTTTAATCGAATCAGCTAAGCTAATATAATCACTTACATATCTCATAGGTTTTCTATTTAATTTAATATCTAAAGCACTAGATACTTTTTTAAAAGCATTTCTCCAATAATCAATTTCATCACCTTTATTTTTTAATTCTATATTTTGTTTATAAATATATTTTTTACTATCAATTAATTCTTTATTAGTCTTATAAAAATTATTTTCTATTGATAATCTGTTAATAGTTTTTTCATTAGAATCTAATTTGTTTTTGTTTATATTATTTAATCTTTCTAAATTAGTAGAGTAGTCAATTAACTTTTCAACATCCTTAGAACTATATCCAATAATATTTTTCTTAATATTTAAATTATTATTTTTAACTTTATTTTCTAAAACTTCTTTAGATTTATTTAATTCAATATTGTAATTTTCAATGTTTTTATATAAATTATTCATTTCGGATTTTAATTCATTTATTTTATATTCTAATTTGGTTTGATGAACTTTATTAGATCCAATATTACCTCTATCTAATTTATAACCGCAATCAGTAATATATTTATTAAATTTATCTTGAATATTATAAAAAGAATTTCTTCCACCTAAATCTTTCCAAAATTGATCGTTATTTAAAAAGTTACCTTTAACAGATTCATAAATAATTTTATTATCCTTATCTCTAAGTAATATAGTTTTATCATTTTCTTTAATTAAGTTTCCTTCTGAATCTCGTTTATAACATTTCCTTTTAACTTCATTAACAATAGGTAAGAAGTAAGCTTGTAGGTGAGGAGTATCTTCATCATAATGAACTTGTGCCATTACTATGTTTTCTTTACCAACTAAATTTTCTAAAAACTTCATACAACAATCAAAATATTTAGTTACTTCATAAGGAATATCATTTTTAGATTTAATATCGGGTACTAATATATTTTGACCTTTCTTATCGCCTGATTGATAAATCCTATCAGTTTCTTTAAATGGTAAACCTAGAGTCATAAAAAACTCTGGGCCACTTGTAAATGTTACACCATTTAATATATTTGTTTTAGTCTTATGAGAATATTCAATATCTCTATCTTCTAAAATGGATTTAACTTCTTGGTATAAATTACTCTTATTAATATCTTTATAATGTACATTAAATTTAGTTCTTTCCGAATCATAATTGCCTGTACCAATTCTTTTATTCATTTCATTACCTATAAGATATAAATCTTTAGTTTTATAATTATTAACAAATCTTAATACTTGTTTTCCATCATACATATATCAACCTCCTTATATGAAAAAACAACCTTAGTGGTTGTCTATATTAATTAATAAAAAGTTTGTTAAGTCTTCTGTTGTTTTTATTATTTCATTAGAATTAATAAATAGTGGTTTTTCTATATACTCCTTTTTTAGTTTTAAGTCTTTATCATATCTAAGCCACATTCCTTTATCATCTACTAAATCTAATACTTCGATTAATAATTTATGGTCATCATTTGGTTTAGTTGAAATAGGTAATTTTAAAAAAAGAGTATTTAAATTATGGATGTTACCATAAGTAATTTTATTATTATCGAGTACCGCTTTTATTGCTAATTCAATAGTGTGTCTGCATAGATATAGGAAGGGCATTGTTAGTTGGTCTGTTTTTAATGTTGTCATTCCAGGTTCGGGATGACTTTCCAATTTTAAAGCTAAATACAATTTTTTTGCTGCATTTAAATATGAACGTGTTATTTCGACATTACCTTGCTTATATTCTGGTTTAAAAACGGTACTGAGTTTTACTAATTCCCATTCGTGTACTTCTTTGGTAAGACCGTTAAAATTTTTTTTAATAAATTTATTATTCATAAGTTAACACCTCAATATCTATTATACCACCATAATTAGTCATTTTATGACTTATCTCACTAGGGCATAGCCCAAAATGTGAGTTAGGATAAATCCTAAAACCTTATTCTTCTAAACTAAGTGGTTCAATAAACTTAGCTTTATAATTTCTAGATGTAGCAGTTCTATTTAACTCAATATATATACCTTCTTGTTCTAATCTTTTAATATTACTATTTAATAATCTTCCAAAGCGAGAAGGGGTAATTAATAAATTTAATTCAGCTACTATTTCAGCTGGAGTAAATATAACTTCTTTTTTCTTAATTACATATCTCATAAATGCTGATAAATTAAAATCTAATTCTGTATTGTCTTCATGCATTATTTCAAATATTAATTTATCATTTTTTATCAAATTAAGATTTTGTTCTTCAAAATCTCTATTTATTATTTTTAATGTATAGGTATTATCTTTGTTATTAATTAAAGTTAATATACCGTTCATATTTCCATCTATACCTGTACTACCTAAAGTTTTACCTTCTTTATTTAAATGATGTACTAGTAGAAATGTTAAATTATATTTTTTAGATAGTTCTTTATATTTATCAAACATCTTTTTCATAACATCACTATAGTTATTTATATCTAATTCATAACCATAATCAATACCACACATAATATCAACTATTACAAATTTACCATTATAAGTTTCAGAGAATTCTTTTAGTTCTAATTGTAAGTCATCTGTTAAACATAATTTATGATTAGAGTCTTTCTCAAGGAAGAAGAACGAGTTAGGAGAAAACTCATAACCCGTTATATTTAATCTTTCCTTAAGTTGTAAACTTGAGAGTTCTGTGCTAATATATAAAACAGGAGTGGGATTTACTTTAAATCCTAAGAACTCTTTATTGTTAGTTAGAGAATTGGCAATCTGTAGTGCTAAAAACGATTTGCCAACCTTAGGTTCTGCAACTAAACAATATAATCCGTTAGACTTCATTATTCCTTCAATAATGTTGTCTTTTTTTATATCTATATTTAATTGTTCTATGGGTATCATTTAACTTCCATCCTTACCATATTTTGTAAATAATTAATATTAATGTTTAACTTGTTAACAACTTCACACATAGGTATTAATCCACAAGGTAATTTATAACCTTTATCTTCTAAATCTGTAATAATTTCTTTTCTAATTTTTAGTGCTGAATTTCTTCCAAGATTAGTTAACTTCATTAAATCTTGTAGAGAGCACCATTGTTTTGATAGTAATTCTAAAGTTTCGTTTGCGGACATATATCGACCTCCTTATTCGAAATAGTTCAAATAGTAGTTATTATATGGAATGCTAGGATCTATTTTTTCTATATCGACTAGCATTTTATATAAAGCCTTTCTATTAGTTTTTTCACTATCACAATTATTAATAAATTCATATTTTTTATAAATTTCTTCTTCACTCATATTTGTTAATTTCATTAAATTAAACATAGCTTGGCATACATAAGCTGGTAATTCAATTTCATCAACAATATCAGTGAAATATTTTATGTAATTTTCTTTCTTTTTCATTATATCAACCTTCTTTCTATATTTCTCTTTACTTGTAGGTCAAGAGGGTAGAGTATCCCGTATACCTGAAATTTTAGTAATTCCATAACTCCCGTACCAATAGGGTAATCGCTAGGCACCACTTGTATTTATTTAACGAGCCAGCAGAATAGGGCGCTTACAATATCTGACTCTATTTAGTTTTCAAAGAACAAATCGTAAGTTCCAAATTGGCATATCTTGTATTAAAATAAAAGTTCCGATATGGAAATTACTATAAAAATAATAACATATAAGTTCCATAGTGTCAAGTTACAATTTACAAAAATTTAAAAATTTTTAATTTTATATTTTTTCGACAAATTTTGTATCAAATGTTCCAAAATGGAAATTTTGTGTTATAATAGATTTATGAAGAAAAATAGGAGGTAATTCTATGGAAAAGAGAAAACCAATGGATGTTACTATAGGAACAAATATGAGTAAGTTAAGAAAACAATTTAATTTAACTCAAAGAGAAATATGTTCAGTAGTAGGAGTAAATACGTCTACATATAAACACTATGAACTAGGTGATAGAATGGTACCCATTAGTGTATTAAAAGATTTGGCTAGATTTTATAAGGTATCAACAAATTACTTTTTTGAAAATATGCCTGAATTATCTGATAAAGAATCATTAGAATTATCTAATTTTGCTTTAAAAGTAGCAGACAATACGCCGAAATATGTTAAAGTTACTTATAAAGAAATGTATAAATATTTTGATAAAGAAGAAGAAAAGAATCAAGCTAGAATTAGGCTTAGAATTAAGAATTTGAGATTAGAAAATAATAAATCTCAAAAAGAATTAGCAAAATATTTAGAAATAGATTTATCTACTTATAATAAATATGAAAAAGGTAGTAGAAAACTAAGTAATGAAGTAGTTAAGAAATTAGCTGAATATTACAATGTATCAGTAAGTGATATAGTTGATTAATAAATGACAGAATGACACTAGAAATAGGTGTATGGCATATCCTAACTTAATGTCATAGTGTCATAAGGAGGAAAAATATGAATGAGTTATTATCTTTACAGGATTTATTTAATAAGAAAATATTTAGAATTCCTGATTATCAAAGAGGCTATTCTTGGGAAGAATTACAATTAAAAGAATTTTGGAGTGATTTATTAAACTTATTGCCAGATAGAGATCATTATACTGGGATGATTTCGCTAAAAAAACTTGATAGTGATTATGTTAATAATGAAAAATGGAATGATGAGAAATGGTTAATCGATAACTGGGGATATGTTCCTTACCATGTTGTTGATGGTCAACAAAGATTAACTACATTTATAATTCTTATTAATGAAATTGTGAATTATTATATAAATCAAAATCCTGAAAAGTCTTTAAATGAAATTTTTATAAATAGTATTCCTTTGAGTAAAATTCAAGAAGATTACTTGGTTCAAACAAAACCGGATTCACAAGGAACAATAAGAACTTATAAATTTGGATATGAAGTAGATAATCCAAGTTATCAATTTTTTAAGTATAGAATATTAGAACCATCAAATCCTCTTGCTGTAGATGAAACTTTTTATACATTAAATTTAGCAAAATCTAAACAATTTTTTGAAACTAAAATTAAGGAATTAGTTGAATCAAAAGGAATTAATGAATTAGAAAATATATTTAAAAAAGTTACACAAAGATTAAAATTTAATATGTATTATATTGACAATGATTTTAATGTTTTTATTGCATTTGAAACAATGAATAATCGTGGTAAAAGATTATCCTACTTAGAATTATTAAAAAACAGATTAATATATTTATCTACTGTCTTTGATGTTCCTGAAGATAATAAAACAGCAGTTAGAAAAAATATTAATGAGACTTGGAAAACAGTATATGAATATTTAGGAAAAAACAAATTAAAACCTTTAAATGATAATGAGTTTTTACAAGCACATTGGATGATGTATTTTGGATATACTCGTTCCAATAAAGTAACTTATGATTCATTTTTACTAAATGATTATTTCACACAACAAAATATATCAAATGAATATAATTTTGAAATAAAAGAAGAAGATACTGAATTATCAATTGAAGAAGAGGATATTGATAACGAAGAAATACAAAAAGAAGAAAAAGTAAGTAGTAAAAAAGAAAAACTTACTATAGGAACAATAAATAATTATATAAATAGTATGAAGTCATTAATTCCATATTGGTATCAAATACATTATCCTCATGAAATAGAAAATAAAAATATAAGAATGTATATTGAAAGATTAAATAGATTAGGATATGTAAACTTTAAACCATTAACAACAGTTTTATTATCTAAAAATAATTTAAGTGAAGAACAAAAAGTTGCCGTTTTAAAAGGTATGGAAAGATTTGTATTCTTACATTATAGATTAAATGGTTATTTAGGGACCTATAAAAATAGTTTCTTCTATAACTTAGCACATGATTATTATTTTAATAATGTTACTTATGCTGATGTTTTAAAAGAAGTAAATGATATTGATTTCTTAAGTGATAATAAAGTTGCTAATATGAATGGTATCTATACTAAATTTGATAGATTATTTAAGAATAATAATGGATTCTATTCGTGGGCATCAATAAGATATGTATTATATGAATATGAAAGAGAATTGATGACTGGTATGGCATCTAGTGTTAGATTATTGCCAGAAGATATATTTAAAAAAGATGAAAAAGATCATTATTCTATAGAACATATTTATCCACAAACCCCAACAGATGAATATTGG
Organism: Bacilli bacterium; assembly: GCA_017409025.1. Taxonomy (GTDB): domain Bacteria; phylum Bacillota_I; class Bacilli_A; order RF39; family UBA660; genus RUG705. The sequence goes on along the minus strand of JAFQTN010000011.1, from coordinate 42,121 downwards.
TTAAATAACTATAATATGTATACAGATAGTAATAAGCATAAATTAACAAATACGATTGGTAATTTATTACCACTATCTAAAACAATTAATAGTTCATTACAAAACTATTCGTTTGAGAGAAAAAAAGAAATGAGATTTTGTGATGGCTCACATAATGAATTAGAAGTAAGCAGAAGTGAAGATTGGACTTCAAAAGAAATCTTGGATAGAGGATTAAAGATAGTTAAATTCATGGAGAAAGAATGGGATTTTATAATTCCTAATTTAGCTGAAAGAAAAAGATTTTTAGGTTTAGACTTTATGATAGAAGAAGATGATGAATGGATTGATTCAACTGAAGTTATTAATTATCAAGAAGAACCTAAAATAAAAGAAATAACATTTGATGAAAATCAATTGAATAAATTAATGACAAACACAAGACCAGAACTAATAAAAGTATATGAAGAATTAAATGAATATATTTTATCTTTGAATGAAAATATAAAACGAGGAACTTCAACTGTATATTTATCTTATAATTATGGAAAAAATTTCATTGAATTATGGTTCCAAGTTAACAGCTTAAAATATGTTATCATGACTGGTGATTATGACGATCCAAAAGGTCTTGTAGTAGAATTAGCAGAATCATATAAATGGACAAATGACCGTTGTATATTTGTTAATTTAGATTCAGATATAGAATATATAAAAAATATATTAAAACAAAGTTTTGAAAAACAATTTAATAGATAATTAATAAATAAAAATAGGAGAGTGATAAAATGGTTGAGTTCTCTGAAAATACAAGAGTAAAGATTCCTGCATTAGTACATACAACTAGATTAGGTTATAAATACCTATCTCTAAAAGAGTATAAAAATGAAATTGATGAAGAGACAAATATCTTTAAAAATATATTTAAAGAAAGTATCAATAGAATAAATAATTTAGAATTGTCAGACGAGAATATAACTAAATTAATTAGTGAATTATCGTTTTCGTTAGCAAATGATGATTTAGGAAGACAGTTTTATAAATACTTAATTAATGGATATAAAGGAATCAAATTAATCGATTTTGAAGATGAAAAAAATAATGAATATAATGTTGTAACTGAATTAACATATAAAAATGGTGAAGATGAATTTAGACCAGATGTTATTATGTTGATAAATGGTATGCCATTAGGATTTTTAGAGGTTAAAAAACCTAATAACAGAGAAGGTATATTAGCTGAAAGAAATAGAATTAATGATAGGTTTAAAAATAAGAAATTTAAGAAATTTGTTAACATAACACAACTATTACTATTTTCAAATAACCAAGAATATAATGAAGATTCAGGTGTACCAATAGAAGGTGCATTCTATGGAACAACTAGTTATAATAATGTATTTTTCAACTGTTTTAGAGAAGAAGATACTTCTATTTTTAGTAAAATTCAAGATTTAGATTATGTACAAGAAAATAATATTTTAAAAGATAATAATTATGTATCTATTAAAGGAACTCCAGAGTATTCTACTAACTTAAGTAGTACTTCACCAACTAATAGATTAATTACATCTTTATTTCATAGATCAAGAATTTTAAAACTATTAAAATATGGAATTGTATATGTTGAAAGATCTAATAAAGATGGAATTATTGAAATACAAAAACATGTAATGAGATATCAACAATTCTTTGCAACATTAGCTATTGAAAATACCTTAGACAAAAATATTAAAAAGGGTGTAATATGGCACACACAAGGTTCAGGAAAAACTGCATTAGCATATTATAATGTTAAATATATTACTGATTATTTTCAAAAAAGAGGTAAAGTTGCAAAATTCTATTTTGTAGTAGATAGACTAGATTTATTAAAACAAGCGAGTCAAGAATTTACTGCAAGAGGATTAGAAGTTACAAGAGTAAATTCTAAAGAGGAATTTAAAAATACAATAAAAGAAACATCTGCAGTTTCAAAAACTGGTAATTTGACAATTAATGTTGTTAATATACAAAAATTCTCAGAAGATTCTAGTGTTAAAGAAGCTGATTATAATGTAGATGTGCAAAGAATATATTTCTTAGATGAAGCTCATAGAAGTTATAATCCAAGAGGTTCTTTCTTAGCAAACTTATTTGCATCCGATAGAGAAGGTATTTTTATTGGATTAACAGGAACACCATTAATTGGTGAAAATTATAGTACAAAAGATATTTTTGGAGATTATATTCACAAATATTACTACAATAAATCAATTGCTGATGGTTATACCTTAAAACTAATTAGAGAGGGTATAGAAACATCATATAAGACAGAACTAAATAATACTTTAGATGAAATTAAAAGAACATTAGGAATATCTAAGGAAGAAGAAATATTTGCTCATCCTAAATATACAAAAGCATTAACTAAATACATCGTAGATGATTTTAAAAAGTCTAGATTGATGTATAATGATGAAACTATAGGCGGAATGATTGTTTGTGATTCGCAAGCACAAGCAAGAAATGTATTTAGTGATTTAGCAGATTATGATTTATCAAAGGCATTAATTTTATATAATGAAGATGATAAAAAGACAAGAAGCGAAGAAGTAGATGATTTCAAAAAAGGAAAAATAGATATTCTTGTAGTTCAAAATATGCTATTAACTGGATTTGATGCTCCAAGATTAAAGAAAATCTACTTAGGCAGAGTTATAAAAGCACACAATTTATTGCAAACATTAACAAGAGTTAATAGACCATATAAGAATTTTAAATATGGATATGTTGTAGATTTTGCAGATATAAGAGAAGAATTTGATAGAACAAACGCTGCATATTTCAATGAATTACAACAGCAATTAGGAGAAGATTTTAAAACTTATAGTAATATCTTTTTATCACAAGAAGAAATTGAAAAAAGTATAAAAGATATAGAAAATAAATTATTTGAATACGATAGTGAAAATCTTGAAATATTCTCTCAACAAATTAATGAACTAGAAAAGAAAAATTTAATCGATTTAAAGAAAATAATGATTACTTACAAAGATCTTTATAATGTTATTAAAGCATTTGGATATAATGATTTATTAGGAAGAATCAAGATTGATAGAGTAAGTAAAATGGTTCATGAAGTTGAAAGAAGAATCGATATAATAAATTTAACTAATAAAGAAAATCAAGATACTGCAAGTATGCTTAATGTAGCATTAGCTAATATTGACTTTAACTTCAGAAAAATAAGTGAAGAAGAATTAGTAATAGCTGATAAATATAAACAAAAATTTGATGAAGTAAGAAAAGAATTCTTAATCAATATTGATAAAGATGACATGAAATATATTCTTTTATTCAGAGAATATAATAATTTGTTTACATCAATTAATTTTGAAGATTTAACAGTAGCAGATATGAATAATAACACAGTTAAATTAGACGAGTTAATGAAAAAAATTCATTCACTAAATGAAAGTAATAATAGGCTACTAATAAAATATTCTGGTGATGAAAAATATGTTAAAATTCATAAGAGAGTATTAGAAAGAATTCCTGAATTTAATCAAGTTGATTTATATGAAATATTAACAAATTTAAAAAATGAAATAGATGATATTTTATTAAGAAAATACGATATTATGGATACAGAATCTTACTTTAAACAAACAATTATGCCAATGACGTTAGATGAATTCGATAAGCATAATATTACAATTGTAATAGATGAAGTTCAATTCTTTACAGAAGTTATTGTTGAAACATACTTAGCAGAAAGGAGTCTAAACTTATGACAACAGAAAGAGAAATAATAAGAAAAACTGAAAAGATGATTGATGAATTAAAAAGTGTATGTTCTACATATGGTCTTGGAAACGCATCAAGTGAATATAAAATCATAACAGAAATTTTCTTATATAAATACTTAAATGATAAATTTATATACGAAACAAAAAAAGTAGCAAAAGAACTTAATGAAAATTCAACTACTAAAGAAGTAGAAAAATATTTAGATTCTTTAGGCCCTGAACAGTTTTCAATATTAACAATGAGAATGGGAGCAAATGTAGCTAAAATTCAAAATTCGTATAGGGTAAGTACATTATTTAACAATCAAAACTCGACAATGCCTGAATTTTATGAATTATTTGATAATGCTTTAATAGGAATTTCAAATGATAATGTTGATATATTTTCAGTTAAAACTGGTTCAAAAGAAAAAATTAAATTATTTGATACATTATCTCAATATATAACTGAATCAGATAAAAGAAATGCGTTCTTTAGAGCTATGATATCTAAACTAGTAGAATTTAGTTTTGAAAATGCATTTTCAGAAAAATATGATTTCTTTGCAACTATATTTGAATATTTAATTAAAGATTATAATAAAGATTTTGGTAAATATGCAGAATATTATACACCAAATTCTATAGCTAGAATCATAGCTAAAATATTAGCACCGGATCCAACTCAAAACGTAACATTATACGACCCTGCTGCAGGGTCAGGAACTTTATTATTAGCATTGGCCCACCAAATAGGTGAAGAAAATTGTACAATTTATTCTCAAGATATTTCACAAAAATCAAATGAATTTTTAAGATTAAATTTAATTTTAAATAATTTAGTTCATTCATTAGGAAATGTTATTCATGGTGACACTTTGTTAAACCCCGCTCATTTAAATAAAGAGAAAAATGGACTGGCAAAATTTGATTATATAGTTAGTAATCCACCATTTAAAACTGATTTTAGCGATACAAGAAATGATTTAGATAACGAAAAATTTAAAGAAAGATTTTTTGCTGGTGTTCCAAATATTCCAAACAAAGATAAAGATAAAATGGCTATTTATTTACTTTTTATACAACATATTTTATATTCTTTGAAAGAAGAGGGAAAATCTGCAATTGTAGTACCTACTGGTTTTTTAACTGGTCAATCTGGTATTGAAAGAAAAATAAGGGAAAAGTTAATTGATAGTAAGATGTTAAAAGGTGTTATTTCCATGCCGTCAAACATATTTGCAAATACAGGTACTAATGTTAGTGTTATTTTTCTAGACAAAACGAATGTCAATGGCAAAGTTTTATTAGTTGATGGAGCAAATTTAGGAATAAAAATTAAAGATGGAAAAAATCAAAAAACTGTTTTAAGAGAAAATGAAATTGAAAAAATTGTTGAAGTCTTTAATCAACTTAAAGAAGAAAAAGATTTTAGTGTTTTAGTTAATTTTGATGATATTAAAGAAAAAAAATATTCGTTTTCAGCAGGACAATATTTTCCTGTAAAAATTGAAAAAGTAGAAATGTCTGATGAAGAATTTAATAATATGATTTCAAGTTTTAAAAATAAAGTGGAGGAATACTATAAAATTCAAAATGAACTTCATAAAGAACTGGTAAGTAATTTGGAGAAGATAAAATATGAATAGATTAAATCTAGGTAAGGATCTATACATTAAAGGAAGAATAGGTTGGAGGGGGTTAAATAAAAATGAATATCTTTCATCTAGTGAATATAGAATAATTAATGCAACAGCACTTATGGATAGATATATCGATTGGGATAATTGTGGTTACATTTCCAAAGAAAGATTTGAAGAGTCTAAGGAAATAATGTTAAAAGAAGAAGATATTTTAATTTCAAAAGATGGTACCATTGGCAAAATTGGCTATGTTAAAAATTTAAAAGTTCCATGTACTGTTGCATCTGGTATATTCGTTGTCAGAAACATATGTAAAGAAAAAATAGATTCAGACTATTTATATCATTTATTAAAAAGTAATATATTTAAAGACTTCATTAGAAGAAATAAATCAGAGGGAAGTACAATAAATCATTTATATCAGAGAGATTTAGAAAATTTTGAAATAACTTTGCCTTCGTTATCAGAGCAAAAGAAAATTTCAAATTTACTTAATATAATAGATGAAGAAATTAAACTAAAAGATTCTTTTGTTAAAGATACTGAAGAAACAATAAAAAACATATTTACTAGATGGTTTATGGAATATAAAATTGATTCCCAAAATAATTGTGAATTGATATATGATGAAAATATGAAAATTAATATTCCGAAAGATTGGAGAGTTTTAAAACTTTCTGAAATTGAACCTAATATAATTACAGGTAAAACACCTTCAACAAAAAATCCAGATAATTTTGGTGGAAATATTCCGTTTGTAACAATTGATGACATTAGGAATGGTACCTATATTGTTAGTTCTGCTAAAACACTATCAAAAATTGGTGCTGATTCACAAAAAAATAAGTATCTTCCTATAGATTCTATATGTGTTACATGCATTGCTACTGTAGGCTTATGTGGGCTGACAACTAAAATATCACAAACTAACCAGCAAATTAATTCAATTGTATGCAAAGAAGAATATAATAAATTTTACTTATTGAATTATTTGAAAAATTATTTTTCTGCAAATGACAGTGCAAAAAATGGGAATATTTTTAAAAATATGAATAAAGATGATTTTTCATCTATTTATGTAATATATCCAAGAAAAGAAGATTTAATAAAATTTTATAATTACGTCAAATCATTTTATGATATTATTAAAAGTAATCTTATACAGATTAATGAATTAAATGAATTAAAAAAATCTTTACTACCTTTGCTTATGAATGGTCAAATAAAAATAGAAGATTAAATTCTTCTTTTTATGTGGTATAATAATTAATTAAAGAAGGTGATAAATTATGTATGGTATTGTTAGTTTGTTAGGAAGTATATTAAGACAGATATATTTACCTAATCCATTTATCAATATTTTTAATAATCAAGGTATAGCAGATTTGTTTAATCTGATTATTGGTGGAACTATTATTAGCTTTTTATCGTATTTACTTACAGGATGTATTTATGAAAAAGGTGAAGCCCCAGTTATTGGTAGTTTTTTATATACTTTTAATTATGCTTTAATTACATTTTCATTTTATGGTATTTCGATTTTGATTAAAAATATTATTATAGCTACAGTAATATATTTGATTTTATACATAATGGTTTGTGTATTTTTATCTAATTTAAGGAGTAAAACAATTAATTTTTAGGTACACTTTTAGGTGCACAAACCTATAAATTCTATTAAATTTATGTAAATTTTAATAAACCCAAAAAACACATAAACCCTTATTTTATAAGGGTTTTAATATTTCACAAAACTAGACAAATTAGAACCAGGTCGCCCCCTGAAGAGAACTAAAAGAATTTTTTCACGAGTAGTAACATAAAAAGAATATGTTTTTTTACATGTTTTATTATTTAAATATTATTCTCAAAAAACAAATGACTTAGATTAAAGTGTATGATATAATTATGATAAGCATATATCCGAAAGGTTGTTGGTATTATGAATCAAAAAATAAAGAATGTGTTTTCGTTTATAAAAGAAGCTTTAGAGCTAAAAAATAAAAATATTTATGACATTAAAGATTATATAATGCATTATGATTACGGTTGTTTTTATAGTCAATTTAAAGAGTTAGTAGGAACTCCAGATTATAGTTCTTTAAATATAAACTCTGTTACTCCATTTTTTAAACTAAAATATATTAAAGAAGAGAATAAAAAAGAAATTCCAGCTGTTCCAGAAAATTTAAAGGATTACATATTTATAAAAGACAAAAATGATATTATTTCAAAGGTTGAAAATCTAGAAACTATACTTGATGAAATGGGGATTTTAGAAGACTATAAAGAGTATGATAAAAAAATTAAAGAAATAAATCGTTATAATGATTTAATTGATTTATATAATTCTAAATATATGGAATTATATAATATATATAAAAGAATCAATGATTATGAAGAAAAGATAGAAGTTGTCTATGGACAAAAATTACTAGTTTGGCAAGATGAAAAAGGTAATAAAATACAAAGATATATTTTAGAAGCCAATTTAGAAATATCTGTTGATCCTATAAATAACATCATAACTTTAAATGGGGACAAGGATAAATTTAGAGGATTTGTCACAGATTTTCTTAATTTAGATGCATATAAAATTAAAGATAGTAAATTATTAAATGACTATGTTAAAGAATTTAACGAGCAAATTGATAATGACGATATTGATATTGATAAAGAAATAATAAAATATATTAATTATGCTTCGTTAGAAAATGAAGTAATTAATGGTGAAACAAATGCAAATGAAACTATAAAATTAAATAAGACCTTTGTATTCAATAATAGTGGAATTTTTGTAAGAAATAGAAATGTAAAATTATGGATTGATGATTTATCAAAAATAATTGGAAGTTGCGATACGACCAATTTTACTAGTCCTATATTAAATATGTTTGAGGTTGAGTCTTCAGATGAAGAACAAATAAATAGATTATTATGTGATGAAACTTATAAATATACTAAAGATGAAGAGGTTTTATTTCCTCTACCGTCTAATTCAGAACAATATAAAATAGTAGATAAAGTTAAAAATAGTAATATAGTGTTAGTACAAGGACCTCCGGGTACTGGAAAATCTCATACAATTGCTAATCTTATATCACATTATATAGCTAGTGGTAAAAAAGTTATAGTAACTAGTGAAAAAGCAAAAGCACTTGAAGTATTAAGGAATAAAATACCAGATAAAATTAGAAATTTAAGTTTGGCATTGTTAACCTCAAAAGGAGTTGACAGGGATTTAGAAAATGCTATTGAATCAATTTTAAGGCACCAAGAAGATAAACAAGAACTTGATAAAATAAAAAATAGAATTGAAAAACTAAAAGATGATTTAAAAAACAATTATATAGAAAAGGATAAAGTTATCCAAACGATTGTAGAGTTAATGTCAAAAGAAACTATTTCGCATAAAGAAAAACTAAGTGAAATTATTAATTGCGAATATACAAATAATTTAACTTTAATGGAATTAGCAATATGGCTAAGTAGAAATAAGGAATATAGTTTAATTCCTATTAATGATACTGAAAATTATTCATATACTAATGTTAGAGAGTTTTTTGAAAAATTAGACGATATCGTAGATGAAATAAGAAATAATAAATATGCTATATCTAGTTCTGTTCCCATAAGTGAGTATCTGAAGAATAATAATATAGAATTATACATAGAAGAACGTTTAGGATTAGAGAATTATCAAATTGTAAATAATGAGATAATAAATGCAATAAAACAAACTGAATTAACAGAGGAAAGTATTAATAGAATAAAAGAAAAAGTAGATAGTTTATCATATTTATATCAATTCTTTGATAAAGAATTTATTATTCAAAATATAACATATCCTGTATTTCTAAATAAAATTAAAGAATTAAATGAATTAATTAAAAATAATTTAAATTTTATAATAGAAAAAGAACAAAAATTATATGATTTTTCTATTACAATTAATAATGAGGACAATCTAGATTTTTATTGTAATAAACTAAGTGAAATATTGTATTTATATAATGATAACGGTTCTATTAATTTAATTAATAAAATTAAAAAGAATTATGAAATTAAAAATTTAGAAGGTTTATTATACAATAATAAGATCATAAATAAAAATAACATTAAATATAAAGATTTTATTAAAATCAATGATGCATTAAATTATTATAAATTAGTTAATTTAATAAAATTAAAAACTTTCCAAATATTGAATATCGACTTATTTGAAAAATTTAATATACAAAAAAATCAATTTGGAAAGTATATGGAAAATTTTGTTAATATTTTTAATGGATTTATAAATTATAAAGAATATTCTTACGAAATTGATAAAACATTTGAAAAAATTATTAATACAAATTTATTTCCAATACATTATATAACTGACGATGAAAAGAAAATAGGTAGCATAATAAAGGATTTAAAGTGGTATGCTACAGAAAAATCAAGCGATAATAAAACTTCTCAAATTATTAATGAACTAAGAGATTTTTATAAAAATTATAATCTTCAAACTTTAAATAAATTATTAGTTTCTATAGAAACTAATAATATAAAAGAGTATAAAGATGATAAAAATATATTATTACGTGAAATTAATATAATTAATCAATACAATAATTTAAAAAATAAATATTTGGATTTTGTTAATGATAAAAAAGAATTAATAAGAAGCTATATATATGGTTTTGATAATGATAAAAGATTGTTTTTGAAAGATAATATAGATAAGATATTGAAATATCATTATATAGAAAAATATTATTTATCTATTGAAGAAAAAGTAACTATTCTTCCAACATTATATGAAAAAAGAGAAAAATTGATTAATGAAGGAAAAAATATCATATCAGAATTAGTAGCTACTAAAGGTTGGTATTATCAATGCTTAAACATGAATTATAATATTAGTACTAGTCTAAATAGATGGATTAGTTTGAAAAGAAAATTGGGTCGTGGCACTGGTAAAAATGCCAATTTATATTTAAGACAAATGCAAGAAGAAATGAAAATAGCTAAAAATGCTATTCCAGTATGGATTATGCCGATAGATAAATTGATTGAACAATATCCATTTACTAATGAACCTCCATTTGATGTTTTAATTATGGATGAAAGTTCCCAGTCTTCTGTATTTTCTATTAGTGCTTTAGCAAGAGCTAAAAAAATAATAATAGTTGGAGACGACAAACAAATAAGTCCAACAAATGCGTTTACTAATATTGATGGTATTAATGATTTAAGAGTTAAATATCTAAAAAATAATAGTTGGGACTTACAAATATCAAGGGACACTAGCATATATGATATAATTCAAACTATATGTGGAACTAAAAAAATAACATTAACAGAACATTTTAGATGTCTTCCCGAAATTATAAATTATTCTAATAAAGAATTTTATAACATGGAAATTAATCCTTTAAAAATTAGGAGTAAAGAAAATACTATTGATGTACCAATTAAAACTGTATATGTACCAGGTGCTGTTTGTAAAAAAATAGGTAGTAACTTATACAATAAAGCTGAAATAGATAGAATTGTTATGCTGATTGGTGAAATAATCAATGATAATCAATATAATAATAAAACAATAGGTATTATTATATTACAAAGTAGTGACAAATATGTTCGAAAATTAACCGAATTAGTAATGCAAAAATATGGTGAAAATTTAATAAATGAAAGAAAAATTAAAATAGGATCTACATATGATTTTCAAGGTGATGAAAGGGATGTTATCATACTAGGAATGGTAGTTTCAAGTGTTTTAGAAAATGACCAAAAGTATAGTTTTAGAGCACTAACTACTCAAGAGTTTGATAAATCATTTAATGTAGCAGCTTCAAGAGCAAGAGAACAAATGATATTAGTTCATTCTGTAACATTAAACGAATTATCACAAAATTGTAATAGATATAAATTGTTAAATTATTGTTTAAACTATAATAATACTAAGCAACCAGAATATGAAAATTTATTTCAATCAAATTTTGAAAAAGATGTATATGATGCGCTAGTTTCAAAAAACTATCAATTAATACCACAATTCAAAGTTGGGAAATATAAATTGGATTTTGTTTTATCGAATGACAATAATCAAAAAATTGCAATAGAGTGCGATGGTGATATCTATTATGATATAGCAGAATTAAAGTATAATTTAGAAAGACAATCTGTTTTGGAAAGATGTGGATGGAAATTTATAAGAATAAGAGCAAGTGAGTTTTATTATAATAATGAAGAGTGTTTTCAAAGTCTTTTAAAAAAAATAGAAAGCTATTTAAAAACGGATAATACTACTGATTACAAGAAAGAAGCAAAGAATGATATAAAAGAAAATAATAATAATGATTCATTTGATTACACAAAAATTAATGTAGAAAAACTACTAAATCATGATAATGAAATAGAATTTGGGACTAGTCAATTTAAGTATATGGTTTTATATTCTAATGGAGTTACAAGAAAAGAAATAGCTGATTATTACAAAGTACCATATGAAACTGTGAAAAAATCTTTACAATCTATATCTCATATGTATAATGAACAAAGTATAGATAATTGTACCAAAAGATTTGTAGAAAAATATTCGGATAATACTCATTATAAAAACATCTTATTTAGTTTTCAATCAACTAATAAATTAGATTTAGATAATAGAAATTATATAAATGAAAATAATAATTTAAATTTATATAATACTGAAAACAATGAAAGAATAATTAGTATAATAAAACATGCAATATTAACAAATAGTAAAATAAAAATATCATATGGTGACAATAATATTAAATTTACATTACAAGTAATTGAATATTGCGAAAATAATGGGAACCCATATATTAAAGCAAAAGATTTAATGTTATCTAGTTTTGATAGTAAAAAAATTAAATCTTTTATAATTGAAAGAATTAATGATGTTAACATACTTCTTTAGTGTATTAAATTAATATATTAATTTTATAAATTAGTAAATAATTCATCAAAAGAGACTTTATAAGTCTCTTTTATTAAATTTTATTACTAAGTTTAACATTTTAAATGTATTAAAAAATATAATTATAAAACAACAATATATGTTACAATATTATTTGAAAAGAGAAAATGTAATTAGTGAAATAGTGATTAAGAATGAAAATAAACAATGAAAGAAACATTATCTAATATTATGAATGAAATAAAGAAAGCAACACCTGAAACAATAAATTAAAATAATTAATTTATATAGAATAGGAGAAAAATAAAAATGATTAGTTTATTATTATTACCAATTAAAATATTTTGGAAAATTATAAAAACAATATTTAAAATAGTCTTTTATCCAATATGGTTTTTATTTCATGTGTTATCATCCTTATAAAAAATAAAAAAGCAAATTCACAAGCTATTAATAAGTTAATGATTGTATGTTAATTTATAGACATCAAATTAAGAGATGATTAAAATATGCTAATAACTAAAAAATATTATTAAGCGATTATTAATGTTAATTTAACTTATCATTGAAGTGAATTTGTTGTATTTTTTTATAAGTTTTTAGGTATCTTTTTTTCAAAAATATAAAATTATCTAATAGAAGCAATTTTGATGATATAATATTTTCAGGAGGTTTTATCAATGTTAAATAAAGTTTTAGAAACAAGTAGATTTGTAGTAAGTAAAGCAAAGCATGTAATGATTAATTATGATAAAGCAAATAAGTTAATAGATGAATTATTAAGATTTGATAATGTCCATTATTTAACTAAAGTACCTTATGGTGTTTATGATATGAGTACTAAAAATATAGTTAATTTTTTACTTATATATGATTCGATAGATTTTTCTTTTTGGGGTAATCCTAAATGGACAATTAATACTAATGGAAAAGATTTAGATGGTGGAATAGCATTATTACATTGTATTTTTAATTTGTTTCAAGATCGTGATAGTATAGAAGTATATCAACAATTAGAAAATATGACATTTGAAGAATTTAAAGATATATTAAAAGGAAATATTGATATTCCACTTTTAGAAGAAAGATATAGTATAGTTACTGGTATTGCTGAAATAGTAAATAAAAAAATGAATGGAAGTTTTTATGATCATATAAAAGATATGAATACGGATCAAGAAATATTTAATACTATACTTACTAATTTTAGTTCTTTTGATGATACTAGAACATATGGAGGAGAGACTATATATTTTTATAAATTAGCACAATTATTAACTTCTGATATATTACATGTAATAGAAATTAAAGAACAAATATATGTTGATTATTCTAATTTATTAGGTTGTGCGGATTATAAAATACCACAAGTAATGCAAGGATTTGGTATTTTAGAATATGATAAAGAATTATCTTCACTATTAGATACTAAGACTGAAATAGAAGAAAATAGTGAATACGAAGTAGAAATTAGAGCTAGTATGATTGTCGTAATAAATTATATATGGGAACAAATAAATAAAAGTATTGATAGGATTGATATAAATGATTTTATATGGAGTAAAGGACAAGATAAAACCAAAAAATATAAACCTTATCATTTAACTAGAACAACATCATATTAAATATTGTTGAATAATAAAAAAATATGCTATAATAATTTATAAATTTAAGGAGGTTTAACATGGTTAAAACAAAATTAGGAATGGAACAAATTATTGCGGGAGCATTATTATTAAATTTTGACAGTATTTCTAGTGTAGATATTAAATTGTTATCAGAAGATTTCTTAAGAAAAAATCCTGATTATAGCCTTGATGCAGAAAATCCTGGGTATATAAATAACTATATAAAAACTGAAGATGGAAAAAGATCTTTAAAAGACGGACTACATATGAGCTCATATATACCAGAAAATAAATCAAATTTACAAAAAAGATTAGGACAAATAGCCGGAGCTCGTATTAGAAAATATTTAGAAACTTTCGATATGGAAGAATTTATGTTAAGAAAGATAGAATTTTATTCTAGAATAAGAGTAGATGATATCGATAATATTCTATGTAAAAAACAGCAAGAAGAATTAAAAAAATTAGATGATAAACGATATATAACTTCATATTGGGAAGAAGAATGTATTCATGATGATTCTAAAGTGATTGCATTATCTGAATATGGAAAATTAAGATTATTTAAAATTAATAATTCTAATGAAATCGATAGATTTATTGAAGTTTTAAAAACATTAAGATATGATATTGATTTATTAGATGACTTTTTATTAAAACAGGATTTAGATATGCCAGTATTGAGTATATTAAATATAGAAAATTTAGAATCTTTTTGTCATACTTACGATAGAGCTAGTTTAGTTTCTGGAGCATCAATGGTTTGTTTTGAAAGATTGGAAAGTTCAAAAGAGAGTATATTTGATGAAAATGGAAAACAAGTAATTCAAGATATGCTATCTGTATGGGATGATGGTCATAGTATATATGTTTGTCATCCAAATCATATATTTGATGGATCAAAACCAATAACAAAAGATGTAAGAAATATTAAACATATTAATTGGGATGACATAGATATAGAAAAAATGTTTAAAGTTAATGACTATAAAATATTTGTATCTTCAGATTGTACTGAAGCATTTAAGTATATTCATAGCCGTTTTGGACATGAAATAATGCAAGAAGTGAAAAAAGGAAATAAAGCAAGTGCAGTTAGTTATTTAACAATTGTAGAAAAATATAGATTTGATTATGAAGATTATTATTTAGTTAGAGGTATTATTAAAGCAGACTATAACGGATACTCTATAGCATTTAATCCTGAATACAAAAAAGTAATTCCAAAAAGTGTTTGGGATAAATCACTTAGATTTAGTGGTAATGAGGTACCGCAAGTTTATTGCTTAAAAAGAAAAAAACAAGGAAATTAATTCCACCAGAAATGACTAAGGAGTAGGAAAATGATAAAAGAAAGTGAAATATCAGATATAATATTAACAATAGAACATCCTCAAATATTTTATTATGACTATAAAAATGTAGAATATGATGAATTAATTTATATTAGTAAAAAAGTTAGCATGCTTGGGTTATATTTATCTTATTTAGAATTAAATGGAATAGAATATGAAATTCAATGTAGACCAAACAATAAATTCTGTATAAATAAATGTTTTGTTCATAGAAGTTTAGGAAAAGATTATCCTTTTACAATAATTGAAAATGATGGTTTATTTGCTTGTCGCGGTTGCCATCAAGGTGGTCATATTATTGACTTTATTGGAGAAACTTATAATATAGAGACAGATAAAATTTTGAAAATATTATTTAGCCATATAAATGGAACATATGATAAATTATCTGAAGAAGAGAAAGATATATATAATAAATTATTTTATAGATATGATCTAAAAGATAAGTATCTTTCTATTTCAAGAGAGAAGACACAAAATTTAGATAGTAGAATAGAAAGATATGTTGCAAATTCAAAAAAAGAAATTAATTATTTGGATATAGCAAAAAGACTAGGTTGTTCTAGTGAATATGTAAAAAGATTTATTGAAAATCATAATATACAGAAAACATACAAGGGGGAGATGGATATAAGTATGAATCAGTTTAGAAGTTTTAAAGAATTAATATCTACACCGGTAAGTGAAAGTGAATATCCACAAATATTACAAATTATTCAAGAGGTTTATAATACAATTTTTCCAAATCAAGTATGGATAGCAGCAATTTTAGATTTTTTAAATGATAATAAAGATGAAAAATATTATAGTGAATTTTATTTAACTCCTGATTTTAGTGATGGTAGAAGAACATATACTTATCGTTTTATATCTACAGAAGGAGATATGCCAATTTCAATAACAGATGATGATGTTGAAGTTTTAAGAAAATTTCATGCACAGACAAAGTTTATTTTATATGATTACGAAGAAACACCATCATCAGACACATTTGCTTATCTAGAACGACCTAGAGCGTTAAGAAAGGTTCTAAAATCGATTGGTATGACAGAAGAATTAAAAGAACACTTGTGTGAGTTTTGCTTTTATAGATTAAAAGAAGAAAAAAATAAGCAAGAAAAAAGTGGTCCTGTGTTAGCAAGAAAAATAACTCCAACTACAAATATAGATAATGAATAAGAAATTATAATAAGGTATATAATGGAAAAAGAAGTTTTATTAATGTATTCTGGAGGGTTAGATTCATTTTTATCTTGTATTAGATTAGTGAATCAAGGTTATAAAGTATATTTAATTCATTTTGATAATGGTTCTTGTATAGGAACCGAAAACATCCAAATAGGTGCACAAAGATTACAAAAAAAGATATAAAGATAAAGTAGAATTTTTAGGAATAGCAAGTACAGCTGGAAGATTTGTATATTATAGGGAATTAACAGATATAGAAAATTTAAATGCAGAAGAACTAAATAATAAATATGGAAAAATCTCAATCTCACAATATAGATGTTTATTATGTAGAATGGCTATGTACACCTATTCAGTTGCTTTAGCGAGAAAAATGAATATAAAATATATTGCTGAAGGTGCTAGAAAAAGTCAACTATTTGCAATAGAACAACAAGAGTTAATAGATGAATTTAAAATTTTTTGCAATCAATATGGTATAGAATTATTAACTCCAGTATTTGATTTAGTAGATGATTATGAAAAAAAAATGAATTATTACTATGGGATTTTCTTCCTGTAGCAAATGAAGGAAAATGTTTGTTAGGTTATCCGATGAGTAGGAAATAAACTCAAGAAGAGATAGATGACATAAAAGAATTATATAAAAGTATTAAACATTTACAAGAAAGAGATATTGATGAAAAAAGAGTTGTACTAACAAGATTACCAAAAGATAAAGTTACTTGGTATTAACATAAATATCAGAAGAAAATAAAGTGTACTCATTTGAAAATAAGAAATTTTATAAGTGAATATGTGTAGTGAATTTATGAATAAGTTATAATTTATTTGTATAGACTAAATTTAGTAGTTCTTATGAACTGCTTTTTTTTAAAAATAATTGACAAATTTAAATATATATCTAATGGAGATATTTCTCCCTTTCCACGAAGTATACAATAATCTAATGTGTTTTCAATATTTGTAGCTGAATTTCTAAAATTATTTTTAGAATGTAACATAAATTTTAAATGTCTAGAAAAAATAATACCTCTGTCTCTATGACTTAAGTTAACCCAATTACCTAAACCTATATATCTAATATAATTAAGTATTAATTCTTTTTGTTTATCGTTTAAAGGAGTAGCACTAGGCTCATAAGGAAATATAAATACAGTTTGATTATTATTTACAGCATTCTCTTTATCTAATTTAAGCATTCCAATTTTATCAATGGCACTCTTTAATACATTAACATTATTAGCATTCATAGTAAATAAATCATATATACCAGTATAAGCAATATCAGATGTTTTAAGTTCATCAGATAGAGTTGTATAAAATCTTCTTAATTCATCAAAATTTAGAAAAGGAATTTTTCCATATATATAATCTGTATTAATTTCTAAATATATAAGAACATTATTCCCATCATTATTATCATATATAAAATTATATTCTGCATGTGCTATCGCATTTTTTACTTTTTGTTTAATTTCTTGTGGTGTTAACGGAACTTTAGCAGTAATTTTAGAAAAAGCAGGAACAAGATCCATATAACTAGATATTTTATTATTATAATCATCTTTCACTTGAGTATCCTCTAAATCTAGTATCATCTCGTTAACCCTAGCTATTTGAGCAGAATAAGAACTAATAAGTAATCTAGCATAAGCAGCTGCATTATGAACAAACATCAAAGCTTCATTATAATTAATAGATGGAGTTTTAACTTCCCAAAATTTAATTAATTCCATATACACCTGATATGTTAAATCAACACAAAAAAATTTATCTAATAATGTACCCATAATATCCCTTCTTAACAGTGAAATACTATAACATTTATACATTTGTTTGTCAATTAAAAAAAGTATTTCTAAAAACTAAACTAATTACATAAAATGTAATGTGAATATAAAAAGGGGGAAGTATGTACAAAAAAATAATCTTAAGTATATTCTTAGTTTTAGGATTCATTCCTATATTAGTTAATGCAAGTGTAGGTTCTTTAGTAAAAGTAGGTAATAAATACTATGATTCTTTAGCTGAAGCTATTGCTAATGCTTCTGAAAATGACGTAATATCATTAATTTCTGATGTTAAATTAGACGATAGTATAGAAATAAATAAGAAAGTTAATATTAATTTAAATGGTAATGATATTACAGCACCAGAAAAAGTATTTTTAGTAGAGGGTGGAGAACTTAATCTTACTGGTAAAGGTACTATTAAAGAAACTAACCCAAACTATGGGGCTATCATGGTAAAGGGAAGCACTGACCCTAATGATGAAGAATATAGTGTAGTTAACGTAGATAAGGATATAACATTAGAAGGTTGGTCAGGTATTTTTATAACTCATAATAATTCTAAATCTTATGGAGCAAAAGTCAATTTTGGTGGGAAGATAAATGCAGTAAATGATACTAGTGGTGGTACTGGTATAGGAATTTATGTAAATGGAAATATCAAGGATCCAGAAAATTCACCAGTAGTAAATATTTTAGACGGAGCAAAAATAACTTCAACAGGTAATGGACTTTATTTTGCTGGATACGGAGAATATAATATAAATGAAGCTGATATATCAGGAAGTGAATCAGGAATAGGAATAAAGTCAGGTATTCTAAATATAGATGGGGCTACTGTAACAGGTACTGGTCCAGATGCTACACCTACACCTGGATATAACGATGGAATAAAAGCGTCGGGAACAGCTATTCAAATAGAATCTAATGATGGCTATGCCGGAGAAATAGAATTAAATATTGATGATGGAAGATTTATAAGTAATAATAGTAATGTAATATACGAATATATTGGTAAAGGAAATCATAGCCAAGTAATCGCACTAGATATTTCTGGAGGAACATTCGAATCTAAAAAAGGCAAAGATGTTATTAGAATAACAGACTCTTTAAAACAATTTCATAGTAATTTTATAAGTGGTGGCCAATACTCATCAAATCCAGAAGAATATTTAAAGTCTGGATATGCAGCAGGTTTAAGTAATGGTAAATATGAAGTTATTCAAAGTACTATTTTAGGAGTATTCTCGCCAGAAGGAAACAGTAATAATGCCTTTGGAATAATCATAATCACATTAATCTCAATAATATCTCTGGGCTTATTAGTGTATTTTAATAAAACAAAAATTTTAAATATAATTAGAAACTAAAATAAAAGTAACTAGAAAGAATATAAATTTATATCTAGTTACTTTTAATATTATTGAAATCAAATAAAACATATATTATAATTATATTGTATAAAGAAGGAGAGTTAACATGTTAGAAGGAAAAGTAGCAATTATTACTGGAGGAACTAGAGGTATAGGTTTAGAAATAGCTAGATTATTTAAAGAAAATAAAGCAGAAGTAATTATCTTTGGTTCAAGAAAAGAAACAGTAGAAAAAGCAATAGATGAATTAAAAAACGAAAATATTTTAGTATCAGGATATTATCCTAATCTAAATGATTATGAAGAAATAGAAAAAGTTGTTAAAGAAATACATAGTAAGTATGGTCATATTGATATTTTAGTAAATAATGCTGGAGTATCTGCTAATAAAAAGATAGAGGATACTACTACAGAAGATTTTGAAAAGATTATGAATTTGAATGTGAATGCAATATTTAATATGACTAAAGCAGTAGTTTCATATATGAAAGATAATAAATCAGGAGTTATTTTGAATACTAGTTCTATGGTAAGTATTTATGGACAACCATCAGGTATAGGATATCCTACTAGTAAATTTGCTGTAAATGGATTTACTAAATCATTGGCAAGAGAATTAGCTCCAAGTAATATTCGTGTAAATGCAGTAGCTCCAGGTATTACTAATACCGATATGGTAGCAGCATTACCTAAAGAAATGATAGAGCCACTTATAAAAACAATTCCATTAGGAAGAATTGGTGAACCAAGAGATATTGCTAATGCATTCTTATTCTTAGCAAGCGATATGGCTAGTTACATAACTGGAGTTATTCTTTCAGTAGATGGAGCGGCAAGAAGTTAAATTAAGGAGAAAAAAATGAAAAAATATAAGAAAATGCGTGAATATGAACATGAAGAGTTTATTGACATTATTAAAAATTTAAATGAAGAAGAACTATTAGAACTAAGTAAAAACTATGGAGGATATCCAGTATTATTTAGGATGTCATTAGATACGAGGGTAACTCATATGCCATTTATTCAACCTGGGTCAGCGATTATTATCAGAAATTCTAAGGGAGAAATATTATTACAAGAAAGAACAGATCGTAATATGTGGAGTTTGCCAGGGGGATGCCAAGACCTAGGTGAATGTTTAGAAGAAACAGCAATAAGAGAAGCATATGAAGAAACAGGTATTAAATTAAATAAAGAGAGATTAATTTTAATTGATACAGTGTCAGGATCATCAAGAAAAAATAAATATCCAAATGGCGATATAGTATACAATAATACATCATTATATTTATCAGATATAGATGAAATAGACGCAACAAAATTAAAAGGTGATACTGAAACCAAGAGTTTAAAATTCTTTAATCCAAGAGAATTACCAGATAATTTTATGGATAAAGATCTAATAGAAAGTTATTTAAAATATAATAAATAGGAGAAGTATAAGTTGAAAATAATTGAATATGAAGAAAAGTATTTAGAAGATGTAAAAGATTTACTAGTAGAATTAGAAGAATATATTATTTCTATAGATAAAGATAATCTAGACCAGTTACATCCAGAATATAGAGAAAAGATGGCTATCTTAGATTTAGAAGAAGTTAATAAATATAATGGTAAATGTTATTTGGCTATTGAAGGTGATAAAGCAATTGGTTTAATTATTGGGTGTATTTTTCCATATGATGAATATGATTATTTGGATTATAAATGTCCTAAAAGGGGAGAGATAACTGAATTAATAGTTACAAAAAAGATTAGAAGTAATGGTGTAGGAAAAACTCTTATTTCTAAAATGGAAGAATACTTTAAAAATGAGAATTGTGAATATGTAATGGTAGATGTATTTGGTTATAATGATATAGGAATAAATTTTTATAATAAATATGGATATAGAACTAGAATGCATAATATGATAAAGAAAATATAAAAATGGTGGTAGTATGAATTTTATTGGTTCTAAAAAAATAGAAACAGATAGATTAATTTTAAGACCCACTGAAGAATCAGATTTAAAAACACTATGGGGAATTTTATTAGATACGGGTGTTAATAAATATTATTTAACTAGTAAGATAAATAGAGATTGGGATAAAGAAAAACTATTTCAAATGAAAAAATTAGAACATGCTAATGATAATGATATGTTTCAGTGGAGTATTATAAAAAAAGATACTAAAGAATGTATTGGGCAAATTAGTGTTCAAGAAAAAGAAGATATGTCTAAAGATATAAGAGATATTGGATGGTTTATAAGTTCAGAGGAACAGAGAAAAGGTTATGCATATGAAGCAGCTAATGCTATTTTAAATTATATGTTTAACGAAGTTGAGATAACAAAGATAGATACTAGTGCTGCTATAGAAAATATAGCATCATGGAAATTGATGGAAAAATTAGAATTTAAGAGAAAAGAACAAATAAAAAAAGTTAAATATACTTTTATAGATGATTTTGTAGAAAGTTATACTTATGATTTAACGAAGGAAGATTATAATAAGTAGAGGAGTAATTTATGAATAAAAATAAGTTAGAATAATTAGAAGAAAGAATAAATAAAATCGAAAAGAGAAATAAATTAGTAGAAGGCGATAAGGCTTGGGAAACGTCTACATTAAGAAAAGCATTAATAATTATAATGACATATATTTTTGCAGTATTGTATTTAAAAATAGCAGATACTACTAATCCATATTTTGGGGCAGTAGTTCCATGTGTAGGTTTTTTCTTATCTACACAAACAATTAAAATAGTGAAAAAATATTGGTTAACTAAAAGAAAATAGATAATTGTAATATAAAGTAAATATTCTAATAAAATATTTACTTTTTTTATGTTGACATGAGTATAATTATATTGTAATATTGTATTAAGTAAGTAATACAGTACGGAGGTAATATGAATATTGTTTTTGATAATGATAGACCTATATATATACAACTTGTAGAAGGACTACAAATACATATTATATCAGGGATGATTTTTCCTGGAGAGAGATTACCTTCAGTAAGAGAATTGGCATTAAACTTAAAAGTGAATCCTAATACAATGCAAAAAGCCTTATCAGAATTAGAAGACTTAGGACTAATATATACTGAAAGGACTAATGGTAAGTTTGTGACTACGGATAAGAGTAAAATAGAAAAATTAAGAGAAAAATATGCTAGAGAAAAAACTAGTAAATATATTAATGATATAAAGGAATTGGGATTAAGTAAAAAAGATATAATAAATTTAATTAAGGAAATGGAGTGATAATATGGAATTGTTAGAATGTATTAATTTAGAAAAACGTTATGGTGATAAAGTAGTCTTAAAAGATATTAATTTAAAAATACCTAGAGGCAAAATAATTGGCTTACTTGGAAAAAATGGAACAGGTAAAACTACATTAATAAAATTAATTAATGACTTACTTACACCAACAAAAGGTAAAGTTTTAGTAAATGGTATGGAGGTAGGCGTAGAAAGTAAAAAGATAATATCTTATTTGCCAGAAAGAACTTATTTAGATAAGTCGATGACTGTAGAGAAAGTTATCAAATATTTTGAAGACTTCTACGATAATTTTGATTCTAATAAGGCAAGAAAATTACTTAAAAAATTAGATTTAGATACTAATCAGAAATTATCTAAGATGAGTAAAGGTATGCAAGAGAAAGTTCAATTAGTATTAGTTATGTCAAGATGTGCAGACTTATATATATTGGATGAACCATTAGGTGGAGTAGATCCTGCTACTAGAGATTATATCTTAGATACAATACTTACTAATTTTAATGAAAATGCTAGTGTTATTATTTCTACACATTTAATATCTGATATTGAAAAAATATTAGATGAAGTAATATTTATTGATAAGGGTAAAATTATATTAACTTCATCTACAGATGAGTTAAGAGAAAAAGAAAAGTCATCAATAGATGAAATCTTTAGGAGGATGTTTAAATGTTAAAGAAATTATTAAAGTATGATTTAGAAAAAATATACAAAGTATTAATAGTTTTTTATAGTTTATCTATATTTTTCTCTATTTTAACTAGAATATTTTTAAGTATTGAAAATTCATTTATTCTTAATATTATAGGTAAAGTATGTAGTGGTGTAACTATATCTATGATATTTAATATTTTAATTAACAATGTAATGGGATTATGGTCTAGATTTAGAAATAACTTTTACGCTGATGAATCATATCTTACTCATACACTTCCAATAGATAAAAAAACATTATATTTATCTAAAACATTATCATCAATTATTACACTATCATCAAGTATATTAGTAATTGCAATGTCTTTATTTATTGCATATTATTCTAAAGAAAATCTTGAATTAGTTAAAAATTTATTATTACCACTAGCAACAGTTTATGATAGTACAATTATAGTAATCATATTATCATTTATATTTATATGCTTCTTAGAAATTATGAATATGCTAGAGTCTGGTTATGTTGGTCTAGTTTTAGGACATAGAAAAAATAGTAACAAAATAGCCTTTAGTGTACTATATGGATTCATTACATATTTGTTAACTCAAATATTTACTATTCTAGTAGTATTTGTAACAGCATTATTTAATAAAGACTTAATGAATTTATTCTACACTATGGATACACTAAATATAGATACTATTAAATTATGTATATATTTAGCAATGATTATTTATACATTAAATATATTTATTTTATATTTTACTAATTTAAAATTATTTAGTAAGGGAGTAAATGTTGATTAATAATTGGATAAATTACTTGATGAATAGTATTCAAAGTGATATAATCTAATTATAGATAAGATAATATTTACATGCTAGATTAACTAAACTTATCTGCGAAGTCAGGTAAGTTTTTTTATAAAGGAGATACTATGTACTATAATAAAAAAATAAAAGAAATAGAGAAAGAATTAAATACTAATATTGATGGTTTAAGTAGTAAAGAAGTAGAAAAAAGAATTAAGAAATATGGGAAAAATACTTTGCCTAAAAAGAAGAAAGATAGTATTTTTAAAATATTTTTTAATGAATTCAAAGATCCGATTATAATTTTATTATTGTTTTCAGTATTAGCCTCACTAATAGCAGGTGAAGTAATAGATGGGTTAGCTATTATATTAATAGTACTAGTAGATGTAATAATGTCGACATATCAAGAAAACAAAGCTAATAATACTGCAGAAGCATTATCCAATTTAATTAAGGTAAAAACTAAAGTAATTAGAAATGGTAAAGTAGTAGAATTAGATTCAGATAAATTAACCGTAGGAGACTATGTAATATTAGAGTCAGGTGATAAAATATCTGCTGATATGAGAATTGTTGAATGTCATAATTTTATGGTAGATGAATCAATTTTAACTGGTGAAAGTATTCAAGTAAGTAAAACTAGTGAATTAATAAATAAAGAAAATATATCTATTAATGAACAACATAATATGTTATTTTCAGGTACTAATGTTATAACTGGTAGAGCTAAAGCAATAATCGTATCTATTGGATTAGAAACAGAAATAGGTAAAATTGCTAATAGTATTAATGAAACTGAAGAAGAAAAATCACCACTTACTATTAGAGTAGAAAAATTCTCTAAACAAATAAGTATGTTAGTTTTAATAATTGCTATATTCATTACAACCATATCAATTGTAAAAAATATTCCAGGCAAAGAAATATTTTTATCAGTAGTAGCCCTAGCAGTATCAGCAATGCCTGAAGGTCTGCCGTTAGCCTTAACGATGGCTCTTACCATTGGCTCAAATAAGATGGCTAAGAAAAATGTTATCGTAAGAAAATTAAATGCCGTAGAATCATTAGGTAGTTGTACAGTAATAGCTAGTGATAAAACAGGAACTCTTACTGTAAATGAACAAACAGCTAAGAAGATAATTTTACCTAATGGAAATATTTACGATGTAACCGGAACAGGTTATGAATTTGAAGGAAAAGTAATCGGAGATAATTTAGAATATGCTAAAGAAATTTCCTTATATGGTGTTTTAAATAATGAAGCAAGTATAGATGAAAATAAACGAATCGGAGACTCTATCGATTTAGCGTTCCTAGTTCTTGGTAAAAAAATGAATATTGCTACTCATAACATAAAAATATTAGAAACTATTCCATACGAATCCGAAAACAAATATTCTGCCGTATTTTATGAAATAGACGAAAAAACATATTGTACAGTTAAAGGTTCATTAGAAAAAGTAAGAGAATTTTCTGATAAAGTAAATTTAGTTAAAGAAAAAATAGATACTGATATATTAGATAAACAAAATGAAAGTTTAGCAAAAGATGGATATCGTGTAATAGCTGTTGCTAATGGAAAAATAGCAAAAAAAGATAAATATACTGAAGCAGATATAAATAAATTAACATTTATGGGAATGGTAGGATTTATAGACCCAGTAAGAAAAGAAGCTGTTAATTCAATAAAAGAATGCAAAGAAGCCGGAATAAAAGTATTAATGATTACAGGAGATCATCCCTTAACAGCATTCTCTATTGCCAAAGATTTAGAACTAACGAATAATTTTTCAGATGTAACAACCGGTAATGAAGTAGCAGAAAACTTATTACTAGGTAAAGAAGAATTTGATAAATTCGTAACAAGTAAATGTATTTTTACTAGAGTAACACCTATCCAAAAGTTAGAAATTATTGAATCATTAAAAAGACAAGGAGAATTTGTAGCAGTTACAGGTGATGGAGTAAATGATGCTCCAGCGTTAAAAAGTGCTAATATTGGTATTGCTATGGGAAGCGGTACTGATATTGCAAGAGAAACTGCTAATATGATCGTAGCCGATGATAATTTTAAATCTATCGTAATGGGAGTTAAAGAAGGAAGAGTAGCTTATGCAAATATTAGAAAAATTATTTTATTCTTAATATCATGCGGACTAGCTGAAGTATTATTTTTCTCTTTATCTATCTTATCAGATCTACCAATGCCACTAGTAGCAATTCAACTACTATGGATAAATGTTGTAACAGATGGAATTCAAGATTTTGCACTATCTTTTGAAAAAGCAGAAAAAGATATAATGAAAGAAAAACCTAGAGATCCAAAAGAACCACTATTTGATAAAGAATTATTTAGTTCTATATTATTTTCTGGAATTACTACTGGTTTACTGGTATTTATTACCTGGTATTATTTTATTAAAATTCTATCTATGGATATAACTATAGCTAGAGGATATATTATGGCATTAATGGTATTTATTCAAAATATACATGTCTTTAATTGTAGAAGTGAAAAACAATCAGCATTTACCATTTCACTTAAATCTAATAAATTAATATTCTTTGCTTTTGTTAGCTCAATAATATTACAAATAATAGTTATGGAAGTACCAATAATATCACAATTCTTACAAACAGTATCACTTCCATTCACTCATCTATTATGTCTATTTTCAATAGCAACGATAGTTTTATTATTAATGGAAATGTATAAAATGATTAGATTTAGAAAATAATTTATAGTTTAAAATATAAATAATTAAGAATAACTTTTTAATAGAAAAACATACTAATTAGTTATTCTTTTTTTATTTGTTTAATTGTTAGTATTAATAACATAAAAAAGAATTAAAGACAGAATTATAAAATTATGATATAATTATAAAAATATATTAAGGAGGATTAATATGAATAAAAAAATAACAATCGGTCTCTTTAATGATTCATTTTATCCTTTTGCAGATGGTGTTATTATGGTCGTAGATAATTATGCTAGAAGATTATCTGAATATGCTAATGTTATTGTATTTGTACCATCATATAAAGATAAACCTTATGATGATACAGATTTACCATATAAAGTAGTTAGATGTAAATCATTAAATATATCTTTCCTAGATTATACACTACCAATTCCTAAATTAGATAAAAAATTTCAAAGGAAATTGAATAAATATAAACTTGATATAGTTCACATTCATTCACCATTTACAATGGGGCACGCTGGACTAGAATATGCTAAAAAACACAATATACCATGTATGGCTACAATGCATACTCAGTTTAAACAAGATATTAAAAAAGTAGTAAAAAAAGATTTTTTAGCAACTAAAATTAATGATCGTTTAATAAAAGTATTTAACGAGTGTGATGAATGCTTTGCAGTAAATAAAGAAGTAGCAAGAATTTATCATGAAGATTATGGTTATAAAACATTACCAAAAGTAATGGAAAATGCTACAAATATGCTTCCATTAGAAGATCCTAAAGAAGCTAATTTATATATTAATAAAAAACATAAAATAAAATTTAATGAAAAAGTCTTCCTATTCGTTGGAAGAATAAATACACTTAAAAACATTTTGTTTATAGTTGATGCACTAAAAGCAGTAAAAGAAAAGAAACCAAAATTAAAATTCAAAATGTTTTTTGTAGGTAGTGGTCTTGATGAAGATAAATTAAGATATCAGATAAAGAAAAATAAACTTGAACAAGAAGTAATTATATGTGGAAAAATAACTAATAGAAAAGAATTAGCATACTATTACCAAAGAGCAGATTTATTTTTATTCCCATCTTTATATGATTGTTCCTCAATAGTTCAAATTGAAGCAGCTTCGCAATCAACCCCAACAGTATTTTTAAAAAATACTGCAACATCATCTACGGTTACAGATAATGTAAATGGATTTTTATCAGATTATAGCGTAGATGCATATTCAAATAAAATTATTGAAATTATGGAAAATAAAAAATTATATCAAGAAGTTTCTATTAATGCTTTTAGAGATTTATATAAAAATTGGGATGATATAGTTGATGAAGCATATCAAAAATATCAAGAAATAATTAAAAATAGTAAAATAAATTCATAAGATTTTTAATTTTGTTCATATTATTAATGGTGATAAAATGAAAGAAAATAAAAATACTCTAGATGAATTAAATAAAGGTTGTGCTATGGGGATGGATGCTATTGATAATATCATAGATAAAGTAGAAGGCGAAAGTTTAAAAAAGGTTCTAAAAGATGAATATGATAAATATAAGAAAATGCATCAGAGAATTGAAGAAAAATATCCTGAATTTTCTGATGATGAACCAACAGAAACTAGCGCTATGAATAAAGTGATGACAACATGGATGACAGATATGAAATTAATGACTGATCACTCTGATGGTAAAATAGCAGAATTACTTACTCAAGGTGTTAATATGGGAATTATTGAAGGAAGAAGACTATTAAATCATAAAGAACACTTAGATAAAGAAGTAGAAGATATTTTATCTGAATATGTAGAAATGCAAGAACGTTCAGTAGAAATATATAAACAATACTTATAAAGAACATAATGTTCTTTTTCTTTTAACAATATTTAGCAATCTATATTGACAACTGCTAATTATAGTGCTACACTTATAATGTAACTAAAGTTGTTATAGAAAGAGTGATAATATGTCAAAGAAACAATTTAAAGCTGAATCAAAAAAATTATTAGATATGATGATTAACTCAATATATACAAACCCAGAAATATTTTTAAGAGAGTTAATATCTAATGCAAGTGATGCTATCGATAAATTATATTATCGTTCACTTACAGATAAAAAAATAAAGGTAAAGAAAGATAATTTAGAAATATGGATTAAACCTAATAAAGAAGAGAAAACAATAACCATTACTGATAATGGTATAGGTATGACTAAAGAAGAATTAGAAGAAAATCTTGGAACTATTGCTAAGAGTGGTTCGCAACTATTCAAAGAAAACAATGATAAATCTAAAGATATTTCTATTATTGGACAATTTGGAGTAGGTTTCTATTCTTCATTTATGGTAGCAAATAAAGTAACAGTAGAAAGTAAGAGTATAGATAGTGATGAAGCATATATTTGGTCATCAACCGGAGTAGACGGCTATACTATTGAAAAATCAAATAAAGAAGATGTAGGTACTACAATCACATTATATTTAAAAGATAGTACCGATAATCTAGATACTAATGAATTCTTAGATGAATATAAATTAGAATCTATTATCAAGAAATATTCCGATTATATTAGATATCCAATCAAAATGT
Source organism: Bacilli bacterium (assembly GCA_017409025.1). Classification (GTDB taxonomy): domain Bacteria; phylum Bacillota_I; class Bacilli_A; order RF39; family UBA660; genus RUG705. Next base: position 12,406 of record JAFQTN010000011.1, on the reverse strand, counting down.
ATGTTAAAGATGAAAAAGATGCTTTAGAAGAAAAAACAATTAACAGTATGATTCCAATATGGAAAAAGAAGAAAAATCAAGTAAAAGATTCTGAATATGAAGATTTTTATACTGATAAATTTTATGACTATGAAAAACCATTAAAAGTAATACGTACTGAAGTAGAAGGATTAACTAGTTATCAAGCATTATTATTTATTCCGTCACATGCTCCATATAACTATTACACAAAAGAATATGAAAAAGGATTACAACTATATTCTAAAGGTGTTATGATTATGGAAAAATGTTCAGATCTATTACCAGACTATTTTAGTTTTGTAAAAGGACTCGTAGATTCAGAAGATATTGCCTTAAATATATCTCGTGAAACAATGCAACAAAATAATCAAGTAAGATTAATTGCCAAAAATATTGAAAGTAAAATCAAAAAAGAACTTAATGACATGTTAAAAGAAGAAAGAGAAGACTACGAAACTTTCTATAAAGCATTCGGAATGCAATTAAAACATGGAATATATTCAAGTTATGGAATGAATAAAGAAAACTTACAAGATTTATTATTATTCTATAGTTCTAAAGAAGATAAATATGTAACACTATCAGAGTATGTTTCAAGAATGAAAGCTGATAATAAAGATATCTACTATGCAAGTGGTGAATCAATTGATAAAATTAAAATGTTACCTCAAGTAGAAATGCTACTAGATAAAGGACATGAAGTATTATACTTAACTGAATACTTAGATGAATTTGTTATAAAAACAATTAATGAATATCAAGAAAAACATTTTGTAAATGCTACAGATAAAGAATTAGATTTAGATTCTAAAGAAGAAAAAGAAGAGTTAGAAAAGATAAATAAAGATAATACAAATTTATTGACTATAATGAAAGAAACTTTACAAGATAGTGTTAAAGAAGTAAGATTTACTAACAAATTAAAAGAACATCCAGTATGTTTAACTACAGCTGGCGAATTATCATTAGAGATGGAAAAGATAATTAATAATATGGCTCCAGGTAATGAAAAAGTTAAAGCAGAAACTATCTTAGAGATAAATAATAATCATGAAATTAGTAAAAAGATAAAAGAATTACATGAAACTAATAACAAAGAAGAATTAGAAAAATATACAAAAATATTATATAATCAAGCAAGATTAATATCAGGATTAACGATAGAAAATCCTACTGAATTAACTAATCTTATCTGTGATATGATTTCTAAATAAAGAGTAACTAGAAAAAGTTATTCTTTTTTGATATACTTATTATGGTGATGATATGAAAATAATCAAGTATGAAAAAAAATCTAATGATAAATATAAAATATATTTAGAAAATGATCAAACTATAAATGTATATGAAGATGTTATCTTAAAAAATAATCTTTTATATAAAAAAGAAATAGATGATAGTTTATTAGAAAAAATATCTATAGATAATGATAAAGAAGATATGTATAATAAATGTATTAAATATATATCAGTAAGAATTCGTAGTAGATATGAAATAATAGAATATCTAAGAAGAAAAGAAACTGATAATATAGAAGTAGAGAATATATTAGAAAGATTAGAAAAAAATGATTTAATAGATGATGATAAGTTTGCTAAAGCTTTTATTCATGATAAATTAATGTTTAGTACTATGGGTCCATATAGGATACAAGAAGAACTAAAAAAACATAAAATAAATTCTAGTATTATTTCTAAATATATAAATGATATAGATGAAGAGATTATTGATAATAAAATTAATAAACAAATAACTAAATTAATGAAATCTAATAGAAAAAAACAAAATCTAAGAAATAAAATATATACTAATTTATTATCACTAGGATATTCTAATGAAATGATTATAAGAAATATAAATAATTATGAAATTTAAAACTAATCTTTAGTATACAACCTAAATTTTGGTAAATAATATATTTAGGTGATAAAATGAAAAAGAAATTACTATTATATATAGTACCAATATTATTATTAGTAGGTTGTTCTATGGCTAATACTCCAACATCTAAAGTAGAAGATTTATTTACTAAATATCAGACACTAGATACAGATATTAATGATGGTATTAATACAGTTTTAGATGAACAAAATCTATCGGATGCCCAAAAAGATAGATATAGAGATATCTTAGAAAAACAATATAAGAATTTAACTTATCAAATAAAAGAAGAAATTATTGATGGTAATACTGCAACAGTAATGGTAGAAATAGAAGTATTAGATTTAAAAAAATCAATAAATGATTTAGTATTTGATAGTAATATTTATACTAAAGAAACATATGATGAAGAAAAATTAAATAGATTAGAAAAGGCTAAAGATAAAGTAAAATATACATTGGAAATAACTTTAACTAAAAATGATAATGACGAATGGGAGTTAGATGCTCTAACTAATGAACAGATAAAAAAAATACAAGGTATGTATTAGATACAAAGCTTGTATTTTTTTAGTTATATATTTTCTATTTAATAATATAATTTATTAGAAAAGAGGAAAGATATGATAAACAAAAAGAATTTATGGTTCTTAACATTATTTAGTTTAGTTTTAGTATTAAGTGTCTATTATATAACTATGCCAAGTGAATTATTAGTATCTAATAATAGTGAAAATATTAATTCTATAGAAACAAACATTGAAGAGGCTAGTGTAGTTGAAGCATTAAAAACAGAAGATAACACCAACACATTAGAAGAAATAAATAAATTAAAAGAAACTATTGCTAATCAAGAGACAAGTACTGAAGATAAAAATGAAGCATTTGATGCTCTAAGATTATTAAATCAAATTAGTAGTAAAGAAGAATTACTTGAAGAAAAGATAAAAACAACTCATGACTTAGAGTCGTTTATAAAAATAGATGGTGATCAAATAAGAGTAGTAATTGACTCAGATGATCATTCTAATACGATAGCTAATAATATTATGAGAACTATTCAAAATAATTTTGATACTAAACAATATATTTCTATTCAATTTAAATAAATTTAGGTTAAATACTCTCACTTAACTTTAAATTAATCATATTATATTATGAATAATTAATAATCCCTAAATAGGGAAGTGAGGTATTTATGGATAAATATATATTAACTAAAAGAGAGAAAGAAGTATTTAAATTATTAATTACTAATAAAACTACAAAAGAAATAGCTGAAGAATTAAATATCAGTGAAAAGACAGTTAGAAATCATATATCTAATGCGATGCAAAAATTAGGAGTAAAAGGTAGAGCTCAAGCTGTGGTTGAATTATTAAAAATGAATATAATTTCTTTATAAGCCCTAGTGGCTTTTTTTCATATTTTTATATTTATCTAATATAATTAATTAGGTGATACCATGTTAAGAAAAATGCTGTATCGAAAAATAGTCGTAGCTTCTTCATTATTACTAGTAATATTAATGTTATACTTAATACCAGCAAATAATAATGAGATAAGTATACCCAATCAACAATTAGAATACATCTATCCTAATGATTTAGAAGTTATATATTTATTAGATAGTAATGATTATTTATCAAGAACTAAAATTAGTGCAAGTAATAAAGATTTAGTATCCAAGTCAACTGATTTAATAGAAAGTTTAATCGTAGATGGAAAGAAAAAAGATATTATTTCTAACGGATTTAGAGCTATTTTACCTAAAAATACTAAAGTATTAAATATCAGTTTAAAAGATGAGATACTAAGTATTGATTTTTCTTCTGAATTTAATAATATAGAAGAAAAGTATGAAGAAAAACTGATTGAATCATTAATTTACACACTGACAAGTATTGATGGAATAAAAAAAATAGAAATACTAGTTGAAGGAAAAAAATTAACAAAACTTCCAAATAGTAAAGAATTATTACCCGAATATTTAGATAAATCTTATGGTATAAATAAAAAATATGAATTAACATCATTAAATGATATCTATTCATATACTGTCTACTATGTAAATACATATAATAACGAATCATATTATACACCAGTAACTAAATATATAAATAGTGAAAAACAAGATAAAGTAAAAATAATTATTGATGAATTAGCAACATCTATAACATATGAAACAAATTTAATGAGTTATCTAGACGCTAATGTAAAATTATTAGATTATGAAATAATGGATAATAAAATAAAATTAAATTTTAATAATTTAATTTTATCAGATATAACATCTAACGTAATTTTAGAAGAAGTAATATATACTATCGGACTATCTTTATGCGATGAATTAGATGTAGAAGAAGTAATTTTTCAAGTTAATAATGAGGAAATTTCTACTTTTTCAGAAAAAAGTCTTGATTAAAAATAAATTTTGTTATATAATTAGTTAGCAATCGGAAATTATTGCTAACTGTCCTCATAGCTCAGCTGGATAGAGCACACGCCTTCTAAGCGTGCGGTCAAAGGTTCGAATCCTTTTGGGGACGCCACTTTGAATATTAACCACGAAAGTGGTTTTTTTCTTTACTTTATAAGGTTTTATGAGTTAAATAAAAACTATAATTTTAAGTTAATTAAAAGAAAAATGTTCAAATTATTAAGAATGGATAGAAAAAATGATGATAAAATTTCACTTTGATTTTTAAAAATATGAATTGATTTAAAAAAATATGTTTTAAATACATAAGTAATAATTTACACATCTACATTGTAGGTGGTATAATTTATATATAGGAAAATTGATAACTAGTAATTTGTTACTAAATATTATTTAATTAATAGGAGGAATAATATATGGATATAAACAAAATAAAAAATGAATTGATAAAACAAAAAGAATCCAAATTTAAAGGAAATATATATCATTATTCACAAGTTAATTTTTCATATAACTCAAATAAAATTGAAGGAAGTAGGTTAACAAGTGATCAAACAGAAGCGATATTTGATACATCTTCGTTTATCCCTAAAAGTGATGATTTAATAAAATTAGATGATTTAACTGAAACTAAAAATCATTTTAAATTATTTGACTATATATTAGATAACGTAGATGAACTTCTAACAAAAGAAATGATTATTGAAATGAATAAAATACTGAAAAGAAATACTAGTGACGAGGAAAATCCAAGATATAATGTTGGAGGATTCAAACTTGTCCCTAATATAATTGGTGTAGTCAATGTTACTAATACTACTGCACCAGAAAATGTAGAAAAAGAAATAGAAAATCTATTAGCTGAATATAACGCAAAAACTAATATTGTATTAGAAGATATAATTGATTTTCATTATAAATTTGAACGTATTCATCCATTCGGTGATGGAAATGGTCGTGTAGGTAGAATTATTATGTATAAAGAATGTTTAAGAAATAACATTATACCATTTATCGTATTGGATGATGACAAACCATTTTATATGAGAGGTTTAAAAGAATATGAAAATGATAAAATATTTTTAATTGATACAATAAAACATGAGCAAGATTTATATGAAAATATATGTAAAGAATTATTAGATTTTGAAATTAATGAGGATTAATACTGATATTATGACACCATAATTAATATGCCATACATAAAAAGTTACGAACAGAAAAAATAGTAGAAACTCTATCTAAGCATACGGTCAAAAGTTCGAATCCTTTTAGGAATGCCACTTTGAATATTAACCACGAAAGTGGTTTTTAATTTTATAATATTTATATAAAATTATAATGATATAATTTTGAAATTAAAAATAGAATATTCTTGACAATATAAAAACAGTAGATATAATAATTAAAGAAAAGGGGAATATTATGAATGGAAGTGAAACAATGAAAACAAACCTAAAAGTTAAAATGCTTAAAAAATCATACGAAATTATTAAAACAAAAAGAGAAAATATTTCTTCGGAATTATCATTATTAGATGAAAAAATAGCTACATATGATAAAGAACTAAAAGAATTAGAAAAAGAATTAAATCGTAAACAAGAGAGAAAAGAAAATCAAGAAAAAAATATTAAACCAAGTATTAAAAGAACCATATATATATTCGGAACATGTTTCCTTTTGAATACAATAGTAGCTATATTTTTTAAGGATATAAAGCCTAATGCCGAAATAAATGCATTAACTTTAGCTATACCTGCAATAGGTGCAAGCGTAGGAATTAATCTATTACCTAATCTTTTGTTAAATAGTTACTATTTAAATGATTATAATAAGACAAAAAAGAAATATGATAATGTGAAAAAAGAACAAGAAGAAATAATTTCAAAAAGAATATCGCTGGAAAGTCAATACAAAGATATAAGAGAATCTGAAGTTATGGCTAAAAAGATCTGTGAAGAAACACAAAAATCATTATCTTCGGAATTAACACATATGAATAGCAAATCAGATGAATATAGACCTATCATTACTAGAGATATTTATCACAAAATAAAGGTAGATGAAACCTACTATCAAGAAACTTCAGAAACAAAAAAACAAATAATAGATAGCCTGCTAAAAGAATACTTAAAAGAAAAATTAATTGAAAGTAATTTTACTAAAATTAATTTATTTATTGAGAACTTATCAACTGAAGAATTATTTTCAATATTATTAGAAAGAGTACCTCAATCTAATCATTATGAAGTTTTAAATCATATAATTCATGCCATATTAGGTGTTGCTAGTAATATGCAAAACTTTGGTATTGTTTGGTTTGAAGAAGATAATAAAAATTTAATATCCAATCCAGAAATAAATTTTGATGAAACTGGCAAATGGACAGAATTAAAAACACACAAAGATACTCCATATGAAATAATTTTCAAAACAGTATATAATACATTTATGAATGACTTTATCAGGATAGATGAATATAAACGTAAAAGAGCAAAAAACAATAAAAAGTAATTATCAAAGAAGTAAAATGATAATTACTTTTTATTATTAACAATGATTTTGATGGCAATTGTTGTTGCATCCACAATTTCCTCTATTATTACCAAATACTATGAATAAAAGTATAAAAACTACTATTACTATCCAAATCCATTCAACACCATATCCACCATAACCATATCCATACCCGTACATTTATATCACTCCTTTCAATATATTATATTTCTACCATATAAAAATTAATATAATGGATACCTAAAAAAATAATTTTATAGGAAGTAAATGTCAAAGAATAGTGAATATACAACAAAATTGATAAATGGTATAATAAAGGTGTAAAATTGGCAAAAAGTGGCTGTTAGCCTATATATTTAATAATAAAAAAAAGACAAAATAGATATATAGGATGGTGGTACTTTTGAAAGAAACTTTATTAAAAGAAAAATCTTATATTCATGATGATGAGCATTATTACACAATTATCAGAAGAAATATACGAAAATTTAGATTAGAAAAAAATCTTACACAACAAGATCTTGCGGATATGGCAGAACTATCTAGAGAATATGTGTGTGATATTGAAAATGAAAGTAGAGGTAAACATTTAGCAATATATGTTCTAGGCAGAATTGCAGAATCATTGAATAAAGATATTAGAGATTTCTTTGTTAATGAAGATAAATAAAAAAGGAAGGGAATATCAAGTTGTAACTTGATAAGTAGTAAGAAGTATGGATAATAAGAAAATAGGGAAATTAATTGCAAAGTTGAGAAAAGAACAAGGTCTTACGCAACAGGATTTAGGGGACAAGGTTGGAGTAGGTTTCCGTGCAGTTTCAAAATGGGAAAGAGGATTAACTTTACCAGATATTTCAATAATTAATGATGTAAGTAAAATTTTAGGAATAAGTTCTGATGAATTATTAAGTGGTGAAATAAAGAGAGATGATAAAGTTAAAGAAAAGAAAAAAATTCCTACGAAGTTTAAAATAATAATATCTATAATAACATTAATAATTGTATTAGTATCAACAATAGTTATTTACTATGATAGTAAGACATATGTGTATGATATTTCAAGCACAGAAAGTGAAAAATATTATATTAAAGGGAATGTTATATTTAATAAAAATAATACATCTATAATAATTAACGAAATAAAATTTAAAGACCCTAATTTTTCTTTGACAAAAATTAAAAACTATGAATATGATTTAAAATCAAGTAATGAATATTTATTTAGATATGGATATATTTATGATATTGAAGCGATGGATGAAATCGTAAGTATATCTGAATTTGCAGATACATTTAATGCGAACCACAACACACAAATTGCTTTAAAAAGAAGCGAAATGTTAGAAAATAATGTAGTGATGACTTTTAGATTTTTAACTGATAATGATGAAGAAATAACCAAAGAAATTGAAATTAAATTAGATTTTAAAAAATAAATTTACATAAAATTCTCTCCGCAAGATGTTTAAAAATAAGAGATTCAACTTATTAAGTCCAGTGGTTCTCTCGCCTGGTTGTTTGGAAAAAATTACAAATTTTATAATATAAAAACAGAAAGGAGGTAAGAAAATGTTAATCAAGAAAAGTAATGTATTTGGAGTATTGTTAGTATCTTTATTTGTGTTTACATTGAGTTTAGGGAATGTTAAAGCGGATGAATATGAAAATTATTTTGGTATTAAAATAACTAGTAATGAATATAATACTTTATTGAATTTGGGATTTAGTGAAGATGAAATTTACTATATGGACGAAACCACATATAATGAAAATAAAAATTTAGACGCATCACTTGTTTCGCAAAACGAAAAGTATTACAAATCTATATATACTAATTTAAATGGTGAAAGCACTTTTATAGAAGTTACTAAAGAAGAATATGAAAATCAAAGTTCAGGAAACGCCCCTCGTACTACAATTGAAACTACATATAAGAAAATGGTATCTACAATATCACAAAATGGAACCAAATACAGATATAAGAATAGCCTTACATGGAAAAATATGCCATCTAAACGTAGTTACGATATTATAGGTATTGGTTTTGATGATGATGTATACATTAACTCTAGTGTTTATTTAACAACTTATTATTGCTATTCTTCAGGTGATTGCGTAACCGATTCAAGTTATTATAACAAACAAAAAACATCAACTGGCGGAAGTGCGGTATTTAAACTACCTAGTGACTCAATAATTTCATTAGCTTCAACATTATATTACGATGTATCTAAAAATAATTCTAATACAATCACAAGATTAGATATGTATGCTGATTATGCACATGCAACCTCAACAATAACTGGTTCAAATGCATCAAATCACTATATATCAACAAGTGGTATTGAATTAACATCAAGTAATGTTAGTTATTATGATGACATTCCTACAGCTCATTCTGTTTGGTCAGGTTCATGGTAAAAAACAATATATCAACTAATTAAATTATATGTAAGTGGTTTAATAAAAAGTATAATTTAATATATATGTAAAAAATACTAAATGTTTGAAAAAAAGAAATCTTATCTGTTTAGTGTAAGTGATAAATAGAAAAAGATTTCTTTTTTTGTTTTAATCACTAAAATAGTTATTTTGCATAATATAAGACTAGGAGTGATTAAATGGATTATAAATTTTATTATGATAAAGTAAATGGTCAAGATAATTATGGACTTGAATATATAGATAACTTTGGATATGGTTATAAGTGCAATAAATTTAAGATAAAATATCCACCGCAAGAACAAGATGTTCAACCAGGGATGGAATATTTGATGCACCCTAGACCTATATTTGATAATACATCATATAAATCATCTGGTAAATTAAATGGTAAAGTAGCAATTATAACAGGAGGAGATTCCGGAATAGGTAGAGCAGTAGCTATTAGTTATATAAAGGAAGGTGCAAAAGTAGTTATAGCATATCTAAATGAGCACCGTGATGCTAAAGAAACAAAAGAATATATAGAAGCCTTAGGTGGAGAATGTTTATTATTAGCAGGTGATGTTAAAGATAAGAATTTTTGCGAATATATAGTTAACGAAACAATGAATCATTTTGGGAAAATAGATATTTTAGTAAATAATGCAGGGGTACAGTATCAACAAAAAAGTTTATTAGATATTAGTGATGAACAATTTGATTATACGATGAAGACTAATATGTATTCAATTTTCTATTTAACAAAGAGTGCACTAAAATATATGTGTCCTGGAGCATCAATCATTAATGTATCATCTATTACAACATTCTATGGTGAACCTGAACTTATAGATTATGTAACCAGTAAAGGAGCTATCGTAGGGTTTACAAGGGCATTATCAACTAATTTAGCTGATAAAAATATTCGTGTAAATGCGGTAGCACCAGGATATTTCTGGACAGCATTACAGCCTGCTTGTTGGGAAAAAGAAAAGATTCCTACATTAGGAGCAGATGCACCGATGAAAAGAGCAGGAGAAACATATGAAATAGCACCATTATTCGTATATCTTGCAAGTGATGATTCTTCTTATGTAACAGGGCAAGTAATGCATATAAATGGCGGACAATATAAAGGTTAAAAAAATTACTTCAATTTGAAGTAACTTTTTAAAATTATTAATTATCTTTTTTTTCTCTTATTCTAGAGAAACCAGAATTAATTCCAATCATAGTATCGGTATAAGTTTTATCTGTAATAGGTTCGAATTGTCCCTTAACATTTTCATTATATTCATTAACTAATGATATTGCCATAGGAATATATCCTACTTTAGTAAATTCTGAAATTGGCATAATATTAACTAAGCCCATGATTTCTGATTTAAGAGTGGCTTTTTGTTCACAATCCATACCGTTTGCTACGTATCTACTACAAAAACGACATTCAAAGAGTGTGATTGATTTTTGTAAATAAATAGGATTAATCAATACACAAGGTTCTTGAGTATCAAGATAGCAAAGTTTCCCATCCTTATTTACAGTTAATAAAACTACTTCTTTACTAACCATATATTGATTATCAAAATGACAACCCAATTGTTCACTGTGTAAGTATGCATGTTTATTAAATTTTTTGTTAAAAACAACTTGATGTGCAACATAAATTTCATTCATAATAACACCTCGGTAAGTATTATAACAAATAATTTTAAAAAAGTCATTAATTTTAAAAAATAGTACATATTAATACTAGGTGATAAAATGAAAAAAACTAAAACTATAGTAGTAATTATATTATCCATCTTATTAGTAGGACTTTACACTGTAACTAGTACGTATTCAGTAATTATTGATGTAATTGAAAATGATGGAATAACGGAAATAGTAAATGAAATAACCGTTAGGGATTTACTAATAAACGATGATGGCTCATATAATAATACATATTATACTGTTAAAGAAGAATTAGAACTAACTGATGAAGAAGCAAATATTTTAATGAGTTCAGTACCATTAAATGAAGCACTCAAGACAGTACTAGATAGTATCGTAGAATATAAAGTACATGATAATACGGAAGCCAAATTAACTAATGATGAAATATATAATTTAATAACAGAATCTATTCTTAATACTGATAATATAAGTGATGAAGTAAAAAGTAGGGTAATTAATAAAAGTTCTATATATAGACAAGATATATCAGATTATATATATGATATAGAAGTATCAGTATTGGAAGATAAAATATGAGCTTATATATAATGTATTTCTTGATATTAATTACAACTGTTTTATTTTTTATTATTATAAAGGATAAACGGAAAGCTTTAAAACTGACAGGAATTATTACCTTATTATCAGCTATTTTATTAGTAGTATTAACATTTATAATAAAATTAATTATAAATTCATCTATAAATTTTATAAATATCTCTATTATAACGGACTATCTTTTTATGAAATTTGTATATACTAGTTTAATAATGTTTATAATAGGGGTAGTAGAAATTTTAATCAGTAAACATTTATATAGTAAAAAACATAGTGAAAATACTATAGCTAGTTAAGCTATAGTATTTTTTTATAAAATAGGAAAGTTCTCTAAAAACAGAACAAATGTATGTTTTTTTGTGTTGACGTATGTTCGTGTTGTTTGATATAATTATATTATCTTTAAGAAAGGTAGTGATAATTATGTATAAGTCTTTTAAATTTAGATTATATCCAAATAAAGAACAAAAAGAATTGCTTAATAAAAGTTTTGGATGCTCCCGATTTATTTATAATTATTATCTATCTAATACTAAAAATAACGGTTATCAAAATGTATATTCTAATATATCTGATTATGTTAATAATTTAAAATATGAATATTCATTTTTGCAAGAAATAGACAGTATTATTATTAGAAAAACTTTATTTCATTTAGATGATAATATTAAGAAATATTATAATAATGGTTTTGGTTATCCAAAATATAAAAATAAATTTGATAGACATAGTTATACTACTAGTGCAGTTTATAGTGAATATAAGGGTAGAAAATATTGTAATATTGAACTTGATTTAGTTAATAGATTAATTAAAATACCTAAATTAAAATGGGTAAGTATT
>JAFQTN010000010.1 GCA_017409025.1 Bacilli bacterium | reverse complement strand
TTCTGATATTATATTTAGTGGATAAATAACTAAATGTTTTTCCGTTTTTTCTTTCATTATAAATTTCTATTTTATCTTCATAACTTAATTTTGACATATAAAAACCTCGTTTCTATGTCCAAGAAACGGGGTTCATATCAATTTGATTTCTTTTTTTGTATTAATTTATTTAATTTTATATATGCCGAATACATCGGTTTATTTATTACTAGAAGTAGATTTGGAGGATATTCAATAATATTACCACCGAAACCAATTTTATACATATATTGGCCATGATACTTACTGTTTTTATTTTGATAATCTTTATGAATTTCACCTAAATTAAATATTTTATATCCCAATGAAGAATATTTTTTTACTAATGCCCATTTTAGAATATGAGAAGAGTGGATAGCCCTATATTCTTCTTTATATCCATCTATTAAAAAGTATATTTCTTTATTATTTCTAATTATTGCACTAGTACCAATAATAACACTGTCTTCATGATTTTTAGAAAAATCAATTGCCTTATTTAATAATTCTCTATATTTTTCTAACAAACTATCAGAATTAATTTTTTTATTTAATATTTTTTCCGTCATTTTACCTTGTTTATTTTGAATCGATTTATGAATAACCTCGTTTCTTCTTACTTCTGATTCATATATTTTTTTAATATTAATTAAGAATCTTTGAGGGTCTAACTTTGTAAAAAATATTTCCATTTTATTATCTTTAGTATTATATGTATTCATTAAATTATAGTAATATGATAAATTATGTCTAGATTTCTTTTTTATAATATTGTAAAATTCTTCAATATCTTTAATAGATCCCTTATGAAGAGTTATACCCATATTTAGACTTTCTTTAATATTTCTTTTAGTATTACGATTAAATTTTCTAAAAATATTTTCTTTATTATCATAATCTTCAATAACAATATCATATTTACTAAAATCATTAGAATAACCTACTGGTTGATAATCTAATCTAATTAAATTATCTAAAATGTTTATATTATTTTCAATTATCATATTCTTTTTATTATATATTCTATATTTAAACATCGGATTAGTTATTAGATATGTAACTTTTTCTTTTTTTAAATATTTAATTAATTCTTCAGTAAACGTTTTAACTAAATCAAAATTAGAATAATCTATTAAAAAACCATTCGGAGCATATGCTTCTTTTATATTTGGAGATATATTAGTAACTAAAATTAATGCAGCAGCACAAAGATTATTGGAATTATCTATTAAACCTAAAAATAATTTACTATCTTTTTGATTTTCTTCAAGTAACGAATATTCAACTGTTTGTCCAAAATTTCTTTGATTATGAATATTTGAATAATTACTATACTGCGTATGTGTAAGTGTTATTAAATTCATATTATCTCCTTTCTCATGGGTAATTATTATAACATATATTTTAAAAAAAAGGAAGAAATGTTACCAATTAGTTAACGTTTTGACTCAATTCTGAGTATCAAATTGACTTAGATTAATTATTATGTTAAATTTTCTACTGAAGGTGGTACTATGGATAAGAAGAATATGATGAGGGACTTTATTACGATAATTAATGATAGAGGATTAATGACCAAATTTATAAAAAATATATTTGGTTATAATAACTTTTTTAATCATAATTATATATTTAGATTTATTGATGAAACTGATAAACTAATAATTGATATATACGATAATATTACAGATGCTAGATTTAATAGATATATTTTTAATTTCAATAAATGTAAGCATTTTTATAAGAAAGATGTGGTAAATAAATTAAATATTCATTATATAAGTATTTCTACTGCAAATGATAGTAATGATAATTTAATAAAATTGGCATATATGTTTAAAATAGAAAACAATAAGATGTTAGATTATGCAGAAACATTTTTAGATAAAGATTTTATTTTGATACTTAGAAATATAATAAAATAAACCTATTTGATTATAGGTTTATTTTTATATTCTTGAACTATTAATGTAGGATCATTTACAATTAGTGAATATATATATGTACTTTTATATTCTAAATCTAGAGTATGAGATATATTTTTCTTATAGCCTACAAATAGAGGAATTGATATATCTTTTTTAATCTTATTTAGATAAATCCTTCCTGATTGGTTAAATCCTAATATTCTTAAATATATCTCTTTATTATTATCTTCTTTAGTTATTCCCAGTAAAATGTGTATTAACATACGGTTAATTTTATTATAAGTATATCTTTTTGTTTTGATATTCATAACTAATTCATCCCATGTGTTAGATTTATTTATATATTTAATAATTCTATTTTCTATTCCTTCATCTACGGTTAAATATTTATTTAAGCAATTAATATCATTAATAATTTTATATTTTAATAAATTAAATGCATTATTAATAGAAACGTTTCTATATATATATTTATTAGTTATTTGTGGAACATGTAAAGTTATATCAGCATTATCTTGTAATAGTTTTCTAATAAGATTAGCACTAATAATATTATTATTAATATTTTTACCATGATAATCATTACTTCTTTTTATCGATATTGGAGTAATTTTATAGTTGTTTTTAATTATTTCTTTTATATACGATAACCCAAGTAAATCATTAGGTTTATCAATATTAATATTAGTTAATTTATTTAGCGCTTTACTCATTGCAGTAGGATAATTTATTCCCTTATCCATATATTCTTTTACTAATTTATCATATTCACTATTATTTAACTGAATATTTGCTAAATTATACAATGTATTTATATCATCAGTTTCAGAACCGAATACTAGAGTATCAATTTTGAAATGATTTAATATACTCAAAGCAGCATAGGCAAAAATATCAGAAGACTGTGTTGCATATAGAGTAGGCAATTCAATAACCATATCTATATTATTCTCTAGACATATTCTTGTTTTATCCCACTTATTTAATATAGAAATATCTCCACGTTCTGTAAAATTAGTACTAATTATAGCTATTATAAGAGAATCAGAATACATTTCTTTTATTTTATTTATTTGATAAAGATGGCCTAAATGAAAAGGATTATATTCAGCAATTACACCAATTATTTTCATATTTATCACTTCTTTTCTAAACTTATTATATTAGTATATATTATTAAATAAATAATTCCCAGCAAGAAACCACCAATAACGTCAGTTAAATAATGTACTCCTAGATAGATTCTACTGAAACCCACTAATAATATATTTATAATTAAAGTTATAGTTAATGTATTTTTAAGTTTTTTACTTTTAATATGTTTATTAATCAAATAAATTATAAATCCATAATAAGCCAATCCTACCATAGAATGACCTGATGGATAACTGTAATTTGTTTCTTCAATCAAATTTATTCCTAACGGTCTATCTCTTTTGAATATTAATTTAACAATTTCATTAGTAGTAAATGAAAATATTAAATTAAGCATTATAAATAATGGTATTTTTTTATTTTTAATTACTATTAATAAAATTATAGTAAATAAAATCAGAGTATACGATGTCGCTGTATGAGTAATATATTTTAATATTGTAGTAAGATAGTTATTTCTAATAGATAGTATAAAATTATGAACTATATCATCTAATATAATTAAATTATCATTTAGCATTAAGATTGTTAAAATTATAAATAATAGAAAAGTTACTACTAAAAGAATTGTTCTTTTGTTTTTTAAACCAATATTTATTATTTTCATATTTTATCCTTTCATATACGCTTTTTCTCATTTTTATCTAATGTATCATTTTGAGGATTAACTATGTAATAATATGTTCCAAACAATACTTTATCAGTAACAAAAACGCCAGACAATGCATCAAAAGCAAATTGTTTTGATAAAGTATTATAATCAATTTCAATATCGTTCCTTTGTCTTTTTGTACTTCCATATGGAGTAAAATGATTCGATAACATTCTATACACATTTCCAAATTTTAATTTATAAATAATTGTGTTAATAAAATTTTCATCACGACCATAATAACCTTGAATTACTCTGTATTCAATATTAGTGAATTTAATATTATTATTTTCTAATAAATCTAATATTTTATTTATTGTTTTATCAATGTCAGTACCAATATGAGCTACGATTGCAACTTTTCTTTCTCTACAATATAAAAGTAATCCTGTACAAGTCGCAAGAGCATGAGTACCTATGATATGCTTATCATCCGTAGAAATTTCTGCATCATCCATATTTACTAATATAAATTTTTTAGTTAATCTTTCTAAACTATCCATACATAAAACTCCTCAAATTTATTTATTATATACGTATTATAGCATATTTTTTGTAAGAACAAAAGACAAATAAATAGTATCCACAGCACTCTTTTTAACATTAAGAAATATTGTGTCTTTCTTTATACAAAATAAAATGATAATAATATTTGAAATATCTATATATGATGTTATAATATAAATGACAGATAAAATAATTTAAATATATTTAATGTAGTAAGAGGTAGTAATATGAATTTATTTGAAAAAATACTTTATTGGCTACAAGGAGAGATGAATACTCCTGTTGCATTTGGTTGGTTTCATTGGCTATGGATTATTGTAAGTTTTATAATAATATTAATTTTATATAAAAAGAGAAAAAAACATAATGAAAAGCAATTAAAAATAGTCTTATGTACTTATGGAGTAGTGTCTTTAATATTAGAAGTATTAAAACAATTAATATGGTCATTCAATTATGATACTATAACTAATTTGGTAATATGGGACTATCAATGGTATGCATTTCCTTTTCAACTATGTACTACACCAATATATGTAAGTATAACATGTCTATTTTTAAAAAAAGGAAAAATAAGAGATAGTTTATTATCTTATATAAGTTATATTACTATACTAGGAAGTATTGCAACGATGATTATACCCGATAGTTGTTTTACAAGTGATATATTAGTAAATATTCATACGATGTGGCTTCACTTAGGTAGTTTTGTTATTTCCGTATATTTATTATTATCTGGTGAAGTAAGTATTAATATAAAATCATTTAAAAAAGCAATTATAATATTTTTATGTTTTGTAGTCACAGCCATATCCATAAATATTATTATTTATAATATAGGTATTTTGAACGGAGAAACATTTAATATGTTTTATATTAGCCCGTATTTTACACCAACATTACCAATATTTGATATAATTTGGCAATATGTTCCATATATAGTTTATTTAATAATATATATATGGGCATTAATAATTGGAGGATTTATAATTTTAAATATATCTTCATTAATAAAAAAAACAAAAAATTCAACAGTATTTTATAATTTAATTAATTTTTTTAAAAGTTAAAAAATAATGTCGGAGGGAAAAATGAAAAATAATAAATTAATTATCACAAGTACTATTATTTCATTGATAGTTGGATTAATAGTTTATGTAATATATAATCCAACATATTATATATTAGAAGTAAAAACAGGATCAAATTATAATTATGCACACGGTGTATTAACAAATAATTTTTGGAAGGGTTCGTTTTTCTTAAATGTTAATTTTGATAATCCAAATGAACATTGTACAGTAGGTTTGTTCATTTATGAACCCAAAACAGATAATCTTAAATTATTAGAATCATCTGGAGGTTTTAATGATACTGGAGAATGTCAAGCAATACAAACAACTAGTGGATATCCGATAACAAATAAAACATTTATGAGAAGAGAAAAAAGTTATCATAATGGAAATATAATTAATCAGATGGTTAAAAACAAAGAAAATACATATTTATGTATTTCAAAGAATAGTATTGAAAGTTTGACAATTGAGGATTGTTACAAAGTAGAGTTTAAAGAATACAAGTAGAGGGAATTATGAAAAAGAAATTAATTATAGTTATAGCACTATTAATAGTTGTTTCGATTAGTAGCATTGTAATTGGAATAAATTATAAAAACAAAATTAATAAAAGAAATCAATTACATTATGCAAAAATTAAAGAAAATATCCAACCTGAAATAGATGCTTATGTAAAACTAACTAAATATTATTGTAATCCAAGTCGTGGAGAAAATAGTGGAATAACAGTTTATACTGATGAAACACTAATTAATCAAAGAGGTATGGATAAAGAATTATTATTAGATGTAGACGGTAAATCATATTGCAAAGTAAGAGTAGAAGTAAGATGTGTAGCTGAAAATGAATTTGCGTGGAATACGTATTTAAAATGCAAAGATTATGAAGATGTAAATTATAGTAATTGGGAAGAACGAGGAAAAAAATAGAGATTAAAATAAGTAGAAGCATTAATGTAACATAACGTTAATGTTTTTTACTTTTCAACGACAAATTGATATGGTATAATGAAAGGGACAATAGAATTTACATTGTCAAACGGAGGAACTATGAAAAGAAAATTATTAGGCATATTGTTTTTTGGCATTTTGATCCTAGGGTTGACTGGATGTAATGATAAGATAGACAAAAACGTTACTTTATCAGTTAAAGAAGGGACACTTGCTCCTATAGGAGTTACATTGATATTAAAAAATGAATCAAATACCGATTATTCATATGGAGAACCTTATTATATTGAACAAGAAATTGATGGAAAGTGGAGTAAGATCCAAACTATTCATGAAATGGTATTTAATCTACCGGCCTGGGGATTAGAGTCAGGGAAATCAGTGGAAATTAGTATTAATTGGGTATATGGATACGGACAACTAGAAAGTGGTAAATATAGAATAGTAAAAGAAATATTTAAATCATCAAGCTCTAATATAGATAATAGTGTAAGTTTTAATGTGTATGCTGAATTTGAAATTAACGAAGAAAATTATGAATATGAAAAAGAAACAACTGAAGAAATTGAATTAAAAACAGAAGTAGATGCAATGAATCATGGCATCAGTAGCGAAGAAGGATTAGTTAAATATAAGGCGTATGTAAAAAATAATAAATTATATGCTAAGAATTTAAAAACAAACGAAGAAAAAATGATATTTGATAAAGAACCAGTAAAAAATATTGCAGTAAGAAAAATATGCTGCGCAGGAAATGCTCATTTATTAATACTGACTACAAGTGGTAATGTTTATATGTCAGAAGATGATAGTAATTATGGATTTTCATTTAATTTTCCATTTAAGAAGTTAGATGCTAAGAATATTGTGTCATTTAAATTAGTACCAGCATTTGATTATGATGTGGCTAAGAATTTATATGGTGTAGATTCAAAAGGAAATGAAGTATTATTACATAAAATGAATTAGAAAAGAAGCATTGATGTTATATTCCATCAATGCTTCTTTTAATATGTATACAGACCACAAACGAACCTATACATGAATTATACAAAAATAGTACAAAGTATTATTTTGTAATAGATTTATTTGCTGAAACGTGGTATGTTTGTAGCGAACAGGGGGGTGGTAGACACAAAAAAAACAACCCGCTAGTTTGTGGGTTAGATTGCTCCCTTTATGGTGCGACAGGTGGAATCCTGCCAAACCCGATTTGTGCTTTTTTAAAAATTTATATTGATTAATATACATTTGTTTGCTATAATGATTTTAGGAACATTTAATAGTTGGGTGATGCCTCTTTTCTAAAAGAAAGGAGGTGATAAGATGTCAAAGAAAGTTTTTTTAATCTCATCATTGATTATCATTATCCTTTTACTTATAGGTTTACTATTTGTAACTTTAAAATAAAAGAATCACCTAACTCAGCAATGACTTAGGTGATTTCCATAATATATGGCAACACTCAACGTGCGAATATTGAATGTTCCTTTTAATATTGTATGAAGTTTCCTTCATCTATATACATAATAACATAAACTTGTTTGATTTGCAATAATTTAGTTAGTATTGTAAAACAATTATGAATAAAATGGGAAATAAAGAAGTTAACTCAAGCAATGTTTCGTGTTATAAGTATAGTTATAATAGTAAAATTGGTATTGAAAGGAGAAATAGTATGAATCAAGAAAAGATAGGTAAATTTATTGCAGAAAAGAGAAAGAAAAAGAAGCTAACACAAGAGCGACTTGCAGAGAAATTAGGTGTGACAGACCGTGCAATATCGAATTGGGAAAATGGGAAGAATATGCCTGATTTATCAATGTTTAAATTATTGTGTGATGAATTAAACATTTCGATTAATGAATTAATGAGTGGCGAAGAACTAGAAGAGAGCCGTTATATAAAAAAATTAGAAGAAAACATAATAACAATTGTTAATAATATTGAAGTGAAGAAGAAAAGAAAATTAAAATGGGCTTTAATAATTTTATTAATAGTAACAATATTTGGTTGGCTTTTTTATAATTTTTATCTAATTGATATTAAATATGATTCTAGAGTAAGTGGTTGTAATATAGAAAATGATATTTTACATATTTATACTAAAGGTCAAAGTGTTTGGAACACAGATTTTGTAATAAAAGAAATGGACAGCGAAGATATTTATTTAGTTCATTCTACAATCAATGTTTATAACAAGAGAAAAAGTAATTGGGAATATTCACAAACAATGGTTAATTTATTAGAAGGCAAAGAAATAACATTTCAGGGATTTCATAAGTTAGAATTAGATAAGAAAAAAGTTAAAGTTTATTATACTAATGAAAGAATAAATAAATTAAAAAGAAGAAAAAATAAAGATGATATTAAAGAAATAATAAAAAATTCATATTTAATGTGTCAAAATTAAAGCATCAAACAACGATGTTTTTTACTATGCAGTAAGATAGTGTGTGATATAATAAAAAAAACAATTGATTATATAATTCTCGTTTTATGTCGTGTTAAATTTTAATGAATTATTATAAATTTAAAATAGAAAGAGGAGGAATAAAATGAATTTAATTAAAATAGGAAAATTTATTACAGAACAAAGAAAACAAAAAAAATTAACACAGGAAAAATTGGCAGAAAAACTAGGAATAAATAATAGAACGATTTCTAGATGGGAAAATGGTATCAATATGCCAGATGCATCACTTTATAAAAAAATATGTGAAGTTTTAGAGATATCCATTGAAGAATTAATAAATGGAGAAAAAACAAACAAAGAAAATATTCGACAAAGCTATGAAAAAGCATTAATAACAACAGTAGATGCTAATAATAAACAAGAAAGAAGAATAAATAAATTATTAAAAATATTAGTACTTGCTGTATCGATTAGTATAATATCGATAATAATTATAATTATTTATTATGCTAAAAAATATCCTAAAATAGACATTTATAATATGAATGTTATTGAAAGTGATAAAAATGAATTAAATAACAAATTAACACTTAATCAAAAGGATTATAAAATATATTTTTATGGCATTGATTCATTGCAAGTAAGTAACATTGACAATAATTATTATGATTTAAAAATAGCATTACAATATAAACAAGTTACAATAGATAAAGTTAAAAAGTATTTGAACGATCAGTATAAGAATAATAACATAAACAGAGCAACCAATTCAAACAAGGAAATAGAAATTTATAAACATAATAATTATGAAGTAATAATTTGTAATACTAAAGATAATAAAGATTTATATTTTGGAACACCTAATATTGCTTCAAATTTAAAAGGAGAATATTGTGGTAAAAAAATAAAAGAACCTTGTAGTTTTACTAGAACATATAAAGTTTTGAAATTACAAAAAGATAATGATTATAATTATGTAAATTTAACATTAAAACAATATCAAGCTGAAACAATTCTGGTTAGAATTAAAAGAAATGATAAATTAAAAGAGGGCAAAAATTATGAATTTACATTTATAACATACGAAAAATTTGAAGATAATATGGAAAATATATTTAATTATTCAGAGATTATAGACATCAAAGAAACAAATAAATTAGGAATGGACCAAATAATGCAAGGTATATGCATTAATTAAAAATAGAAGCATAGATAGGTTATAACATCTTTGTTTGCTAAAATGTAGTATGTTTGTAGCGAGCAGAGGGAGTTAGACACAAAAAAACGAATATTTACAAACAAGTATTCGATAAAAACAACTTGGTGGGACAGAGGGGAGACTACCAAACCCCTTTAATGTCTTAAAACCTTATATTTTAAGGGTATTGATGATAGTAATACGAATATAATTATTATTTAATATTGTAGTTATTTTTATTACTTAAATTATTTTGATAATTATATTAAGTATAGATCATAATGGTTAATGTTTTGTATTTGAAAGTGCAAAATTTCATATTAACCTATACTTCAACTGCAAATGAATAGTACAAACATACTTCAAATGAATTGCAAATCAGTTGACAAAAAGTAGTACAAATACACTTAATATTAATTGCAAATTGAATTTATAAAATTATATAAATTAAGGCTTTGTTTGTAAAAATAATGTTAATAATATATTTTGTGATTTAACTTATTATTGTTTATATTTCCCTAAAAAAATATAATCAAGATATTCAAAAAATGATAAATTAATGTTATAATTAAAATGGAAGGAGTGAATAAAAAGTGGAAAAACAAAATAATAATAAAGGAGTAATTGCATTATTAGTTGTAATAATAGTTATATTAGCAACATTATGTGTATTATTTGCTACAGGAACTATTAATTTTAATTCAAGTAAAGTAAATGATAATAATGTAACGGAAGAAAATAACAATAATTCAAATCAACCTAATGATACGCCGACAAATGATCAAGATTCTTCTAGTTCTACTAATAATTATTTTTCGGCTAAATATAAAAATATATCTGACGATAAAAGTTATATAATTTTTAAGGAAGATGGTACATTTGAAGCAATCCAAAATCAATGTGAGGGTTATTCTAGATTAATAGGTACGTTTGGTGTAGAAAATGGTGAAATTATTTTAACAAGTGATTATTTCTATTCAAAGAAAAATGTGTTAACTATAGAAACTAATGATGAAAATGCACCAATTTTATTATTTGATAAAGATGGAGCAGTTGCAAATTGTTCTGGTCAAGGGTATTATGTTATTGAAGAAAAATAAATTATTTAATTAAACAATAGCGCTTAAATGAAAAATATAAACTGAAAAAGTTTATATTTTTTATGTATTGCTAGACTTTCATAATTTATTGTGGTATGTTGTGTTCGACTCCCATCAGTGGGGGAGTTGAGGGGATTCGAACTCTTTGTTGAAAAAAGCAAACATTCCGTAATTTAATGTTTGCTAAAATGTAAAGAAATTTATCAAAGATGGTGGGAAATTGGGTTTTAGGGTATAAAAAAACGAACCTTTTTCAACAGGGGTTCGACTAAATCAAATTGGTGCAGTTGTTGGTAAGTTCTCGAACCCCTTTAACTCAATAAATCAAGTAAATAAATGATTTTTGTTTGTGATATAGGTAAAATTTAATATAATTATGTAAGGAAAAAAATAAATACAAAATACAATTGTAATAAAAATTATAGTAAAAATAAATTTTGGTTTTTGTTTCATATAAACCTACAAATAATCTCAAAAAAGTCTCAAAAAAGTCTCAAATTAGACCACAATTTGTTTTATCAAATTCTCATAATAATCTCAAAAAAATCTCATAATATTCTCAAAACATTAATTTTATGTTTTAAATATAAAGATTTAATGTTATAATTAAAATGGAAGGAGTGAATAAAAAGTGGAAAATCAAAAAAATAATAAAGGAGTAATTGCATTATTAATTGTAATCATTATTATACTATCTGTGTTGTGTGTTTTATTTGCTACTGGAACTATTGATTTAAAATCTAATGATGCTAATATTATTGATACAAATCAAAATGTTAATAACAATAATGTTCAAGAGAATGATGAATTTAGTTTAACTACATTTGATGCTGATAAGTTAAACTCTGATGTACCTTATGCTGTGGATGTTGCAGTTAAAGTTTTTGAGGAAACTGTTGCTGAAAAAAAATATTATGTTAGATTGTTAAAAAATGGTAAAATTAATATCACTCAAGATTATCATGATGTAACTACAATAATATCAAATATTGAAAATGTTGTTGATGTTGTAGGACTACCAGTCAGAGGAAGTGAGGACTATTCTTTTTATTTCTTATTATCTAATGGTGATGTATATTATTATGGATTAAAAGATTTTAATACTTCTAAGATTGCTACTAAAGTTAATGAGGTATCAAAAGTGGAAAAAATATTTCTTGCTGAAACAATTATTAAGGCAAATCAACCTCCGTATTTTGAATTGATTGCTATTAGTGATGGTAAATACACTGTGATAGATAAATGCATTTAATTTATTTAAAGTTATATTGCTTAGTTAGTTTTTTCTAACTAAGTTTTTATTTATTATATTTTAAGTAAAGATGAAAATACTCATTTATTTTGGTGGACTTTCATAAATTTATGTGATATTGTTTGCTTGAAGTTATATATAACTTCAGGAGGTGATTATAATTCGTATAATTTTTGTAGAAAGATTGTTGTTTGATAATGAGGTAAAAGAATCATTAAACAAGACATTTAAAAGTAGTGGAATAAAGATTACATATTATGATGGTTATATTGTGAAATTTTATAAGAGTAATATACATTCAATTACACCGCATAGGATTGTATTTAGTAAAAATTATGAGAATTTATTAGTTTTATATTATGACGAATATCATGAGGATAATGATTTGTTTTTTATAAATGGTCAAAAGTATACATTGTTTGATGCAAAAAAGTATATTAGAAGTTATTTTATCAATAATAAATAACAATAATTTAACTTATAGAGTAGGTTTGAGTATAAAAAAAACTAGTACAAAAGTACTAGAAAAATACAAATTTGGTGGAGCTGAGGGGATTTGAACCCCTGTCCAAAAATAATTATACGATATTTATCTACAGGTTTAGTTAATTTTATAATTTTATAAATATTCAATAAATTAACAAACTAAAATATTTACTAGACTATTAAATTCTTTCTACTTTATAGTCATGGAGTAGAGTATAGCTTACTTTATAAGTTTCAATTACTTCTCGTAAGCAAAAGAAGTAGTGAAACCTGAGCCGCTAATATTAAGCGTATGCTACAGCTAAATTATTTCTGTTTCCAGTTATTTTTGTTTGTCTGTAACGTAGACACCCGACCTGCAAAATAGGGATGCATATTCCTGTCGAAGCCAAGACAGCCCCAAATACATTTAGAATTATACCATATTAGATTATATGTGTCAAATATTGAATTGTTCCATTAAAAATAAGAAAGAATAAAAATCTTTCTTATTTTATTGTAAAGTTAACACCGTTTTTAACGTTAGATACTTTAATATCGTAATCTAGTAATTGAAGTGATTTTTTTACTATTGATAGACCCAAACCAAACATACCATTCAATCCTTTTTTATAAGGAGTAAATATATTATCCAAAATATTTTCATCTATTTTATCACCATCATTAAATAAAATAATCTTTTTATTTTTGACAGTAATCTTTATTTCATTTTTGGCATATCTCATAAAATTATTTAATAAATTATCAATTATTGTTTCCCACATTTCTTTAGTTCCCCTAAAAGTAGGGTTTTGTTCTACATCAATTATAAAATTTATATCCGGTCTTATTAATTTAAATTTATTAATTGATTCATTAATAATATTAGAAATATTTGTTATAGATTTTGTATTTTCATTTTTATCTTTAATATAATTTAATTTATTTAAATATAGTAAGGAGTGTACTTTGTTTTCTAATTTAATTATTTGTTCTTTAATTATTTCTAAACTTTTTTCGTTAGTTTCAATACCATCTTCAGTGGCTTCAATATATGATTTTATTACGGTTATAGGAGTTTTAAAATCATGAGATATATTTTGATATGCTTGATTTTTATAATTTTCATTATTCTTTAAATATATTTTCATATTTTCAATAGAATCATTTAAAGAAGATATTTCATCTTTGAAATTATGATTTAAATTAACATTATATTTATCATTATCTAAATTATCAATTTTCTTCTTCAAAAGAATGATTTTATTAACTAAATTATTTGACCATATTATCAATATTAATGAACATATTGTAAATGTTAATCCCGTTATTATCAGAATTGTGTGAAGTATGTCCCTTCTCATTTCATTAATATATTTATCGTTTGTAAGTGATATTTTTATTTCCTTTTTACCTATATAATTATTATAATAATAATATGTTTTATTCCTATAGATAAATTTTCCATTAGTTTTGGTAATATAATTTAATATTTCATTGTTATAGTTAGGTATAACATCATTAATATTATAAGATGTTAATACCGTATCATTTATAATATAAATATAAGCAATATCAGTTTCATTATTAATATTTTCTTTATTTATATCTTCACTTTCGTTTACGAATATTAAAGGTTGTTTAAGTTTGTTGTATATATTTTCTTCGTATATTGGTAATAGTTCTTTAGGCAAAATAATACCCAGTGCTATAAAAATTATTCCAACGATTAAGATACATATAGATATTAATTGTTTAGTAAGAGAAGTTTCCTTCATGTTAATCTATATCCATATCCATACATAGTATTAATATTTAAGTTAGGCATCTTTTTTCTTAATCGTCTTATTAGGTCATCAACAACTCTATCAGTACCAAAATAATTCTCTCCCCAAATAATATTAAGAATATCATCCCTCGAAAATGATTTATTCTTATTACTAATAAACAAATTTAATAAATCAAATTCTAATGTAGTTAAATTTATTTCAACATTATTTTCAAAGACTGTTCTTTTTTCTATGTCAATAATATAATCTTCATATTTAATTTTTGTTAAATCCTTAGCGTAAGCCCTTTTAATAATATTATTAACTCTTAAAACTAATTCTTTTGGTGAATAGGGTTTAGTTATATAATCATCACTTCCTAGTTCTAGCCCAATTATTTTATCCAATTCTTTATCTCTAGCAGATGTAAAAATTACTGGCATATGTTCATTTTCTTCACGTATTTTCTTTATAATATCATATCCAGAAATTTCATCAGGTAACATTATATCCAATATCCATAGATGTGCTTTTATAGAAGTATTGTTAATAGCATCAGTTCCATTATAGTATGATATAACATCATATCCGGATTTTTCTAAATATGTTTTAATTAAATTATTTAAATCAATTTCATCTTCCACTAGAACTATTGTGTATTTCATTATAATTACCTCCACTAAAATTATAACACTAATATATTAGTTTTTCTATATTTATACATCTATCACCTCCAATGTATTTTAAGTATATAAGTTTAATATAGAATAATTATAAAAACAATATGTTAAATTATGGTAGATACTTTCATATATTAAATAGAAGGTGATAATTTGAAAGTTATAGTATATGCAATTACTAAAAATGAAGAGAAGTTTGTTGATCGTTGGTATAAATCTATGAGTGAAGCAGATGAAATATATGTACTTGATACTGGATCAGATGATAATACAGTTAAATTACTCGAAGATAGGGGAGTAAATGTTATTGTCAAAAAGATAATTCCATGGAGATTCGACGTAGCAAGAAATGAATCTTTAAAATTAGTTCCAGAAGATGCGGATATTTGTGTATGTACAGATTTAGATGAAGTATTTATTCCTGGTTGGAGAAAAGAATTAGAGTG
The DNA here is from genome assembly GCA_017409025.1 of Bacilli bacterium. Taxonomy (GTDB): domain Bacteria; phylum Bacillota_I; class Bacilli_A; order RF39; family UBA660; genus RUG705. Next base: position 47,069 of record JAFQTN010000010.1, on the reverse strand, counting down.
TGTTTGGAAAAAAGGAAATAATCGTCTTAGATACGTATATAATTGGAGTTTAGACGAATTCGATAAACCAATTATCTCTTTTTATGGAGAAAAAATTCATAGTAGACACAATTATAAATGGACACATCCTGTTCATGAAATTTTAAAATATTCAGGAGATAATGAAAGTTTTATATTGACAGATAATATAATTATTAATCATTATCCAGATAGTAACAAATCTAGAGGTAGTTATTTACCATTACTTGAATTATCTGTTTCTGAAGATCCAGAAGATGACAGAAATATGCATTATCTAGGTAGAGAATATATGTATTATTCTAGATGGAATGAATGTATTGATACTTTAATTAAACATCTAAATTTAAAAACAGCAATATGGAAAGATGAAAGATGTGCATCCATGAGATTTATTGCTAGAAGTTATAATAATTTAGGAAGATTTGACGAGGCTAAACTATGGTTAGAAAAAGCTATAGAAGAAGCCCCTTATCTTAGAGAGCCATATGTAGAAATGGCCTTATTAGAGTATAAATTAGGAAATGATATAGAAGTAATAAAATATTGTACTTTAGCACTAACAATAAAGAAAAATAAGATGAGTTATATTAATGAATCATTTTGTTGGGACTCTACGATTGATGATTTACTTAGTATAAGTTATTATAACTTAGGAATATATGATATTGCCCTATATTATATTGATAGAGCAATTAGTTATGATAAAACTAATGAAAGATTTTTAAAAAATAAGGAATATATTTTAGAAAAAAATAACGAAGATTAATCTTCGTTATTTTAATGTTACAGTTCTATTTTTAATAAGTTCATTTCCATCATAATTGATAATGTAATTAATCGTATAGGTTCCCGCACTTAAATTATTAACAGCAGTTTCTAAAGATTGTATTGTATTATAATCTGTAATGTTATTATTATTTATAATTTGATATTTAATTGTAGCATTTGCAGTCACATCAGTAGAACCATAAAGTATAGTTTTTATACCTAATTCAGTATATGAACCAACATTTACCGTTATTGATGGAGTACCACCTAAAGCAGCAATTAATGTATCATTTGCAGAATTATTTAATGTAATATTTAATCTAATTCCAGAACTTGCATTAGTTTTATATTTACTATGTTCAGCTTTAATTACTAATGTAGTACTATTTCCCGTATAAGTATAAGAATATTCATTAGTATAAGTTAACAACGTAAGAGTGCCATCTGAACTTTCTTCATATATTGCAAATCCTACATCACCAAGTGTATCTGTATTATATGTTTTTCTTTCTGCAATTAAATCATCCTTGCTTTTCGAAAAGATAGATTGACTAAAGTAAGCATCAAGGTATTCATCAGATAATGAAGCAGGAGTAGTATATTCCCATGTTATTGTCGCACTATTTCCTAATACACTTACATTGGTATTTTCAATATCATTTAATTTTGCATATCTTTCAGATACTTCAGTAGGTTGTGTACCTTTTACAAAGTATTCAGTAACTATCATATTAGATGGTGTATATTCACTAGGTAATTTAGCAGGCCATGATTCTTTTTCAACTTTTACAGCTACGACTGAAGAAGGTTGCTTCCAGCCTTTAGTATCCTTAGGAATGTATTTCATTACTGCTGATGTCAAATTATCTTTATAATGTCCACTAGTGTTATATCCAACGCTAACATCTTTATAACCATACCAAACAGCAACAACATATTTAGAAGTATAAGCAACAGTCCACAAATCATTAACAGCGTGGCCAGGCAATTTATATTGTTTCATAACACTATCAGGATAGTTAGATGTACCAGTTTTAGCAGCAACATGCGAACCATACACTCTAGCACCACCATTGAATCCAGCATTAACTGCAGATTCTAATATATTATTCATAAGATATGCAGTCGAATCTTTCATAACTCTTTCTTTAGTTGGTTTATATTCAATTGTTTCCCCAGTTTCACGAAATTCAATTTTAGTAACCGAATATGGATTAGTATAATATCCACCACTTGCAAAACCTGAGTATGCAGCAGCCATTTCTAATGGTGTGAAACCTTTAGCAACTCCACCAATAGAGTAAGCTTCATTAATAGTATTATCTACACCAGTAGTTTCGTTTACAATTCTATAATTTTCAGAATTTTGATTTAATGATACGTCTAAACCTAGACTGTATGCAAATTGTTGAATTCTTTTAGAGCCAACTTGTTGATATGCTTTTAATGCAGGTATATTCCTTGAAACTTGAAGAGCACGTCTTGTAGTAACTATTCCTTCAAATTTTCCATCCCAGTTATTAATTGAAGGCCCATCCGTATAAGACCATGGTTCATCGACGAATAGGGTGTAAGTTGAATTGTTATTATATTCAATTCCAGGACCATATGCAAATATCGGTTTAGCAGTAGAACCAGGTTGTCTATATGCTTCAGTAGCAAAGTTAAATATTCTTTCATCGGAATTATTTCTTTGACCACTTAATGCAGCAATAGCACCAGTTTCAACGTTAATAATAGCAATGCCAGCTTGAACTTTATCATCTCTCCAATATGAGGCATCATTATCATTTATTACAGAGTTAATTCCATCTTGGATCTTTTTTTCCATAGTTGTATATATTTTCATTGGTACAACAGCAGGATCTTGACCAGTTAATTCTATTACTTCGACGATAATATTATCAATATATCCTTGATAATCAGTTGCATCTTCAATTCCAACAAGTAGTGATTCAATACTAACTTCTTTAGCCATTTTAGCTTCTTCTTCAGTTATATATCCATGACGTACCATTAAATTTAAAACAGTATTTCTTCTAGATGTAGCACTTTCAATATTTTTATAAGGATTATGTCTATTAGGAGCTTGGAACAATCCAGCAAGAAGTGATGCTTCAGGTAATGTTAATTCTGATACAGATTTCCCAAAATAATATTTGGAAGCTTCACCAACACCATATATACTAGAACCAAGACAGTGATTATTTACATATAATTCAATAATTTCTTCTTTAGTATAATTTTTTTCTACTTTAAATACTGATAAATATACATCTTGAAATTTTCTTATAATACCCTTAATACCAGTATCTTCAGTTGATGTTAGACTATTTTTTACCATTTGCATCGTTAGGGTAGAGGCACCACCTGCATCACTTCTTCCCATCAACTGATAAACTGATGCTTTTAAAAATCTTGGTAAATCAACTCCATTATGTTGAAAGAATCTTGAATCCTCAGTAGCAATAATTGCATCAATTAAAACTTGTGGTAACTGATCATAAGTCACACTTTCACGATTTTCAACACCAAGCTTTGCAATTATTTCATTATTTAAATCATAGACAATAGTTTGATCTTTTACATTAAATGCCTCTTCATTAAATTCTGGAGAAGACAGAACAATATATCCAAAAAAGGCAGTAACTGCAATAATACCAATAATACCAATAATTAATAATACTGTTAGTATCTTCTTCCATATACTTCTTTTTTTCTTTCCATTGCTATCTTTATTTTTGACATTACGTGTATTTCTTTTATTATCTTTAGTTTTATTTTTTACACTATTATCTTTTTTCTTATTAAAACTTAATTTTTCTTTTAAACTAAGTTTTTTTACCTTTTTCCTTTTATTTACTTTTCTCACAATATCAACTTCCTTACTTTTTCTATTATATTATAATATATTAATTATAAAATATCAATTAATTTTAAATAATCCAATCTAGGTCTATATTTTAATTCAATTGTTTTACAATTTTTTTCAAAGAAACTAATCGGAATAGATTTTCTATTTTCATTATCTATAAATTCAATTAATTTTGTTCCTTCTAACAAAAACGTTTTATTTAGTAAATTAAATCTTACAATTAGAAATGCTATTCCTTTATAAAATATAACATTTTTTATATGTTCTATTTGATGTTCATGAATATTAGCTAGTGGAAAACTAGTTTTACTATTAGTTTCCTTAGCATCAAATTCAATATATTTTTCCCTATATATCCCGCTATAATCAAGAGTAGATTTTTTTTCATAAAAAGCATCTTGTATTCTTGTCTTAGTAGAATTTATTTTTAATACCTTTATTGGTATTGGTTTTTTATATATTAAAGCTATATTTTTTTCTTTATAATATTCATTAGTTAAATTAATATCTTCTTCTAAAGTCATACCACGATTTCCATAGAAGGTTATATTTGCATTTCTTAAAGTAATCATTTAATCACCTATAGTTAATTATACTATAAAAATGATTATTTTTCTATAATATCGTAACATACTCAATAAAAAACTTTTTATGTCAAGAAAAAATTCTAATTAATAGAACTATTAGTATAAATGTCAATATTAATGGATATATCGCAAATGAAGATCCAAACAATATATTAAATAATAAATATTATGAAGTTAGAAGAGAAGGTAATAATTGGGTTGCAGTTGAAAAAAATATTGCTTTAAGTTATCCAAAATATAGCATTATTCCTGATGAAATCAAACTAGTAGACGGATTGGTTAAACTTATTATGGTTACTTTCAATTGTATCTATATAAATTTAAAAAGAAAAATCTTGCATCTATTAGATAACAAGATTTTGTATACATTTAATGGCGGAGTAGGAGGGATTTGAACCCTCGCACCAGTTTCCCAGTCTACACCCTTAGCAGGGGCGCCTCTTCAGCCTCTTGAGTACTACTCCAAAATTGCTTACGTATATAATTCTATAATAACGTAAGCGTTTTGTCAACTACTTTTTAGCAACATATTCATCATAGGTAATGCCAAGTTGAATTATTTCTTTAGCTACATCTACACCAACAAATCTATAATGCCATGGTTCATACATATAACCAGTTATTTCTTCTTTTCCTTCTAAATATCTAAGAATAAAACCATATTTATATGAATTATTTACTAACCAAGTATATTCCTTATCATTGTCATCTATAAAACTCCATCTTCCGTTTAAGATATCCATTGCAAGACCTGTTTGATGTTCTGAATGTCCAGCTCTAGCAGAATATGTATCAGCTTCAATTTTCCCATCTATTGCAACATAATTATTGTATAGTCTTAATTGATGACTATATGAACGATATCCAGAACCGCCATAAATAGTAATACCATCATCTTTAGCAGCAGCACACATTTCTTCAAAAGCTATTCTTGCTTCTTTTCTTAACGAACCATTTCCATATTTAGATGAAATAGTTTCTAAATCTTTTGGAACAAAATCATTTTGTAATTTATTATATTTATTAACTAACACCAATAGATTATTTTGATCCTCAATCTCAATAACATTAGTATAATATCCATTATCTAGACCAATGTTTACATAAGTTAAAATTGTTTCTAAATCATCCTCTTCATTATAATAATTTATATATCTTTCTAATTTATCCTCTTTAAAATAATTAATAGAAATAATATTAGTTATATCTTTAAAATAATCATTATTAATCAAAACATTTATAGAATTTTCTGTTAATTTATCATAAATATTATTTATATCATTAGAACTATATCCCTTATCTAGTAATAATGATGTGTTTTGTAAAAAATTTTCATTTTCTACAAAAACTATATCAAGATATTCATCTAAATAATTCTTATTATAATATTCTGTATTAATAATTGTTTCTAATGTTTTAGAATATTCATGATTTTTTATATCTTTATAAATATCATTTTCAATAAAAACACTAATACTTTCTTTGTTGTATCCACTTATTTTACTCAAATAAACATTTCTTATACTATCAAAATTTACTGTTATAATAGAGATAGTAATTATAACAAATATAACTATAGATATTTTTTTAATACTTAACTTTCTTTTTTTCTTTCTTGCCATGTTATCACCTATAGTAATTATATAATAAAATTTAATATTTGACTATATAAAAATTTAATTGTCTAATTTTTGTAAACTCACTTGTAATTATTTTTTGTTTATAATATTCTTATAATAGAGATAAGGGAGTGTGATACTATGATATATCCATCAATAGATAAACTTTTAACAATAGTTGATTCAAAATATACTTTGGTTTATGCTGCAGCTAACAGAAGTAAACAAATGATTAAAAACAATTATTTTCAAAAACCAGTTAATGAGTATAAATCATATAAAACTATCGGCAGAGCCTTAGAAGAAGTTTATGACAATTTAATACACGTAGATAAAAGACAGTAATAAATAATCTAGATTAGTACAATTTACTAATCTTTTTCTTTATAATGTAAAGATTTTAAAAAATAGTAAATATTTATGAAAAAAGAATTATGTTTTATGATATAATTAATTAAAAGAGAGGATGATGTAGATGAATGATAAAGTTAATTTTAAATTACTTAACTTATTAATTATTATTGCTATTATATGTTTACTTTATTTTATCAGGGGATTATGGATTGGAATTGTAGTTAATATATTTAATGTTTTAGCTCCATTTTTACTTGCATTTGCACTTGCATATGTAATTTATCCTTTAGTACGCAAACTAATTGATTCAGGCGCACCTAAATGGTTGGCCATTTTAACTGTTTGTATTCTAGGATTTGGAAGTTTATTTATTATCCTTCTATTAACTGTTCCTTTATTATATGAACAAATACTACTATTTATCAGTAATATTTCAATGTTATTATCTGATTTATCCACTAAATATGAAATTAATTTTGGATCATTACAAACCACTTTAACTGATTTTAGTTCAAATATTATTTCAAGTCTAGGTAGTACTATATCAGATGGTGCAATTAACGTAGTTAATAGTTCAGTTGGAGTAATTACAACCGGTATAGTAGTAATATGCGCAGCAATTTATTTCTTGATCGATATGGATAAGATTAGAGAAGGTGTAAAAAAATATTTTAATAGAAAAAACAGAAGAACGACCCTATATTTAACAAAATTAGACGATGAACTTACAAAATATATTGGTGGTCTTGGTAAAAACATATTAATCCAAGTAATCGAATACACTTTAGCGTTTCTATTAATTGGACATCCAAACTATTTGATATTAGGTATTTTATCTGGCTTATCTGCAATTATTCCTTGGTTCGGTGGTTTTCTAGTAGCTGTTATCTCATTATTAGTGTCTTCAGTAATAAGTACTAAATTATTTATTTTAACAGTTATTATATGTATTATTTGTCCTATACTAGATGGCAACGTTATTGGACCAAAAGTATATGGTAAATCAAACAAACTACATCCATTAGTTGTCATATTTGCAGTTAGTGCTGGTGGTGTTATTGCCGGATTCTGGGGAATACTTCTTTCACTTCCAATAGCAATTATAATTAAAACAACCTATAATTTTTATAGAAGAGATATTGATAATAAAATCAAATTTATTAAGAAAAAAGATAAGAAGGTAACTTATAATTAAGTTATCTTTTTTAACAAATAAATGTTCGTTTTGGTATTGACTTATAAAAATTTAATTGTTATAATTTTGATACATACATAGGTAGGTGACATATGGAATTTATTAATAATATTAAAAAAGAAACTCTAATTATATGTAATAATAGTGATAAAATTAAAATATTAAAGAGAAATAAATTAGTAAACATTAAAACAATGAATATAGAAGATTTTATTTCTAAATATTGTTTTAGTTATGATGAAGATGCAATTTTATACCTAATTAAAAAATATAATATTAAATATGAAATAGCTTTAATGTATATTAAAAACTTATATTATATTGAAGAAAAAAACTACAATGTTAAAAAATTAGACTTTTTAGTTCAAATTAAGAAGGAACTAGATGATAATAAACTTCTTAAATATAATTTAAATTTTAAAGAATATATTAATAAGATAGATATTATAATATATGGCATCAGATTAAATAAACATGAAATTAAAGTACTTAATAATATTAATTATAAATATATCGAAAAAAAATATCAAAAATATGACCATGATATATATTATTTTGATACGATGGAAGAAGAAATTGAATATATTGCTTATAACGTATGCGAGTTAATAGAGAAAGGTATTTCTATTAAAAATATCAAACTCACTAACGTTGACGGTAGCTACTATAATACATTAATTAGAATTTTTTCTTTATTTGGACTAAAAATAAATATTCCATATAGTTCTAAATTATCGTCTTATGAATATATTAAGAATTTTATTGATTTATATAGAAAAAATGGTCTTGATTATGCAATAGAAAACACACCAAAAGATAGTCATTTATATGATACATTAATAGATACTATTAATAAATATCTTAAATATAATAGTGATGAATTAATTATTTATAAAATAGAACACACATTAATAAAAAGTAAAAAATATGATAACGCTATCGAGATAATTGATTTTTTAGATTATGTCAGTGATGATAATGATTATGTGTTCATGATAGGTTTTAATGATGGTATTATACCTAATAGTTATGATGATACCGATTATATTACCGACAATATTAAAGATATAGTTGATTTAGATACTACCAAAGAAAAAAATATTTGTTTAAGAATAGATATATTAAAATCTATATACAATATCAAAAATTTATATATTACTTATAAATTAAGAGATACTAAGAGAAGTTTTTATCCATCATCTTTGTGTAATAATTTTAATGTTGTTAAAGGAAAAATCAAGAAAGAAGTTAGTTATAGCGAAGTATATAATAAGATAAAACTAACTAAAAGTATTGATGATTATACTAAATATGGATACAAGAATAATGATTTCGATATTTTATATAATAATTTTAAAATAGATTATAATTCATATGATAATAAATATAGTATAATTAATAAAGTTATGGATAAGTTAACTTTATCTTATTCAAAGATGCAAGTATATAATAAATGTGCTTTCAGATACTATCTAGCCAATATCTTAAAATTGGATATTTATGAAGAGAATTTTTCTACAGTTATTGGTAGTATGGTTCATTATGTTATGGAAAAATGTCTATCTAATAATGATATTGACATAGATAAATATGTATTAGAATTTTTAGATGACAGAAAATTTAATAACAAAGAAAAGTTTTTCTTGGAAAGATACAAAAAATCTATCAAAGATTTAATTAATCAAGTAATGTTAGAAAAAGAATTTAGTTCATTTGATAAAGCTTTATACGAAAAGAAAATTGATATTGACTATGGAAATAATATTAAATTTACAGGGATTATTGATAAAATTTTATATAAAGAAGAAAATGATAAGACCTATGTTGCTTTGATTGATTATAAAACAGGAAATGATAATATTAGTTTAAGTTATTTAAATTATGGAATTAATATTCAACTTCCTATATATTTATATTTATCCAATTATTTGAATTTAAGAAATATTTTATATAGCGGATTTTACTTACAGAAATTTAATATTACTGATAAAGATTATAGATTGGTAGGATATTCTAATAGCGATAGAGATATTTTATCAATAATGGATAGTAATTATGAAAATTCTAAAATCATTAAAGGAATGAAAACTTTAAAAGATGGATCATTCTCTAGTTATACAAAAGTATTAAGTAATAGTGATATTGATAAGATTAAAAATATTACTAAAGAAAAAATATTTGAAGTAATAGAGAATATTAAAAATAATAAATTTGATATTAACCCTAAAGTATCAGGTGAATATAATATTGGATGCGAATATTGTAAATTTAGAGATATTTGTTTTGTAAAAAATAAAGATAAAGTAGAGATTAAAGAAATACAGTTTGGCGGTGATAATAATGGCATGGACCAATGAACAACTAGAAGCAATAAATAAAGACGGTACTAATATTATTGTATCTGCCGGAGCTGGTTCTGGAAAAACAGCCGTTTTAACTGAAAGAGTCATTAGAAAACTTAAAAATGGCGTTGATGTTGATAGACTATTAGTATTAACTTTTACAAATGAAGCTGCAAATGAGATGAAAAGTAGAATTAGAGATGCTATTATTAAGAATGGAATTGATTCACAGTTAGCACTTCTTGATTCAGCTTATATTACTACTTTTGATAGTTATGCATTATCAGTGGTTAAAAAATATCACTATCTACTTAACATTAGTAATAATGTCAGCATAATCGATAGTAATGTAATATTAATTTATAAATATAAAGTAATCGATAAAATATTCGAAAGTATGTACGGAAACGATTTATTTAATAAGTTGGTCGAAGACTTTTGTTTAAAAGATGATAAAAGTTTAAAACAACATATTATTTCCTTATCTGATAAATTAGACTTACTTATCGATAAAGAAGAATATTTAAATACATACCTAGATAAATTTTATAATGATGATTATATTACTAGTATTATAGATAGTTATGTTAAATTAATCAGAAAGAAAATTATAGAATTAGAAAAAATATATAATAAATTTAAAAGTCACATTACATTTAATCTTGATAATAAGTTAAATGAATGGTTTAAAATACTTTTTAATGGAATAAATTATGAAGATTACCAACTTTTTACAACTTTAGATAACGTAAGATTTACTGGTGTATCTGAAGGCGGAAAAGAACTTCGTGATATACTTAAAATAAAAGTAGACGAAATAAAGAAGTTACTTAGATTTAAAAGTATTGATGAAATTAAAAATAGTATACTTTCAACCCATGATTATACAAAAGTCATAATTGATATTGTTAAAAAGTTAAATTATGAAGTAAAAGAATATAAAAGTAAGAATGACATATATGAATTTAACGATATTGCCCATATGGCTATTGATATAGTTAAAAACAATCTAGATGTTAGAAATGAACTTAAGGAATATTTTAATGAAATAATGGTCGATGAATATCAAGATACATCTTCAATACAAGAAGAATTTATTAAATTAATTAGCAATAATAATGTATATATGGTAGGAGATATAAAACAATCTATTTATAGATTTAGAAATGCTAACCCATATATATTTCAAGAAAAATATGATAATTATGGTAATAATTTTGGTGGTATTAAGATAGATTTACTCAAAAACTTTAGAAGCAGAAGCGAAACTTTATTTAATATAAATGAAATATTTAATTTAATTATGGATAACGATATTGGTAATGCCAATTATTTAGAAAGTCATAATATGATTTACGGTAATACTTTATATGATAACGAAAATACTGGTGTTAACAACAAATTAGAAATATATAATTATTGCATGGAAGAAAATGACCTATTTACCAAAGAAGAAAAAGAATTATTTATCGTAGCTGAAGATATTATTTCTAAAATTAAAAATAAGTATCAAATATTTGATAAGAAAAGTGGTAAATTAAGAGATATTAAATATAGTGATATATGTATTATTACTGATAGAAACAAATATTTAGATAAATACAAAAAGATTTTAGAATATAAAGGTATTCCTTCAGTATTATATAAAGATGAAATTCTTACTAACGATGATGATATCTTAGTTATTAAGAATCTAATTAGCTTAGTTGATCACGTAAATAGGGGAGTATTTGATACTAAATTTAAATATCTATTCACTTCAGCAGCTAGATCGTTCTTATTCAGATATAATGACGATAAAATATATCAAATATTTGTAAATAATAGCTATAAAATGGATGAAATTGTTACAATTGCTTATAAAATAGATATGTATATACCACTTAACGATATTATCAATAGTATACTTGAAGAATATGATGTATATAATAAACTCACTACTTTATCAGATATCGATAAAAGTTTAGTTAGAATTAGTAATTTACAAGATATTGCTAATAGTTTAAGTTCCCTTAATTATGATATATCTTCGTTTATTAGTTATATTGATGATGTCATTGAAAGTGGCTTAACAGTTAAATATTCAGTTAATACTAGCAATGGAGATGCGGTTAAAATTATGAACATTCATAAATCTAAAGGACTTGAATTTAGTTTATGTTATTTTACAGGAATGCATAATAAATTTACCATAAGAGAAATTAGTGAAAAAATATTATTTAGTTTAAATTATGGAATAATTTTACCCTATATGGAAGAAGAACTAAAAGATACTATTTTAAAAGATCTATATGTAGATAATTATTTTGTAGAAGAAGTAAGTGAGAAAATAAGATTATTTTACGTAGCTTTAACCAGATGCAGAGAAAAGATGATTATTGTTACATCTCTAAATAATGATAGTGATAGTTATTCTTCCTTAGTACCTTATGAAGAAAGAATTAAATACAGATCATTTTTAGATATTATTAATTCTCTTGATGTTATTTCTAAATATGTTATTAATAAAGAAGCCGAATACACAAAAGAATATGATAATATTAAAATTAAAAATATAGATTCATCTAATAGTGGCATAGTAATTGATAAGAAAAAAATTGAAATTAATTATGATGTATCTTTAAACAAACATTTCTCTAAAGAAAATCACAAATTACTTGATAAAGACACAATTAAGGCGATGGAATATGGAACTGCAGTTCATGAGAAAATGGAATATGCAAATTTTAAAGATACTAATAATCAATATGTAAAGAATTTATTAGATAAACTTGATAATAATTTTATTAATATATACAGAGAATATGAATTTATATATGAAGCCGATGGTATTATATATAATGGTGTTATTGATTTGATGTTAGAATACAATGATTATATTAATATCATTGATTATAAACTTAAGAATATTGAAGATGAAGCTTATCTTAAACAAATGGAAGGATATAGAAAATATATAGAAAGTATAAGTAATAAAAAAATCAATGTTTATTTATATTCAATCCTAGATAATGATTTAAGAAAAGTAAATTTATGACATAGAAAGTAAAATTTATGATATAATTAGAAAAAGTATTATAATGGAGGTAAATATGAGAAATAATATAATTGCAATTATGTATGATTTTGATAAAACATTATGTACCAGAGATATGCAAGAATATACTTTTTTTCCTAATTTAGGACTTGATGCGGAGGCATTTTGGGATAGTGCCAACAAACTTAGAGAAAATAATAAAATGGATCATGTACTTAGTTATATGTATTTAATGTTTAGAAAGACTGTAGATAATAATAGAAGTTTAAAAAGAGATTTCTTAAATGATATGGGAAAAGACATAGAACTTTTTCCTGGAGTAATAGATTGGTTTGATAGAATTAATGAATACGGAAAAAGTTTAGGATTTGAAATAGAACACTATATTATATCTTCCGGTTTAAAAGAAATTATCGAAGGAAGTAAAATCGGAAATAAATTTAAATCTATTTTTGCATCTGAATTCTTTTATAACGAAGATGGTAACGCTATGTGGCCAAAATTGGCAGTAAATTATACAAACAAGACACAATTTTTAATGAGAATAAACAAAGGTATTTTAGATATATCAGATGATAATGGATTAAATGATATGATGTTAGAAAATGATAGAAGAATTTCTACTTCAAATATGATTTATCTAGGAGATGGATATACTGATGTTCCTTGTATGAAACTTACCAAAGAAAATGGTGGGGTTAGTATCGCAGTTTATACAGATAAAAACATTAAGACCGTTAAAAAACTTCTTCATGATGGTAGAATTAACTATATGGCTCAAGCTGATTATAATGATGGAACCGAATTAGATAAAATTATTAAAAAAACAATTAAAGCTATGGCAATAAATACTGAACTTAAAAATATTTCTTATAAACAAGCAAATGATTAATGCTTGTTTTTCTTTTTTATATGGAGGAATATGTAAGATATTGTTGATTTTGCATAAATTTTCGTGTATAATTAGATTGAATCATTTTAGGGAGAGTCGATAACATGAAGAAAATATTTACAAGTGTTGATATTGGATCTGATACTGTTAAGATTTTAACTTGTGAAGTCATTAATGGACAATATAATGTTCTTGCATCCACATCAATTAAATCTAAAGGCATTAGAAAAGGTTTAGTTGTTGACTCAAGTTTAGCAATTAATACCATTAAAGATGGTATGAAAATTATAAATGATGATTTAGGATTTGAAGTAAAAAAAGTAATAGTTAATATCCCTGATTATAATGCAAAATTTATGTATATAACAGGTGAAGTTCCAGTTGATGGAGTAGTAACAAATGATAGTGTCAACAAAGTGATTAAAACTTCTGTATATAATAAAATTGATGAAGATTATGAACTTATTACAGTAATACCAATTGACTTTATAATCGATTCAGTGGAAGGTAATAGTAATCCTGTAGGAATTGAATGTAGCAAACTAGGTATTAAAGGTATTATGATTACTGTACCCAAGAAAAATATTTATTCAGTTATAGGCATTATCGAAGGAGCAGGTTTAGATGTAGTTGATATTACAATTTCAGGCCTTGCTGATTACCATGAAATTAGAAATAAGAAATTAAATAACAAAGTTGGCGCAATTATTAATTTAGGTCATGAAACTACAAATGTTTCTATAATAAGTGATGGTATTTTAGTTAATACAGAAACTATTCAATTAGGTGGGATGAATATCGAAAAAGATATTGCCTATGTATTTGGTACTAATATAATTGATGCTAGGAAGATAAAAGAAAGATTTTCTTCTTGTCATAAAAGATTTACTAATTTAAATGATACTTATGAACTTAAAAATGATATGGGAGAAATTGTAAAACTCAATCAATTAGAAGTTACTGAAGTAGTTATGAGTAGGATGGTAGAAATATTAGAATATGCTAAAAAACAAATATTTTTACTTACAAAAAAAGAAATTCAGTATATTATTATAACTGGAGGACTTACAGAAATTAAATCTTTTAAAAATTTAGTATATGAAATTTTAGGAAAAGATGTTATAATATATTTAATGGATGAGATAGGAATTAGAGATAATAAATATACTACCTCATTAGGTATGATTAAATACTATGTCGATAAAATGACAGTCAGGGGTAAGGAGTCTTCTATGATAAGCCAAGAAGATGAAGAATTATTATTAACTCCAGATGATAAAAAGAGAAAAGAAAAAGCGGTTGTTACTAAGATATTTAAAGGCTTTATTAGAAATAAGGAGGAAAAATAATGAATAATATGTTTGGTTTAGAAATGAATCAGTTAGCAAAAATTAAAGTAGTAGGAATTGGTGGTGGTGGCTGTAACGCAGTTAATCGTATGATTGATTCCGGACTTAAAGGTGTAGATTTCATTGTTGCTAATACTGATTTACAAGTTTTAAATGATTCATTAGCTCCTATCAAATTACAACTTGGTAGCGAACTAACTGACGGTCTTGGAGCTGGTGCTAATCCAGAAATTGGTAGAGAGGCTGCTTTAGAATCAAAAGCTGAAATAGAAGAAGCGTTAAAAGGCGCTGATATGGTATTTGTAACTTGTGGTATGGGCGGAGGAACTGGTACTGGTGCTTCTCCAATAGTTGCCGAAATTGCTCAAGAATTAGGAGCTTTAACTGTAGGTATAGTTACTAAACCATTTAGTTTCGAAGGCAAAAAAAGAATGGAACAAGCTATTGCTGGATTAGATGAGTTGAAAAAACACGTTGATACATTAATAGTTATCCCTAATGATAGATTAAGAGAATTAATTGATAAATCTACTCCAATGCTAGAAGCATTTAGAGAAGTAGATAATATCTTACATAGAGGTGTGCAATCTATATCTGATTTGATTGCTATTACTGGTTTGGTTAACCTTGACTTTGCCGATGTTAAAGCAGTTATGAAAGATAGAGGAAATGCATTAATTGGTATCGGTGTAGGTTCTGGCGAAAATAGAGCAGTAGAGGCTGCAAAACAAGCCGTATCATCACCACTATTAGAAACATCTATAAATGGTGCTACTGATGCAATTATCAATGTTACAGGTGGTACTTCATTAACTTTATTTGAAGTAGAAGAAGCTGCTGAAGTAATTAGAACTGCTGCTAATACTGATATTAATACAATCTTTGGTGCGGTAATTAATGAAAACTTAAATGATGAAGTTATTGTCACAGTTATTGCTACTGGTTTTGAACAACCAAGTGAACCTTTATATCATAGTTTTAACTCTACAAAAAGAGAAGATATGTATAAAGATAATGACGATGATTATAATGATAATGATCTAGATATTCCTCCATTTATAAGGGATAGACAAGATTTCTAGTAAGCTTTAGCAATAGTATTATCTATTGCTTTTTTAATATAAAGGGATTGATAAATATGAAAAAGAAAATACTTTTATTTTCAATAATTATAATTTTAGTATTAATTAGTATTTTAAGTTACTATGGATTTTTTCAAGGAAGAAAATATACTTTATCTGAATTTGGAATAGATACTATTAAAAGTATGATTGATTATAATGATAATGGAATTGATGATTATACTGATATTCTTAATGGTGCTAAAATAGATGCCAAGAATAAACCTAAATATAAGTCTGAGTATTATGCTGGCGGATATCCTCCAGATAGTATTGGGGTATGTACAGATGTCATATGGAGAGCTTTTAAAAATGCCGGTTATTCACTTAAAGATATGGTAGACAAAGATATTAAGAATAATCAGAACGACTACGATATTCCAGTAATAGATAGTAATATTGATTTTAGAAGAGTTACTAATTTAAGGGTATTTTTTGATAAATATGCTCAAACTTTAACAAATGATATAAATAAAATTGAAGAATGGATGCCTGGAGATATTGCAATTTTTGGTAATAATAAACATATAGGAATTGTATCAAACTATAGAAATAAAGATGGAATAGCTTATATTATTCATAATGGAGGACAACCTATAAGAGAAGAAAATTATCTAGTTAGAGCAAAAGTTACTAAACATTATAGATTTGATGCTAGTAAAATAGATGATAATATATTATTTCCTTGGAATGAATAATTATTTTACAATTTTTACTATTTATTTGTTTATTTGTTACTTTTATTGACTTAAATATTAAAAAAATATATAATTGTAATAAGGTGATACGATGAAAAAGTTAGCACTACTTAGTATTTTATTAATGTTATTTATTCCAGTATTTGTAGATGCTAAAACATTAGATGATATGTATAATGAATTAGCTAAGTTACAAACAGAATATAATACTAATAAAAATAATAAAAACTTAACTGAAACCCAAATTAAAGAAATTAATAATGATATTAATAAAATTAATGCATCAATTACTACTATTCGTAGTGAAATAAAACAAGCTGAAGCAGATATTGAAGATAGCAAGCAAAAGATTGATGATAAAAAAGTAGAAACTGATGGATTGATTCAATTTCTACAAATTTCTAATGGTGGCAATATTTATTTAGAATATTTATTTGATGCTGAAAGTTATACTGATTTCATTTATAGATATGAAATAGTAAAACAGTTAACTAATTATAATTCTGATTTAATTGACGAGTTAGAACAATTAATCTTAGATTTACAACAAAAGGAAAAAGAATTATCTGAAAAAAATGTTAAACTTGAAAAAGAAAGAAATGAACTTAGTTCACGTTTAAATATACTTCAATCTAGTTTAAATTCTTATATGGTTGAAGGTACAACAATTGAAGAAGATATTGCAGATTTAAAAAAACAAATCAAAGTTTATGAAGATAAAGGATGTTCAAGATATCAAGATATATCTACTTGTACTGCCACAATAAATGCTTATGGTTGGACTTATCCATTAGCAAAAGGTTGTGTTACCAGTGAATATACTGGTAGTGATCATAGAACTGACTGGAGTGGTGGTGGAAGCCATTACGGAATTGATTTATCTTGTATAAATGAAGGAACTAATGTATATCCTGCGGCTGATGGAGTAGTTGCAAGAATTGTGTATCGTTCATCATGTGGTGGTAATATGGTATATATTCATCATAATGTTAAAGGTAAAAAATATACTACTGTATATATGCATTTACTTAATGTTACTAATGGTTTATATGTGGGACAAATAGTTACTACTAAAACTGTTATAGGTGGAGTTGGAGGATACAGTACTGGTACTAATCATGGAGGATATGATAGATGTACATCAGGAACACACTTACATTTTGGTATGGCTGATGGTCATAGTGCATTTAATTTTAATTCATATGCTTATAATCCTAGAGAAACGTTTGCTTTTCCTAAACTAATATATAGTGGTGGAGGATATTTTTATAGATAAACTAATGGAATTTAATATTCCATTTTTTTGAAAGAAGTGATATATATATATGAATGGTCTTAATTCACACGAAATTGAATATAGAATAAATAATGATATGGTTAATAATGAAAATATCAAAAATTCTAGAAGTTTAAAAACTATTTTACTAACTAATATTATTACATTATTCAATTTAATTCATTTAGTATTGTTCATTTTAGTTTTAACTACTAAATCTATTAATAATGCTACATTTATCGTTTCAATATTATTCAATATGTTTATAAGTATATATCAAGAAATTAAAGCTAAAAGAATCATTGATAAACTTAGTATTGCAAATGTCTCTAGGGTTAGAGTTATTAGAGACGGTGAAACAAAAGAAATTTTACCTTCCGAAGTAGTTATAGATGATTTATTGTATTTAAAACAAGGTGATAGTTTAATTGTTGATGCTGAAGTAGTTAAATCAAATAATGTAGAAGTGGATGAGTCTGTCATCACTGGAGAAAGTAATTCAATTATCAAAAAACAAGGAGATAAATTAATATCAGGTTCCATTATACTTTGTGGTAGTGTTTATGCTAAAGTTACTTCAATTAATAGAGATACTTATGCTAATAATTTAATAAAAGAAGCAAGTAAAACAATAGATGATTCATCTTATTTAAAAAAATGCATTAATTCTATATTAAAAGTAGTAACAATCTTAATTATTCCTATCGGTATACTCCTTTTCGTTACACAATTTTTCTATAGTGGTCAAACATATTCAGAATCTGTTTTATCATCAGTAGCTGGAATTATTGGAATGATACCTGAAGGATTAGTATTACTTACTTCAATATCCTTAACTGTTGGAGTAATTAAAATGGCATCTAAAAAAGTAATTATTCAAAAATTAAATGGAATAGAACTTCTTGCTTGTGTTGATACACTATGTTTAGATAAAACAGGAACTATTACTGATGGATCTATGGATGTCGTTGATGTAATTAGGATTGATAAAAAGGAAAATATTGATAATATTATATCAAATATGTTAATAGATAAAATTAATGCTACTGATATTGCATTATCAAAATATTTTGGAAGTAAAAATGATTTAGAAATAATTGACTATGTTCCTTTTTCTTCAGCAAGAAAATATTCGTTGGTTAAGTTCAAAAAAGGAACTTATGCAATAGGTGCTTTAGAATATTTAACCAATAAAGATTTAAATGATTATAATATGTTAAATGAATATATAGATAATGGTTATAGAATTATCACATTTGTTAAATGCAAAGATAAAATTGACAAAAAAACTAACAAAGTTCTAGGTTTTATAATACTTAAAGATAATATTAGAAAGAACGCTAAAGAAACATTAGAATATTTTAAAACTCAAGGAGTTAATATTAAAATAATATCTGGAGATAATCCTAAAACTGTCTCAAACATTTTAAAACAACTATCAATGGATAATTATGATAAATATATTTCTGGTAATGATTTGCCTGAAGATTATGAAGAATTAAAAAAAATTATAAATAAATATACAATATATGGAAGAGTAACTCCTTATCAAAAACAAATGATTATCAAAGCATTAAAAGAAAATTATACGGTAGGTATGATAGGAGACGGTGTAAACGATATTTTAGCGTTAAAAGAAGCTGATTGTGGTATTGCACTAGCTTCAGGAATTAGCGCTGCTAGAAGCGTTTCTGAGGTGGTTTTAACTGAATCTGATTTTGGAGTTTTACCTAATATAGTTAACGAGGGTAGAAGAGTAGTAAATAATATTGAAAGAGTAGCTAGTATGTATCTTATTAAAACAGTATATTCATTCCTAATATCAATTTTATGTATTGTTTTTAATCATGAATATCCTTTTTATCCAGTTCAATTATCTTTGATTGGTATTACTTGTGTAGGCTTACCATCATTTTTCCTAGCCTTAGAACCTAATTATAATAAAGTAGAAAAAGGATTTTTAGTTAAAGTTTTTAGAAATGCTCTACCTAGTGGACTGTGTGTAACTATAAATATTCTATTTTTAATTATGTTTACTTATATATTTAAGTTAGATTTTGAAGCATTTAGATTGATTGTAGTTGGCGTTACTGGATATTTAAATTTACGATTATTATATAAAATTAGTTTGCCCTTATCTTTATTTAGAAAGATTTTACTTAGTATTTGTAGTATTAGTTTCTGTTTACTATTAATTTTATTTGATGATTTTTTCTTGATTAAATCATATAATTTTTTATCATTTATATTTATTATTATATTTATTTTTGCTAATAATTATATTTGTGATTTTTTTGAAGAAATATATGATAAAATAGTATTATGGATAGAAAGAATAAAAAGGAGAAAGATAGTTAGTGAAAATAAGTAGTAAAATATGGAAAATTATTTGGATATCAGGAATATACATTCTTTTGTTTATAATATTGTATTTGGTTGTTATATATAAAGTAGAATGGGAAGATAAAGATTTAAATACCTATTTGTATTTTTATAATTGCAATCATGAATTATGTTCTTCCACTACCAAACAAGATGATTATTATAGTAAAATAGTTTGTGAAAATAATGTATGTCCTTATATTGAAAGTGTTATTGGCAATAATTTGATTTTAAGGAAAGAAAATAATTCTTGGATCTATAATTATATAACTGATAAAATAATTAATAATAGTTATATAGATTATAGATATATAGGTCATGATATGTTTGTAGTTACTAATGATACGAATAACCAAGGTGTAATTAATTTATCTGGAGAAATATTAGTTTCTCCAAAATATGATTATATAGATGATTATAATAATGGCATTATATCATATAAAAAGGATAACTTGTTTGGAATAGATACTGTAGATAATATATATCAGGTTTCTAACGATTATGAAGATATTGTATTAATAAATGACAAAATTTTTGCAGGAAGAAAAGATAACATATATCATTTATATTCTTATAATGATGTAAATAATGAAAACGCAAATAAATATAATTTTGTTTATGCTTATGAAGATATTATATTAGTGGCTAATAACAAAAAAATAGATATTTTAGATACTAAACTAAATTCTACGTTATTGATAAAGATAGATAGTTTTTATGAATATACGATAGAGAAGGAGAGGGATAGTTTAGATATCTACGTAGATGAAGGGATTCTTTATTTTAATGTATTTATAAGTGAAACTGAATACACTACTTATAAATATAATATATCTACTAAAAAATTAGTTTAATTTAAATTAAAAGAAGAATAGGGTGAAGTAGTTTTAACTCCCCCTATTCTTTTAATTTTCTTTTTTTTCAAACGAATCACATATTGTTTCCGTTTTATTTTTACATTTATCTTCATTACAAGTGCATAATACATCTATTTTTTCTAATGTACATAAATACTCTATATCATTATTATATTTACAACTATGTACACTACATTTTATTGTTTGATTCAAATTTTTCATATTATAAGTTTTCCTCCTTGATAATTATTATTTTTGTTTAAATTTTTAAAAATATACTTTGTAAAAATTTGAATTGAGGTGGACAACTCTTCATCTTTAAAAATCTCGATGCAAATTTTCAAAACGTCAAATTTTAATTTGTAACCATTTTACCTCTATTATTATTTAATATCAAAAAAGGAGAGGGGACTTATAATAATTTTATAGACTGTTTATAATAAATATATTTAAAAAAGTATATAACTAATTAATATATAATAATTATAAAGAAATTTTAACAAACAAAAAAAATTAAATTATAATTTATAATTTAATTTTATATTAATTTAATCCTAACAAAATTTAAATTTATAATTAAAAGTGTAGTAGTAATTATAATTGATTAAAATATTCCAAATAACCATATAATAACCATATTAACTAATTTAAAAATATAGAAGTTAACATAATATATATTATCGGAACTAAAGAAAAGGAGAGAAAAATGAAAGAAGAATATATATAATTAATATATTCCTCTTGATTGAATTTCAGCTATTTTATCGAATACTTCGCTAGCATTTTGTTCATTTATTTCAGTATAACCAAGTTCTTTTAAAGCCAAAACTTTAGCTGTATTTAATTCCTGAGTTCTACTTAATTTTTCTTCATTTTTCTTTGATAATTCATTTTCCCATCTACGATGTGATTCATTTAATTTAGTTTTAGATGCACCACCATTATTATATAAAGTCATGGCAGAATACATAATACTTTCGAATATAAATTGTTGTTCTTCTTCGAATTCATATACTGTTGGAGATGTAAAACCTGCTGATTTAGAAATATAACCTAAAATATATTTAACTTCTTTATTTTTAGTAGCAGATTGAAGAAAATGATAAAAATAATTTAACATTGTAATACTATTTTTAGTCTTATCTTCATTTAACATTTCTTTCATTAAAAACACAATATCATTAATAAGATTTTGTTCTTCACTTCTTAATCCAGTTAATTCAATAATTTCATTCTTTTTAGCACTACTCTTCTTTGAATTAAATAACTTATTCCCTACTCCCTGAATGTATTCTTTAGTTAATTCTAGATTTCTTAATTCATCTTCACTTTTTACATCTAATAAAGAGAATAATGCTTGAGACTTATCATTTGATAATTTTGATAAATCCTCTCCATCTAAATAGTTATAAACCATTTGTCTAGAAACACCTAGATATTTTGCTAAATTTACTTTTGATATATTTGCTTCTTTTAATATTACATTAATTTTTTCTACAGTATTCATTCTCCTGCCTCCCTACTCTCATTTTATCATTTTACACACTCTGTGTCAAGTTAATGAAAATTATTTATATACTTTATCAATGATACCGCCACCAAGACAAATATCACCATCATATAGAACACAAAACTGTCCAGGAGTTACAGCCTTAGCGTTGTCATAATTTACTTTTATTTGATTATTATCTAAATATTCAACTTGACAAGCAATGTCTTGTTGTCTATATCTAAATTTACAACTACAATTAGTTGGTCTATCATCTGTTAAATAATTAAAATCCTTAATTACTGCAGAATTTGAAAATAGATATTTGTTTTCATTTCCTGATGCTACATACAAAATATTATTTGTTAAATCTTTTTCTACAACAAATATTTTATCATTTGCTCCGCCTAAATTAAGACCTTTTCTTTGACCAATTGTATAATACATTAATCCAGTATGTTTTCCTAGAATCTCTTTAGTTTCAATATCTACAATATTTCCAGATTGATTTGGAAGATAATTTTTCAAGAATTTTGTAAAATTTCTTTCCCCAATAAAACATATTCCTGTAGAATCCTTTTTTGTAGCAGTTACTAAACCATTTTCTTCGGCTATTTTTCTTACCTCAGGTTTTTCTATTTCTTGTAAAGGGAATATTACATCTTTAAACACCTCTTTACTTACATATGCTAAAAAATAACTCTGATCTTTATTCTTGTCGCTTGCTTTGCATAATTTACCATCCACAATTTTAGCATAATGTCCAGTAGCTATATAATCAGCACCCAGTTCCTTTGCTTTCCTGTAAAATAAATCAAATTTAATATATTTATTACACATTACATCTGGATTTGGAGTTCTTCCTTTTTGAAGTTCATCCAGGAAATATGTAAATACATTATCCCAATATTCTTTTACATAATCAACTCTATGAAGTGGAATGCCAATTTTTTCGCATACTGCTAAGGCATCATTATAATCCTTTTCTTGAGGACATATATCATTATTTAAATCTGGATTACCTAAATAATCATTATTAATAGTACTATCCCAATTTCTCATAAATAATCCGATTACATTGTATCCTTGTTTTTTTAATAAAATGGCTGCTACGGAAGAATCCACTCCTCCAGACATACCAATTACTACAGTTTTCATATAAATCACCAAATAAAGTATACCATAAAAATAAGCAAAAAAAAACTATTAGATAAATAGTTTAATAATTAATTTTATTAGTGTTGGAAATAGAAATGCTTCACTAACTGATGAAAGTAAACTAATTATAATAGTTATTAGAAATATTAAGGAATAGTTTTTAAAAAACTTTAATAAATTAATACTTTGTTTATTTTTTACGATTTGCTTTAATAAATTGATGGTAAACATAATACTATAAATAGTTAATATTATGATAACTATTAGATTTAATAGTTGTCCAAACACGGTATATAATAAAGACAAAGTAATTCCTTTATAACTATATGTAATTATAAATGCTGATAATGAAAAACCAAATATAAACCCTTTTATATATAATAAGAATATATTAAATATTATACCTATAATAGTTAATCCCAATACCCATATAATTAATGAATATGATAAATTAGTTATAATACTGTTTTTGAATGCTAGAAGGCTATTTATTTCTCCTTTATCTATATTTGATATAAATAATTGTATTTTATCTATTACTAGATTTTTATCGTTTAGATCAATGATGTTTGAAAATATTGCACCAGAAGTTACTCCTAAAAATAATATTGCTATTACAAAGAAATTGATTTTTTTACTAGGAAATATAATGCTTTTAATCTTATTAAATTTATTTATCATTGTTTCACCTAGTTAATTATATTCTTTTATATTGTAAATATTATTAATTTTATGTATAATTAATATGAGGTGTAATAAATGAGTAAAAAGAAAAAGAAAAAAGTAAATGTACCAGCCAAAATTATAGGTATAATAATGTTATTATTAATGGTATCTTCTTCATTAATAGGTATATTTGCTTATTTTTTACAATAATAGAAAAATACTAACAAAAAGTTAGTATTTTTTATTTCATAGTGAATGCAATTACTGCTACTACAGCTGATACTACTAATGTTACTATTGCTAATATCCAGTATGTAGCATAACCATAACTAGCTTGAGGAACTAGCTGTTTTTCTATTTTTTCGCTTGGTAGTTCTTTTTGCTCTATTTTGGGTGCTTCTACTTCTGTGTTGTAACTTCCTACTACAAAATTCATGACTGGAGTTTCTAATTTTTTATATGAAGTAGCATTAGCATTAAATATTTGAATTAATTCTAGTAAATTCTTGCACACTACTCTACTTTTATATTTAGTTATAAACCAATTAATAAATGTTTTATATCTATCATTATTAACCAATATTATCTCATTAGAAACTTTCTTATTATTTTCTTTTAATAATCCATAAGAATTATTAATTACAAAACCTAATATTTTATCGATTTGTTCATATTTAGTATTATCTATTTTTTCTAATATACTAATTTGTTCTTCTTTTAATACCGGTAATACTAAAGTAATATTATAATTATCAATATAAGAAAAAGTAGTTTTGATATTTTCCATAACCCATATTTCGTCATTCAATTCAATATCATAATTACCCATTCTATTTTTAAGTTCTATACAAATATTAGTACTATCTACATTTTTAGGGATAGTTATATAATAATTTACTACATCAGTTTTTACATAGTACACATTATGATTTTGTAATTCTAATACTAGTTTTTTATCCATATAATCTAGTCCTCCATTATTTTTCTTCTTTTATTACTTCTAATCCAGCATCTATTAATTCTTCAATTGTCACCTTTTTAGATTCCAATGCATCAATAACTAACATCTTATTACCATTTTCAAATTTTACGTAAACTGAACTACTCTTAGTACAAGGAAACGAATAAATATATTTATCATCCTCATAAAATTTCTCTATTACTTGATTGCAAGAATAAGTAGCGTCAAATATTTGTAATTTTGATTTTCCCTTAATAATATTGTTTTTAGTCAATAAAATTATACCTACTATTAAGATAATTAACCCTAATAAAGATAATATAATAATAGTTTTCTTCTTCATCTATATTCTCCTATAATAGAATTATAACATAGAATAAAAAAAAATAAAAGAAATATCTTCTATTTTTTAGTTGTTTCTATAAAGCTACAATGTTTACACAGTTCTTGACATTTGTAACCATTTTTAAAACCTTTTATCATATCTTTTACTATTTCTTTATTTAATATATTATCTAAATCTTCATTATATATATTACCTAAAGTAATTATACCTTCTGCATCAAGACAACAAGGTACTACTCTACCATCTGATAATATTCCAATATGATCAATTAATCCCATACACTTACCATTTTTATTATAATAATTATTATTTAAATCAGGCCATATAAATTCATGAAATGTATCAATAATTAAATTTGAAGTTACTTTAATTTTAGTATTATTATCTAGTTTATCTATATCAACATTATATTTATCATTAATATATTTTAATATATATTCAGTATTTTTATTTCCTACCCATAATCTAAGCGATACAAAAGTCTTATTTCTAATATTTTCAATAGTATTAAATATATTATCTAAGTATGTATCTAAATCTATCTTATAACTTACATTATAACTATGAAGTGATATATTAAGTCTATGAACATTATCATTATTTTTTAAATTATTTATTAAATAACCATTCGTAGTAACATTTACTAATAATCCCTCTTCATTAGCATATTCAATAAAATTAATAATTTTTGGATGTAATAAAGGTTCCCCTAATATATGAAAATATATCTCTTTAGTATGATTCTTTATTTTATCTATTATTAATTTATAATTATCAAAAGTAAGATACTCTACTTTTCTTTTATTTTTGATACAAAAAGGACAATTCAAATTACATGCATTAGTAATTTCTAAATATATTTTTTTAAACTTCATAACTTCACCAAATATATAATAACATATTTAAAAGAAAAAAGTTCATTAATTTGAACTTTCTTTAATACTTTTATCATTCAATATTTTATCCATCAAAGCTTTTGCAGCATCTATAGTATCTTGATTAGGTATCATAATCCATAGAGTTTCATTAGGATATGAATATGTTTTCCCCATATCACCATCACCATCAACCTGAGTTGATTCAATATGATAATTAGGTAAATCATTTACTTCGTATTTTACTAATTCTAATACTTCATTCATATCCATATTAGTAGCAAATTTCCCTTTTAAAACCTCTAATAATTCAGTATATTTAGTTACAATAGTTGTACCACTACTTAATTTATTAAATATAGCCTTTATTACTTCTTGTTGATTTCTTCCTCTATGCAAATCTCCATCAGAATAAGCATACCTTTCTCTAGCAAATGCTAAAGCACAATTCCCATTAACATTGTTATAACCCTTGTATACATTACAAGGACCATTATATAAATATAAATATCTATCAGAATATATTTTTATACCACCAATCGCATCTACAAGTTTTACAACAGTAGAAAAATTAACTTTAACATAATAATTTATATCTATATCAAATATATCTTCAATAGTTTGCACTTGAGTATTAATTCCATAATAACTAGCATGTGTCAATTTATCTTTATATCCTTCTTTACCATGTAATTGTACGTAATAATCTCTTGGAATGGATGTTAATAAAATCTCATTAGTATTAGGATTAACAGTAGCAATAATATTAACATCGTTTCTGGATGTCTGATTAATATTGCCATAAGTATCAATACCACTTATCAATACATTGAAAGGTGTATTTTTTATAGTAACTTTTTTTGTTATATCTTCAATCTTATTTTTTATTGATATAGTTTCTAATATCCTAATAGTTTCTGAAAAATTTTCTACTTCTTCTTCTAATTTATTCTTTGTAATATCACTAACCAATATTGCTTCTACTTCTTTATTAAAGAACTTCTCTTTTAAAATAGTAGTATCTGAAGCAGTACTATACTTTAAATCTAATTTAATACTATTAATAACCTTTTTGTCTGTATTATCCATGTACATTAATGTTTCCATATATAAATCTGAAGTTTCCTTATGTTTAGAATCTTTTAATACTATAATATAGTAATTTGTAATTTCTTCGGTTAATACAGAGATATTATCTATAAAATGTAAAGTTTTATTTAAATAGTATGTCCCAAAAGCATAGACAAGTATTAAAAGTATTGATACTACATAACAAATTTTTTTAATAACTTTTAATCCTTTATGTTTTTTCTTAGGCTTAGTTAAAAGTATTAAAACCATATTAGTAGTTATTAAAGCTACTAATATAGCACCTATCAAGAAATATTTATTTGGTATTATATTCAAAGACTTTAATAATCCAAAGAAAATTATAGTAATTAATAATAGTATTATACCTAATATTATTCCTAATATATTTTTATTTTTTTTCTTATTTTTTTTGTTTCTTCTTCTTCTTGTTCTGTTTCTTCTTTTTGATTTTTTAGCAACAGGTGTTTCATCTTTTTTTTCTACTTTTTCGATTTCATTTTTTTCTTTTATGATCTTCTCTTCTTTTTTTACATCATTTAATTTTTCTGTTATAACTTTTTCTTTCATTACTATCTACCTCTACTAAATTATATTATAACATATAATTTAAATTTTTGACAAAAAATAACATATTCTTACTTTATGGACTTACTTCTAGATTTATATCTTTATCTTTATATATGATGTATATATAAATTCCTGTCGCTATTAAAACTAGAATATTAGCTATAAGAGATAATTTTTTAAGTTTGTTTATATCTTCTTGTTCATATATTTTTAATGAATTAATACTTTCTATTACATAATACAACGTTATAACGAAGGAAATACCAAAAACTAAATATAATAGTAAGCGATATTTCTCTTTATCTTCTTCTTTTTGATAGTTTAAGTAATCTACTTCAATTTTATTAGCATAAAGATAAGTAAATAATAATATAAAATATATAACTATTATAGCATTTTCCTCTTTTATTTCTTCAAATTTTTCATTCATATTTAATTATATGTATAACATTTAAAAAAAGATGATTATCATAATAGTTAATCGATCTTTTTAAAAATTAAATATGATACTACAAATATTAGTAATAATATTACTAATATAAAACTTAACGTTTTAAGTATATCAAACATATATATTGTATTCCCTTCGTAATACAACATATTCAGTTTTTTATTTATTATGATTTGTTTTTATAATTTGTATTTTTGAAATGAATATTACTTCCTATTTTATTAAATATAGTTTTTGAGTTTTTTAAAAATAATAAACACTACTTTTACTCAAAACAACTTTTAACAATTTCAATTACAATATTTTGTTGTTCTTCAGTCATTTTATTATCACTTGGTAAACATAATCCTCTTTCGAATATATCATTACTTATATCCAAAGGTAAGTTATCTTTGATAATATAATCTGTATTTATATAAGCATTAGTATTTGCTCTTGCATTTCCATATCTATTAATAAATGGATTCATTCTAAAGATTGGTTGCATATGCATAGGTTTCCATATTGGTCTTCCTTCAGCATTATATTCAGCCAGTTTTTCCAATATCTCAGTTGGACAAGATTTACCTTTTTCTTTATTGTATAAAGCTCTAGATTCACCTCTAACTTGACTACACATAGCACCTTCATTAATTATCATGCAACTTAACCAAAAATTTGGTTCACTATTTTTTTCATCATAAGGATTCATCTTTACCGGAAGATCTTTAAATCCCTCTTTATATCTATTATATATTTCTTTTTTGCTTCTTATATGTTCTTCAAGATAAGGAAATTGTCCTCTTACAACACCAGCTACAACATTACTCATACGGTAATTATAACCAATTTCTTCATGTTGATACCAAGGCGCATTTTCTCTTGCTTGTGTAGACCATTTTCTTACTTTATCTGCAGCTTCTAAACTATCAGTTAAAAACATTCCACCACAAGAACCCGTAATTATTTTGTTTCCATTAAATGATATACAACTATATTCACCAAACGTACCAGTTTGTCTTCCTTTATAAGTTGCACCAAGTGATTCAGCAGCATCTTCTACTAAAATAGCACCATGTTTATCACAAACAGCCTTAATTTCATCCATTTTTCCTGGAGTACCATATAAATTAACTAACACAACTACTTTTACGTTTGGATATAATTCAAATGCTTTTTCCAAAGCAACCGGATCCATATTCCATGTATCATATTCTGTATCGATAAAAACTGGTATACCACCTTCATATACAATAGGATTAACTGTTGCGCAAAAAGTCATATCACTACAAAATACCATATCGCCTTGTTTAACACCTGCTAATTTTACCGCTAAATGAAGAGCAGATGTTCCAGAAGATAAACCTACTGAATATTTACATCCAATTTTTTCACAAGCTATCCTTTCTACCTCATCTATATTTTTCCCAACTGTAGACATCCAATTTGTATCATAAGCTTCTTTTATATATTTTAATTCTTCACCATCATGCATAGTAGGAGTGCTTAGCCACACTTTATTCTCAAATTTAGTAAATTTTTTCATATTATTTTTCTCCTTTATCAATAGTATAAGTATCTACTATTTTAGCTACTTTTTCTTTAATATCATTTTTATTTTTATATGCAGATTCAATTAATTTATCTAAATCTTTTAAGAATTTTTTTTCGTTTAGTTTAATAGGTTGTCCAATATGAATTAATTTATTAGGAGTTTCTTTTAATCCCTCTTCATCCATTAATAACTCTTCATATAATTTTTCTCCAGGTCTTAAACCTGTAACTTTAATTTTAATATCAACATTAGGTTCATAACCTTTAAATCTAATTATTTTTTTCGCTAAATCATATATTTTAACAGGAGTACCCATATCTAAAACGAATATTTCTCCACCTTCAGCATAAACACTAGCTTGTAAAATTAATGATACAGCTTCAGGAATAGTCATAAAGAATCTAGTTATGTCTTTATGAGTTACAGTTACTGGTCCACCATTTTCTATTTGCTTTAAGAAAAGTGGGATAACAGAACCATTTGATCCTAGTACATTACCAAATCTTACTGCAACATAATCCGTATCAGACATTTTATCATAAGTCTGAACTATCATTTCACAAATTCTTTTAGTAGCCCCCATAACATTAGTTGGTCTTACAGCCTTATCAGTAGACACTAGAACAAACTTCTTAACTTTATAAATATTAGCTAATTTAGCCATATTAAGTGTTCCAAGGCAATTGTTTTTAATTGCTTCATTAGGACTAACTTCCATTAACGGAACATGTTTATGTGCCGCAGCATGAAATACTTGTTCTGGACGATATTTATGAAATACTGTTTCTAATCTATCATAATCTCTTACAGATCCAATAATAACCTCTAAATCTAGTTTAGGATATGTTCTAATCAATTCTTGTTGAATATCATATGCATTATTTTCATATATATCAAATATAATTAATTTTCTTGGTTCGCATTTTGCTATTTGACGACATAATTCGCTACCAATTGAACCACCACCACCGGTTACTAAAATTGTTCTATCAGTTATATTCGTAGATATTTCTTCAACATCAACAATAATTTGATCTCTTCCTAGAAAATCTTCATAAGCAAGTGGTCTAACTTTATTCATACTAGGTTTACCTATCATTTCACTAACATTAGGTAATATTCTAATATTTACTTTGTTTTTTTGACATTCATCCACGATTAAAGATATTTTTTCTTTTGTTGCAGAAGGAATAGCAATAATAATTTCTTCAATTTTGTATTTTTTACAAGCTTCAGTTATTTTAGTTCTATTACCGATAATTGGAATATTTCTGATATAACTAGCCTCTTTATTTTTATCATCATCAATTACACACATAATTCTATTTCCAAAGTTAGTTGGATTATTATTTATTTCTGTAATTAATAATCTTCCAGCTTCTCCAGCACCAATAATCATAGTATTAATTAATTCTTTTTTGTTTCTTGCATTTAGTTGAATTGTTCTTGCTATACGATAAGCATATCTAACAGCAGATACAAACAATACTAAAAGCACTACTTTAATAATATAATAACTTCTTGGTAATCTTATTTCTAATAACAAGACCTTATACATAAACTCTAATGCAATAAAAGATATGCAAGACAAAAAGACATTTATTAATTCACTAATTGATGCAAATGACCATACACTCACGTATAACCTGTTAATAATGAATAACGCTAATAAAATTGCTATATCCACCAGTAAATAATTTTGAATATTATTAATATATATGCTTGGAACATTTGTAAAATCAAATCTTAATCCTATTGCTAAAAAAGAACATAATGTAAGTACTAATATATCCATAATTATAAATACTAATATTTTTTGTCTTTTTTTATTCATAAATTTCTTTAATTTCTTCATCTTTATCATCCTTACTTCTTATATTAATTTAATATATTATTCGACAAATACGTACATTATAATTATAAACCTTTAGTTAATTATAGTCAATATCTATATTAATTTTGAATAAACTTTATTCAAAAAAAATCAACGATTTATAACGTTGATTTTACCATTTTATTTTAGAAGATACTCTATATTTTTTTCACAATTAAATCTCTCATTTACTTTTTTTTACATATATTTTCTTTTTAAGAATACCAAAAAATATATTTCTTAATGTTAATATAATTGAAGTTATTGAATTTTTTTTCTCTCCAATTTTATATAAGATATAATGATGTTTTATTAATTTTAATTTACTTCCACTAGAGATAGAATGACTTCTTTTTCTATATGAAGCTAATACCTCATTTAGTAAGAAACAGTTTTTTGATTTTTTTATTACTTTTAACCACATTGCATAATCATTATTTTTAGGTATATTTTCTATTTGAATTAAGCCTATTTTTTCTACATCATAAATAACAGTTAAACAACCAGGATAACAATAATTATACATTCCCGTTTTGCTAATTTTTTTGGGCCCAGTAACAATAACATTTAAATCCTTAGATTTTTCGTCTATTTCTTTATAATTTGTGTATGTAAATGCATAATTGTTTTTTTCCATAAATTGTAATTGTTTTTCTAATTTATCCGGAAACCACAAATCATCACTATCCAAGAAAGCTATAAATTTACCTTTTGCCTCACGTAATGCATAATTTCTTGAAAAAGCTGCACCGCTATTTTTTTTGTTTTTTAAATATTTAATTCTTTTATCAGATAAAAATTTTTTAACAACTTCGTCAGTATTATCTTTTGAACAATCATCTACTATTATAAGTTCCCAATTTGTATAGGTTTGGTCTAACACTGATTTTATACTCTCTTCGATAAATTTTGCCGTATTATAGGATGGCATAACTATAGAAACTAATTTCTTCATAAAATTATTTTTACTCCTTTTTATTTCTAACATTTCTATCGTATTTTTATAAATTATAAAATTTTATTATTACCTTTTATTAATCTCTTGCAAATAAATCTCTGGTATATACTTTATCTTTACAGATATTCAATTCAGTTTCCATTCTATTAGCAACAATAACATCAGATTTTTTAACAAATTCATCAAAACTTTTTTCAACGAAACAACCTTCAAAAGCATCAGTATTTAAAGTTGGTTCATAAATAATAACTTGGACATTTTCACTTTTTAAATGTTTGATAACATCTTGAATAGCACTAGCTCTAAAATTATCACTATTTGCTTTCATAGTTAAACGATATATACCTACTGTTTTTGGTTTTCTTTCTAAAATCATATCTGCAATATGTCTTTTTCTTGTATCATTAGATTTAACTATAGATTCAATTAAATTCTCTGGTACATCTTTATAATTTGCAAGTAACTGTTTTGTATCCTTTGGAAGACAATATCCACCATATCCAAAAGAAGGATTATTATAATGCATTCCAATCCTAGGATCTAGTCCAATACCTACAACTATATCTTTAGAATTTAATCCTTTTTTCTCAGCATACGTATCTAATTCATTAAAATAAGCAACTCTCATGGCTAAATAAGTATTTGCAAATAATTTAACTGCTTCCGCTTCTGTACTATCCATAAATAAAACTGGAGTATCTACTTTTAAAGAACATTCTTTTAACATATTTGCAAATTCTTGTGCTCTATCACTTTTTTCTCCCACAATTATTCTAGAAGGATATAAATTATCATATAAAGCTTGACCTTCTCTTAAAAATTCTGGAGAAAACATAATATTATCAATATTATACTTTTCTTTGATAGATTTAATAAATCCAACAGGAACAGTGGATTTAACTACCATAGTAGTATCTATACCCATGCTAATTACTTTTTCTATAATATCTTCAACTGATGAAGTATCAAAAAAATTTAACTCATCATCATAATTAGTTGGTGTACTAATTATAATATATTTAGCACCCTTAAAAGCTTCCCTAAAATCTATAGTTGCTTTTAAATTTAATTTATCATTTTTAAATGATTTTTTTATTTCTTCATCATTAATAGGTGAAATACGATTATTAATCATTTCTACCTTTTCTTCTATTATATCTAAAGCACACACCTCATATTTTTTACTAAGTAAAGTTGCTAAAGATAATCCTACATACCCTATTCCGGCTACTGCTATTTTCATTTTTTCCTCCCAATAATATCATAAAATTCTTTAAGATCTATATCTTTTATTTCATTTAGTATTTGTTTTGTTTTTAAATAATAATTTTTTGCAACATTTTTTTGATAATATGGATTTAAATAACTATTACCCATATTTATATTTTTTAGGACAATTTCAAAATTAGAAATAATTGATTGCTCATCACATATTGTATCAATTACACTTTCACCATGAACTCGCCCTTTTTGACGATCGCCTATGTTAATTGAGTATATTCCTAAAGATGGAGCCTCAATAATTCCAGATGAAGAATTTCCAAGTAAACAAATTGAATTTTTTAATAAGTATAAATATGAATCTGTATTTAAATTCTCAAAATAATGTACATTTTCTTTCTTTGAAAATTCCATCCATTTATTTCTAATAATATCTGCCTTTGTATCAGCATTTGTCCCTATTAAAACTACTGTATATTTACCTAACAATTTTTCTAAAGTATTTATAATAATATCAACCTGTTTAGTTAAATCAATATTAGATAATGTTTCAGGATGAAAAGCAACTACTAAATAAGTCTTCTTTTTTAAATTTTTTATGTTTTCAGCTACAAGATTTTCATCTATATTAGTACAATTTTCAGCTCCTAGTGCTCCCATATTAAAAACAGTGTTAGGATTTTCTCCCAATTGAATAATTCTATTCTTATAAGTTTCTGTACTCGCAAAATGATACCTACTCATTTTTGTAATACAATGGCGAATAAATTCATCATAATTTCCGTAAGTTACTTCTCCCCCATGCAAATGCAATATTGGTATCTTTTGCATTGCAGCAGCTTGTGCAACCGCCATCATCTCATAGCGATCTCCTAAAATAATTAATAAATCATATTTGTTATTTTCAAAATAACTACCAAATTCATCTAAAATAATTGCCATGCTTTTTAATATACCTTTATTAGTAGTAGTGTCAATATCTATATTTACTTTTAAATCAATATTAAAATTATCTTTTTCAATAATTGATAATGAATTACCATAACGTGAGTCTAAATGTGCTCCTGTTACTAACAAACTAAAATCGATATCTTTATCTTGATTAAGATAGAACAAATAATTTCTTACAATACCATAATCAGCTCTAGAGCCAGTAACATATGCTACTTTATATTTCTTTGACATATTAACCTCATTCAGACAAATGTTTTATTAATGCTTCTGCAATAATAAAATCTACTTTAGTATCAATATCAACACTACGATTAATAGGCATTATATACGCATAACTTCCTGAATCATATATATTTTTTCCTGATAAAAAATGTTTTACATCTACAATGTATATAGATCCATTGATACGATAATATGTATCTAATTTTTGTCTCTGACTATTATTTTTATTATTTAAAAAACCATCCATACAAAGTGAATCTGATAAAACATTACACCAAAGTGGTGAATGTTCTGTTTCACATACAGATATAACAGATGTTGCCTTTTTTTCAGAAAACAAGTTATGTGCATTACATATATCTACTTCGGTTCTTAATGGTGATGTTGGTTGTAATAAAGTTACAGTATCAAAAGTAATACCTAAATCCTCATATTTATTTAAAACTTCTTTTACAACATCCCAAGAAGAAGCAGAATCACTTGAACTAATTTCATCTCTTAAAAAAGGAACTTCTGCACCATATTTTTTAGCAATTTCTGCATATTCTTTAGAATCAGTAGATACCATAACATGAGAAAATTTACCAGATTTTAAAGCTGCATTAATACTATATGCAAGTAATGGCATACCATTTAATTCCATAATATTTTTATTTTTCAAACCTTTTGAACCGCTACGAGCAGGTATAATAGCTAAATTTTTCATAATTCAATCAACTCATCTTCTTTAAAATTTCTAATTGCTTTTGTTCCAAGCACTTCATTCCATCTCATTGGTGAAATACCATTTCCAGGACGCTTTGTAGTAATATTTTTTTCAGTTAAAACTTCACCAGCAGCAATATCACATTTTGCAACAATACTCTTTCTTGCAACACTCTTATTAGACTCTTCTGAGGTAGTAACTCTTTTTTCCTTGCTTCCAAACGCTTTTTCAATATTCCTGATTGAAGTTATCATTTCTTTTAGTTCTTGTGGTTCAAGACTTGCTTTATGATCTGGCCCTTCTAAATTTTTATCAAGAGTAAAATGTTTTTCAATTACCTGAGCCCCTAAAGCAACTGCTGCAATTGACACCTCAATTCCATTAGTATGATCTGAATAACCAACAGTAACACCATAACGATCCTTTAGTGTATTCATAGCTAATAAATTTACATCTTCATAAGGGGTTGGGTATTGAGTATTACAATGAAGTAAAGTAATATCCCCACAACCATTATCCTTTAAAACTTTTATTGCTTCATCTATTTCTGAAATTTCAGCCATCCCAGTAGACATAATAACTGGCATTCCAGTTTTAGCAATTTCTACCAAATATGGATAATTAGTAATTTCACCTGAAGGGACTTTCCAAAAACTCACAATGTTCTTTAGAAAATGAATACTTTCAATATCAAAAGGAGTAGATAAAAACTGTATCCCTATTTCTTTACAATATTCAGAAAGTACCTCAAACGTTTTGAAAGGAAGTAATAACCTAGCTAACATATCCTTTTGACTTTCCTCTTTACCTATATTATCTTTTTGATATTGAGCCATTTCTGCATTTTTAGATACCAATGAACTAAGCAAAGCTGTTTGAAATTTAACAATGTCAGCCCCCGCTTCTTTTGCTGCACGAATTAACATTTTTGCTTTTTCTATATCACCATTGTGATTAACACCAGCTTCAGCAATAATTAATGTCTTTTTCATAAAACTAAACTCCTTAACAAATAACTTTTTATCTTATATTTTATAACTTATTTCCATTCTTTTTTATAACTCGTCCTGGAACCCCAACAACAGTTACATTATCTTCTACATCACTAATAATTACACTACCAGCACCAATAATTGAATTTTCACCTACTGTGAGTTGTCCAATACAAACAGCAGAACTTCCCAAAAAAACACAATCTTTAATTATAACATTTCCATTTATAACGGAATTAGTTGAAAGATGAGTATGATTTCCAACAATACACTCGTGTTCAACTAGTGCCTTTGTGTTAATAACATTATTATTACCGATAACTGCATCAGCATTAACAACAGCATATTTGCCAATGTAATTTCCAACACCTATTTTTGAAGATGATGAAATTATAGCAGTTTTGTCAATAATATTAATAATTTCTACATTATATTTTTTTAATGTTTCAAACCACATTTTACGTGAAACTATATCACCTATTGCTACAAAATATTTATAATTTTCGTATTTATCAATATCTTCCAATTTTTTTCCAATTATTGGATAACCCATATGCTTACCAGTTTTATTATCATCTAGAAATCCCTCAATATTATATTTTTCTTGATTAACAGAATCTATAACAGATTTTGAGTGTCCTCCAGCTCCAATAATTATTAATTTTTCTTTCATAGATATCACCTAATTTTTACTTACTGAATTCCATATAGGTTTTTTAAGAACCCATTCTCCAAATGAATTTTTTTCAAATAAATCTTTATTATAAAATTTGTCCATAATATTCCAAAACTCACTTTCGGTATAACCTACAAATTCACAAAATTCTCTTACTGATCTTGGATCTAAATTACCATCACGTTCTTTTACTAATTCAATTGCTTCTTCTCTAGTTAACATACCATATCTAATCATACGAGCAGTATAGTCAGTAGCGGCAGCATGTCCAAATTTAGGATATTTTAACCAAGAATGAACTAAATAAGCAGGCGAATCAATTTGATCAAAATTTTCAACATGATGTGTTCTATCCCATTCATGAGTAAGATCACGAAAACCATACTTTTTAGCAAGATGATAATTACTAAAACTATTCCATGGAATAAAATATGATACATACATTGGATCCAATTTTTCCATTTCCTCTTTAGATGGCGCTAATGTCATATTAAGAGCCTCTTTTGTTACACCCGTATTAGCAATTAACTCATCCAAATCGATATCAGAAGCAACTCCATTTTTTAGTTGGTCTTTTGCAGAATATGTTTCTACATAATCAGCTCCACCATATTCATAACTTACATTTTCACCATAAACAAGCAATGGAATATTAAACATTGCTGCCATATGCATAGGATACGTATAAATAAGTCTATCAATAAACCAAGTTGGTTTCCCATATTTCTCAAATGTATATCTCATTAATTTTTTCTGAGTTTTAATATCAGGCTTTAAACTAATAATATTACAACCAAAGGCTTCAGAAATATTTTTAATGTTATGTTTTCCTGCTTCTGTCATTTTAAAATTGTCTTCAACACTAAACAAAATAGGATTCATATGCATAACTTCTTTCATCAAATAAACTTGATAATGACTATCCTTTCCACCACTTACCGCAATTGCACAATCATATCCATTACCATTAATTCCACGATACTTATCACATAGTTTTTCTAGTTCCTTATAACGCTCATCCCAATCAATTGATTTTCTTCTTTCATAAGATTGACATGCAGCACAAACCCCTTCCTCATTAAAAGTAATCCCAGGTCTAGTACTAGGCATTACACATTTAGTACAATATTTCATTTTTTTCCTCCTATATTTATAATAAAATTACATATTAAGTACATAATTATAATATCAAATATAATACATAAAATCAAATTAATATTTTTTATTTTCAATAAATTATCAACTTTTTAAAATTAAGCAATTTTTATTTAAATATCTATTATTCTACTAATCTCTTGAAAATAAATCTCTCGTATATATTTTATCTTTACAAATATTTAATTCAGTTTCCATTCTGTTAGTGACAATTTTTTTACTAAGTAAAGTTGCTAAAGATAATTCTACATATCCTATTCCAGCTACTGCTATTTTCATTTTTACTTCCTAATAATATCATAAAATTCTTTAAGATCTATATCATTAATTTCATTTAGTATCTCTTTAGTTTTTAAATAATAATTCTTTGCAACATCTTTTTGATAATATGGATTTAAAAGGTATTATCCATATTTATGTGTTTTCATATTCTATAAATTAATCTTCGCTATTATCAAAAGTTATCAAAAAAGCATAAAACATAGTCATCCATACTATATATATTGATAATAACCCTTCTGAAGACTGCATTCCAAGCAAAGGGGCTATAATCAACATTATCAAGCCATAATATGATTTAGAGTTTTTTCGTTTCTGTTTAACATCATTTTTATATTTTTTTATTGTTTTACTTATTAGCTTATAAAACATAAAAATTGAAAACCAACCCAATTCAGTCCAAACTTGAATTAACATGTTATGCATGCTTCCTAATGTTGAGAATCCTTGTCTAGTTAACATTAAAGTACAGTTCCCTAACCCAATTCCAAAGCCAAATGTTCTAATTAATTCTTTTAAACCTAAAACAATTGCAGTTGCTCTAATTGTAACACTTCCTCTAGTATCTATAACCTCAAGCTTAAATATTTGAATTAAAGGTTTAGCGATAAGTTCAACTAATGTTTCATCATCAATTGTTGGATTAATAATAATTATTGCTATTATAAACACCAACATTCCAAGAAGAAATAAATTTCTCTTTTTTTTGTCAACAATACTTTTCATTATTTTTAATATACAAACTAATAAGATTGCAACGCCTAAAACAAGAACACTAGCCCTTGCACCCAACAGAAAAATTGTAATAATAATAATAATACATTTAATTAAATTGAAAATATTATACTCATTAACAAATTCCAATATATATAATACACCTACTGCAACTAATGCAGAAGCACAATCATTTATACCATAATAAAATACACTTGGTAAATCATAACCAGCTGTAAAAAGTTGAAAAAACCTCAATCCAGTAAAATATTCAATATAAAATATTACTATAGTTACCAAAGTAAAAATATCTAAAAAAATTAAAAAATTGCGTTTAAAATTATTAGAATTTTTTAAAATAATCATGCATACAAAAATGGCAAATATAAATAACCAATGAATAAAATTATTAATATGCATTGCAATAGAACCATCCCATATTAAAACCATCAATAAACTATATATAAAAACTCCTATCATAAACAAATAAGCTTTTTTTAGTTTAAAATTCTTATAAAAAATACCATATAATAAAATTATAACAGATAAGATTCTAAATATAGATATACCACTATTCATTGGCAACCTTGTTATTGTATCTAAACAAGCGAATGTTAAAACAATATACATAAAAATATTTTTTTTATTACTTTTTAAAAAATTTAATTTCATATTTTCCTCCTAATTTTATATTATTTTCCTTACTTATATTTAATTATTTTTTAAATGCAATATTTTTTTTAATTTTGAATAAAAAAATTGCAATTCATCAACACGAAAAATAATTAATGTAACAGCATAAATAATTGCACCAATAATAATACATAATAAACAATATCCTATTTTTGTAATTGTAGAAAAAACAATTCCACTAAATAATATTGATTTTATAATTATTAACACAAATAACATAACAAAGGCACTGATGATACTTTTACAAAATAATGAAAATAAAAGTGATATTTTAAACTTATAAATCTTTTTTCTTACCAGTATCAAC
The DNA here is from genome assembly GCA_017409025.1 of Bacilli bacterium. Lineage (GTDB taxonomy): Bacteria > Bacillota_I > Bacilli_A > RF39 > UBA660 > RUG705. The sequence continues at coordinate 5,807 of JAFQTN010000010.1, read as the reverse complement.
GAATTAATAGAAACAAAAATTGATGAAATCAAAGTTGCTAAAGTCAAACCAATTACCCCCATGTATTTTGACAAAACTATATTAAGAAAAATATTTATTACAACTCCTATTGATGAATTAATTGCTGCTGTTTTTGTATCACAACAGGAAGCAAAAAGTTTTACACTTACATTATTTATACTTGTAAACAAAGTTGTAATTAAGTAAATTGAAAACAATGTAGCCACTAAATAAACCGCTTGATGATGAAAACTTCCTCTTTCAAATGCCAACGACACAATTTCATTTTTTAAAAACACACCTCCGAAAATTATTGGAACACATAATAATATTACCAATCGTAATACTTTAACGAAAGTCTGTGATAATTGTTTTTTGTTTCCTTCAGCCGCTATATTGGAAAAAACTGGATAAAATACAGTAACAATATTACTAAACATTACTACCTGTATAATAGAACTTAATTTACTAGCATAATTCAACGAAGAAATACTTCCAGCATCTAGAAGTGAAGCAATAAATTTATCAGCAATTTGATTAATTTCATTTATTCCGATTCCAACTACCAATGGAAATAACATATAACCAGCTTTCTTTAACATCGGATCTTTTAAGTCAAGTCTAATTTTAAATTTTTCTTTTTTCAACATTGTAAAATAGCACAAACCACATTCAATCACAATTCCACATAAAACTCCAAAAATCGCTGCATATACGCCAAATTTATTTGCAAAAAAAATTAAAAATACAATTATACCCACATTTCTAATAACTGTTAATAACTTTGGTACAATAAATTGTTGGTATACATTTAAAACACCCGTACAAACTCTAATAACGCCTTCAAATATAAGTGTTGGTAAAACCCACCTCATAAGTTCTGTAGCAAGAACATGAGCTTCTGACGATAAACCAGGAGAAAATAGACTTACAATTGTGTTAGTAAAAATTTCTCCAAAAATCACAAATAAAATACAAATTAAACTAATAATAGTAAAGAAAGTTGATATAAATTTATTTGCATTACGTTTTCCTTCTTTAGAAATTTTTTCAGTATAAAGTGGAACAACTATAGCATGAATAGCTTCCCAAATTACAGCAAATAATATTTCAGGTATTTGAATTGCCACAGTATATGCATCTGCAATTTCTGATACGCCAAAATAATTAGCAAAAATAGCTTCTTTAGCAAATGATAAAACAGATGCTAGAGCTGCAACAATAGAAAGAAATATTCCTTGTGTAATTAACCAATTCAGTTTTTTCACAAATCTCACCATCCGTTTCGTTAATATCTACCAACAATTAATTATAAAGTTGATAATATTTACACTTTTTTAAAATTTAAAGTAATATTTATTACCTCGATATCCAAAAAGGGACTCGCTATATTCTACTATAAATGCCACCTATTAATATACAATCTAGAACTAATATGCTAATACTATATAATGATATTTTATCATTTTATGAATGTCTAACCTTTTTTAAGTTCTTATTATCTTTTTTGCAACTTATTTTATGTAAGCACATTCTAAAAAAATTATATATTTTTTTCTCGATTCTATCGATTTTTACATTATTTTCGTCGCAACTAACTAACAAAAAATAGAAGAATAAAATATCAAAAATACCCGGAAAACCCGTCCAATCAAACATACTACGAACAAACCATACTACAAAGACTATTAAATACATATATTTTTTTTCCTTGCACTGTTTTATTAAAAAACGTATTAACACTAATAATACATATGAAAATCCAATAATACCATATTTTGCATGAAGCATAAGAAATGAATTATGAGGATTACTTGAGTATACTGTTAATAAAGGTGTACTATCTGATATCATTGGAACACCAAGTATAAAATTTCCAATTGAATTAACCGAATTTAAAATATACTCCATAAAAATTTTAGTTCGTACTGATGAATATCCATAATAATAAAATTTCATTAAAAATGTTTCAATATAAGGTCTCAAAAATATGCCCATTATTAAAACTGCAACAATTAGAAGAACAATAACTTTTATCAGTAAAGTCTTTCTTTCTTTACTAACACATTTATAATCATACAAAAAAATTAGAACAAACATGATTATACTTGCCAATAACCCTGCTCTTCCATTCCCCCAAATTGAAAGAGCTATTGCAATGATAGACGGCCAATAAACAATACTTTTTCCTTCTTCATATCTTTTAATATATATTAAAAATACATAAAATAAAATATATGTTGCTATATTATTTCCACTATCTCCACCTATTGCATCCACAGCAGACACGCCTAATAATATTTTTATACCATAAATTAATGTTATAACAAGCAACAAACAACTAATTTTTTTACTTTTAATACTAAATTTTTTTAACATTATAGCCACACCAAAGTAACACCAAATCCACAAAATTTCTAAGATGGAAGAATTCCCATTATAAATAGTAGATATAAACATTAACACAGATAAACCAACAGCTAGTAATATCTGCCATAATGACACTTTATGCTTAATGAATGCATATCCAAAACAGACAATTCCAGAAAATGCTATCATCCCATTAGATAACATATGTGGCATGGAAATAGTTTTAGCACAGAAAAAAGTTATCAAAAAACATAATACTATTATTTCCGGAATATTTATTTTAATTTTCAATTTTATCACTCCAATTTATTATTAATTTATATTTATTATTGTTTATTAATTAACTCAGACAATAATTTATGTTCGACAGAAATCATAATATATTTTAATTCCTCTAGTTTTTCATATTTATTTGGTACAGAAATATCATCTATTATAATTCCAATACCGATACTACTATAATAAGCTTGAGTCAAAACAGTAGAAAAAAGAGAAATAGCATTTTTTGTTTGTAACAACGATGTTTCAATTGTTGTTTTTTCAAGATTTTCAATATCCAAAAAATCAAAAATTTTATTTATTTCTGACATATCAGAATATCTTGGATGAGGTCTAATAGATACTTTAAAACCATTGTTTTTAATAACGCGAAGATTTTCACTTATCCTAACTAATTCATCAATAGTTTCACCACCAAGATAATATGTAAAATCATATTTTATTTCTACCGAGTTATCTTTCTTTATTCTTAATGAACTAGGTACTTCTATTTTAAATTGTTTTTTATCAAAACGAAGCAAACTAAGAAGATCAATATATTCTTGCCCCCATACATAAAATTCATCAAATTTAGCAAAAGAATCATTTATATTATATAGTTTTTCTCCATGCATAACATTAATTAATTTTATATTTTTTAAATGACAATATTCAGTAAGTATTGATGAAGTAAAAGAAAATTCACTACAACATATTATGGCTTTAGGCGAATACTTATTTATAGCATAACTATATTGTGATACCTTAATGATTAACTTAAGCCAAAATAACCAAGAAAAGGGATATTTTTTAAATATTTTATATAAAAATCTTTTATCGCTTTTACTCAAACATCTTTCATTAGATGATATCGTTATTATATCATTATATTTTTTTAAAATACTATTTGGAATAATATTAAAAGGTTTACCATCATTAAAAAATACTGCATCTTTTGTATTTTTTTCTAATTTTACACTTTTTAATTTTATCATATAAAATATTACTAAAGGAAGTGACGCAATATTTAATAATAAATGGATTGGTTTACCATATAATTTCATTTGACAACAATATTGGAAATAACTTCTTTCTATATTGTTTTTAGGATCCTCAAATTTATTAATATATTTTTGTTGCTTATCAATAGGATAAGTAAAAATATTATCTTGTTTTTTCTCTATTGCAATTGCTATTTTTTTCAGTAATTTTACTATCATACTCTTCACCTTACTTAATATCTTCTAATATATCTTAATTTTTATAAATAATATCATTAATTATCAAGAATTTCTTTAGCTTCTTTTTGCTTTTCGTTGTATTCTTTTTTTGTTATTTTACCTTTTTTTAATAACCAATCTCCAAAATCTAAATCGCTAACTGTCCCCTTACGAACAATATCACTTCTATTTAACACTTTACCTATAGTTTTCAAAATAATCTTAAAATCACCTACAAAAGTAATTCCACTATCAATATATTGTAAATCAATTTTAAATTTCTGTTCCCACGTAATATTATTTCTCCCACTTATCTGTGCAAGACCGGTTAATCCAGGCGTAACATCATGTCTTCTTCTTTGTTCTTCAGACATAAACACCATATCCCTAACAAGTTGTGGCCTCGGCCCTACAATACTCATATCACCTTTTAAAATATTTATTAATTCTGGAAGTTCATCTAAACTTGTACTTCTTAAGATTTTTCCATATTTATTTAGTCTAACTTCATCAGGTAAAAGATTTCCATCTTTATCTTTACGATTGTCCATAGTACGAAATTTGATTAGGTTAAATATTTTTTCTTTCCCATTTTTATTCTTTTTACCAGGTCTTTTTTGAAGAAAAAAAGGATTTCCTCGCATAACAATAACACCAACAATCGTTAAAATTAAAAGAATTGGAAAAAGAACAATTAAAGAAATTAAAGATACTACAAAATCTATTATTCTTTTAAAAAGTTTTAAATACATACTCGGACCTCTCTTACTACTTAATTATTAATATTTAAATACTGAATTATCGTTAAATCAATAATAAACATTTAAATTTACTTTCTTCATCTTTATAATTATACCATATTTCATATAATATTTCTCACTTTTTTTAAAAATTTTAGTATTTTTTGTAAATTTAAATTGTTAGTGACGCACAAAAAAATACATTCAAATTAATGAATGTATTTTTATAAACATTTATAATAATTATTCAGCTACAACAGTATATTCATTTTCATTTTTAACCGTTTTATAACCTTCTGCTAAAAAGCTCTTAGGTTGTGTTGGCTCTGAATAAGCATCTGCTGGATTATAATCAACGAATGTTCCACCATATACAACGATTGAAGAATTACTATTATCTAACATATTTAAAGTAAATTTCGCTCCGTGTGTTTCATTCATTGAGTTACCAATAAATTTACCACCATTGATAGTAATTTTCCCACCATTTGCATATATTAATTCATTATTGTTTGGTGTAGTTCCATTATCTTCGACTGATTTAGCTCCTAAGTTAGAGAATGTACCATTTTCAATTACTACTTCTCCACCGTTTACAGCCCATATAGCCATTGAATAATCATTTCCTTGGCTAGCTGAATCAATTTCACCATCACCAGTTATAGTTAATTTACCATTTTCAATAACTTTAAATACAGAGTAATCTACAAAATCTTCAATAACATCAATCTTATATCCATTTAAATCTAACGTTAATTCTTTAGATATGATTATCATTGAATTTAATTTAATATCAGAACCTAATTTAATGGTTTCAGCAGTTTCTACTAATGTATTTAATTCTGTTTCATCTGTAACATTATTATCATCATATTTCGTAACAGTATATTCATTCTTTTCAGAATCTTTTACTACTTTATAACCTTCTGCTACAAAACTTAATGGTTGTGTTGGTTCAGAATAAACATCCGCTGGATTTAATGCTACGAATGTTCCACCTTTAACTGCAATTTCAGAACCAGTATTATCTTTTAAGTTTAGAGTATATCTAGTTCCCCATTTTTCATTTTCAGTGTTACCAATAAATTTACCACCATTGATAGTAATTTTTCCACCATTTGCATATATTAATTCATTATTGTTTGGTGTAGTTCCATCATCTTCAACTGATTTAGCTCCTAAGTTAGAGAATGTACCATTTTCAATTACTACTTCTCCA
>JAFQTN010000009.1 GCA_017409025.1 Bacilli bacterium | reverse complement strand
TCCTCTGCTCTACCAACTGAGCTATGAAGCCAAAATGGCGGTTCCGACGGGATTTGAACCCGCGATCTTCTGCGTGACAGGCAGACGTGATAGACCGCTACACTACGGAACCATGGTTGCGGGAGATGGATTTGAACCAACGACCTCTGGGTTATGAGCCCAGCGAGCTACCGAGCTGCTCCATCCCGCGATATTATACAAATGGCGGAGGAAAAGGGATTCGAACCCCTGCGCCGCTCTCACGACCTCCCGGTTTTCAAGACCGGTCCCTTCAACCAGACTTGGGTATTCCTCCATTAATGGTGCCTAAGGTCGGACTTGAACCGACACGAGGGTTAAATCTCGCAGGATTTTAAGTCCTGTGCGTCTACCTATTCCGCCACTCAGGCATTAAATACTAGTCAATTTTTGTGTTGACTAGTCAATTATATAACAAAAAAATTAAATTATCAACCTTTTTTTATAAAAAAATGATTTTTTTATACTTTATTAAATAATAATATCAAATTTTCTTCCTTTATCTTAACTTCTTGGTGACCTTTTTAATTTATGCCCACTCGGATAAGGTCTATCATAATCTCTACAAAAAGATATAAAATTGTCAACATTCAAAATATCTTTAGTAGCTAAACTTAAATCCTGAGTCATCAAAAAATCAATTTTAGTCTTGCTATTATTACATTTTATTCCTAAATTTTGAAAAAATGCATCTATTTTCCTACTATTATCTATCAAAAATAATTCTACTTCACCTTTTTGAGTTAATTTAACAGCAAGAAAATCATCATAAATATCTTCAGGTTCCCAATAAACAATTAAATAACCATTTTTTATTAATCTCTTCAATTCAATTATTTGAGAAATGTCAAAATTATTCAATACATCATCTTTTTCAATCGAAGTCCATCCACATAATTTTATTTTTCTTAATACTAATTCGGTCAAAGATAAATTATCTAAATAAGACTTAACTATAACATTTTGATTATTTTCTAATTTCCTATTGTTGATTTGTTTTAACATTGAATCAATAGCAGTAGGATTTAAAATAATAAAACCGTCTTGAGTAACAAAATAATGTTTATTTTTTAAATCAACCTCTACATCAAATTTCTTTTTAAGTTTTTGAACTAATACGTTTACATCAAGTTCATTCACTTTTCCAAACTTAAGTAATAATCCATATATAATTTCTAAAACCGTAACCTTTTTTCTTTCCATAACACACCTCGTGCCCAATATTATATCAAATTATATAAAATATATAAAGAAAAAATTAACAAAAAAAAATTTTTCAAAATAAAATATAACTAAATTATAGTTTTATTAAATATTTTGTAAATTCTTTAAAAATATCTTACTTTTTAAATAAAGTCCAGAATACCTGTCATAATAATCATCTATAAATCTATTAAGTTCTTTCTTTATATTATCTGATACATCTAACTTACTAATTTTATTAATATCAACATAATAAAACATTCTAAGTAATTTTATTGTTTTAATATTAACAATCACTTCGTCATGTGCACAATTTTTGCACAAGTATCCTCCCTTATAACTTGAAATTGTAACTATATCTACTTTACTACCACAATTAACACAACCATCAATTACTGGTTTAATACCAAGATATTCCAGCAATTTAAGTTCTAATATATTAGTAATAACTTCATAGTCATATCCTTCTTCAATCTTCTTTAAACTAGATATAAGTAAATTATATATATCTGGATTACTATCATGTTTATATACCATACTACATAGTTCCAATAAATAACTAGCATAACTAATAAGATCTATATTTTTTCTTATTTTCTTAAATCCATCTAATATATCTACTTCAATTAATGTAGATAATCCATTATCTTTATAATTAACATGAAAATAACCATATGTCAGTTTTGAAGTAACACCAGATAAATTACTCTTAACTTTTTTAGTACCACGAGCAACTATTCCCATAACACCATCCGTAGGAGTAAATATATTAATTATCTTACTACTTTCTTTATAATCTACTTCACTTACTATAATACCTTCTATTTTTTTTATCATTCCTAATCATCTTCTTCAGTAAGTTTTTTATATGCTAAATAATATTCAATCTTACCAGTTTCTTTAAATAATTCCCAATATTCTTTTCTTGTCATATTTATCACCTAATATAATTATGGTAATAAATTTATTTTTTTAAACATCTTTTTCAAAATTAAATTCTCTAAATCCAATTTCATTTAAGAATTTTTCTCTATCTCTCCATTTTGGTATTACTTTTACAAATAATTCTAAATAAACATTTCTTCCTATTAATGGTTCAATATCTTTTCTCGCTCTAATACCAATCTCTTTTATCATACTACCATTTTTTCCTACTAATATCTTCTTTAAATTTTCCCTATCAACTATTATCGTAGCATTTATATTGGCAGCATTGTTATTATATTCAATTTGATCTACTACAACACTAACACTATGAGGAACCTCTTCATCAGTTAATTCTAATATCTTTTCTCTAATTAATTCAGATATCAAAAATCTAGTAGATACATTAGTCCAAGTATCTTCATCATAATATTTTATACTATCAGTAAGTTTACTTTTAAGTACATTAACCAATCTATCTACATTGTCTCCTTTATGTGCAGATATTGGTATTATTTCATCAAAATTATATAAATCCTTATATTCTTCAATTTTCTTTAATATTTCTAATCTAGGTAATTTATCAATTTTATTAATAACCAATATAACAGGAACCTTTACATTTTTAAGTAAATCTATTACAAACATATCTCCTTTACCGAGTTTCTCAGTAATATCTACTAAAAATAAAATTATATCTACATCATTAAAAGTTAAATAAGTTTGTTTATTAAGAATTTTACCCAACTTATTTTTAGGTTTATGAATACCAGGAGTATCTACAAAAACCATTTGACTATCATCATCATTATAAATGCCTTGAATTAAATTTCTTGTTGTCTGAGGTTTGTTTGATGTAATAGCTAATTTTCTTCCCATAATAGCATTAAGTAAAGTACTTTTCCCAACATTAGGTCTTCCCACTAAACCTATAAAACCACTCTTCATATTTTCATCTCCTTCTAACCAAAACTACAAATCTTCACTATCAAATGGATATGGACACATTTCGCTTACTTTATAAGTCTTACTATCTCCAACCTTACCCATAAGTACTATTTCACTATCCTTATCAAAAAATTCTGTTATAACTTGTCTACATATAAAACATGGTGTTGATAATTTATCACCACTAACCATAACATATATTTTCTTAAAATCCCCTCTTTTATATCCCATTGCTACCGCTGTTGTAATCGCATTTCTCTCAGCACATATTGCACCACCATAAGAAGCATTCTCAACATTAACACCAGGAATATATTTACCATCCATCATTTCTATTATACAAGCTACATGAAAATTAGAATATGGAGCATATGCTTTATCTAATAATTTAATCAATTCTTCTCTCATTTTATCACCTTTTATCTTTTTATATCATAGTCATCTAATAACTCATCTTGTAAACCAAACATTTCTTTTTCGTCACTTTCTTCTATATGATCATAACCAAGTAAATGTAATATTCCATGCGTAGCTAAAAAACAAATCTCTCTCATTCTAGAATGACCATATTCTAAAGCTTGTCCATAACACTTATCAATTGAAATATAAATATCTCCTAGTAATCTAAAATCTTCATACTTAATATCCATATTATCTTCTAACGCAAAAGATATAACATCAGTTTCCCTATCTATATTTCTATATTGCTTATTTATCTCATGTATCTTTTCATTATCAACAATAATAATATTAAATTCACATTTCTCTAGTTCTAACTTTTTAACTAAATATTTAACATAATCATTTAATATATCTAATTCTAATACTTCTCTGTCCGTATCATTTATAATTTCAAACATAAACCCTCCTAAATATAACTAAATATATTTATATTAAAACCAAATATTATTCCTAATATAATTATTAATATAAATAAGAAATTTAAAAACCCATCACTTTTCATAAATCTAGGTAACTTACCTTTAATAGCAGTTAAAGCAACATATAATAAACACCCTATAAAACCACCTAAAACATTTAACATAATATCATCTATATCAAATACTCTACCAATATAATATTGAATGGATTCAATACAAAAAGTGGCTATTAAACACAGTAATACATTAGTACCTATTTTCCTATTATTTAAATAATATGAACTAAAAAATCCATAAGGTACAAATAACAAAATATTGCCTATAATATTTTTCATAAATTTATAACTACCAATATCATACCTAAACATTTCTTTAAATGGAATTAAATTTATTCCTCCATAATTTATATCTTGACTAGTAACTACATAATATAAACATAATATATATATTATAAATACTAATGCCATCAGTTCTTTATGTAATACAAATTTTCTACTTCCCTTTAAAAACGCTATTCTTAAAGATATTGCCACTACACTAACAAATACTATTAATGGCCACATACTAGGTAACATTTCCTTAATAACTTCTTTCACTACCATTTTTTCACATCCTTTTAATTCTCTAATCTAATTTTACTACATTTTATTTATTTTTAAAAGAAAAATAATATGATTTTCTCAAATCATATTATTCTAATTCTGTCTTTCCAGTATATAATTGATAGTATTCACCTTTAAGTCCTATCAAATAATCATGCTCACCACGTTCTATTATCTTACCATGATCCATTACCATTATTGCTTTAGAATTCTGAATTGTAGATAATCTATGAGCAATAACTAATACTGTTCTACCATTCATTAACTTATCCATACCATTTTGAACAATCTTTTCAGTTCTAGTATCAATAGAAGATGTAGCTTCATCTAAAATCATTACCGGTGGATTATTAATCGCAGCCCTAGCTATTGATATTAATTGTTTCTGTCCTTGAGATAAACTATCTCCATCCCCATCTATGTTTGTTTCATACTTATTTGGAAGTCTCATTATAAAATCATGCGCATTTGCTAATTTAGAAGCATTAACTACATCCTCATCCGTAGCATCTTCCTTACCATATTTAATATTATCTTTAATAGTACCAGTAAATAAATTAACATCTTGAAGTACCATTCCTAAACTTCTTCTTAAATCATTCTTTTTAATATCTTTTATATCTATTCCATCATAACTAATACTACCACTCTTTATATCATAAAATCTATTAAGTAAATTAGTAATTGTAGTCTTACCAGCACCAGTAGCACCCACAAAAGCAATCTTCTGTCCTGGTTTAGCATATAAACTTATATCAAATAAAACTTGTTTTTCTTCTTCATAACCAAAATCTACATTCAAGAAATCTATTTTACCTTTAAGTTCTATATACTCATCATTCTTCTTCCAAGCCCAAAGGCCAGTATTATAACTTACTTCTTTTATTTCATCTCCATCTTTTTCAATATTAACTAAAGTTACATAACCATTATCTTCTTCAGGTTCTTGATCCATCAAATTAAATACTCTCTGTGCACCAGCCAAAGCCATAATAATTGAATTTAATTGTTGACTTATCTGACTTATCGGAGATAAAAAACTCTTACTTAAACTTATAAACGACGCAATAGCACCGAGTGTAAGTCCACCTATACCATTTAAAGCCATCAATCCACCAATAAATCCTACAAAAGCATATTGAATATGACCAATGTTATTTAAAATAGGGCCTAAAATATTAGCAAATTGATTTGCTCTAGTAGCATTCATACAATGCATATTGTTTAATTTATCAAACCTATCCTTAGCTCTATCTTCATAAGTAAATACTTTAATAACTTTCTGCCCATTAATCATCTCTTCAATATAACCATTAATATCAGCTAAAGACTTTTGTCTAGCTACAAAATATTTTGATGCCTTACCACCAACTTTGCCAGTTACTATAAACATTACAACTACAAATAATATTGTCATTATTGTTAAATATACACTTGTATATAACATCGCACAAAATACTGTAATAATAGTTATTGCTGATGATATAAATTGTGGTACACTACGTCCTATCATTTCTCTTAAAGTATCCGTATCATTCGTATAATAACTCATTATTTCTCCATAAGTATGAGTATCAAAATACTTAATAGGTAATTTCTGCATTCCCATAAACATTTCATTTCTAATATTTCTTAAAACACCCTGACTAATCTTAGCAACTATTCTATTATAAAAGAAAGTTGATATTATACCCACTAAATAGATAATAGCCATAATTCCCATTACTTTTAATAATCCAGTCCATATTGGATTACTAACGCCAATCATTGGTTCTATGTATTCATCTATTAATATTTCTAAAAATAATGAACTAGATACACTAGCTACACTACTAAATATTATACATACAAGAACTAAAATAAACTCTTTCTTATAATCTTTAAATATATAACTAAGTAATCTCTTAACAACACCTTTATCTATCTGATCAAATTTAGGAAGTCCTGCCGTAGCACCTTTATTTCCTCTAGGTCCTCTACTCATCTATAACACCACCCTTTGTCTGAGATAAATATACGTCACGATAAATTTCATTATTCTTAAGTAATTCTTTATGCGTACCTATACCATTAATCTTACCATTATCCATAACTATAATCTTATCAGCATCCATTATACTATTAACTCTTTGTGCAATAATTATCTTTGTAGTATTAGGTATCTCACTCTTAAATGCTTTTCTGATTAACTTATCAGTCTTAGTATCAACAGCACTAGTTGAATCATCTAAAATTAATATCTTCGGTTTCTTAAGTAGTGCTCTTGCTATACATAACCTTTGTTTTTGTCCCCCAGAAACATTCGTACCACCTTGTTCTATATACGTGTCATACTTATCAGGAAAACTCATAATAAAATCATGTGCTTGAGCTAATTTACATACTCTAATTAATTCTTCATCAGTTGCTTCCTCACAACCCCATCTTAAATTTTCCTTAATCGTACCAGAAAATAATATATTCTTCTGAAGTACCATCGCTACTTCATCTCTTAAAGCATTTATATCATAGTCTCTTACATCTACATTAGAAACCATTACTTTTCCATTAGTAGCATCATATAATCTTGGTATTAACTGTACTAAGGTACTCTTACCACTACCAGTACCACCTAAAATACCTACTACTTCTCCACTCTTAATAGATAAATTAATATTCTTTAAACATAACTTATTCTTATCTTTTACATAACTAAAATCTACATTTTTAAATTCAATACTTCCGTCTTTAACATTCCTAATTGCATTTTCAGGATTATCTAAATCTGGCACTTCATCTAACAATTCCACAATTCTCTTACTAGAAGTTCCCGCTATTGTTAACATAACAAACATCATTGATAACATCATCAAATTCATTAGTATTTGCAATGCATATGTAATTAAGCTCATAAGTTCCCCTGTTTGCATATTACCACTAACTATATATCTCGCTGAAAAATAACTAATAAATAAAATACAAGAATACATTACAAGTTGCATTACCGGACTATTAAAAGCAACTAACTTTTCTGCTTTCATAAAATAATTATATATTTCATTAGATACTTTCTTAAATTTACTAATTTCCTTGTTTTCAGTAACATAAGATTTAACCACTCTCATTCCTCTAACATTCTCAGATACTACATTATTAAGTTTATCATATGTCTTAAATACCTTATCAAAATATTTATGAGCCTTCTTAGCAATAAGCAACAATATACAAGCAAGTATTGGCATAATAACTAAAAAGATTAAACTAATTTTCTTATTTAAATTAAATGCCATTATCAAAGAGAATAATACTGTAAATGGTGCCCTAAAAGCCATTCTTATCATCATCATATAAGCCATTTGAACATTACCAACATCAGTAGTCAATCTAGTAACTAAGGAAGATGCGCTAAACTTATCAATATTATAAAAAGAATAATCCTGAATCTTATAATACATATCATGTCTCAAATTCTTAGCAAAACCGCATGAAGCCTTACTAGCAAGAATGCCTGCAATAATACTAAAAGTTAAAGAAAATAAAGCACTAATAACTAAATAAATACCAAATCTAGTTATAACACCCATATTTCCCATCTTAACACCATCATCAATTAATTTAGCTAATAAAAAAGGAATTAACGTTTCCATAATAACTTCCAATATCATGAATATTGGAGTTAATATAGTTTCTTTTTTATATTCTCTAATTGATTTAGCTAATTTTTTTATCATTAAATCATCTCCATTTTCTAGCTATAACACGATATAAATTATAACACTAATAAATTTTAATTTCAATAAAATTAACTATTACTTCTATCTTATTAAAACTTAAAAGAAAAAGAAGTATAATCTTCTTATTTAACCCTTTTCCTAACTAAATTATATATATCCTTATGTATTTCTTCTCTACTTCGCATTTCATCACCATCATTACACTTTATCATATCCCAATTTAAATAATGAGCAACAAACATAGCATTATCATATACTTCTCTCATAAACTTAATATCTCTCTCATGAAGATCATTTTTAATACCACCATTATCAATTCTACCTTCTCTTAACTTGGTAGCCATATCAAATGGAGCATATAAAAATATTACTCTATCAGGTTTCTTTATTCCTAATTTATTATATTCAAAATCACAAACAAAATCTAAAAATTTCTTTTTTTCATCCAAATCTTTTATTTTAGCAGCTTGATATAACAAACTAGAAGTAGTATATCTATCAAATAATAATACATTTCCTTCTTCATATAATTTTTTTAAATCTGAATACCAAGCACAGCTTCTATCAACTGCATATAAACAATTAATAAAATATGGGCTTAAATCTTCTATTTCTCCAAATTCCCCAGATAAATATTTTTCTACTGGAGCTCCATGATAAGTATCATATGTAGGAAAATGATGACTGACTATAGTTTCTCCATCTTTTTCTAATCTATCACGAAGTAACTTTAATTGAGTAGACTTTCCAATGCCATCACAAGCACCTTCAAAAACAATTAATCTTCCTTTTTCCATAACTACTTAACTCCCTTTCTTGTATATATTATATGACTATATTTTAAGTCATCATATTCATGATTACTTATAATTTCTTTATTCCAATTATCTAAAGAAAATTCTGGAAAATAAACATCAGCTTCCTTACTATCATCTATTTCTGTTAATATCATCTCATCAGCATATTCAATAAATTGTTTATACATCATAGATCCACCAATAATAATTACCTCCTCCTGAAGAGAATTAATATATTTTAACAATTCTTCCATACTATGAAATACCGTAACTGAAGAATCTAATTCTACTTCTTTATGAGAAAGAACAATATGATGTCTATTAGGCAATAATTTAGGTAAAGAATAAAATGTATTTAATCCCATCACTATTGTTTTATTAATTGTATTATTTCTAAAAAATTTTAAATCTTCAGGAATACTCCATATTAAATCGTTATTTTTTCCAAGTTCACGATTTTTTCCTATCGCTGCTATTAAAGTAATTTTTCCCATATTATACCCCTATCTCAAATTTCATTTGAGGATTTTTCTCTTTTATTTCTTCTCTTGGATATCCTCTAACCTCTATATCTTCAGGAGCAAAATCATAAAAATTAGTCTTATCAGGATTCAACCAAATATATGGTTGACAATCAACAGGTTCTCTAGCTATCAATTCTTTAGCTTGTTCTATATGTCTATCATATATTTGGATATTATTATAAAACCAAGTAAATCTTCCTGGAACCAAATTCAAATGTCTTGCAATTAAATGCAAAAAAACTAAATATTGAACTTGATTAATACAACCAGCAGTACAAAAATCACTTGATCTTTGTGTTAAACACATATCTAAATAATCAACACCATCTTTTCCATGTCTTATATTCCACTGAGTCATAAATGCACAAGGTTTTAATCCATGCTTATCTTTAAAATCATCTTCTTGCCACAAACTTATAATATGTCTTCTCCCATCAGGATTATTTTTTAAACCCTCTATTAATCTTTTCACAAGTTCATGTCTTCTAACAGTTTCTCCATAAACACTACCTATAGTTCTATTGCCAATATCCCATTCATCCCACCAAGTAACACCATACTTATCACGAAGCACATTTAAATCATTAGATTCATCTTGATATATCCAAAGTAGTTCACCAATAGCACTCTTCGTGGCAATTGGTCTTAATGTAATTAGTGGACTTTCTCCCTTCGTTAAATCATAAGTACACATTCCGTGATTATAACTAAGTGTATGTGCTGGTGTTCCATCAATATAATGAGGTCTTGGATCATTATCTAAGCAACCTTCATCTAAAATTCTTTGTAATATTTCTTTTGTATATATATCTCCCTTAGTTCCTTTTGCCATAAGTACCACTCCTATTCTAATCAATATTTTAATACATTAACTTTTTATTATCAACAAATAGACATTCTCTTTACATACTATTTATCCTACTATTTAAGTATACTACCAGAAAAATTTAATGTCAACATTTAAACGTACATTTGTTCTTTTTATAAAAAATGACAACTACACTTCTTAGTTATCATTTCTACTTTGCTATTAAGATTTTTTATTAAAAATAGTACTCGAAGGATTTACTTTTTTTACCCTCTTTAACCTATTATTTCTAGCTTTATTGATTTCAAATGCAACCCCTTTAGAATTTACTAAAGGCATTACTATATTACACTCAGTAATAATACTATTATCAGTCCTCTTATTAGTAGCCAATAATGCAGCTCTAACGCTTCTATAAAATCTTACTCTACTACTTCTTTTCATAAAAATTTCCTCTTTTCTATATTATCAAATCTGCACCCCAAAACCAACATATCAATATACCATTTTTATTCATAAATTACGTGGTGCTGAATGACTGAATTGAACAGTCCTCTGAAGCTTACCATGCTTCTGTTTTACCACTAAACTAAATCAGCATAAAGGAATTAAAATTATTCCTCTACTTTAAATTCTTCTAAAACACCATTTTCTTTTAATATTTTATTTACCTTTTCAGTAGCCTTATTTAATTTATCAGAGCATTCCTTAGCTAATTTCATCGCTTTAGTATATTTCTCTATTGCATCATCTAAATTAACTTCTCCACTCTCAAGTTCTTTAACAATAACTTCCAACTCTCTAATTTTATTCTCAAAATTATTTTCCATCATTCACCTCTATAACTTTAGCATTAATATTACCATTCTTAATACTAACACTTATCATATCATCTACGCATACATTCTTAATATCAGATATAACTTTATTATCCTTCTTAACTATTGAATAACCTCTTTTTAAAGTATTCATCGGATTTAATACATCTAATTTATTAATTATATGTTCTAAATTTTGCATCTTAAACTTGTAAATTATATCTGGATTTGTAAGAACATAACTACTAGCAGTTTTATATAATCTAATTTTATTATTATCAATAATTTTCTTTATTTCTTTATTTAAATTATCTATTAAGAAATCCAAATTTTGTTCTTTTATTTCATACATTGCTGTAGGTTTCTTTAATACATAACTATTAACCAAACTACCTAAAATTTGTTTTCTATTATCTATATAATTGTTTATACTTATTGTACTCCTATTAAAAACTGTTTCTAAATATGTATTTATTGTATCTATATTAGGAACAGCAAGTTCAGCAGCAGCTGTTGGTGTTGGTGCTCTTAAATCTGCTACAAAATCTGCTATTGTAAAATCTATTTCATGTCCTACAGCACTAATTACTGGTACTTTTGAATCATATATTGCCCTTGCAACAATCTCTTCGTTAAAAGGCCATAAATCTTCAATAGATCCACCACCTCTACCTACAATTAAAGTATCAATATCGTATGTATTGGCAATCTCTATATTTTTAACTATATCTTTAGCAGCATCTACTCCTTGAACTAACGAAGGAAATAAAATAGTTTCACATATTGGAAATCTTCTTTTAATTGTAGTTAAAATATCTTTAATGGCAGCCCCAGTACTAGCAGTAACAATACCAATCTTTCTAGGAACCTTAGGTATTTTCTTTTTTTTATCCGGATCAAATAATCCCTCTGCAGCTAATTTCTTTTTTAACTTCTCAAACTCAATATATAAATTTCCTAACCCATCCTGATCCATCTCTTCCACATATATTTGATATGATCCAGTTGCTTCATATACTGAAATTTTTCCTTTAACCAAAACTTTCATTCCATCTACAGGTTTAAACTTTAATCTTAAAGCATTATAAGAAAACATTACTGCATTAATTCTACTAGTCTCATCTTTTAAAGTAAAATACAAATGTCCCCTAGTGTGAGCTTTAAAATTAGATATCTCTGCCTTTAAATAAACCTCTTGTAAATTAGAGTCTCCATCAAATAAATTTTTTAAATATTTATTTAAAGTCCCAATTGTAATATAATTATTAGTCATTATTTTCCTTACTATGATAAACTTTATCAAGTACTCCGTTTATCATCTTACATACTTTCTCGTCAGAATATTCCTTAGCAAGTTCTACTGCTTCGTCAATACATGTAACATCTGGAGTATCAGTCCACATAATTTCATATATTCCAATTCTAATAATTGCTTGATCAGTAAAACCTAATCTAGAAATATTCCAATCTTCTAAATATCTATTCGCTAACTTATCAATTTCTTCCCTATTAGAAATTACCCCATTAACAAGTTCACTAACAAACTTATTTTCTTCATCTAATTGTTCAGAAATAATATCATTAATATTATATTCGATATTATTGTTATCATATAAAAATGTTTGATACAATATTGTCATTGTTTTATATCTTAATTCATGTCTTGTCATCTGTACATCACCAAAACTAATTTTAACATAAAATTAACTAATTTACTATTAATTTACTAATAATTTTCATAAAATTTAAAAAAACTAGAGTATATCTCTAGTTAATTACAAACATCTACCAAACTCATACTTTTAGTAACTTTAGTTTTCGGATCCCTTACTACCCTTACACTTTCATTTTTATAGTTAATAACCTCATCATTATCAAAATAACCAGCATCTACTAATTCAATAATTTTAATACAAGTATATTCTTCGCCATCATTAATCCAACTAGTTTGATTCTCTACTATATAAGTGTCTGTAGCTTTATATATTTGACTAACAGAAACATCAGTTAAAGTAGATAGTGCTGTAGATAAAGTACCTCTAGTTGCAAATAAACCTATGCTTAGTATTACCCCAAGCAATGCCATGCACCCTAAAAATTCAATTAAAGTAAATCCTTTTCTATTCATCCTTATCCTCCTCTATATGTAATAATTCATGAGCAACACTACTATTTGGCTCTATAAGTAATTCCTTATATAATTTCTTAATTTTTTTATTTTCATAACTATTTCTTAATCTGCTATTTCTATCAAATCTATACATAGATAAACTTCTTTTAGTTTTATTAATATTAGTTATTTTATTTACTTTTGGTCCACCACCGCCAGCAATGCAGCCACCATCGCATGCCATCACCTCAATTATATCATAATATGCTTCTTTTTTGGATATTTTTTCAATAATTTTAGGTACATCACCAGTTCCATTTATTATGGCTATTGATAATTCTCTATCTTTTATCTTAACCTTAGCCTCTTTTACATCATTAAGTCCTCTAACCTCTTCAAACTCTAAAAACTTTTTAGGAGTATTTCTACCAGTTAATTTATGATAAACATATCTTATCATTGATTCGGTAACCCCACCAGAAGTTCCAAATATAATTCCTGAAGAAGTACCAGTAAAATAATCAAACTTACTAGCTTGTATTTTTCTAAAATTAATTTTTTCTTCTCGTATCCACTTAACAAACTCTCTAACAGTAATAGCATAATTAACATCATTAGTAAGTGTTACTTCATACTTTTTAGCAGTACAAGGAACTAAAGCTACTACTATCGGTTTATCTATATTATTTTTCTTACAAAAATAATTCTTAATAATTGAACCTAACATTAATACAGGACTCTTACAACTAGATAAGTTTCTCTTATATTCTGGATAAAATTCTGATACATATTTAACCCATGCAGGACAACAACTAGTTAGTAGTGGTAATTTTTCATTATTTTTTAATCTACTTATCAATTCATTAGCTTCTTCAAATATTGTTAAATCAGCTCCATATGCCGTATCAAATACATATTTAACACCCATTTTTCTTAAAGTACCTACTATTTTACCAATAACATTTTTTCCAACCGGATACCCAAACTCATCACCAACTAAAAACCTACTAGCAGGAGCTACTTGAAATATTATATTTCTTCCTTTTAAAATAGCTTTCTTTACTTTTTTATAATCCTCTACTTCATGAATACTTTTATTAGGGCAAATCAAAGAACATTGACCACAATATATACATATTGGAGTCTTACTTTTTTTCATATCATAATTGTCATACACACCTATTCTAGATTTACATATTCCCTTACATGCACCACAATTATTACATTTTTTCTCATCTCTTTGAATACATATATTATCCTTAGAAATTGGAACTCTATTAATATATTCTAATTTATTCATAATTACCTCTAATATTAATTCTTTATTCTCAAGTCAATTTTATCATTTATATTATTTTTAATCAAGAAATAGAGAAAAAATTATTAATATCTAATCATTTTTTCTAATTCTCTCAAGCTGGTTTCCACAAAAATATAAACATTAATTTTTCTACCTAATTTAATTTTATCAATCTAAATAGGGAACAATTGAAAAACTACATAATTATATATTTCTAAATCAACTACATCCATTTTTATACCCAAAGCATCATCAAATTTTCTTTGAACTAATTGTTCTTTCATAAATTGTTCATAATTATGTTCTAAAAATTGTTGTATTTTCATAATAATACCCCTTAATTAGTTAAATATTATAACATAAAACAAACATTTGTCATATTTTTGGTCATTTAAAAAGACTATAGATAACTATAGTCTTATGTAATTAATAATTTTCACTTCTTAATTCAAAGTATGATTGAGGATGATCACAAGTAGGACATACTTTTGGAGCAACTTTTCCAACGTGTACATGTCCACAATTTCTACATACCCAAACAACACTTTCTTCTTTTTTAAATACTTCTTCATTTTCAATGTTAGAAAGTAATTTTAAATATCTTTCTTCATGTTTCTTTTCTACAGCAGCTACTAATTCAAATTTTCTAGCAATATCTGTAAATCCTTCCTCTCTAGCTACTTTAGCAAATTCATCGTACATTTCTGTCCATTCATAATTTTCACCATTAGCAGCATCACGTAAATTAGTTATTGTATCAGGAACACTACCTTCATGTAATAATTTAAACCACATTTTAGCATGTTCTTTTTCATTACCTGCTGTTTCTTCAAATATTGCAGCTATTTGTTCATAACCATCTTTCTTAGCCTTACTAGCATAATAACTATACTTATTTCTTGCTTGACTTTCTCCAGCAAAAGCTGTCATTAAATTTTGTTCTGTTTTACTTCCCTTTAGTTCCATTTCACATCTCTCCTTCTTTATTTTTCCATATTATTAAGTATTTCATCAATTGTCATTATTTTATCATCAATAGCTTTTAATGATTTAACTTCCCTATTCATAGTCACATTTACTTTTTTCTCTTCTATTATTTCATTATTCTTAGTTAAATCTTCACTATGTTGACTCATTATATTAACACACTTATGAGTATCTATTACTCTATCTTTTACTATAAATGAACCATTACTTTGCCTATCCATAATAGATATCTCTGTAAGTTTAACCTCTTTACTACCAGATATTGAATCAATAACAATCTCCTCTTTAGATGGTAATAAATAAGTCTTAATTATCTTACTAGGATTACTCTTAATTTCTTTCATTAAAAGAATTCCTCTATTAGCTCTACTAGTCTTTTCTATTTCACTTAATTTGAGTCTCTTAGCAGTACCCTTATCAGTAATAATTGTAATATATTCACAACTTGAATTAAATAAACTACTACTAACAACTTCATCATCTTTTAACTTAATAGATTTAACACCACTAGCTCTAATACCAACTACAGATACTTCTTCTATATCATACCATAGACCATATCCATTTTTAGTAGCTACAAATACTTCACCATTATTACTATAATCAACATCTATAACTATATCATCATCTTTTAAACTAATCATACCTATTTCTTTAGTATATCTACCAACTTTAAAATCAATTAACTTAGTTCTTTTTACCATACCATTCTTAGTAAATATAGTAATATATCTATCATCATCAAAATTATAAACAGGCATTGCACCTATAACATGACTATCTGCAGACATAGAAACTATATTACTAACATGTTTACCTAAATCCCTCCATTTTACTTCAGGTATTTCATGTACAGGTATAAATAAATAATTTCCCTTATCAGTAAATACTAATACATTTTGAGTAGTATTGATATTATAAAGTCCTATAATATAGTCCCCATCTTTTAAATAAGTATCTTCTGTATTCGTAGAATAACTTCTCTGACTAACTCTCTTAATATAGCCATCATGAGTAACAACTACTACAACATCTTCTTTAGGTATCATATCATTAGTATCTATCTTTATTTCTTCTACTTGATCTGTAATTAAAGTTCTTCTATCAGTACCATATTCTTTCTTGATCTTTCTAAGTTCTTCTTTAATTACATAATTTAACTTATCTGGACTAGCTAATATTTCCTCTAACATAGCCATAATCTTTTCTAAATTAGTTTTCTCTTCTTGTAAAACCACAATATCAGTATTAGTTAATCTATATAATTGTAACATTACAATTTCAGTAGCTTGAGGTTCAGTAAAATCATATTTCTTAATTAAATTAACTATCGCATCAGCTTTATTCTTACTAGCTCTAATTGTCTTAATAACTTCATCTAATATTGATATTGCTTTAATTAAACCTTCTACTATATGATATCTATCTTTAGCATGCTTCAGATCATATCTAGTTCTTTTAGTAACAACCTCTTTCTGATGATCTATATATGCATCTAATATTGGTATAAGTCCTAGTTGCATCGGTCTGCGATTAACAATAGCTATCATATTATAATTATAACTTATTTGAAGTTCTGTATTTTTATATAAATAATTAAGTATATTCTTACTATTAGCATCCTTCTTCAAGTCAATTGTAATCTGTAACCCATTCTTATCAGATTCATCTCTTACTTCAACAATTCCATCTATTTTCTTATCTATTCTAATTTCATCAATCTTCTTAACAAGCAATTGTTTATTAACTTCATAAGGAATTTCTGTAATAATAATCTTATTTTTCTCTACAGATAATTTACTTCTAATAAATATTTTCCCTCTACCAGTTTCATATGCTTGTCTAATTCCATCAGCACCAATAGCTTCTCCACCAGTAGGAAAATCAGGACCCTTAACAAATCCAAGCAACGTATCTAATCTACAATTAGGATTATCAATTCTATGAATAGTAGCATCTATTACCTCAGATAAATTATGTGGAGGTATATTAGTAGCATACCCAGCAGATATACCTGTAGTACCATTAACAAGTAAATTAGGAAATCTACTAGGAAGTACTGTTGGTTCCATCAAAGTATCATCATAGTTAGGAGCAAATATAACAGTATCTTTATCAATATCTCTTAACATTTCATTACTTATCTTAGATAATCTTGCCTCAGTATAACGACTAGCAGCAGCACTATCTCCATCAATAGAACCATTATTACCTTGCATATCAACAAATGGTTCTCTCATCTTAAAGTCCTGACTCATTCTTACAATTGCTTCATATATTGAACTATCACCATGAGGATGATATTTACCCATAACATCACCGACAGCTCTAGCTGATTTCTTATATGGTTTATCATAAGTATTTCTCTCTTTATACATTGAGAATAATATTCTTCTCTGAACCGGTTTTAATCCATCCCTTACATCAGGAATAGCTCTATCTTGTATAATATATTTAGAGTATTTTCCAAATCTCTCACCCATAATCTCTTCAAGTGAATATTCAAAAATTCTCTTATCAGTATTATCCATTCCTACCACCTAGAGTAATTTTAACATAAAATTACCACTTATTCAATAAACTAGACACTATTTTTACTCTTATAACAAAAGAAAAATAGAGCCTAAACTCTATTAAAATAACTAATTAAGTATATTGCAATTACTATTACTATAGCCATTCCAAATATTAGTAATAATATCTTAAAGAAAAACTTTCCACTACCAGATTCTTCATCATCATAAAATTCTTCTTCGATTAGATTTTTATCATCTTTATCTTCAAAATCTTTCTTACTAAATTTAAATTCACTACTATAAAACTGATTCTTTTCTTCTGGTAAAAACTCATCCTTAATCGGAGCTTCAATCATAGTATTATCATTATCTCCCTTTAAATCAGATAATATTTCTAAAGATAAATTAGCAGTTCTAAGTAAAGATTCATTTTCTTCTTCAGTCTCTTTCTTAATATCTTCATACATATCTTTTACAGTATCTAAATTAGTTTTAGATTCATCCAACCTAAGTTTCTTTAAATAACTATCATTAGTTAAAGTAGGAACATTATCTACATCTTCCTTCTTATCTTTAACAGCCTTATTTAATAGTTCATTAATATCATATATCTCATTTTCTTTTTTCTGTTCTTCTAAAACAATCTCTTTTCTAATAACTTTATTATTAGTAATATCACTATAGTCTTTTACTTTTCTATATTCATCTCTACTAGTAATTTCTTTTTTTAAACCAGATATATCTATTTCTTTAACATTAGAAGGAACAACTAAATTTTCAAATTCATCATAAGCATTATATATTTGTCTATATAATTCTTTATTTTTCTCACTTCTCTTAGGTATATCAGAATTATTTTTATACTTATCCATCCTACTCCCCATAGTTAACACCTTCTATTCACTAATATAATAACATATATTTTAATTAAATAAAATATTTTTTATTGATTTTTTTATTCTTTACACTTATAATTAATAAGGAAGCGGAGGTAATTATGAAAGTAAATGTTATTAAAGATAAATGTATCGGTTGTGGTAACTGTGTATCACTAACTGAAGGTGAAATTTTTGATTTTAATGAGGAAGGATTAGCAGAAGCTATCGTAGATGTTGTTCCAGAAGATTTAGAAGACACAGCTAAAGATGCTATTGTTCAATGTCCTACTGAGGCTATCGAAGAAGTTAAAGAAGAAGAAAAATAGTTCACACGAACTATTTTTTATTTTTATATTTACATATATCTTTTAATTTACAATTATCACATTCAGGCTTAATTGCCTTACAATAATATCTTCCAAATAATACCAATTGATGATGTGTCTTACTCCACCTATCTCGTGGAATTTTTTTCTCTAATTTCTTCTCTATTTTAATAACATCATCATTCTTATTAACAAGCCCTAATCTTTTACTAACCCTAGATACATGCGTATCAACTGCAATAGCAGGTTCATCATATATATTAGACAAAAATACATTCGCAGTCTTATGACCTACACCAGGTAATTTTTCTATATAACTTCTATCATTAGGAACATAATCATATCCATCATTAACAAGTCTTAAAGCTATTTCTTTAACATAAATACTCTTTCTTCTAAAAGTACCAATCTCTCTAATAATATCTTCTATATCTGATATATTAGCAACACTTAATTCTTTTAAATTAGAATATTTCTTAAATAAAACTTCCGTTACTTTATTAACTCTCTTATCCGTAGTCTGTGCACTTAAAACTATCGCAATAAGTAATTCATAGTCTTTATTATAATTAAGTTCACATTTAGGATTTAAAAATAATTCATCCAAATAATCTAATATTTTATTCATCATTTAACCAATCCACATCGACAATTTCTATGTTGGATTTTTTCTTTCTATAATTATTCTTATCTTTAATTATATCTTCTCTAGAATTATATCCTTTTTTATTCCAATCATTAAGTATTGCATCCATATACCTAAAATTACTAACCCCATTTAAAACAGCCTCTTTTAATGCAGCAACAATCAATTCTTCACTCTTAATTGTATTAATCCATTCCTTTATCTGTTCTAATTCCATCGGAGATAATAATCTTCCAAGTTCATTTTCAAATATACTAAATATCGAATTATCCACTTCTACCTTACCTTCATCAACATCTTTTATAATATTTAGTAATTTATCATAAAGTAATGATAATGAAATATATTCTTCTGTTTTTCTACCATTCTTAACTACTTCTAAAGACAAAATATTCTTTCCCATCAAATTACTAATAATTCCCATTACTTTATGTCTATCCATATTAAGTTCGGATACAAATATTTCCGGATTATATTCTATCTTATTACCTAAAGTTATTATTAACATAATAACTACTAATTCTTCTTCATCTATATTTAATCTCTTATAATTATTAAATAATATTCTAGGAACTATTATTGGCTTATCTTGCAATAAACTAAGTATATTATCATTCATCAATTATCACCTACTACTATTTCTTCTATAACCTGATAAGTATAAATATCATAATACTTAAAAATAATTCCCTCTTTATCCTTATAATCTTCCATATACATAATTGTATTATCTTTATAAATTATATCATAATCATTCTTATTATCATGTAATAAAGATATCTTAACTTTATATATTTCTTCATAACTAGAATCAAATAAATATACATATTCATTATCTTTAACTATATAATTATTATCATATTTATTAATATATGTAATATCTTCTACATTAGTATTTTCTAATATTTCTTTTTCAAGAACACTAATATATTTCTTATCTATCCCTACCATTATCCATATACTAATAAATAAAATTAATAATATACATATAAATATAATAATTATCTTCTTCATATCTCATCAACTAAATTATATCATATTATCATAATTAAACAAAGAAAAAAGCCCATTTTTATGAGCTTTTAAACATTTATTTTGTTCTGACTTTACCATTATTAATACATTTATTATAAACTGTAAATATATTAGAGGCGTTTTGTTCTGAACTACTTCTAGTTTCAAAGTAATCTCTATATTCTTGTTTTAAATAATTTCCAGCAATAGAATTATTAATTAATGCAAAATATAGTTGTGCACCAAATTCTACACCGTCATCCAAAGCATTTAAACTTCCTTCAGTTAAAGTTAAAGATTCAATTAATTTATAAGTTAATTTATTAACTTCTTCTTCATTTTTATCTGCAGCAGCTTTTGCTATTTTAATAACATAACCCTCAAGTTCTACCATTTTTTCTTTTTGTGAATCTCCTTCAGGAATAGCTTTACTTATCCAAATAAAATTATCTGTATTTTTATTTTTTTTCCACATATTACGATTATAAGCTTGAGTCATACCAATAGTTTTAGCAGCATCATTTAAATATTCTTCAGCAGTTTGAGTTCCAAATAATTCTTTAGCAAATTCTGGATTTTCTTCAACTAATCTATCTATATTAACAATAGATGCAAACTTAAGTAAATCTTCAGTAGTTAAACTCACTTTATTATCTACATATGGTTTAGCAAATTCTGCTACCATCTTTTCAAAACTTTCAGTATTATAAATTTCTTCATAAGTTATAGTGGTTTCTACATCATTTTTAATACTAATAGTAGGTTCAGTTGATTCTGTAGGATTAGTAGAACCTGTTTGAGAAGATGTAGGCTTATTAGATTTATTATCCTTTATTGCCTTACTAATTCCTTTACCTAGAAAATGTCCACCAGTCAATAACATAGCTGCTACTAAAAATCCAGACGTGAATTTTACCCATCCATTAGACCAAACATCTTTTATTTTTTCACGAGTCTCTTCTCTTTTCTTTTTTCTTTCTTCCTTGTTCTTTTCTTTTTTAACTTTCTTTTCTTGTTTTTTCTTTTCTTTTTCTTCTTTTTTTGCTCTCTCAGCAGCTTCTTTAGCTTTTCTTTCTTCTTCTTCTTTTTCTATTCTTTTTCTTTCTTCTTCTTTTGTATCAGTTACAACTTTATCTAACTCTTCTTTATGATCTTTTATATATTTAGTACCTTCTTCATAAAAAGCAAATTCATTAGGATATTCAACTAATGTTTCCCCTTTTTCAATATAAAATATTTTGTAAATATCTCCTTTTTTTAATACTTGAAATACTCCTCTATTTTTCATTATTTTACCCCCTATCTAGTTTTTCCAGTTAATTTATATCCAGCATCTAATAATTTTTTATCTTCTTTTGATGTACTCCACTTATAATCAGTAGTACCACCTTTATATTCTCTAACTCTATATCTATAATAAGTTACTTCTTTAGTACCTTCTACCTTAACAGTAGAATTTACTTCTTTAAAACATTGAGTTCCATCTTCAGTTTTCTTATAATCCTTAGGACATATCATAACTAAATTTTTATAATCTAAATCATTAACTATTTTTGTACAACTATTTCCTGATTGTGTATAACCATTTGAACAAATAGCATTTTCTGTTTTTGTACTTGTTTCATATAATACACATTTTCCATCTACCTTTTTATAACTACTAGATGGACAAGTTGCTGTACTAGTAGTTGTTTTAGTAGTTGTTTTATAAACCTTTTTATAAACCTTATAAGTAAACACCCATTTAAATGCACAACTATTATCACAATCATATACATAATCTGAATCTATTTCTACATACTCATATTTACTAGTATCTTTAGGAACAGAAGAACCTGTTTTAGTAGATACATATTTTAATGTATAATCAGAACTTTCTACATTCTTTTTATAGTTACATGTAAATCCATCTCTTGTAACTGTATATCCTGATTTATTAGGACATATTGGTGTAGCTGTATCTTTTTCTACATTCTTTTTATAGTTACATATAAATCCATCTCTTGTAACTGTATATCCTGATTTATTAGGACATACTGGATCAACAGGAACAGTTTTTTCATTTTCCTTATAACATTTAGTTTTATCTGAAGTTAACTTATATCCATCTGGACAACTAACTTCAAAATCTTCATAAACTGTTTCAGTTATAGTCTTATCATACGAATATTTTTCATTTTCTTTCTTAGTTTCTACTTGTCTATAATTAGTCTTACTAACTGAAGTCTTAGACCATTCACTCCATTTTCCATAATCAGTCCAATATCCACCAGTAGTTTTCTTATATTGATATTCAATTTGTTTAACATCTTCTTTTAATTCACAAATATCAGTATCACAGTAATCATAACATCCCATAATTACTATAATGTATTCTTTTTCAGAACCACATTCTAAATTAACTTTCATTTGATATTCATTGTTGTGTTTTTCAATTGAAACATATGAATCTTCTTCTGAACAAGCATTACCATATTTATCTTTTAGTTCTAGTAATAATTTTTTTTCATACATTTCTTCTAATGTAAGAGTCTTAACGTCTCCTACCTTTTCAGGTAATCTTTCTATAGTAAAGTATTCTTTACCAACATTTTTCATCTTTTCAACATTTTCAGAAAAGATATTATCCGTAAGTACATTAAGTGAGTTAGAAAGTTCTTTATTAGATAATGATAATAACCATACTGTAAATAGTATAAATATAATTACTAATATTACCTTAATAAATAAATCTGACCAACTAAATCTTCTATTTTCTTCCATAAACAATTCCCCCTTTAAGAAAATCGCTGTTTATAATAACATAAAAGTCATATATTGTCAACTATATCTACTAAAAAAGCAAACAATTATTTACTAAATACAAAAAGAGGATTACTCCTCTTTAATTATCTATTAAATTCAAATATTGATAATATTTTAGAAACAACAGTTACTATTTCTTTACTTCTATTAATAGCAAAACCTTTTCCTAATGCTTTACCACCAATAGTAAGTGCTGATATAAGTCCAGTTACTATTAAAGATACTAATAGTTCGTTAATATCAGTTAATTTAATAATTAATGATACAATAACAACTCCAGAAGTACCAGAAATAATTCCACACACATCTCCTACAACATCACAACAAACAGAGGATACTTTATCAGTATTTTTTAAAAGTTTTACGCCAACTTTTCCACCTCTAATTTTTCTTGCGCTCATCGAATGAAATGCAACTTCATCACCACTAGTAACAGCTACTCCTACAATATCAAATATTATCCCTAATAATATAAACAAAAATGTAATTAATATTGCTATTAATAACCCTACATTTTCAAGCACCATCGTAGAAAATAAAGTCATCACAATTGAAATAATAAATGCTAATATTGTTACTATAAAGACCCATTTAAAATCAGTCTTATTTTTCATTTCTTCCTCCAAACAATTAAAAAAAATGGCTTATAGATATAGTTAACTTTGGGACTTAGGTCAAGTAGGATTTCCCTATCTTCTACATACCGTTACCAGTATTGCGGTTCCCCTTTAAAGAAGACAGTACGGTGTTTCCACATCATACGACTTGATTGCCACTTAGTTCCCACTGCAATCCTATATCATAGTACACTCTAGGAGATTTCCTCACCAACGCATCGTTATTAATTCTCTTTTGCAAAAGTAATTTCATAGCATAGTATTATATAATTGGCCGATCATATAATAACCTTAACTAATCCCAAATCTTTCACTCAAGACAAGCTACACTGCTCGTAACTATTCGCCACATAGCAGGTTTAATCCTAGTTCGTAATTTTAAAATTACAAAGTTAGGTCTCCACGAAAAATGGAACAAACTTATATATGCCATTATATAATGTCCATTTCTCTCATCCTCAGCATCCACCCTAGATTGGGCATCTAAAGCAAACACCAAAGGTTTCATCGATATGCTCTTTAACGGTCTTTTATCCCCGTCTTCCTAACGAATCAATTGACTAGAATAATGTGCCATCACGTTTTAAATTATAGCATAAATCTATTAAATTGTCAAATTTACTACTACTTATCAAGTTCTTCTTTTAGTATTCTAGAAGTAATTACTGGATTAGCTCTACCTCTAGTTTTCTTCATTATCTGACCTATAAAATAGTCAAACACTCTCTTACCAGCCTTATAATCCTCTACTAAATTTAAATTTTCATTTATTACATCTATTACAATATTTCTAATTTCATTTTCATCAGTAATCTGACTCAATCCCATTTCAGATACTAACTGACTAGGAGTCTTTCCAGTTTCTAATGATTTTTCTAAAACATCTTTACCTTGTTTCCCAGAAATTTTACCATCATTAATTAATTTAATTAATTCTACTAACATATTTGGAGTTAAAGATATATCCGTAATAGTTAATCCCATCTTGTTCATATTACCAATAACACTACCCGTTAACCAGTTACAAACAAGTTGAGGATCTCCTCCTAAACTAATACATTCTTCATAATAGTCAGATATCTCTTTTTCCCTTACAATAGTATATGCATCTTTTCTAGAAATAGCATAATCATTAATATATAATAAACTTCTCTCATATTGAAGTCTTGGGATTTCATCTTTTATTTCATTAACCCATTCACGACTTATCTTAACAGGAGGTAAATTAGGATCAGTAAAATATTTATAGTCAAGCGCATCTTCTTTACTTCTCATCAAATATGTCTCGTTAGTATTTTCATCATATCTTCTAGTTTCTTGCGATATTTTTCCACCATTAGAAAGTATTTCAGTTTGTCTAGCCACTTCACATATAATAGCTTCCCTAACACTACTAAAAGAATTTATATTTTTAATTTCTACTTTAGTACCAAGTTCTAAAGCATCTTCTTCCATCAAAGATACATTAACATCACATCTAATTTGACCACGGTCACTTCTAGCATAAGAAGTATCAGTATATAAAAATATACTTCTTAATGTCTCTAAAAATGCAATTGCCTCATCAGCAGAATTAATACATGGTGCCGTAACTGTTTCAAGTAGTGGAACTCCACATCTATTATAATCTATTAATGAATAAGCATTATAATGTTCTAAACTAGCAGTATCTTCTTCTAAGTGTGTATCAAGTATTTCTACTTTTTTATCTTCACCATTAACATTTATCATTACATAACCATTAATCCCTATTGGATGTTTAAACTGAGTAATTTGATATCCTTTAGGTAAATCTGGATAGAAATAATTCTTTCTTTCAAAAGTTAAATATTCAGGTACTTCACAATTCATAGCCAAAGCCATCTTAATAGAATTTCTTACCGCTTCTTTATTAACTACTGGTAAAATTCCAGGAAATGCTAAATCAACTACAGAAACATTACTATTTGGAACTGTTGAATAACTATTTCTAGCTGATGAAAAATTCTTACTATTAGATTTTAATTCACAATGAACTTCAAGTCCAATAACTACCTTATACATTATTTCATCTCCTTCGCTACTTGATTAGCATATTCCATACTACCTTCTATTTTATTAGCAATATTAAGTACAACGTCATCCTCTTTAACTCTACCAGTAATATTTATACCTACAGGCATATTATCTACAAATCCAGAAGGAATAGTTATACTAGGATATCCTCCAAAATTACCAATTACCATATGATTACCTAGTATTAAAAATTTATCACTAAGCATATCAGATTCATACTCTAATTTAGGAGCAATCCCTTCAGCTGCAGGCATAATTATACCATCATATTCTCTAAACAATTCATTAACTCTATCAACAATCATTCTTCTTACTCTACAAGCATTTAAGAATAATTTTTCTTGATTTTCTCTTTGCAATATATAACTTCCTAAAACAAATCTTCTCTTAATAAGTTCACAAAAACCTTTAGTTCTAGCATCCATAATTATCTCATCTGGTGTATTTCCTTCTCCCCTTACACCAAAATGAATACCAGTTAAATTAGCATCATTACTAGTAACTTCAGCACAAGATATTGCTTTGTAAGTAGGATACATTGCTTTAAGTAAATCTTTATCAATAGATTCTTCACACACTTCTATTCCTAAAGTCTTACATTTTTCAATTACCACTTTAAAGTTTTCTATAATTTTTTCCATTTCCGGATCATTATCATTATTTTCTAATGCTTCTTTTATATAAAATAATTTTCTACCAGTTACATCATTATCTAATAACTTACTATACTCTCTATCATCATCTGGTAAACTAGTCATATCTTTACTATCATGTCCTTTAACTATATCAGTAACAATGGCTACATCCTTAACATTTCTAGCAAATACCCCTAAATGATCTAAACTAGATGCAAAAGCAAATAATCCATATCTAGAAATTCTTCCATAAGTTGGTTTAAATCCAACTACACCACCAAAAGCTGCTGGTTTTCTAATAGAGTCCCCTGTATCAGAACCAATTGCAAATGGAACTATTCCCAATGCAACTGCTGCTGCACTCCCTGCAGATGAACCTCCAATTTGTCTTGTTTTATCCCAAGGATTTAATACAACACCAGTATGTCCAGTAGTACCAGTACCACCTATAGCAAGTTCGTCTAATACCGTCTTACCAACAAGCACCGCACCTGCTTCTTTTAATTTCTCATATATAGTAGCATCATATACAGGAACATAATTAGCTAGTATATTAGATGAACCAGTAGTAAGAATTCCTTTCGTAGAAACATTATCTTTCATAGCATAAGGAATACCAGATAAAATACTATTACTATCAATTCCTTCATAATTATCTAATATTGTTACAAAAGAATTATATTTTTCTTGATATTTCTTAGCCATATCTACACTATTATTAAATAGTTCTTCTTTTGTAACATTACCTTTGTCTATTTCTTCTCTAAGTTCTAATATATTCTTCATTATTCCACCACCTTAGGTAACTTAACTTGATTATATAAAGTACTTCCACTATTTTGTAGTATATCTTCTATATCAAGTTCATCTACTACTTCATCTTCTCTTAAACATACATCATCCAAAGGAAATGGATAACACATAGGTTCTACATTTTCAATTCCTTTAATTTCACCAATTAAATCCATTTGTTTAATCATCGTATCAAATTCTTCTAATAAAGTATCATATTCACTCTCTTCCATAGTAAACATAAGTTTATTAGCTAACATTTTTAATGTATCTTTATCCATAAATATATCCTCCCAAACACTATTAAGTATAACACATAAATTAACATATTGCATAACAACAATTAAAAAAGACTAAGATTTTTCATCATCTTAGCCCTTTTTATATTATTTACTAACAGGAAGTACACTAATTGATTTAACTACTTGTAATAATTCATCTGTATTCATAACATCACTAACTATATAATATTCTATTCCATTATCAAACCAATTAGCAGAATTATCATTTATAACAGCTAAAGAATTTCCAATTAATTCTACATCACCATAAGTAGGAATAATTTCTGGTCTACTACTATAAGATACTGTCTCTTCTACTAAAGTAAATGAACTATCTCCAGTAAATGTTAATATTAATCTCTCTCCATCTTCAGTAGCTACTCTTTCTTGAGAAGTAAGATAAGTATTAACCGGCAAATACATTGGATATATTATATCATCAATCGTAGCAGTTTCTTTTGTTTCTTCTTGACTATTAGATTCACTATTTGGTTCTTGTGCTTCAGTATTTTGATTACTATTAGTATTGTTATTTGTATTATTATCATCTTTATCAGTTTCTGGACTATTAGTATTATCATTACTATTATCTTCTTCTCCTATATTTTCAGTATCTAATATTGAATTTAAATCAAAATAAGTATCATTAAATTCTGTTTTTAAATCAATTTTATTAAAAACCATCTTAATTTGAACATTACCATCAGTATCTATTACTTCTACTCTACTAGGTAAATAATCTTTGTCAAAATAAACTTTTTGACTAACTAATTTATCATTATTCGGATAATTTACACCTGAAGTAAATACATATCCATCATCATTTGCTTCAAATGTTCTATTTTCATCATTTGATATATCATCTAATAAACTAGAAAGTAAATATACCTGAGAATTATTATATGGCCAATCACTTTGGAATTTAAAACTCTTATTAAGTGACGGTGTAACAATATATACACCTTCTTCATTTCTTAGTATAATCTGTTTATGATCATTTATAACATTTGTAAGTTCAATTTTATAATAATCATCTTTCTTATAAGAAACACTAATATCATAAGTATATACATCCTCATTATTTACAAGTTCCATATTTCCAGATAAATAATATGAATCACTATTACTAACCTTATCTTGAAATTCTTTTAAAACTGTCTTTTCATCTTTTTTACCACATCCTGTTAAAATTAAACACATTAAAGTTAAACATAAAAATATTTTTTTCACAATTCACCCCATCTTTTTATCTTTACGATAAATTATATGGTAACTTTTTTACTAATATGATGAATAAATATATAATTTTTGGTAAAAATATTATTATCAAGGAGGAATAATATGAATACATTATTTAAAAGCACATTAGTATTAAGCATCATCGGTTGTATTAACTGGGGATTAGTAGGATTATTCAACTTTAATTTAGTAGAATATCTTCTTGGTGATGGATCTCTATTAACAAGAATTGTCTATGTCCTAGTAATGGTATCCGGCTTAGTAAATATTGGTATACTTACTAAAGATCTAGATAGATAATATTATTATGTAAATTTTTAATAAATTTATTAAAAAAATTAAGCAAAAACTTAATTTTTTTCTTATATATTAAAAGTTAATATATCTTTCAAATTTCTAAAAAATACCATAAATATATTAGCTTTATCTACATTACTACTGATAGTTAACGGTACAGAATATTTAAAATTACCATCTTCATAAATATTAATTTTACCAACTTCATCTCCCACTTTAACCGGAGCACTAACTTCATTAGTAACAATATCATAAGTAACATTACGTTTATCTTTTTGATTATTATTTAAAACAGTAATATCTGATGTAGAAACAATATTCTCATACTCTTTCTTACCTAGATTTATTTTTATATTTCCTAAAGAATCATCCTTATTAATTACTTTATCTAAACTATACATATTAAATCCATAATCCATCATTGCAATCGTATCTTTAGTCCTATTATTAGTATTATCCACATTCATCACAACTGTTATTAATCTCATACCATTTTTCTTTCCCGTAGCAGTCAAACAATATCCAGCACTATTAGTAAATCCTGTCTTAAGACCATCTATATAAGAATAAAATCTAACTAATTTATTAGTATTAACAAGCCAAAAACTTTTATCAGTATTCTTTCTTAAATAATCTTCATATATTGAAGAAAATTCTAATATCTTTTCATGTTTAATTAATTCTTTAGCCATCATTGCCATATCATATGCTGTTGAATAATGCCCTTCCGCATCTAACCCTGTTGAATTAACAAAATTAGTGTTCTTTAGTCCTAATTCTTTTACTTTATCATTCATAAGTTTTACAAAAGCCTTTTCAGTACCAGCAATCTTTTCTGCTAAAGCCACTGTTGCATCATTTCCTGATGCAATACATATTCCTTTAACTAAATCCTCTACACTCATCATTTCATTAGCCTCTAGAAATATTTGACTACCTCCCATAGATGAAGCATTTTGAGATACAACAACTATATCATTCCACTTTAATCGTCCACTCTCTATATTTTCCATAATTAAAATTAAAGACATAATTTTAGTCATCGAAGCCGGAGCTAGCCTTTCATTAGCATTCTTATTATATAATATTTCTCCAGTACTAGCTTCAATCATAATAGCACTCTTAGCATTCTCTGCCAAATTTAACTCTTCACCAAAAACAGTTAAAGGAAATAACATCAAAATAAAAAATAAACATATTTTTTTCACACCATCACCTAGTTAATTTATATGTTTATTTCTATAATATATTATTAATTTAATTAATTTCTAATAATATTAATACATATCTAATAATCATTATAAGTTCACCAAAAAAGATAAATTTATCAAGCCATATTATCTTATCTATAAATTTAACTATCTTATCAGAATTACTCTTACTAATATCTTTAATCTTATTTATATTATCGATAGTCCACATAAAGGCTTGATTTTTAATATTAATTAAAATATAACTTATAATGCTAAAGAAAATTAAAAAAATTATACTAACTTTGGCATCACTAATATTATAAGTTGAATAATTAATTAATATCGCTATTAATGGAAATATATATAATATCTTTATATTAGAAAATATTTTCCTGAAAAATTCTATATATTTATTTTTACTATTATGAACTATTGAAATACCCGCAGATATTAAAGCTATAACTATAGAACTTAAATCATTTCCATAATAAGTTTTCGTATCTAATTTAATAACTTTTCTTTTAATATTATAAAAAGTAAAATAACCCTTACTCTCTATTATATTGATACTATTATATTCTGATATTATATCTTTAGTAATATCAAAACCATTACTATTTGTAACCTTATTTCCTCTATTTATAATTATCATTATAAAATATATTATAAAAGATAATAAAATAAATATATTAGAAACATATAAAAGTATATTACTCATAATAATTATCACCTACAATTAATTAACCTTAATACTAGTTTTATCTTGATGATATTCTCTATCATAAATTTTCCTAGGTATCAAAACAACCGTTATAATAGCAGTATCACTATCCTTATCTACTTTTACATCAATAACCTTTGATAAAGAACCTTTATCTATTAAATATTCATTTTCATCTGAATAATGACTAGTATCCCTATTTACAAGCAGTACTCCTTCTTCACACTCTGAAGAAACTAAATATCTAACTTCAATATTATATTTTTTTGAATCATTAAAATTCTTTTTAAAATAACAAGAACTCTCTATCATCGAAGCACTAGTAAATCCTTGTTCGTATAAAAATTTACCCTCTAAATTTTCCAACTCTAATAAATCAGTAATTCCATAATCTTTAAAAGAACTAATCGTAGTACCCCTAAATGCAATAAAATTTACCAAAGGACTATTATATTTAGCAAATATTTTACTAATTCTACCTGCTAATTCTCTTAATTCATTCTTCTTATCTTCTGTCAAAAGTCCATTATTCTCATATGTCCAATTATTTCTAAGTATTGCATTAATATTACTAAAATTATAACTAGTCCAAGTTCTTAAATCAATAAGTTCATCTTCTGATAAAGACATATAAAACTGTTCAATATTTTTACCAAAGATATTATTAACTTGTTCTATTGAAGAAATTACTAAAAAATCCCTATCAACAACACTTTCTAAATAATTATCTATCTCTTTTTTAGAATTTTCTCCCATCATACGTAAAATACTATTTGTAATTCTAGATTCACCCATTAGTGGCATAATTATCACCTATTATGATTATATCATTAATACAAAAAGAAAAATAGATACTTTACACAAATTAGTATCTATTAGTTTCTACCTCTTAAGAGCATCCCCACTTTTATCTTTTTTATTTAAAATATTAAAATTAAATAATAAAATAGACAAATTAGATATTACTAAAATTCCATCAGTTATTACACCTGAATATGATGCTACATTTACATTATAAATTATCCATATTACATAATAAATTACTGAACCTATTAATAAAGTTTTTTTCTCTTTAGTAAGAATATATCCATCTAATAAGCTTGCTACAATTGGTAATATATCTACTATTCTAGAATAACTAATAAAACCAGCAATTATTCTTAAAGGAATAGACATTAGATATAGATATTTATCATTATTGCTCTTATAATAAGCAAAATCAAATATAGCAGATATTAAACACATCAAAAGTCCACTATAAGCATTTAAAAAATAATAATGAACACAATATAATAAAGATGCAATTACTTGAAATATTAATATTTTATCAGTATTTTTTCTATAAAAACTAAGAAATAAAAATATCCATGCCAATACACCAATTAATTGTATTAAAATAAAATTCATATCCATATATATCATCCTTTATTTTATCTAATTATATTATTATTATCTTTTTTATTAATATAATTATAACATAAATTTAGACATAGAAAAAGAAAGCATTAAAGCTTTCTTTAAATTTACTATTCGATAATTTCTGAAACTGATCCAGCACCAACAGTTTTTCCACCTTCACGGATAGAGAACTTAGTACCGTTTTCAACAGCGATTGGAGCTATTAATTCAACAGTCATAGTGACATTATCTCCAGGCATAACCATTTCAGTTCCTTCTGGTAATGTGATAACACCAGTTACGTCAGTAGTTCTGAAATAGAATTGTGGTCTGTAGTTTGTAAAGAATGGAGTATGTCTTCCACCTTCTTCTTTAGAAAGTACATATACTTGTGCCTTGAATTTCTTATGAGGTTTAACTGTTCCAGGTTTAGTTAATACTTGACCTCTTTCAACTTCTTCTCTAGAAATTCCACGAAGTAATACACCAGCATTGTCTCCTGCTTCAGCATAATCTAATTGTTTTCTGAACATTTCGATACCAGTAACAACTGTTTTCTTAGTATCTTTTAATCCAACGATTTCAACTTCATCATTTAATTTTAATTGTCCTCTTTCAACACGTCCTGTAACAACTGTTCCACGACCAGTGATAGTGAACACGTCTTCGATTGACATTAAGAATGGTTTTTCATTGTCTCTTTCTGGAGTTGGAATCCATGTATCAACAGCTTCCATTAATTCATCAATCTTAGCTCCCCATGCAGCATCTCCTTCAAGAGCTTTAAGAGCTGATCCTCTGATAATTGGAGTATTATCTCCATCAAATTCATATTCGCTTAATAGTTCACGAATTTCCATTTCTACTAAATCAAGTAGTTCTTCATCGTCAACCATATCACATTTGTTCATAAATACAACTAATTTAGGAACTCCAACTTGTCTTGCAAGTAAGATATGTTCTCTAGTTTGAGCCATAGGTCCATCAGTTGCAGCTATAACTAAGATACCACCATCCATTTGAGCAGCACCAGTGATCATGTTTTTAACATAGTCAGCATGTCCTGGACAGTCAACGTGTGCATAGTGTCTTGCTTCAGTACTGTACTCGATATGAGCAGTATTGATTGTAATTCCTCTTTCTCTTTCTTCTGGTGCTTTATCGATATTAGCGAAATCAACTTTTTCATTTCCGTTTTTTCCTGCTA
Source organism: Bacilli bacterium (assembly GCA_017409025.1). Classification (GTDB taxonomy): domain Bacteria; phylum Bacillota_I; class Bacilli_A; order RF39; family UBA660; genus RUG705. The sequence continues at coordinate 14,914 of JAFQTN010000009.1, read as the reverse complement.
AATGATTAGATATAGCAGCAGTTAATGTAGTTTTACCATGGTCAACGTGTCCGATAGTACCAATGTTAACGTGTGGTTTACTACGATCAAATTTTGCTTTTGCCATTTTAAATTTCCTCTCTTTCTTTATACATATATAATTTTAGCAAATTTTCAAATTTTTGCAAGTATTATTACTAATTTCCACCATTTTTCTTAATGATTTCTTCAGCAATTGACTTAGGAACTTCTTCATAATGGTCTAAAACCATTGTAAATGTTCCTCTACCTTGTGTGTTAGAACGAAGGCTAGTCGCATAACCGAACATCTCAGCAAGTGGAACCATTGCAGTAAATGCAATAGCATTTCCTCTAGATTCTTGACCTAAAGGTTTACCTCTTCTAGAAGTAATATCACCAATAACACCACCAGTATATTCATCTGGTGCAACTACTACAACCTTCATAATTGGTTCTAGTAATACTGGTTTACATTTATTCTTAGCTTCTTTTAATGCTAATGAAGCAGCAATCTTAAATGCCATTTCTGATGAGTCAACATCATGGTATGATCCAAAGAATAATGTTGCTTTAACATCAACCATTGGATATCCAGCTAAAACACCAGTAGCCATTGCTTCTTGTAATCCTTTATCAACAACTGGAATATATTCTCTAGGAACAACTCCACCAACAATCTTGTCAACAAATTCATATCCTTTTTCAGGATTTGGTTCAAATTTAATTTCAACATGTCCATATTGTCCACGTCCACCAGATTGTTTAATATGTTTACCTGTACAATCCGCTTCTTGAGTAAGAGTTTCTCTATAAGCAACTTGTGGAGCACCAACAGTAGCCTCTACTCCAAATTCTCTTCTCATTCTATCGATTAATACATCTAGGTGTAATTCACCCATTCCAGAAATTACTGTTTGACCAGTTTCATGGTCAGTTTTCATTCTGAATGTTGGATCTTCTTCAGCTAATTTAGCTAAAGCAACACCCATTTTATCTTGGTCTGCTTTAGATTTTGGTTCTACAGCTTGTGATATAACTGGTTCTGGGAATTCCATACCTTTAAGTATAGCAATTTTTTTCTCATCACATAGTGTATCAGCAGTTGTAGTATTTTTTAAACCTACTGCAGCAGCTATTTCACCAGCAAATACTTCATCAATTTCTTCTCTATGATTAGCATGCATTAATAAAATTCTACCAATTCTTTCTTTTTCACCCTTAGTAGAGTTCATTACATAACTTCCACTCTTTAATGTTCCAGCATATACTCTGAAGAATGTAAGTTTACCAACAAATGGGTCAGTCATAACCTTAAACGCTAATGCAGTAAATGGTTCTGAATCACTTGGTTTTCTTAAAATTTCATTTCCTCTATCATCTGTACATTCAATAGCTTCAATATCAAGTGGACTTGGTAAATAATCAACAACAGCATCAAGAAGTGGTTTTATACCTTTATTACCTAGAGCAGTTCCACACATGAATGGGAAAAATTCTCCAGTTAATGTAGCTGTTCTAATAGCTTTCTTTAATGCTTCAATTGAAACTTCTCCACCATCTAGATAAGTCATCATTAATTCTTCATCATAGTCAGCAACAGCTTCAATTAAGTTATTTCTGTATTCTTCTGCTTGAGATTGTAATTCTGCAGGAATTTCTACTTCTTTATAGTTTTCATCTTGCTGTCCATCGAATTCTAAAGCAACCATTCTAACTAGATCAATTACACCATGGAATTCATTTTCAGCACCGATTGGTAATTCGATTGGAGCTGCTTTAGCACCTAATCTATCACCAACGCTCTTTAAACTCATAAAGAAATCTGCACCCATTTTATCCATCTTGTTAGAGAAGATGATTCTAGGTACTTTGTATTCATTTGCTTGTCTCCAAACAGTTTCACTTTGTGGTTCAACACCAGCTTGAGAGTCTAGTAGTAAAACAGCACCATCTAAAACTCTTAAACTTCTTTGAACTTCAATAGTAAAATCAACGTGTCCTGGAGTATCGATAATATTGAATCTATGATCTTTCCAATATGCAGTAGTAGCTGCAGATGTAATAGTAATACCTCTTTCTTGTTCTTGCTCCATCCAGTCCATTTGAGCTGCACCATCATGAGTTTCCCCAATCTTGTGAATCTTTCCTGTATGGTATAGAATACGTTCAGAACAAGTAGTTTTACCAGCATCACTATGAGCCATAATTCCAATATTTCTTGTTTTTTCTAAACTAATTTTACGAGCCATATCGTATTATCCTTTCTACCATTTATAATGAGCAAATGCTTTATTAGCTTCTGCCATTTTATGTGTATCATCTTTCTTCTTAACTGAAGCACCTACACCATTTGATGCATCAATTATTTCATTAGCTAAATTTTCAGCCATTGAATGACCACTTCTTAATCTAGCATAATTTATTAACCAACGAAAAGCTAATGCTTGAGCTCTTTCTGGTTTAACTTCAACTGGAACTTGATAGTTTGATCCACCAACTCTTCTAGATTTAACTTCTAGAGCAGGTTTAATATTATTCATAGCTTTTTCAAATACAGCCATTGCATCTTCTCCAGTTTTTTCTTTAATCATATCAAAAGCACCATATAAAATCTTTTGAGCAGTACCCTTCTTACCATCATTCATAATTTGATTGATAAGTTTAGTAACAACTTTAGATTTGTATATTGGATCTGGTAATACATCTCTTTTTACCGCTTGTCTTTTTCTCATTAGTATCCTCCCTTCATATATATATTTAAAATTTAATTATTTCTATTAGTTTTTAGGTCTTTTTGCACCGTATTTAGAACGGCCTTGTTTTCTGTCTTGAACTCCAGCAGTATCCATAGTACCACGAATAATATGGTAACGAACACCGATTAAGTCCTTAACTCTTCCACCTCTAATTAGAACAACACTATGTTCTTGTAGATTATGTCCAATACCTGGAATATAACAAGTAACTTCCATACCATTAGATAATCTAACTCTCGCATATTTTCTTAAAGCTGAGTTTGGTTTCTTAGGAGTCATAGTTCCAACTCTTGTACATACACCTCTTTTTTGAGGAGACATTTGAGTAGTTTGTTTTCTTTCGATAGTATTCATTCCAACTAATAAAGCTGGTGATTTACTTTTCTTTCTTTTGCTTCCTCTACCTTTTCTAATTATTTGATTAACTGTAGGCATTTTAACCCTCCTTTCATACACACATCCTGGTGTTTCATTTTTACTATAAATATAAGTTTTGTCCGAAAACAAAACCTAAATTCATGAACGTCTTAATGATACCAAATAATTAAATTTTAGTCAAGAATTTTTTTTACAAAATTCACATTTTACATATATTTTTACTAAAATCTATTAGAAATACAATCTATTATCCTCTTTTTACTAGCCATTTTTGAAGGAATATACCCTGATAACACTACTATAAATATATTAAATATTACACTTATTATAACTAAATTTTTATAAACATAAAATATACCATCATCTAAAAGCATCTCCATTAATAAATTAATTGGACTAGCTAACACTATAATAATTATTATACCTATAACGGATGAAACAATACCAATAATAAAATTTTCTATATTAAATAATCTAGTTATATCTTTTTTTCTTGCTCCTAAACTTCTAAGTATTCCAATTTCTTTAATTCTCTCCATTATCCTATTATTAGTTAAAATAAATACCATTAAAGATGATACTATTATAGATATCATTGAAAAAACAATTAATATAACCGTAATAACATTAATTAAATCCTTAAGTATTTGAGTAGCATCATTCATCGTATCAACATAAATTAACATTTCGTTATTATCATTATATGAATCCAACTTATCTAAAACTATTTTCTTACTATCCAAATCGGATACATATATATTTATCCCACTAGGTAAACTTTTATAACCTAAATAAGATAACATTTTATCTCTATCCATATCTATTCCTAATACATTATAATATTTACTTATTTGATCTTTTACTATTTTACTATTACTATTTATATTTATAATATAATCTATTAATTCACTACTATAATAAAAATAACTATTATCATCTACTACTTCTTTTTCTCTAACTATACCTACTACCTTTAGTTCTATATCACTATTCTTATACATTTTTTCATTATTACTATTTATAAAATAATAATCTTTATTCTTAACATAATAATTATCATTTAATATAACTCTAAGTTTTCTATTAACTAATTCATTATATTCTATATCATTATCTATATTAAAGACACTAAGTAATCCTTCATCTACATTATTATTGCTATCAACCTTTAGAACTATTTCATATATAGACTTAGGTACATTCCCATACAAAATATTATAATTATCAGATATAAAACTACTGCTAGGCATAATCTTCATATAATTATTATTAAGAACATTATACCTATCACTAACAATAGGCATTGATATATCATATTCATAACTAATAAATTCGACTTCATCAATATTGTTAACATAATCTATATAACTATTATCAATTTTATTCGTATGTATATAATCTTCTTTATTTTTCTTAATTATCTTATTATCAGAACCCACTATATTACCATCCGTTATCTCAAAATCTCCATTATAAACATTAATCGGAAATATTGAAACAGTTTCTTTTTCTAATCTATCTATATCATCTTTAAAACTATTAGATAAACAAAGTACAAGCATCATACACACAAAACCTATTGATATTGCTAAAGAAGTAAAAAATGTTCTTCCCTTTTTTAAACTTAAATTTTTTATTGCTAATTTAAATATTGAAAATTTACTTATCTTCTTTTTAACAATAGTTTTAAACTTACCATCATCCATTTGCGGATAATATTTCACTTTTCCATCAGCTATATTTATTATTCTATCAGCATACTCCTTAGCAAGTACATTATCATGACTAACTACTATAACCAACTTATCCCGAGATATTTCCTTTAATATTTCCATTATAATTTTACTATTAGTACTATCTAATGCACCTGTTGGTTCATCACATAAAATTATATCTGGATCATTAATAATAGCCCTAGCTATAGCAACTCTTTGTTTTTCCCCACCAGATAGTTTATTAACTTGCATATTTCTTTTATCATATATACCTAATCTTATCAAAACATCTTTCATTTTATTATTATTACTCTTAATAGTTTGTCCTAATTTAATATTATCTATAACTGACATATACTCTACTAAATGATAATCTTGAAATATATAACCTATCATATTATTTCTATAATAAGAAAGCATATTACTATTAAATTTAGTAATATCTTTATCATCTAACATTACATTACCAGAATCAACTTCCAAAATACCACTAATAATATTTAGTAATGTAGACTTTCCACTACCACTTTTCCCTAATATAAACACAAGTTCTCTTTTCTTAAAATCTAAGTTTATATTATCTAATACTAAATTTTTATTCTTCCCATATTTAAAACTTTTACATACATTAATTAACTTTAACATATCACTCCATTCCTAAATATAAAAGTTAGACAACTACATAATATCTAATATTTTTTATTAAGTCAATTTAATTAACAACCAGTAAAAAAAGCAGATAATTATTTCAAAAATTATCTACTTAAAGCTAACAATTTAACTAATTATTATTTACTAATTTTATATCCTAATTCTAATGCCAATAATGCTATTCTAGATTTTTCATCTAATTTAACATCACCAGACAAACTTCGTTGATCCCATTCAGGCAAATCTAAATTATCACCCGCATAAAAGAAAGTAAAGAAATCAAAGCCTCTAAAATCAGCTACCGCTTGTAATGCAGATGATTCCATTTCAACGCATTTAGCTCCCATAGAAACTCTAGATTCTAATTTTTTTCTAGTTTCCCTATAAAAAGCATCCGTAGTCCAAGTCATACCTTCAGTATAACTATACCCAAATTTATCTAGTACTTCTTTAAATTCTGTAACATATTTTTTATTAACTTTAATTGTTTTATTAGGTTCAATATAATGATAACTTGTTCCCTCATCTCTAATTGCTTCAGTAGGTATAATGATAGAACAATCATCTATATTTTTATCTAATACTCCGCAATTACCAAATACAATAAATTTATTAACACCCATCTCATGTAAATCTTCTAAATCACAAGCAGCAACCGGAGCACCGACTCCAATTAAAAACAAAGTCAACTTCTTCTTATTATACTCTACTTCATAAATTTTTCTTTTTCCATTAGTATTAGATATCTCTCCAATTACTGTACATTTAGCACCCTCAACAATTTTATCAAACAAAGATTTCGAATAACACGCAATTGCCACTTCTGGAATATTATTAATCTTATCTATCACATTATTAGGATTTATTACTGCTTCTTTAGATTCATCAAATTCAAATAACATATTAACACCTCACATACATTATACCATAATATTATTTATTTTCTATTTGTTTATTTTTATCTTCATCCATATACTGATAATTTAAAGCATTTTGCTTTGATATAGCTATTTTATTAGTAGCTTTTTCATAAGATTTTCTAGCATCACTGGCAACTCGCCCACCTCTTTTAGCAACCTTCATATTTTCTTTAAATCCTTGTGGTTGCAGAGATGTTGCTATATCACGAGTTGCAAGTTCACCTAAATCAGTAAGTAAAATTTCTATATCATTCATATTATCTCTTAAAGATTCTTTTCTAATACCTTTAAATTGTTTATATTCATTTACTTTCATTCCAGACCAACTTTTATATATTTCATCAGTAAGCATTGTATACTCTAAATTACTTTCAATACCACCATCTTTCCAAATATCAGTTAGTCTTTTTCTCTCTTGAATACCTTTAACCCTTTTAGAAATCCATTCATCATCATAACCTTTAGCGCGATATATATCTATAGTTCTTTGGATTGTTAATGATGGGTCAAACACTTCATCAATTCTTTCCTTACCTAAACGTGCTAACCATTGTTTTATAGGTTCTGCATTTTTACTAGGAATAGATTCAATTATTCTAAACATACCTTCAATATCACATACATCAGTATTATAATACTTTCCATCAGAAGATTTTAATTTCAGTTGGCGACAATTTGTCACCGACTCATTTCCTTCTTCCTTTAACCTTTGTTTTAATTTATTCCAATATTTTCTACCATCTTTACTTTCTGCTATTACACTTACTATATCCACTACACTTATATAGTATTTTTAATCATCTTTATCCCATATAGTTCTGATAGTTTCATTATTAAATATTTTATTAATCAAATGCATTTTACTTTCTTCCATTTCACTTCTTTCTATTATAAATATAAAAGTTAGACACCATAATTATATCAGTTATTATATTTCCAAGTCAATATAAAAAACAAACATTTATTCTATATTTTGAAATAACACATTTTAATATATTACATAGAATATAAATGAGGTGTTTTATGTACGATTGGTTTATCAATTTAAATTATGTTTATCAAGCTTTAATAGCTACTCTTTTTACATATTTATTAACCGCACTAGGAGCTTCAATTGTTTTCTTCTTTAAAAATATTAGTAAAAATATTATGGATGCTATGTTAGGATTTGCCGCAGGAGTTATGACTGCCGCATCATTCTTCTCTCTTTTATCACCTGCTATAGAACATGCTGAAACATTAAATATTACTCCCTGGATAATTATTTCTGTTGGATTCTTTAGCGGAGGACTACTATTGTTCATATCAGATAAAGTATTCAATAAATTATTAAGTAAAAAAAATAAAAGAATCCTTATGTTAATATCCTCAATTACCATCCACAATATCCCTGAAGGTCTAGCCGTAGGTATTGCCTTTGGTTCAATTTACTACGGACTAACTGGAGCTACTACTATTTCTGCAATATTATTAACAATAGGTATTGGTCTTCAAAATTTTCCTGAAGGTTCAGCCGTATCAATTCCTTTATTAAGAGAAGGAATGTCAAGAAAAAAAGCATTCTTCTACGGACAATTATCAGCAGTAGTTGAACCAATATTCGGAGTTATCGGAGCAATATTAGTATTAAAAGTTAGAACCTTACTGCCATTTTTCTTATCATTTGCAGCAGGAGCCATGATATATGTAGTAATATCAGAACTAATACCAGAAAGTCAAAGTAATAAGAAAAAAGAAGTGATGGCTATATTTACTATTATAGGTTTTACTATAATGATGATTTTAGATGTTTCCTTAGGGTAACATCTTTATTTATAAGAATAAACAAAACCTTCAGGAATATTTCCTTGTACTATATTCATAGAAAGTGGTATCACATTAGAAATAACAACCTTCTCACTAACAAATGGTAATACTATTCTAGCAGTAACCTCTAACTTAATTCTCATTTCTACATAAGCGTTATTTATTCCATAAGGTTTTACTTCTGTCTCAATATTACTAGTAACATCACCTAGCATTTTTAATCTTAATTTTAACTTAGGACCAATTCCACTAAGTAAAGAATTTCCAAATATAACTCCAAAAGGTATTTCACTTATAACACCAGATTCATTATCTGAATTATCCCCATAATAATTAACTTTTCCCTCCTCTATATCCCTAATCATTCTTTCTATATTAGAAGTAACATCATTAATTAATTTAGTGACTTCAAAAGAATTATAAGTAATCATTTTTATCTCATCATTACTATCTTTATTAATAACATATAAATTATCCCCAATACTATCTTCATCAATTGCATCATTAATAATTCTAGTAACTACTTTTCTAGTCATAGATTCTGCCATAGGATATAATATTAAATTAGCTCTCCTACTAAAATAATTAATAATAATTAAAGCAAATATCAAAGAAATAATAATTATAATTATCGAAGAAGAAAAATATAAACTTATTTTTCTTTTTTTATATCTCTTAAGTTTCATATTAAATTATATGAAAAAAAGAAGATTATTATAAATCTTCTTAAATTATTCATCCTCACTATAAACAGAAGTTTGATCATATTCATTAGATACATATTCAACAAGTTTTTGAATAACTTCTTCATTAGGATTAGTATATTCTTCTAATGAAATACCAGATTTAACAAAATCTTCTTCATCAAATTCTCCAATTTCAGATATAATAGCATCTCTTTCTTCTCTATATTCTTTTAATTCTTTATCCATATTAACTCCTACATTTCTAAATTATGATAAACATTTTGTACATCATCAATATCTTCTAATGCTTCAATTAAAGATATAACTTTTTCAGTTCCTTCTTCATCCAAAGTCATATAATTATCTGGAACATAAGTTACCTCACTCATAATATATTTATCATATCCTAATTTATCTAATTCATCCTTTACAGAAATAAAACTATCAGGTTCAGTATATATAGTAATATCTTCATCTATTTCCATATCTAAAATATCTAAAGATAATATATCTTCCATAACTTTCTCTTCTTCATATACATTCTCTAGAACTATTACCCCTTTTCTTTTAAACATATAACTAACAGAACCATCAGTACCTAAATTACCATTTTTCTTAGTTAATGTACTTCTAACAAATCCAGCAGTTCTATTTTTATTATCTGTTAAACAATCTATCATAATAGCTATACCAGATGGTCCATATCCCTCATATCTAATTGATTCATAATTCTCACCGCCACTTTTATTAGCGGCCTTTTGAATAGCAGATTCAATATTAGCTTTAGGCATATTCTCAGCCTTAGCTTTTTCTACTACCATTCTAAGTTGAGCATTATTATTAGGATCTGGATCTCCTCCCTTAGCAGCTACATATAATTCTTTAGCTAATTTTTGAAACACTTTACTTCTAGCAGCATCTATAGCTCCTTTTTTTCTCTTTATCGTAGACCATTTACTATGTCCTGACATAATATCACCTCTTCACATTTATTATATTATCATAATTTACTAATATTTAAAAGATATTTTCAAAATAAAAATTAGTAATATCTATTATAAATATTACTAATCTTATAAAAATTCTAAAAGTACTGGACCTAATATAATTATTAAAAGTAATGGTACAAAGAATAATACTGATATAACACTAATTAATACTGGTACTTTACTAATTCTACCCTTTACTTCCATCTTTCTCTTTTCTCTTAAATAATCTATCTGAGTATATAAATTATCAATAATACTATTACCATATAAATTAGATTGAGTTAAAGATAAAATAACATTATTAATCGTATCAGATGGAATTCTTTCTTGCATATCATTTAATGCTTCAGATAAACTCTTACCAAAAGAAACTTCTCTAATAGATTCCTTAAATTCATCTGATAACATACCACTAACAGAATTTGTAGTAACATCAATAGCTTCTGCTAAATTTCTACCAGTTTCAAGTGATAATGTTAAAACTTCAAAAAAATGCATTGCTTCTTTTTCTAATATTATATTTCTTTTTCTAATTTTACTGTTTAAAAATATTTCATTAAAGATATTATAATATATTACTACCGCTATCGGAGCAATTATATATCCATAATCAAACGAATATAAACATATACAAAAAACTAATACTAAAGATATAAGTCTACTTAAAAGTAAATCATAAGGATCAGTATTATTAGAAAAACCAAGTAAATTTACTTTAGCAATGATTTTATCAATATATTTTTTACTATATATTTTCTTTATAAATTCTTGTCTATTCATTAGTAATCCACCTTCACAATTCTTTCAAGTAAATATGCATAAACTATAAATAAAATTAAAATTATTGATAATAACACATATCCAGTAGTACTTTCAAAAAAAGGATCAAAATAATTAGGATTTAATAAATATATTATAATTACAAATACAATTGGAACAAATAATAATATCTTAACCAACAAATTAGAAACAGTCGTAGAATTCTTTAATTCTTCATTTAATTTCTTCTTATCAAATAAAGTTTTTTCAATTGAATTAAATACTGCTACTATATTACCACCAGTTCTATTTAAAATAGTTAAAGATGATGACAAATATTCAGCCTCTTCTAAATTAATTCTCTTAGCAAATCTATCAAATACCACATCAACAGAAAGTCCATATTTCATTTCCTGATGCATCCTTTTAAATTCTAAACTTATAGGTTTAGATAATTTCTCACTTGCAATCTCAACTGCCTGAATCGTAGACTTACCAGATTTAAAAGCATTATTCATAATAATAATCGCTCTTAACATATCATTTTCTATTTTCTTTTTCTTAAATTTATTTACAATAAATAATATTATATCTAATATATAAAAACCTAAAATCAAACTAATAAGAAATTGCATAATCGTAATAAATTTACCTTGAATAACTGTAGCTATTATAGTAAGTATTACAAACAGTATACTAATAACTAACTTATGCGTAACATAATCTGTAGCCCTTACTTCACCATCTGTTACATATTTATCATATCTTCTTACTAAACTAGGAAATAACTTATTTATTTTTTTTCTTTGTTTTTTTACAAATAATTTATATCCATCAAATACTTTATCATAATATGATTTATCACACTTATTTCTACTACCCTTAATACTATATTTAGAAATTCTTTTTTCTAATTTTATCGTATCATTTAATCTTATAAAGAAAGTGATAATTGCAACTAATGCAAAAATTAATACTATTTGAACTATAATTATTATTAAACTTTTATCCACAATTATCACCACCTCTTTTTATAATCTTTCACTAGTATCTATTGGACTTTCTTCACCATCAATATCATTTCTAACAACATATTTAGCAATTAAAAATGATATAACGCATATTAAAGCTAATATTCCAAAATAACTAATTAATTTCCATGCACTTTGATTATCAGATTCAATCTTACGTTCTCCGCTAACTACTTTATATTTTCTATCCTTCATTTTTATTCACCAAAAATATCTTCTAATATGATTCCTTTTCTCTTCATTCTATCATATACTTTTGGTGTATATTTATAAACAACAAATTCTCCTCTAACATTACCCTGATCCGATAATCCTTTTTCTTTAAAAGCAAATATTTCTTTTAAACAAACTTTATCGTTTTTCATCCCAACAACTTCTGATATTGATGTAACTTTTCTCTTACCATCAGATAATCTATCTATCTGAATAACAATATCAATTGCTTTTTCAATATAATTTCTAATAGCATTTACTGGTAAATCCATATCATTCATAAGCATCATTGTCTCTAATCTATTAATTGCATCATCGGGTGAATTTGAGTGTAACGTTGTAATAGAACCTTCATGACCAGTATTCATTGCCTGCATCATATCAAAGGCTTCTTTACCTCTAACTTCACCAACAATAATTCTATCAGGTCTCATTCTAAGTGAGTTTCTAACTAAATCTCTAACAGTAATTTCTCCTTCACCTTCATAATTAACCATTCTAGTTTCAAGTGAAATTACATGTGATTGATGAAGCCTTAATTCTGCAGCATCTTCAATCGTTATAATTCTCTCCTCATCATCTATAAAACTACTTAAAATATTAAGTAATGTAGTCTTACCAGTACCAGTACCACCAGATATTATTATATTAAATTTAGCTTTAACACAGGCTTCTAAAAATAAAGCCATATGAGCAGTCATCGTACCCATTCTAAGTAAATCATCAATATTTTCCATTCTCTTAGAAAACTTTCTAATTGTAACAACAGGTCCTGTTAAAGATAATGGAGGAATAATAGCATTTAATCTAGAACCATCTTTAAGTCTAGCATCTACCATCGGATTTGATGCATCTATTGTTCTTCCTAGGGGCTGAACAATTCTTTGAATAGTTCTAATAATATGTGTATCATTAATAAATGAAATAGATTCATCTTTAACTAATTTACCATCAATTTCAACATATATATCATTTATTCCATTAACCATTATTTCAGTAACAAAATCATTATCAAGTAAGTCGGTTAAAGGGCCATAACCATTAATTTCATTTTGTATTAAATTAAAGATATGATTTCTTTCTAATGGTTCTAAATCATAATCTTGTAATGTCTCATCTATTTCATCATTGATATATTGTTCTAAAGATAAATTCTTAGGAATCTTATTATCTATTAAATTTTGAACTATTTTAGTTCTTAATTCTTCTAACTTTTCTTTATCTGGAAACACCTCATAATCTTTAACATCTGAGGTAACTACCACTCTTTTTTTGACATTAAAAACATCAACCAAATTTTGATTAGCCATTCTTATACACCTCACCTGTTGATTCAGCAATTAAACTAGATGCTAACTTATTCATATTTTTAATATCACCAGAATAAATCTTATTTATAAATTTATTCAAAGTAAGTATTTCTCCATTTAAAACATATTTATCAATATTCTTTATATAAAAATTCTTAGAAATAGTAAAATCAACATTTCCTTTAATTATATTTCTAACATCAAATAAACTTATATAATCTCTTCCAGTATCACGTGAATTATTAAGTATTATTTTATAATTTTCTTTATTAGCTTCATTAAAAATACTAAGTAAACTCTTCATATTCTTTAAATCTACTAAATCGTTGGTAATTACAAAAGCACTCATATAACAATTATCTAATGCAACTAAACTAATTTCATCTAATAAGTGATGAGTATCTACTAAAATAATATCATACTCTATTTTTGCTATATCTAATATCTTAGTAATATATTTACTTTCAATTTTAGATACATCTCTAGGATCTTTAGGAGCTGCTAATACATCAATACCATTATTATATGTACTAACATAATCTCTTAAACTAGTAAATCTATTATTACTAATACTATCTACTAACATATAAATATCTTTTTTGGGAGAAACATTAAGTACAGTAGCTATACCACCTGCATATAAATCTAAATCTACAATTAATACTTTCTTTTTCATAAGATAATATATGCCTGCTAAATTAGTAGTTAAAGTAGTTTTTCCAACTCCACCTTTAACACTTGATATAGTAATTACCTTTCCATTGTTCATATTAATCACCAACTATTCTCTCTATTCTTTTTTCATCATTTAAAGTATATCCAACATAAGAAGACTTTATAGAAATTAAAGAAATATCAACAAGTCCTAAAAATAATTCTTCATTACTATCTTCTAGTTTAATATATATTTTATTATCCTCTATATTTATATCTATACTATCAATATCACTCTTATTTAGCCTAACTAAATCTCCTAATTTTTTAACCAAATCTTCAGTACCTAAATTATCTAATCCATAATCTAATACAATATTATTGATACTATCTAGTTCTGATTTTAAACTAAGAGCCTTCCCAATATCAACGACTAACACTATTATTAATAAAAGCATTGGTATAAAAAGTACAAATAAAATCAAACTCTGACCTTTATTATTAAGCATACGGAACTATCCTTTCTACATTAATTAGATAAGGATCACCAAGTATTTTATTTAAACCAGGAGTTATTAAATTAACTGAAGTAGTTATCATGAAAGTATAATATTCTCCATCAGTAGATATATTTATATCATTATTATTATACATTGCTTTTATTTCTTCCAAAGAAGTACCATTTTTAAATAAATTAACTATATCTACGCTATCATTTTCTAAAGTATTCTTTGTACTAAAAATAATACCAAAATCTATAACTGAAAATAATACAAAAATCAAAACTGGTAATATTAAAACAAATTCAATTAAAGCTTGACCTTTCCTATTCATATTACCACCTATCTGTCCTATCATAACAATTATACCAAAAACGAAAAAAAAAAGAAAGATATTTTTTATCTTTCTCAGACTGTTGACAAAGTAAATTTTGTTAATAGTCTTTTATTTTTTTCAAAAATAGAGTATAATTAATTTGTAAGGTTGCTTATTGTTTTACCGAATTTTAAGCTTACTAAACCTTACTTTTTTGTTGGAAAAATGTT